>JBGANY010000021.1:0-15911 GCA_044222005.1 Methylotenera sp.
GCCCACTGCGGTGATGTCCGCTGCCGTAAAGCCAACCGGCGCTTCACTGAAGGTGAAGGTCACCACAGAGCTGGTGTCCGCATTGTTCAGGCTCGTGTCTACAATATCGACCGTCAGGCTCGGTGCGGCCGCGTCAACCGTGTAGCTTTCGGTGTCAGTGGCGGTGCCGGCGTTGCCGGCCGCGTCCAGGGTGGTGATGGAGGCGTCGATCACTTTGTCGGCATCGGCGACCAGGGCGGCGCCCGGCACCGGGATGCTGAAGCTGAAACCGGCCGCGACTAATCCTGTGTACGCCGTGCTGTTGATGGTTAACGTCACGGTGTCGCCGACCTTGGCGTCGCCGCCGACCGTGCCGGTAATGGCCACGTTGCCGCCGGCTTCGGCGATGTTGATCACGTCATCGGCGGTGATGTTGGCGCTGAGCGTGATGGTCGGGACCGGCGGCGCATCATTGTCGATAATAGTACCTGTTCCTGAGTTAACTGCGATAACGGCACCTACAGAAGGGTTAGACAAAATAACACTGAAAGTTTCTAACGCCTCGACCAGCCCATCGTCAATAATATTTAGTGTAATTGTCTGTGACAATACACCAGAAGCAAAACTCAAGGTTCCTGCCAGTGCATTAATACCTGCCGCATAATCTGCAGCGGTTGCAGTATTGGCGACCGTATTGTAGTCAACAGTTACGGTACCGGCTGCGGGGTTAGACAAACTAACCGTGAAGGTGATAGTGCCTGCTGCCTCATTCACAGTAACATCATCGATTGCGAATTGAGGGGTGCCATCATTATCGATAATCGTTGCTGTTGCAGCGGCTGCAACAGGAGCTGCTCCGCTGACAGGGGTGGCCGTTAAGCTAAAAGTTTCATTGCTTTCTGAAGTCGCATCATCAGTAGTAGCAATACGCAGCTGTATTGAACTGGCGCCTGCAGGGATCGTGACATTGCCTATTACTGGCGCCCATACTGTGCCATTGAAAAACTCTAATGCGGCCGGCGAACTGGTGTCGGTGCCTATCGTTGCCGTGCCTGATGCCAAACTGGGGGTAAATACAACAGGGCTCGTGCTTGTGTTGGAAAGCGAAACAGTAAAGACAGCCATCCCGCCTTCGACAAGCGGTGCAGAAGCTACTACTGAGAGGCTTGGCGTATCGTCATCCGAGCCTCCAGCACCTGTGCCATCGTCCTTGATTGTACCTATGCCTAGGCCGTCTGCAATACTGGCATTGGTTGCGCCTGAGAGATTGACATTAAAGGTTTCAGCACCTTCAAACACGTTGTCATTATTGATGTTGAGCGTGATGGTTTGTGTTGTAACACCTGGTGCAAAAGTGAGTGTGCCGGCTAAAGGGCTGATTCCTGCAGCATAATCAGCAGGATTGGTTGCGCTGCCATCCGTAGTGCTGTAGCCAACGCTGACAGTCTGAGCAGATACTGCTGACAACGTCACGGTAAAAGTGATAGTGCCCGCCGCCTCGTTAACCGTGACATCGTTAATACTCAGGCTAGGTGCCGCATCGTCATCTGTGATAGTACCTGTGCCTGTGACACCACCGATGGTGAGTGGTACAGTTTCATCCGGCTCGTCTGTTGTGTCTTGTGTAGTTGGCACCGTAACGGTAAAACTGGTCACTCCAGGCGCCACAGTAATAGTGCCGTCACCATTATTTGTAACCCCCGGGCCAAACACTGGAGCACCAATATCGCCAGCAGAAGCAGTGCCGCCACCTAAGCTGAATGGATAAGTGACAGGCGTGCTGCTCGGGTTGCTCAACGTGACGGTGTATACCAGGTTAGTGCCTTCTGGCACTGCGTCATCGCCAGCGCCGGCTGCGCCTGGCTCTACTGAGGTGATGGTCGGGGCGTTGTCATCATCAGTGATGGTGCCCACGGCGCTGGTGCCGCCAACCGAGATGTTGTAGGTCTCGGCTGCGCCTTCGTCAATGGTATCGAGCGCGGTCGGCACTGTCACGGTGAAGCTAGTGACGCCAGCCGGCACCGTGAGAACGCCGCCACTCAGGGTCACGCCGTTACTGAAGGTCGGTGTTGCCGTATAGTCGGCGCCAGAAGTGGCTGTGCCGCCGCCAAGCGCAAAAGCATAGGTAGTAGCGCTGCTGGTGGCGCTGCTTAAGGTAACCGTGTGGATCAGGCTGGCGCCTTCGACCCGAGTGTCGGATGAAATACTGCTAACAACGGGGGTAACACTACCACTACCACTGCCGCTACCACCTGCACCCTTATTGTCATCCAGATCACCGTTTTCTAACAGACGGCCATTAATTGGCTGATCTTGTATGTTGGCCCTAAAATTAAAGTCGTATTGGAAGCCAAACTGATTAAGCACATCATTAATTCTCAGCAAGGCAACAAAATCGAAGCCGCGTATCGTCATCAAGCCATTGCCACCAGCAGTGGTTTCTTCCAAGACTTCATTCACATCTTTACCGCTTTCAATCGCCTTAATCACGGTTTCTATGGTGGCAAGATTCACCGACCCATCAAGGCTGTCAAAACCCAACGCATTGGTCAGGTCTTCGGTAAAGGCAACCAACTGATCCGGGCCAATATGCATAGGGCGGCCATTGGCCAGCTCAAGCTCGACATCGGCACCCGGTGTAGTCTGTATGGTGTCGCTGGTCTGTACAGTATCGCCAAGCTGAAGCTCACGCTTAGCGCCATTATCTGTAATGAGGTATGCAGTACCTGTCAGTGCGACTACTTTGCCGATTAATGCCATGTTGATGTCCTGATTCAAAAAATTCAATGCTGGTTAAATGCCTTTTTCTACAATCGCATTAAATACGCTATTCGGGTAAAAAACCATTGTACCAATGGCCAATATGCCAAAGCGCACATGTCTTGGGAAATGCACTACAAAAACCATCTTTATTCATAGATGTGACTGCCCCTTAAAAGCTGATAATCACGGAGATCGTCCATTTATTTACGGATGCTTTTCTCAATTCTTTATAGATTTGATAACTTGGGTTTGATAGCTTGGGGCACGCATTATTTCAGGTTTCAAAAAACAATTAACTTTTTCAAAGCATATCAACAGCATCATTTCTTTCGTGATGCTGTTAATCTGCTTTACCGGCATTTACGCGGCTGGCTATGATTTCAGCAAATTCAGTAGCTTAGCCAAACTACGGTACGGTGAAGAGGCCTATAAAAACACCCTGGAACTTCAAGAGTTAATGACATCTTTAAAATCTGCGCCTGAAGCAGAAAAACTCCGACAAATAAACGATTTTTTTAACCGTAACATTAACTTTGCTGAAGATATCGATCTGTGGGGAAAATCAGACTACTGGGCAACGCCATTAGAATCCATCGGCCGCCAAGCCGGTGATTGCGAAGACTACAGCATTGCCAAATATACTTTCCTTAAAATCCTCAAAGTGCCTAACGAAAAACTGCGGCTTACCTACGTTAGAGCAGAAATCTTGCGGCAGGATCAACGAGTTGTACTAGCCCATATGGTACTTGGCTACTATGCGACGCCGCAATCCGAACCATTGATTTTAGATAGTTTAGTGCCAGAAATTATGCCATCATCTAACAGAAAAGATTTAACCCCCATTTTCAGCTTTAACGACAAAGGCCTGTGGGTGGGCTCCAGTAGCCAATCTAAAGGCGACTCGACATCACATCTGTCCCGATGGCGTGATGTTTTAATGCGTATTCAGATGGATGGGATAAATAATTGAAAGTAAGGAATTGATATGTCACTCAACAATATGTCTCTTATTAAGCAACTTTGGCTAGCGATATTGTTTACAGTTACTTTGGCGTCCAGCGGCAGCTTTGTCTTAAGCACGCTATCGAGCAAAAATTATCTGGAAGAACAGCTGCAAACAAAGAATATTGACAACGTCACTTCACTTGCGCTGTCCATGTCGCAATTGAAAAAAGACCCTGTTACGCTGGATCTATTATTATCGGCACAATTTGATTCCGGCCACTATCGCTACATCGGCCTGTTTGACCCGGATGGTAAATTGATCAGCGAGCGTGTCAACGCCAACAGCCAGACCAAAGCGCCCAGATGGTTCACCAAGCTTATCCCAATTAAAGTGCTGGCAGGCGTGGCCAACGTGCAGGATGGCTGGGCGCAGTATGGCTCGCTTGCGTTAGAAAGCGATGTCAACTTTGCCTATGATAAGCTTTGGGATGCCACGTTGCTGATTGCATTATGGACGTTTCTGATCGGCCTGCTGGCCTGCTATGCAGGTGGAAAAATCCTGCGCAAAATCCTTAGCCCCCTCGATGAAGTCGTCAGCCAGGCAAAAGCAATTGGTGAAGATAGATTCATTACCATTGATGAACCCAAAACGCTGGAGTTTAAGGCGGTGGTACGCGAGATGAACAACCTTTCCAATCGAATCAAGGCAACGGTGACCAAAGAATCTGCACGCCTGGAAGAACTGCGCTACAAAATCAACTACGACGATGTTACGGGACTGATGAACCGTGATTACTTCGTGAATACCATGGAGACTAACCTCGGCCATGACGAATTCAATGAAGGTGCTTTGGTGATATTCAGGCTATCGAATCTGGCACAACTGGATGAAGCCATGGGCTATCCGCAGGCCAATGCACTGCTAAGGCGTATCAGCAGCGCGCTGGAATCAGAATGCGAAAAGAATACTTCCCTTATCTCCGGCAGACTAAGCGGAACCGAGTTTGCTGTATTCTGCAAGCAAACCACAGATGAATTCGCGCTTGCCAACCAGTTGAAAGATGCGGTCACCCAGGCAGCCGAAATTGATAACGCTGAATTGACTGCGCGTTTTTTGGTGGTGACTACAAAAGCCAGAAAAATGGATGAGACCGCTTCACTGTTTAAAGTGCTTGAATTCATCCTGAATCTTTCCAGCTTAAGTGAAGAAAATTACCTGCGTGTGATCAACGCCAGCAGTATTGCGGTAACAGAAAGCCACTATCTGGTGGAATGGGAAACGTCGCTCAATGACGCGCTTTCAAAAAAACGCATCAAACTCGGGCACTATCCGGTAATCACTACCGAAGGCACGCTGATCCACAACGAAAGCCCGGTAAGGCTTCAATTGGAACCTGGCGGAAAATGGCATAGCGCGGGCGAATTCATTAACTGGGCTACGCAACTCAACCTGATTAAAACCATCGACGAGCTGGTTCTGGAAACGGCCATACTGTTATTGGCGCAAGGCGCCAGCCCGATGTGCCTGAATGTTTCTTCGAGCGCAATGTGCGACCGTAAATATATTCAAAAAGCCGCTAAGCTGGTCAAGCAGCATCTGCAACATCCATCTTTGTTGAGCTTTGAAGTGCCAGAAATCGCAGCGTTTGAACATCTGAATGAATTCAAACATTTCTGCAGCAAACTAAAAGCCGTGGGCTGTCATGTAGGGGTTGAGCACGTTGGCCTGAGAATTTCCCGCTTGGGCGAACTGCACGATATTGGCCTGGATTATATTAAATTTGATGCCTCCATTGTTCGCGGCATCAATAGCAATGAAACCAACAAAACCCTCCTACGGGGCTTGTGCATGGTCGCGCATTCCATAGGCGTGCGAGCGATTGCTGAAGGCGTGAACAACGACGATGAAATTGAATCGCTGAAGGAAATTGGCATTGATGGTTTAACAGGGCCGGGCGTTAAATTCCAGCAAGCAAACTAGGGAAAGATTTAGTGGCGGTAGTTACTGTTCAGCATCAACGCCAGCTGCAATCTGTCCTTCACTTTCAAGCACTCGAAAGTGGCAGCAAGATGCGCTTTAACTGTTCGTTCCGAGATGTCTAGAATCCGCGCTATTTCTTTGTTGCTCAAACCTTTCGCGGCTTCCATCGCCACATCTTTCTGCCGTCTGGTTAACTGGGCCAGCAAAGTTTCTACCTGTTTGGGCTGGTTGCCTACCAGCTTTGCCGAAACTTCAATCAGTCGCTTCAACAGCTCGTTTCCCAGCCACAAACCACCATGGCTGATTACTGTCTTGATTTCCTTTAATATCTCCGGCGCAGAATACGCATGGCAGTAGCCGACCGCACCCAAGCTTAGCGCATACAGCGCTTCTGCCTGCACCGGCGCATTCGCCAGGACAATGATTTTTGCATTTTTATAATGCGACTGGATAAGCGCAATCGTATTGGTCAGCCATTGCTGCCTGTCCTCATTCATGTGCAGCCAGAATAGAATCGCTTCGTCTTTTTGCGACTTGGCCAGTTTCAAATCGCTAGTTAATTTAGCCTTAGGAAAAGCCTCAGACCAGCTGATTAAGCTTGTAGTTAATGGTGAAATGAAAATATCCTGCATCAAACCTCTTTCACCCGCTATCTCTCGCTAAAAGCGTAAGACTTGGCCTTAAGCACGGGTTTCAGCAAATATGACAGTATGGTTTTTTTGCCGGTCAGAATATCTACCTGTGCCACCATGCCGGGAATAATCGGCAAACCCTGTCCGATACTGGTCTGCAAAGTACGCACACGCACCAGATAATAAGCGTTGCCTTTGTCATCCACGGTCGAGTTGGCTGCAATGCTCTCCACCACTGCATCCAGCGTGCCATAAATGGTGTAGTCGTAAGCCGTCAGTTTCACAACGGCCGGTTGCTTCGGGCGCAGAAACGCAATGTCTTTAATCTGCACTTTGGTTTCAATCACCAGGGTGTCATCGGTCGGCACAAGCTCCAATACTTCTTTGCCCGGCTGAATCACCCCACCGACAGTATTGAAAAAAAGGCGGCTCACTTTGCCATTGACGGGGGATTTTAACGTTGCCTGTTTCACCTTGTCAGACAAAGCCACACTGGTTTCGGTGAGGCTGTTGAGCTTCGCTGTGGTGTCGTTTAGCTCGGTACGCACCTTGCTGCGGAAGCTCTGTTCCGACTCGGTGATTTTGCGCCTGGCTTCGCTAATGCTGGTTTGCACGCGGCTAATTTGCGCTTTGGCCTGCTCAATCTCGCCTCTGGCTCTGGTGGCTTCGCGTTCCAGTTTTAGAATATCAATCTCGGAAACCGCACCGCTGGCTAATAATGGCTTATTGGCGGCCAGTTCTTTGTTGGCAGATTCATGGGTTTTCTCGGCAAACTCTTTCTTAGACTGGAGTTCAAGCAGCTCTTTTTCACGCTGTTCCATCTGGTCGCGCGCGATATTCACAATTGAAGCCAGCTCTTCGCGGCTGGCATTGTATAACGCATATTCCTGCTCATACACCTGAGGGGTTTCTGTTTTAACTTCTGCCGGCGGATTAAACGCGCCACCCATTGCCAAGGCGCTTAGACGTGCCTGCTTGGCCAGCAAGGCCAGGTATTGGCCTTTGTTTTCGCGTAAGGATGACGCCACGCGCGTTTCGTCAATTTTAATCAAGGGCGTGCCGATTTTTACTACGTCGCCTTCTTTAATTAAAATCTCGGACACGATGCCACCATCCAGCGACTGAATGATCTGCACCTGGCTTAAAGGGATCACTCTGCCCTCCCCACGTGTGACTTCATCCACTTTGGCAAAGCATGCCCACAACAGCGCAACCGCTAATATGGCAAGAATGCCATATAAAAGCTTTCTCGCTTTAAGCGGCGCTTGCTCTAAAATCGCCAGATCCGCTTCTTCTTGCCAGGCAAGATCATCACGACTCTCCGTAGGGACAGCGCGGTCTACCATGTAATAGATCGGCTTGGTGAGCCACGTTTGACTTTTAAGGAAGTCATTAAAGGCGCCAATTTTTTTGAATAACCCTTCACTCATATCATGCTCTGCCTACAGCGCCTTGGCGATCTTGCCACTGCGCAACGCTTCAATTACCTGGTCTTTCGCGCCATCGGCCACCACCCGGCCAGAATCCACCACAATTATCCGATTCACCAGATCAAACAGTCCTGAGCGGTGCGAAATCAGCACCACCGTTTTGCCATGTGAAGCTTCCTGCAATCGGCTTTTTACCGCGTCCTCACCGGAGTGGTCCATGGCGCTGGTCGGTTCATCTAGCAAAATGATGCTTGGCTTGCCAATCAGCGCACGCGCAATACCAACACCCTGCTTCTGACCACCAGAAAGGGTTTCGCCGCGCTCACCCACCAAAAGATCAAAGCCTTTAGGATGGCTGTTGATATAATCGTCGATGCCGCCTGCATGTGCCGCGGCTAGCACAGCCGCATCGTCCGCATGGGGTGAGGCAATCGTCAAATTGTCCCGCATCGTTCCATAAAACAGATGTGTGTCCTGCTGCACATAACCCACGCAGCGGCGAAGTTCAGCCGGGTCAATCTGGCGGATATCGACACCATCAATCAATATCGAACCTTGAGTCGGCTGATAAAGCCCAAGGATCAGTTTATGTATTGTCGTCTTGCCCGAGCCCATGCGCCCCAGCAATGCCACATGTTCGCCTGCTTTAATCTTGAACGAAACCTTGGTCAATGCGCTTTCTTCAGCGCCAGGATAGTTAAAACTGACTTCCCTGAACTCGATATCGCCTTTAAATGTAGGGCGTGATAAAAAGCTGGAATCCAGCGGCCGTTCCACTGGCTTGTGCATAATTTCGTCCAGCGATTGCAGCGATGTCGACGCCGTATGATATTGCGTCAACAAGCCGGCCGTTTGCGAAATAGGCGCCAAGGCGCGTGAGGCCAGCATAGTACTGGCAATCAGGCCGCCCATGGTCAGGTCGCCGTTGGTCACCAGATACACGCCCAATAACACCAGCGCAACGGTGGTGATCTGCTGAATGGCGTTAGAGCCGTTATTGATCGATTGTGAAAGCAAACGCAGTTTGCTGCCCACCACGGTTAGAAAACTCGCGGTATGCTCCCATTTGCGCTGCATGGCCCCTTCAACACCAAGTGCCTTGACGGTTTCCAGACCCACTAAACTTTCGATAAGCGTTGCGTTGCGTTGCGCGCCCGCACGAAACATGGTTTCTGACAGCTCATGCATTTTGGTTTGCACGCTAAACGCATACATCAGCATGATAATGCCGCCGATAATGACAGGAATCACCATTGGCCAGGATATCCACGCGATTACAACAATAAAGGTCAACCCGAACGGCACATCAATCAATGTCGTCACTGTGGCAGAAGTGATGAAATCCCGTACGCTTTCGAACGAGCGCAAATTATTGGCTAGGGAGCCCACGGAATTCGAGCGCAGCTCCAGACGCGTACCTAATACCTGCTCCATAATCCGCGCGCTAAGCTTTACATCGATGCGCGCGCTGGCCCAATCGAGAAAATAGCCGCGCATGGTACGCAAAATCAAATCGCCGATCACAATAATCGAAACACCAATCGCCATCACCCATAGCGTTTCTATCGCGCGGTTTGGCACTACTCTGTCATAAATGTTCATGGTAAACATCGGCATGGCGAGTGCGAATATGTTAACCAGGAACGCTGCCACCATCACGTCGCGGTAGATACGTTTATTCTCAGCCAAAGTGCCCCAGAACCAATGCTTCAAACGCACTTTGCCCACAGCGGGAGCGCGCTTATCAAAGACATACTTGGGTTTTGCCACGATCAGGTAGCCGGAATACTGTGCCATCATCTCATCCAATGGCACAACCACCTCGGCGTCACCCAGTTCAGGATAGATCACGCTTACAGTTTTGGTATCCTCATCAACTCCGGTTAGCATGCAGGCTTCGTCATCTTTTAACAACAGGATGACGGGCAAAAATTCTGTACGAATCTGATGAAGCGGTTTTTTTAAGGTGGTAACAGCAAGATTGGCCCGCTCAGCGGCCCGTTTGAACAGTGCGGGGGTCATTCTGCCTTCACGCAACGGCAAACCCGCAATGAGCGCATCTTTGGTCGTAGTCACCTGGTGGGTGCGGCAGGCTAATAACAAACAACCCAATAGCGAATCACTCGCGTTGGGTTGGTTTTCGGTTAGCTGTGCCAACTCAGGGCTTCCCCGTTCAATATTCAGCTGCGCTTTATTTTCCAAAGTTATATTTTCTGGGCTTATTTTATCTAAGCTCATTACTGCAACTTATTTAAATTGTCATTTAATGTAATGTATCAACATTTAGCAATAACTACAATGTATTACAGTACATTACGACACGTTTCTAGCAAGCTTTATGCCAAATAGCGCAATATTTCTTTGGGAATTCTGGAGATTGGAGGCGCGAGCCGGAGTCGAACCGGCCTAAACGGCTTTGCAGGCCGCGGCATAACCGCTTTGCTATCGCGCCATTCATGTTTAATTGTAAAGAGGCCAATTAAACAAGCTGCTTAAACTAAAACGGCGAAAGCATGATTGCATTCGCCGTTGGTAATACTGGAGCGGGAAACGAGGCTCGAACTCGCGACCTCAACCTTGGCAAGGTTGCGCTCTACCAGCTGAGCTATTCCCGCGTTAAGAAGCGAGCATTTTAGCGATTTTCAGAATACTGTCAAGACCAATTAGCTCACTTTATCGCATATTTATTTGGCTTTGATTTTCGGCCAAGCCATTTTTAAGTAATAACCCATTGATAGCAATGTTAAAAATGCGGCTATCTCTATCAGTCTATGTCCGACAATCTGGGTTGGAAAAATGCCCATATTACCCAAATGAATATTATCCCAATATAACAAAAACAATATGGCAAGCATTTGTGCGGAGGTTTTAACTTTGCCTATCATCGCAACCGCCATGCTACCGCCCTCTCCATCACCCGCCATCCATTCGCGTAAGGCGCTCACTGCAATTTCACGACCTATGATGATCAAAGAAACTATCGCCCCCACGCGCCCAAACTCTACCAGTACAATAAGCGCTGCCGCCACCATGAGCTTATCGGCTACCGGATCTAGAAACGCGCCGAATGCCGAGGTTTGATGCCAACGCCTGGCCAAATAACCATCCAGCCAATCGGTAAACGAGGCAATCGCAAATACTATGGTGACAAAAATATTGACCGCATGCGATGGCATAGCGCTTAATTTGTGCAGGTTTTCAGGCCAGTAAAATGCGCCTACAAATATGGGAATCAGCAAAATACGTAGCCATGTGAGCATGGTCGGGATATTCAACTTCATTTAACGCGGCACTCCACTAATGAAACTCTCCGTAAATTTTTTCAGCTAAAGCTTTGCTCACGCCTTCGACTTGGGCGATTTCATCTATGCTAGCATCTTTTACCCCTTCCAATCCACCAAAGCGTGTCAGCAAGGCCTTGCGTCTTTTTGCGCCTATGCCGTCTATATCTTCCAGGCTCGAATGCATGCGTGCTTTAGCGCGCTTGGCGCGGTGTCCGGTGATAGCGAAGCGGTGCGCTTCATCGCGAATCTGCTGCAACAAATGCAAGCCGGGATTGTCTTTTTCCAGATTCAGCATTTCGCCCGTGTCGGAAAAAATCATGGTTTCCAGCCCTGGCTTGCGTTCTTCGCCTTTGGCGATGCCGACCAGCAGAATGTCTTCCAACCCGACTTCCTGCATCACCTCGATTGCCACGCCCAATTGGCCTTTGCCGCCGTCAATAAACACCAAGTCCGGCCGTTTACCCTCGCCCGCTGCGACTTTTTTGTAACGCCGCGTCAGCACATCGCGCATGGCCGCGTAATCATCGCCTGGCGTGATGCCTGTGATGTTGTAACGGCGATATTCGCTATTTTGCATATTTCCTTTATCAAACACCACACAGCTCGCCACGGTCGCCTCACCCATGGTGTGGCTAATATCAAAGCATTCGATGCGCTCAGTAGTTTCGGGCAAATTCAACGCCTCGCGCAATGCGCTCAAGCGCGCCTCCTGGTTGCTGGCTGCGGCCTGTTTTTGCGTTAATGCCAACTCAGCATTGGTTTGTGCCATTTTCAGCCAAACACGCTTGTCGCCAAACGCGTTGGTAATAATTTTAATCTTGCGGCCGGATTGTTCGCTGAACGCCTGCTCAAAGCTCTTGGCATCAACCTCGGCACCGCATACGATCATCGGCGGTGTGTTTTGTGCCACATAATGTTGCGTCAAAAATGCTTCTACTGTTTCGGTCAATGTTGCGTCTTGCGCATTTTTTGGGAAAAAGCTTTTATCGCCCAAATGCCGTCCGCCGCGTATCATCACCAAGTTAATGCAGTGCTGCCCCTGCACCTCGGCACAGGCGATTACATCTGCGTCCGAGACACTAAAATCACTCACAAACTGTTTAGCCTGTACCTGGCGCAGCGCCTGCATGCGGTCACGAAACACTACCGCGAGCTCATATTCCTGATTCGCCGCCGCCGTATTCATTTTATCGCCCAACGCATTCAGCACTTCGTTGGTTTTGCCTTCCAGAAACATCGCGGCATGATGCACATCATGCGCATAATCCTCCGGTGTAATATAACCCACGCAAGGCGCCGTGCAGCGTTCGATCTGGTACTGCAGACATGGGCGCGAGCGATTGGCAAATACAGTGTTTTCGCAGGTGCGGAGCTTAAACACTTTTTGCAACAACTGAATGCTCTCACGCACCGCCACAGCATTTGGGAAAGGCCCAAAATACTGATTGCCCTTGCGCTGCGCGCCACGGTGAAATGCCAAACGCGGAAACTCATCGCCTGTAAGCGTGATGTAAGGGTATGACTTATCGTCGCGAAACAACACGTTGTAACGCGGCATCAAGCCTTTAATCAAGTTGTTTTCCAGCAGCAAAGCCTCCGCCTCGTTGTGGGTCACCGTGGTCTCGATTTTGACGATATTACTCACCATCATCCGCGTGCGTGGGCTGGGCAAGTTTTTATTAAAGTATGATGAAACGCGCTTTTTGAGGTCTTTCGCCTTGCCGACGTAAATCACCTCGTCCGTGGCGTTAACCATGCGATACACGCCCGGCAGATTAGGCAGATTTTTTAAGATGGGTTTGGGGTCGAACATTACACAACTTTAAAGCTTCAAGACAAGCTGTTCTGGATTTCTTGATGAATAGCGAGCCTTAGCCACTCTTTAGGCACCGTAAATATAAGCTAGCACCCCTTTCATAAAACCGGGAATTCTTGATACCAGCTCTCTGGAACTCCAAAACAACTCATAAACTTGGCACCAAGACAGCACAAATACAGGGTAAAAATATTCAGGATGTGAGTCTGCCAACTGTGTCGCGAATCGGACTATGTTTGAACGACTCATGTATACATTCGCACAAACTGCGCTAGCAATACCTATGAGCGCGCCCGCGATAAGGTCGCTTGGGTAATGCAGCCCCATGTATGTTCTTGGCAAAGCAATAAATATAACGGTGTAAAGGAACGCAAATATTCCGACTTTTCTTGATATAAATAACAGTCCTGTCGACAAAGCAAAAAACAGTGCAGCGTGATCGCTTGGAAAAGAACTCCACCCGTCCATTATTCCGGGTGTAGCGTTATACGGTAATATAAAGTTCAGGTTCTGATCTTGTTCAGGCCGGAAGCGAAAAGGAGCCAATATTGATATAACTCTTGTAACGAACTCAGCAATAAGACTACTAAAAAATGTGGTCACTATCAGATTGCGATTGAGAGCCTGTCTTTCATCCACTTTAAACCAACCCCAACTGATCAACAACACAAACACTCCGCCTTTCGGTAGGTAATTGTGAGAAAGCAATACAACCAATTTGTCAAATAGCTTGGAATGGTACGCAAATTGATTGATGTATTGAATAAAAGCTGTATCAAAATGGGAAATGGTCATTAACATATCTAGTTCAATGGCTATATGACAAATTTATATCAGTACACTACACCATTTCTATAAAAATTACTTGTTAAACAATTTTAAGTTCAGATTAGTCTGAACTACACAATGAATTAATATTTTTAAACCATGCTTTTGCCATTTTCTCTTGACCAGACAATGATGGGTGCATACCATCAAGAGTATCACTGCTTGTCCATCCTACATAATCAGGCACGGTAATCACAGGCGATGTTGCAGTACTTTCGTATTTGGCCAGCAGTTTTAAATAGAACCTAATATACTTAACCCGAAATGTGTTGAGGTGTATTTCACTTATCAGAATATGCACTTTAGGGTTTCGCTTGCGCAACTGCGAAACAATTGATCTCATCGGTATCACCACTGACTGAATTACATTGGCAGCATTACAACCACAACCAGCTAAATGAATTAATGCAAAATCTGGCGCTGGCAGCTTAATTAAATCAGTTTTAAGTTTCTGCGCTACGAACGATGCCGATTGTCCATAAAAACCTTCATGATCATTATCGAAACCTGTCGGCCATTTAAAAGACTTATTTAGTCCAGAATGTTGCGTCCCAATAAAATCCACATCATAGCCAGCATCTTTAAGTAATTTTGATAATGGCAACCGATAAGTATATTCATCGGGATTACCTCCGCCTTGGGTAATGCTATCACCAATTGCTACGATTTTTAATTGCTTATCTAGACATGCGTTTTTTGCAAATGCCACGCTAAAAAATATTTGCAAACTTAGCAATAAAAATACTTTACTTAATAGTTTCAAGTTAACCCTGCTTAAACTTAATGCAAAATTATTGTAAGCAACTTTACTCATCCAACAACTGTCCGCCTATCGCCCAATCCTCATACGCTACTTCTTCAAATGTGATGTAGGTGTAGGATTTAGGTTTATTGGCAACGCGCTCTAAAGTCTCGGTGATTTCTTTGGCGATTTTAGCTTTTTGCTCGCGAGTGACTTCGCCTGCAAGTTTAATATTGACGTATGGCATAGTAATTTCCTTTCAATTTTTGTATGGTTCACAACTCGTGCCAATTTGATTATTTATCGCGGTGAGTTGTCGCCCTTCCAGCTCGGTTTTAATAATTTCAAACACTGCATGAAACATCGCTTCCGTAAGACGTTTGGTTTGCGTGTTGTAACGGCTACAATGGTAACTATCTACCAAAATCAACCCATTGGGAAGTATGTGCTGTGCGGCGTGACCAAACTTACAGTCTTTAATTTTTAATCCAAACGCTTTCAGCACCGCCAGGTGCGCCACATTGCCCAATGCCAATATGACACTATTGGGGGCCAATTGTTGTAACTCTGCTGCTAAGAACTGGTTGCATGTTGTGATTTCCGCTGGCAGCGGCTTGTTTTCAGGCGGCAGGCATTTCACCGCATTGGTGATGCGGCAGTTGTTGAGTTGCAAGTCGTCACTTGCTGAAACCGATTGCGGCTTGCTGGCGAAACCATATTGATGCAAGGTTTCGTAGAGTAAAATCCCCGCGTAATCGCCCGTAAATGGCCGCCCGGTCTGATTCGCACCGTGCATGCCTGGCGCAAGGCCGACGACGATTAATCTGGCATTGCTATCGCCAAATGGAGGTACGGGTTTGCAGAAGTAAGTCGGATTTTTTACTTTAACGTCATCTAAAAACATGGCAAGCCGAGCGCACTGACGGCAGCCGATATCAAAGGAGGGTCTAGTGTGCATGACCGCGACCATTTAAGCTGGCTTTGCCATGCGAGGTGTTCCATATGTCGCGGATCAGGTTTAAGGTAAACGCGAGCAGCAATATGGAAATAAGCAGCGACAGAATGGGGTCGATTGGCATCCAGCCCGTAAAATAAATAATCACACCGGCAGTCACCGCCGCCACAGAGCCCAGCAAATCGCCGATGACATGCAAAAATGCAGCGCGGTTATTCAGGGTTTCGGCATGATGTATCGCCTGATGATGCAACTGCTTGGCGACGATGAGATTTACAACAAGCCCAAGTGTCGCAATGATGGTCAAACCTGCGCCTTGCACGAGGGGCGGATGCTTGAGTCTTGAAATGGCTTCAGCTACCACATAGAAAATCACCGCCAGCATGGTAAGTGCATTGACGATTGAAACGCCCAGTTCGGCATAACTGACGCCGCATGCATGCCTCGCTACATTGGGCTTTTTCGAGATAATGCCCGCCATCCAGGCCAGACCAAGCGCCGCCACATCTGAAAACATGTGGCCGGCATCGCTCAACAAAGCCAAAGAGCCGGTATA
>JBGANY010000008.1:0-99201 GCA_044222005.1 Methylotenera sp.
CCAATGCCGAAGAAATTGATTTGGCGCGTGACCGCAATTTACAAACTGATTTAGCTGCTATCCAGGCACTTTCACAGCAAAAAATAAGCACCGAAAACAGAGCTGCGCGCAACAACAAGACTGCGCAAAGTCTTCGCGCGCGCAACAAGCCGCTGCCGCCTTACTTGAGTGAGGAATTACGGCTGTCAAAATTAGAGTTGGCCAATATCGACAAGCAAATGGCCCAACGTAAATTGAACATGGAAGCCACGCGGAAGCGCTACGCAGAGGATAAAGAAAGATTTATCGCATTAAAACAGCCTACTGTTGGCTCAGGCTCACTAGAGGCCACACTCACCGCGGCACCGACCGCTGCTGGCGCAGTAACACCTGACCAGCCAACTAAAAAATAAGCGAATTAGTTAGCCAGCTTTTTCTTCAAGATTTCATTCACCTGCGCCGGGTTGGCTTTGCCTTTTGATGCTTTCATGGCCTGACCGACCAGGGCGTTAAATGCCTTTTCTTTACCTGCCCTGAACTCGGCCACCATGGCTGGGTTTGCGGCAAGCACTTCATCAATCATCGCTTCAATTGCACCACTGTCTGAAACTTGTTTGAGGCCAAGTTTTTCAATAATCACGTCCACATCAGCTTCGCCCGCCCACATTGCCTCAAACACTTGCTTGGCAGCATTATTTGAAATCGTGTTGTCACTGATGCGCTTGAGCAGTTGCGCCAACTGCAAGGCCGTCACCGGTGAAGCACTGATTGGCTTATCTTCTGCATTCAATTTTGCTGAAACGCTGCCCATCACCCAGTTCGCAGCAGGCTTGGCATCTGCACCCGCGTTGACGGTTGCTACAAAATAATCTGCCAGATCACGACTTGAGGTCAATGTGCTCGCATCGTAACTGGTCAAGCCGTATTCCGCTTCAAACCTCGCTTTCATCACTTCCGGCAGCTCCGGCATTTCCGCTTTCACGCGCGCTTTATCAGCTTCAGTGACCTCTAACGGTAACAAATCAGGGTCGGGGAAATAGCGGTAATCGTTCGCTTCCTCCTTGCTGCGCATGGCGCGCGTTTCGCCTGTATCCGGGTTAAACAGTACCGTGGCCTGATGAATGGTACCGCCGTCTTCCAGCGTTTCGATTTGCCAGCGTGTCTCGTACTCGATAGCCTGCTGCATGAATTTGAACGAGTTGAGGTTCTTAATCTCGCGCCGCGTGCCAAGTTTATCCGTGCCTTTTGGGCGTACCGACACGTTCACATCACACCTGAAGCTACCTTCCTGCATGTTGCCGTCGCAAATGTCTATCCATTGCACCAGCTCGTGCAGCTTTTTGGCATAAGCCACGGCTTCGGCTGCAGAGCGCATATCCGGTTCAGTCACAATTTCCAGCAACGGCGTACCTGCTCGGTTGAGATCAATGCCACTCATGCCTTCTACGCTTTGATTAGAAAGTCCGTGCACCGATTTGCCTGCATCTTCTTCCAGATGGGCGCGCGTAATATGAATGACTTTTTCATACGCGGCATTTTTGCCCACTGCTGGTACTTGTATCGTCACCGCGCCTTTACCCACCACTGGTAACTCATACTGGCTGATTTGGTAGCCTTTAGGTAAATCCGGATAAAAATAATTTTTACGCGCAAACACTGAGCGAGGTGCAATTTCAGCATTCACCGCCAAACCGAATTTAATCGCACATTCCACGGCTTGTTTGTTCAGCACAGGCAATACGCCCGGCAAAGCGATGCTCACTTCGCAGGCCTGGGTGTTAGGCTCCGCGCCAAACGCCGTGCTGGCACCGCTGAATATTTTAGTGTTGGTTTTTAACTGGGTATGCGTTTCCAACCCAATGACGACTTCCCATTCCATATTATTTCAAACCTTCTGGCGCTTTTAAATCAGGCATTTGCATATGCCAATCTGTCACTTGCTGATAAGCATGCGCCACATCAAGCATGCGCGCCTCATCAAAATAATTTCCCATCAACTGCAAGCCTACGGGCAAGCCTTTATCGAAGCCTGCCGGAATGCTCATGCCTGGCAAACCGGCCAGATTGGTTGCGATGGTATACACATCCTGCAGATACATGGCGACAGGATCATCGGCTTTTTCACCTGCTTTGAATGCGGTGGAAGGCGCAGTTGGCCCCATGATGATGTCACATTTCTTAAACGCCTGCTTGAAGTCATCCGCTATCAAATGACGGATTTGCTGGGCTTTAAGGTAATAGGCGTCGTAATAGCCAGCGCATAACACATAAGTGCCGATGAGGATGCGCCGCTTCACTTCTGCCCCAAACCCTTCCGCGCGGCTCTTGCAGTACATATCCGTTAAATCGGTATATTCTGCGGCACGGTGCCCATAACGCACTCCATCGTAGCGTGACAAGTTAGAACTGGCTTCAGCCGGTGCGAGTACGTAATAAACCGGGATAGAAAGCTTGGTGTTGGGCAGTGAAATTTCCACCGTTTCCGCGCCCAGTTTTCTGTATTCCGCAATCGCGTCCTGCACCACTTTTGCCACACCGGCATCCAGGCCATCGGCAAAATACTCCTTTGGCAACCCTATTTTAAGACCTTTGAGCGGCTTGTCACCTGACATGCCCGCCAGGCCGCGTGTGTAATCTTCTTTGGGGCGATTCAGGCTGGTAGAGTCACGCTCATCAAAACCCGCCATCACGTTCAGCATCATGGCGCAATCTTCGGCGCTTTTCGCCATCGGCCCGGCCTGATCGAGTGAAGACGCAAACGCGATCATGCCGTAGCGTGACACCAAGCCATAGGTCGGTTTTAACCCGGTAAAGCCGCAAAGGCTGGCTGGCTGGCGTATCGATCCGCCGGTGTCCGTTCCTGTTGCGGCCGCACAAAGCCTTGCCGCCACTGCAGCCGCGCTGCCGCCGCTGCTGCCGCCCGGCACACGGTCAAAATCCCAAGGGTTTTTTACGCCTCCAAAATAACTGGTTTCATTCGACGAACCCATGGCGAATTCGTCCATATTGGTTTTGCCCAAATTCACCGCGCCTGCATTATCAAATTGAGAAATCACATGCGCATCATAGGGCGCGATAAAATTCTCCAGCATTTTTGAGCCGCAGGTAGTTTTCCAGCCTTTAGCACAAAAAATATCCTTCTGCGCGAACGGAATCCCGGTTAGGGGCTCGGTATTTCCTGCCGCAATGCGTGCATCAGCCGCTTTGGCTTGCGCTAATGTTTTAGCCTCATCCAGTGCGATATAAGCATTGATCGTTAGGTTAAATTGATGGATGCGGTTTAAAAAAGTCTGCGTCATTTCAACGCTGGAAATCTCTTTTTTAGCCAGCATCTGGCTAAGTGTTTTTAGGCTACTGTTAATCATGTTATTTCTTACTCAATGACCTGCGGCACAAGATACAGGCCGCCATCTACCGCCTGTTTAGCCGAACCATTACCCAGAACGGGCGCAATTTTCTGAAACGCCTCTCGCTGATTGGTTTGTGTCACCACATCTTCGCGCAGGCGCTGCACCACGTCCTGCGAGTGCGACATCGGCGTGATGCCGGTGGTATCGACCGCCTGCATCTGCTCAATCAAGCCTAAAATACCGGAAAGTTTAGTAAGTGTTGCGGCGGCTTCCTGTTCGTTGATTTCGAGCCGCGCCAGGTGTGCAATGCGTTTAATATCGGTGATGTTAAGTGCCATGACGAATTTTCAAATTTTTATCTAAACCAATTTAACTTGTTTGTAACTTTGTTTGTAACAATATGTAAATGCATCTTAATTTTAGCTGCAATATACGCTATTATACCTTGATTTTAAGGCAAGCCCTGAGTTGCTGGTGAAGGCTTGCGAACGTTTGCTCAAAGCACAGGATAAAACAATATGTTCGGTTTCATAAATAGTTATTTTTCGAATGATTTAGCCATTGATTTAGGCACGGCCAACACCCTCATTTACTCACGCGGACGTGGCATCGTACTGGACGAGCCTTCCGTTGTCGCCATTCGTTTGGAAGGCGGGCCTAACAGCAAAAAAGTGTTGTTAGCCGTAGGTACTGATGCCAAAGGCATGCTTGGCCGTGCGCCTTCCAACATTCAGGCCATTCGCCCCATGAAGGATGGCGTGATAGCCGATTTTACCGTCACCGAGCAAATGCTCAAATTTTTTATCCGCAAAGTGCATGACGCGCGCTGGTTTTCACCCAGCCCGCGTATCATTATCTGCGTGCCGGTCGGATCAACGCAGGTAGAGCGCCGCGCGATTAAAGAATCTGCCGAGCGCGCAGGCGCAAAGCAGGTGTTTTTGATTGAGGAGCCGATGGCGGCGGCAATCGGTGCGGACATGCCCGTGGCTGAAGCCACAGGTTCAATGGTGGTGGATATCGGCGGCGGCACCACTGAAGTAGGCGTGATCTCGCTGGGCGGTATTGTGTATGCAAAATCCGAGCGCGTTGGCGGTGATAAATTTGACCAGGCGATTATCGACTACATTCGCCGCAACTACGGCATGCAGATTTCTGAACCGACTGCCGAAGCCATCAAAAAGAAAATCGGTTCTGCTTTCCCTGGCTCCGAAGTGTTGGAGATGGAAGTCACTGGCCGCAACCTGGCTGAAGGCCTGCCACGTAAATTCACTATTTCAAGCAACGAGATCTTAGAAGCCTTGACCGAACCGCTCAACGCAATTGTGGGTGCGGTAAAGTCTGCGCTGGAGCAAACGCCGCCCGAACTGGGCGCGGATATTGCCGAAAAAGGCATGGTGCTGACCGGCGGCGGCGCGCTGTTGCGTGACCTGGACAGATTGCTCATGGAAGAAACCGGCTTGCCTGTGATTGTGGCCGAAGACCCGCTCACTTGCGTCGCACGCGGCTGTGGCCGTGCTTTAGAGGAAATGGATAAATTAGGTAATGTATTCGCGTATGAATAAACCTTTTTCATTCAAAAAAATCATTCTATCGCGTTGGCATGCTTAAAGGCGTTCATCAAAAACTAGAAGCACAACAGACTCCAGCTTTTTTCGTTCGCGGACCCAGTCTATTTTCCCGCGTAGTATTTTTTTGTGCGCTTTCTATCAGTATTATGGCGATAGACGCACGCTTTAATTACCTGTCGCATGTGCGGCAGGCCTTTATTGCGGCGCTGCATCCGCTGGAAGTCATGGCCAACGCCCCCAGCGATTGGTATCGCGATATCAAGAAATACTTTTCTGCGCATAATCAGCTGGTACAGGAAAATTACGCCCTGAAGCAGCAGGCATTTGAGCAACAGGTCAAGTTGCAGAGATTAGACACTATCCAGGCGGAAAACCTGCATTTACGTAGTTTGCTCAACGGCAACATCCCTATTCAGCCCAGTGCCGTGCTTGGAGAGATTTCGCACATGGGGCGCGACCCATTTACACATGTCGTTGTCGTCAATCGGGGCAGTCAGCACAATATCAAAGCGGGCCAGGCGGTCGTAGATTCCAAAGGCGTCATCGGCCAGGTGACGCGTGTGTATCCTTTCACCAGCGAAGTTACCCTGATCACCGATAAAGAACTTTCTATTCCGATCCAGATCGAGCGCAACCAGCTACGCGCAATTGCCTTTGGCGAGGGCAATAACACGCTCGATATTCCCTATTTACCTACCAATGTCGATATCAGGGTGGGTGATAAACTAGTGACATCCGGTATTGATGGCGTTTACCCGGCGGGCCTGGCCGTTGCTATCGTCACAAAGGTGCAGCAAAATCCTGAGTCCCCATTCGCTAAAATTGTCAGCACGCCAGTGGCCGGGGTTAGCAACCACCTGCAACTTTTATTGCTGCAATTGCCAGATGCAAAAGAAAGCGCCGCATCCCAACCAGCCGCAGCGGAAACTACCGAACGCAAAAAAGACAATATCAACGACAGTAACAATAAGGCAAAAACCAATGCGCCACACTAGCCCCGTTGCCGTTTACCTGAGCTTGTTGATTGCGATGTTATGCCAGCTCTTTCCCTGGGTTGGACAGGGAGTTATTTTCCGCCCGGATTTCATGCTGGTAGTCATCCTGTACTGGCTTTTGCGTGCGCCCCATCTGTGTAATATAGGCACTGCCTGGTTTGCTGGCTTGTTGGTAGACTTGGCTACCGGCAGCTTATTGGGGCAGCATGCCTTAAGCTTCAGCATCACCGCATTTGCTGCATTAAGCTATCAGCGTCGACTAGTCTTGTTTAACAGCTGGCAACTGGTCGGCTACGTGTTTGCTTTGCTCATGATCGAGCGTGTTGTCATACTGCTGCTTAAACTGTTTGAAGGCAACGAAAATCCTGGCTGGCATTATTTCTGGCCCATCATCACGGGCCTATTATTGTGGCAATTCATGATATTAATGTTTGGCGGGCTTACACGTCCCAAGACCAACTAGCGCCTTAACCTTTGCCAATGCTGATGAAATCCAGTCGCGAACTTAAAAACTACCAGAACGAACAGCACAATTTCAAGCTGAGACTTGGCGTGCTTGGTTTGCTGGTACTTATCGCATTTGGCTTGCTGGCAATCCGCTTTTATTATTTGCAAATCCAGCGCCACGACTACTACCAGACATTGGCCGAAAATAATCGCATCTCCATTGTGCCGATTACACCCAATCGTGGCCTAATCTCCGACAGAAACGGTGTGGTGTTTGCGCATAATTTCTTTGTTTACACCCTGGAGATCACGCCTTCTAAAGTGGAAGATTTAGCAGCCACCATCTCTGATATCTCAAAGTTAGTAGAAGTAAGCCCCACCGATCTTAAGCGCTTTAATAAACAGAAAAACGAAAGCCATAACTTCGAAAGCATTCTGCTCCGTACACACCTCAATGAGGTTGAAGCCGCCAGATTCGCAGTTAACCGTTACCGCTTTCCCGGAGTAGAACTCAAATCGCGCCTGTTTCGGCACTATCCCTTAGGCAAGCAGGGCTCACACATCGTAGGGTATATCGGCCGCATCAACGATAAAGATCTGAAAAATTTAGAAGAAGCCAACCTCCTTTCCAACTACAAAGGATCTGACCATATTGGCAAAAGCGGTATAGAACAGTCCTACGAAGCTGTGTTGCACGGCACTACAGGCTTCCAGCAGGTCGAAATCGATGCAGATGGCCGGGCCGTCAGGATACTTTCCAGCCAGGCGCCCATTCCAGGCAACAACCTCATCCTGTCTATAGATGGCAAATTACAGGAGATTGCCGAGACCGCTTTTGGAGAGCGCAGAGGCGCACTGGTTGCCATTAAACCGAGCACCGGTGAAGTGCTGGCCTTTGCCAGCATGCCAACTTTTGACCCCAATTTATTTGTGGACGGCATTGATTTCGAAAACTGGAACGCACTTAATAATTCATTGGACAAACCCTTGATTAACCGGCCCTTGCGGGGCGTGTACCCGCCGGGGTCAACATTCAAACCTTTCGTGGCATTGGCTGGATTAGAAAATGCCAAACGCCAGCCGCCCTTTAGCATCAGCGATGCGGGTTATTTTACGCTGCCAAACAGCAGGCACCGCTATCGCGACTGGAAGCCCGGTGGCCATGGCAATGTGGACATGCGTCGTGCGATTACCGTTTCATGCGACACTTTCTTTTACGGGTTGGCGATGGAGTTAGGCATTGAGAGATTAACCAGTTTCGTGCGCCATTTCGGATTTGGCCAAAAAAGCGGCATCGATATCGCCAACGAAATTGGCGGCCTGTTGCCGACGCCTGAGTGGAAAATGCGCCGCTTCAAACAACCCTGGTATATGGGCGAAACGGTCATTACCGGAATCGGCCAGGGTTATACCCTAGTAACACCAATGCAGTTAGCCCAGGCCACGGCCATTCTGGCCAACAAAGGCGTCACCATGCGCCCGCGTCTGGTTTCGGCTATTACGGACGCTAAAACTGGCGCAACCAGCCTGACCAAAGCTGTGGTAACAGACAAAATATCGGTGGACGAAAAAAATCTGGAGATTGTTAAACTCGGCATGATAGACGTTACCCTGCCTGGGGGCACGGCGGTGAATGTCGGCGCCAATGCGGGCTATAGCATTGCAGCAAAAACCGGGACGGCGCAAGTGGTGGGCATCAAACAAAACGAGAAATATATCGAAAAGAACATCCTTGAGCGCCACCGTGACCACGCCTTATTTATTGCATACGCTCCCGCAGACGACCCGAAAATCGCGCTGGCTGTGATTGTGGAAAATGGTGGCCACGGTGGCTCGGCCGCAGGGCCGATTGCGCGCAAGGTGATGGATTATTATTTACTCGGGAAATTGCCGATGGCTGAACCTTCCGCAGAAGCACAAAATACTGCAACCCCCAATGGAAATACGGCTGCTGCACCACTTAAGCCCGCTGAAAATGCACCCGAGGAAGAACCCTATGACTGAGAAACGCCATGATTAGTCAATTGTTACAAGGTTTGTTCAAGCATATTGATTCATTTTTGATGGGTTGTTTGCTGTTTACGATATTAGTGGGGCTTTTTGTGCTGTATAGCGCATCTGGACAAAACTTTGAACGTGTCAGCGCGCAACTGGTCAACATAGCTATCGCGTTGAGTATCATGTGGCTGGTCGCCAATATCCAGCCGCAACTGCTTGAACGTGTAGCCGTGCCGGTTTATCTATTGGGAGTAATTTTGCTGATCTGTGTTGCGTTGTTTGGAGATATCAGCCACGGCGCGCGGCGCTGGCTGGATCTGGGCATTACCAAGATCCAGCCTTCAGAAATTATGCGCATCGCAGCTCCTATGATGCTGGCCTGGTTTTTTTCCAGACATGAAGCTAGTCCACGCGTTATTGATTTTGTCATGGCAGCCGTGCTGCTGTTGATTCCGGTCGCTTTAATCATGAAACAGCCAGATTTGGGAACGGCTCTGCTAGTCAGCGCATCCGGGTTTTTTGTGATTTTTTTAGCCGGCCTGAGCTGGCGGTTTATAGTCGGCGGAGGAATTCTCATTGGTGCCCTTACACCCGTCTTCTGGTCAATGCTGCATGATTATCAAAGAAGACGGATTGAAATCTTGATCGATCCATCACAGGATCCGCTGGGTGCGGGTTACCACACCATACAGGCCACCATTGCACTGGGCTCTGGCGGCATGACAGGTAAAGGCTGGCTCAACGGCTCTCAGTCCCAGCTGGATTTTTTACCTGAACGCACCACAGACTTTATTTTTGCAGTATTTGGCGAAGGCCTGATGATTGCCGCACAGGCCAAGAGCACATTCGCGCGATTATTAGCCGGCAGCATTTCGCTTACCTTTTTTACTTATGCGTTTGTGAATATGGGCATGGTCAGCGGCATATTGCCCGTAGTTGGCGTGCCTTTACCGCTGATTAGTTACGGTGGCACGTCTATGGTAAGCTTATTGCTAGGCTTTGGTATTTTGATGAGTATACAAACGCATAAGAAGCTCGTTGCTTCAGGATAAAGCAGTCTCGGAAAAAATCACAAGTTGAGAATTTCAAAATGAAAATTAAAACGTATTTTGTTTTGCTTTGTTGCGCACTTTTAGTCGCTTGTGGCGGAACGCGCGCTGTTAAGCCCACACCCGCCCCGCCCGACATTGCCAGCAAACCTGCTACGACCAAACCAGGCGGGTACTATCTGGACGATGGCCCTGGCGACAATCCGCCCAGCGATATTGACAGCATTCCCAATGCCGTCCCCAAAAAAGAACCTTTATTGGAGCGCTCCAACAAACCTTATAAAGCGCTTGGTGAGGTTTATACGCCCATGACCAGCTATCAGCCTTACAAGCAGGTTGGGGTTGCTTCCTGGTATGGCAAACGCTATCACGGTAAAAACACTTCCAGTGGCGAGGTGTACGATATGTACAGCATGTCGGCGGCGCATCCCACGCTGCCGTTGCCCAGCTACGTCAAGGTTACCAATCCGGCCAATGGCCGCTTTGTGGTTGTGCGTGTGAACGACCGGGGGCCTTTCAAAAACGACCGCATCATTGACCTGTCTTATGCGGCGGCCTACAAGCTGCGCTTCTCAGCGCAAGGCAGCACGGTGGTGCAAGTGGAGGCCATTGATGCGAACAATACCTCTCCAGGCTACGTGGCCAGCTATGCACAGACTGTTAACACTGCGCCCGTAGCAGCAACGACATCTGTTGCTGCAGCCACACCTGCTTCAACACAAACGGTTACTATGAAATCAGCCAACCCACCAGCAACCAATAATAACGCTAACATGCAAGCGACTGGATACTTTGTACAAGCCGGTGCGTTCAAGAACGAAACTAATGCAGAATTACTGGTAAAAAAAATCCAGAGCCTGGATATTGAGCAAAATGCCGGCATCAACAAAGTGTATAATAACGGCCTGTACCGCTTAAAGCTTGGTCCTTACGAGAACAAGCAAGAGGCCGATAAAGTTGCCGCGAGTATTCGCAGACAACTCAATATATCCACAATCACGACCAATCAATAACTTACTATTCAACTTATGCGCTTATCTTTTAGTATTTCATCGTTTATTTCCTTATTCATGTTGCCATTGCTTGGATTGGCCGCACAAATTGCACCACCGCCTGCTTTAGCGGTTAAAGCCTATTTATTACGAGATTTTAATAGCGGCAACATCATTACCTCCTATCAAAAAGATGAACGCGTCGAGCCTGCGTCCCTCACCAAGATCATGACCGCTTACCTCACATTCGACGCGATTAAGCATGGGCATTTAAAACTCGATCAAACGCTGCCAGTAAGCGAAAAAGCCTGGAAAATAGAAGGCTCAAAAATGTTTATTGAGCCGAACAAGCCTGTCACCGTAGACGAGCTCTTGCATGGCATGATTATTCAATCTGGCAACGATGCATCAGTAACATTAGCAATTGGTGTGGCAGGGTCAGAAGAACAGTTTGCTGAAATGATGAACAAGCAGGCTGCAAAATTGGGCATGAGAAATACGCATTACATGAATGCCACTGGCTTGCCGGATCAAAACCACTATACCACCGCCGATGATTTAGCCATATTGGCCAACGCATTAATCCGCGATTTCCCACAGGAATACCAGCGGCTATATTCGGTAAAAGAATACACCTACAACAAAATTACGCAGCCAAACCGCAACCGCTTGCTATGGCAGGATGCCAGCGTAGACGGCATGAAAACCGGGCATACCAATACCGCGGGCTATTGCCTGATCGCTTCTTCAAAACGTGACCACTCACGCTTGATTTCCGTGGTATTAGGTGCGACTTCGGAAGCCATGCGCGCGACTGAAAGCCAAAAACTGCTCAATTACGGCTTTCAGTTTTACGAATCGACTTTAGTCTATAAACAGGCGCAGACCATCAATACTTTGCGTGTTTACAAAGGTCAAAACAAAGCGGTGGCAGGCACGGTTACTAAGGATTTTTATTTAACGCTGCCTAAAGGTGACTATGCGCGTGTGAAAGCCAGCATGATCAGCCAGCAGCCCTTAATTGCCCCCATCAAAGCCGGGCAGGAGATTGGAAAAATAAGATTCACACTGGATGGAAAAACCATTAACGAACAAAAACTGGTAGCCGCTACTGCAGTGGATGAAGCAGGCTTTTTTGGCAGAATACCTGATAGCATTAGATTACTTGTTCAATAGAACTGACATGTCCACAGACAAAAAAACCAATGAAAACGCAGTGCCCCAGGAATCCTTAATCGAGTTTCCCTGCGATTTTCCCATTAAGGTCATGGGGGAAACGCATGCAGATTTCGCTAACGAAATGATTAAAACCATTCAGGCACTGAACCCAGGTTTTAATGCTGCCCAGATTGAAATGCGCGGCAGCTCTGGTGGAAAATATATCAGCCTGACTTGCACCGTCTACGTGACATCCAGGCCACAACTGGATGACATCTACCGCGCTTTGACCCGCCATAGCATGGTAAAAGTCGTGCTTTAACAGTTTAGCCATGGCAGTCATTAGCCGGGATCTTGGCCGCACTGATTACCAAAACACGCTGCAGGCCATGCAGGCGTTCACCGCCAGCCGCGCTCGCGCTCCTCAAACTCCTGATGAACTGTGGCTTACAGAGCACGATGCGGTTTATACGCTCGGTTTAAACCGCAGGGACATACGTTTCCCGAAAAACAATATCCCGGTCGTATTGGTAGATAGAGGCGGTAAAATTACTTACCACGGCCCGGGCCAGGCTGTTATTTATTTACTCATCGATTTAAAACGCCGCAAGTTGAATGTGCGTCAGCTCGTCAATATCATGGAAACGAGTATCATTGAGCTATTAGCTCAATATCAAATCAATGCTGTCACAAAAAAAGACGCGCCGGGAGTCTATATTGACGGTAAAAAAATCGCCTCGCTTGGTTTGCGTCTAAAAAATAATTGCTGTTATCATGGGCTGAGTTTGAATATAGACATGGACTTATCCCCATTCGAAGCCATAGATCCTTGCGGCTATGCTGGCCTGCAAATGACGCAGACCAAAGACTTCGGCATCCCCCAAACCGCACAGGAACTAGGCAAACAATTGCTGCAAAAATTATCAGAAAATTTGAATCAATGACCGAACCAACCTTAAAGAAAGTCGCAGGCGTCAAACAGATTGACGCAGAGAAAACTGCGCGTATCCCCATCAAAATCGTTCCGCAGCCTGTGCTGCGCAAACCGGAATGGATACGCATGAAAGCGCCGGATTCGGCGCGCTTTCAGGAGATTAAACGCGTATTGCGCGAAAATAAGCTGCACACCGTGTGTGAAGAAGCGAGCTGCCCCAATATCGGCGAGTGCTTCAGCGGCGGCACCGCCACTTTCATGATTCTGGGTGATATTTGCACCCGCCGTTGTCCGTTTTGCGATGTGGCGCACGGCAAGCCGTTGCCGCCGGACTCTGCAGAACCTGAAAATTTGGCGCGTACCATCGCACAAATGCAGCTTAAATACGTGGTCATTACCAGTGTCGACCGTGACGACTTAAAAGACGGCGGAGCGCAGCATTTTGTCGATTGCATTCACGCCGTGCGTGAACAATCGCCCGGCATCAAAATTGAAATTCTAGTGCCAGATTTCCGTGGCCGGCTAGATGTCGCGCTGGAAATTCTTCGCAAAGCGCCACCCGATGTGATGAACCACAATCTTGAAACCGTGCCGCGGCTGTATAAGCAGGCGCGCCCCGGGTCGGATTACCAGAACTCGCTCAATTTGCTTAAAAGCTTTAACCAGATGTACCCGCATATTCCCACGAAATCTGGCCTCATGCTGGGTTTGGGCGAAACTGATGACGAGATTTTACAGGTCATGCAAGATTTGCGCGCGCATCATGTCAGCATGCTCACGCTAGGCCAATATCTGCAACCCAGCGTGCATCATTTGCCGGTGATGCGCTATGTCGAACCTGCCATTTTTGATGCGTTAAAACAAAAAGCCGACGCGATGGGCTTTAATAATGCCGCCAGCGGCCCCATGGTAAGAAGTAGCTATCATGCAGATTTGCAAGCGCATCAATTAACATAGAAAGACAACATGGTTCCACATTTAACCACCGCACTGAACGGCCCGCTGCTTAGCCTGGAAAAGCGCATGCTGGAAGCGATGCCGATGATTGAACACTGGTTCCGCACCCAGTGGCTGGAATACGCCTCGCCATTTTATGCCAGTGTTGATTTACGCAATTCCGGCTTTAAACTTGCCCCGGTCGATACCAATTTGTTTCCCGGTGGCTTTAACAACCTTAACCCGGAATTTTTACCATTAAGCGTACAAGCGGCGATGGTGGCCATTGAAAAAATCTGTCCTGAGGCACATCGCCTACTCATCATCCCCGAAAATCATACGCGCAATACTTACTATCTACGCAATGTGGTTGAGCTGGTCAATATCATGAAAGCGGCAGGTCTGGATGTGCGTGTTGGCAGCATTTCACCCGAAATTACCCAGCCTACCACGCTGGAAACACACGATGGGCATAGCCTGTTACTTGAGCCTGTAGTACGCGTTGGCAATCGCATCAAGCTCATTAACAAAACGCTTGGCGACTTTGACAGCTGCGCGATTTTACTGAATAACGACCTTTCAGCTGGTATTCCGGATATTCTTAAAAATCTTGAGCAAAATCTAATTCCGCCGCTGCATGCCGGCTGGAGCACGCGCCGCAAGTCGCAGCATTTTGCTGCCTATAACCGTGTAGTTGCCGATTTTGCCAAGCTGCTGGAAATTGATGAATGGCTGCTCAACCCGTACTTTGAAACCTGCGGTGAAATCGATTTTCACGCACGCACTGGCGAAGAATGTCTGGTCTTAAAAGTTGAACAATTGCTGGCAAAAATCAAGGCCAAATATGCAGAGTATGGCGTTACACAAGACCCGTTTGTGATTGTCAAAGCCGATGCCGGCACCTACGGCATGGGTATCATGACGGTAAAATCTCCAGACGATGTACTTGACTTAAACCGCAAGGCGCGCAATAAAATGTCGGTGGTAAAAGAGGGTTTACAAGTCACTGAGGTGATTATTCAAGAGGGTGTGTATACCTTTGAGAGCATCAATGAGGCGGTTGCCGAACCAGTGGTGTACATGATGGATCACTTTGTGATTGGCGGTTTTTACCGCGTGCACACAGGGCGCGGCGTGGATGAGAACCTCAACGCGCCGGGCTCGCACTTTGTGCCATTGGCGTTTGAAAAGCCCTGTACTTTGCCAGATTGCGCTGACGCGCCGGACACAGCGCCAAACCGTTTTTATGCTTACGGCGTGGTTGCCCGCCTGGCCTTGCTTGCGGCAGCCATTGAACTGCAGGAAAATGATCCGCTAAATCAATAACTATTTATGAAACTACTGTTCATTCTCGACCCGCTGGAAAGTCTAAAAAGCCATAAAGACACCAGCCTGGCAATCATGCATGAGGCCAGTGGGCGGGGGCATGCCTTGTATGTGTGCGAGCAGCATGATATGTTTTTGCATAATGCATCGGTCAAAGTGAATGCCAAAAAGTTTCAATTTGCGAATACGGTAAATTGCTATGCGCTCAATGAACCTGAAGAGGTTTTACCTCAGCATTTTGACGCAATCCTGATGCGCAAAGACCCGCCGTTCGATAATGAATACTTGTACAGCACCTATTTACTCGAACTGGCCGTTCAGCAAGGCGCGCGCGTGATTAACAACCCCAGCGCGGTGCGTAGCTGGAATGAGAAATTATCCATCGCCAAATTTCCGCAATTTGCGCCTGAGTTTTTAGTCACAAGCCGCAATGACTTAATCCGTGAATTCTTGGCCACGCATCAGGATATTGTTGTAAAACCACTCGATGGTATGGGCGGTAGCGGCGTATTCCGGCTGACGCAAGCTGATCCCAATATCGGCGTGATTCTGGAAACGATTACCAAGTTCGAAACGCAAACCGTCATGGCACAACGCTATTTGCCTGAAATCAAACAGGGCGATAAACGCATTATCGTGATCAATGGCGAGCCGCTACCTTATGCTTTAGCACGCATCCCCAAAGCGGGTGAAACGCGCGGCAACTTGGCTGCAGGCGGCACCGGCGTTACACAGCCGCTTACGCAGCGCGATTTGGAAATCGCCACAACCATCGGCAAAACACTTAAACAGGAAGGCCTGTTTTTAGTGGGTCTTGACGTGATTGGCGAATATCTCACCGAAATCAACGTCACCAGCCCGACCGGCATGGTAGAAATTGCCGCGCAAACCTCCTGCAACCCTGCGCAAGTTTTTATGCAAGCGCTAGAAGGAAGTTAGAAATATAGTTACGCTTATGCGCTTATTTCTCTTGTTCTTCCTTGGCTTCTTGCTGGCTGGCTGCACAAAACCAGAACCGCTCTACAACACCCAAAGCTATGTGTTTGGCACGCTGGTAGATATCACCATTTATGGCGAATCAGAAGCAAAAGCGCAAACGCTTTCCAATGAGATTATCCGCAACTTTCAGTCGCTGCATAATCGCTTGCATCCCTGGCACCCAAGTGAGCTTAAGACACTAAACCAGACGTTTTCGCAAGGCAAAACGCCTGTCACCATTCAGCCGGATGTTGCAAAGATGATTACCGATGCAGCCAAGCTATCCATTCAATCTAAAGGTGCTTTCAACCCTGCTATTGGGGGGCTGATCGAAGCATGGGGGTTTCATCACGATGAATTTAAGCCGGTTGAAGTGGATGAAAATAAGCTGCGCAGCTTAGTGCAAGCCAACCCACAAATGTCGGATATCGTGATTCAAAATGGCACAGTGTTTAGCAACAACCCAAGCGTACAGCTTGATCTGGGCGGCTATGCCAAGGGCTATGCGCTGGATATTGCTTTAGCTTATTTACAAAAGCAAGGCGCAAAAAATGCACTTATTAACATCGGCGGTAACATTATTGCACTCGGCAAACATGGCGAAAAGCCCTGGCGCGTAGGCATCCAGCACCCGCGCAAACCTAATGCGATTGCCACACTGGATCTTGAAAGCGGCTGGGCGATCGGCACCTCGGGTGATTATCAGCGCTACTTTGAGCTTGATGGTAAGCGTTACTGCCATGTTATTGACCCCGCTACCGGTTACCCGGTGCAAGGTGTAGAGTCGGTGACCGTATTGATTCCACCGCAAAACAATGCCGGAACGTTGTCCGACGTGGCCTCCAAGCCCATTTTTATCGCCAAGCCAGAGACGCGTGCAGAAGCTGCCAAAGCAATGGGGGTAGAAAATTATCTTGTGATTGAATCTGCAGACAAGATTCTGGTGAGCAAGGCGATGTCAAAACGGATTACCTGGCTAGACAAGGAAGCTGCTAAACATGTTGCCAAAATTCAGCCATAAGCCTCTTATTGGCGACTGGCTGGTGATTTTTGCCAGCGTTGTGCTGGTTATTTTCATGTTCCAGCGATTCTGGGTGTTTGAACAGGCAAGTAATCTTAAAATCAGGCAAGGCAATCAAATTGTTGGCACATTCGATTTAGACCAGACGCGCGAGTTGCATATCAAAGGCCCGATTGGTGAATCCATTATTGTCATCAACCAGGGTAAAGTGCGCTTTAAACAATCGCCGTGTCACAACCAGTACTGTGTGCATCAAGGCTGGTTAAGCCGTGCAGGTCAAGTGGCCATTTGTTTGCCCAACCAGATCAGCCTGCAATTAATGGGTGCTAAAAGCAGCTATGACTCACTCAACTATTAATATTAGCACCACGGCTGAAGATCACCACATCGCCAAACTCACCGCACTGGCGATTGGTTTGCATATGATTGAAGCCGTCATTCCGTCGCCATTGCCTGGCGTAAAACCGGGCATTGCCAATATTGTGACCTTATTTGTGCTATATGAATACGGCTTTGCCACAGCCGCCTGGGTAAGCCTGCTGCGCGTATTTGCCAGCAGTTTACTGCTTGGCCAGTTCTTATCGCCAACTTTTGTATTAAGCCTATCCGGCGCACTTCTGAGTCTGGCTGCCTTGTCTTTAGCGCAATATCTGCCAAAAAAGTACTTTAGTGCCATCACGCTCAGCATATTCGCGGCCTTTACGCATATTACCGGACAATTGATTGTGGTACGCTTATGGCTGATCCCGCATACGGGCGTTATTTATTTAATCCCCATCTTTGCACTTGCTGCCCTGGTTTTTGGGCTAATCAATGGCCTGATTACGGCTAAATTAATACAACAAAAATAATCATTGCAATTAAAAAAGCCACCGTAATATCAGTCACAGTGGCTTTTTTTACAACCTTGAATCTACTGCTCGAAATCCTCGCCTGTCAGTTCTCGCCAAATCACGCGGTGATTTGTAAAGCCAGATTCCGAACCTCCAGTAAACTTAGGCTGCTCCGGCGGGAATGTTGGCGTCGGGTTATCCGCAGTTACGATATTAACCACAGGTTTGCCTTTAACATACAACACGTTGATACCCACAATTGGCGCATTGGTTTTGCTTGCAACTACATTGCCGGCTACAGAGGCGCCCGTTTTATAGTCCAGGAAGTTGAGCCAGCCGTAACCACCAGGAGAACAAACGGTGTTGGAAGGCACGGTAGTCGGCAACAGTAAAGTACCAAACACTAACTGCGCCGGCACATTCTGACGCTCACCGCTATCCGGGAAGTCAATATACCATCCTCTGCCGGTAGTAAAGCTTACCGAATTAGCAGGTTGCTGAATACTTCTAGTTGAAGTTCCTGTGTCATTTACCAACACTTGTTTTACCATTAATGAGCTGCTGCGTGGATTATCCAATGTAACAGGTGTTGCAGAAGCATCGTCACTGATGGCGTAAATAGTCTGTTGCTGCGTATCCGTCAAATCGCTCGTACCCAGATACCTGCCTGTACCCACATAAACAACACGCTTACCATTAACCTCTGCCAACTCAGGGCGCACGGTAATTGGTTGTGTGTTTCCGCCAGGGTCTTTAAGCACTGCAACCTTGAATGGATTGGTTGCTGATTGCGAACTATTGATATCAAAACGCCACAGATTACCTAACAGATCGCCACCATACACAAACTCTGCCGTGTTGTTAATGATCGCATCCGGCACATAAGTATTGATCTTGGCCAGTCCGCTAGGGGTTGTTGAATCGCCCACACCTGTGCCATATTTGCTAATGATTGCACCAGTGCCCGCATTCAGTACGTACAGGAAGCCTTTACCGCTGTTGGGAGGAATGCCTGTTATATTATTATTACCAGAGGTCAGTAAGACTACCCAGGTGCCATCGGCTTTTTTGGTCACAATCGGGTTACCGTAAGAATAACCGATATCACTATCATCTGCAGTATCAAACTCCCACAGCAGTACCGGTGAATTCGGATTGGTAATATCCAATGCAAAGTAACCTTTGCCACCGCCATTCAGGCCTGCTACCAGGATTGTTTTCCAGACGGCAGTGCTTGCTGAGGTGCAGCCTGCAGTACACACATCGTTCACTACAATGTCACCATTTACATAATAGGAGTGAGAGATACTGTAGTTAGTATCCGCAAGCTTCCACATATTATCCAGCACCATGGTGGGCACATAAGCCCAGCGCTCTGTACCATCCACCGCATTGATCGCATGCAACATGCCGTCGTTAGCGCCAATATATACCGTACCCGCGCGGGTTGCATGTGTCGCTTTGAATGAACCCAGTGTAGTAGCGGTACCGTAACCCGGGTCGCTGAAATTGGCCTTTGGTGCCCCTACATATACAGGGGTAGAGTCCACCAAGTCCCCCAAAACAGCCTCACGGAAGCGATACAATCTGTTGTCGGTAGCCGTAGTTGGCGGTGCATTACTTGCCCGGTCTTCAAAGCCGGTATTGCCACGCAGGTAGCTCACCAAGCTGGTACTGTTCGCCAGTGCTTGCTGTGCAGTGGTTAGGCTGCTCCACTGACTTAATTTTGTTGCTAAAAAGGCATTATCAAAGTTTGCACTTTTACCAACTACAGACAAATTGCTACTTGTAAAGCTGCCCAATGTGCCATTTACATTCATGAAAATGGTGCGTGTATCTGTAGTGTCGCTCACCAAACTTTGCAAAGTACCGGTGCACGATGTAGCAATTTCTGTCTTGCAATCCGTGCCATCCAATATGCTTGGTGCAGCACAGGTAGCAGTTGTCGCACCCGGGGTAACGCACTGGTAAGTCGTGCTGTTGCCGTTTGCTGCAGTTCCAGGAATTGTCACAATACTGCTAGGCGCGGCGCAAGTATCTGCCACCACGCTCTCCAGGCACCAGGTTGCGTCTTCGCTCACTTTGCCCGTATTGGTATTTACCGTTCTCGCTTCCAGGTTGCCTATCCACTTAACGCTGGTATAACTGGCCACATAAGTAAAGTTGTCACCTGAAACCGGGTTGAGCGTACTGGTTGCCGCTGCCGCACCCGCGCCCGTTTTTGCTTTAATAGAGCTCAACGCCTCGCTTAAAGATGACGCCAGTTGCTTGGGGTCTTTCGCGCTAAAGTAGGTACCTTGCCCGTTCACTGCAGCATGCCATAAGTCATCCACCGCAGTTTGTGTATCTGCAGCCGGCACCGGCCAATTGCGCGTGCCTTGTTTAATCTCGTAAAAATCACCTTCCTCAGCTGTTTTATAGTCCGAGGTGTAAGTGAGTGTAGCATCCACACCCAAGCCTAAAGTAAAGGTTGTCATGTGCTGCTTGTTATTGTTATCTGTAGAAGTCACAAATACATTGTTGTCGCAAACATCACCCGTAGTGCCATTCGGCCTTGTGCTACCGGTACAATTGGCCAGTGCAGAGGTTCTTAAATCCGTGTCGTAATAATACTTTGCCACATCTGCCAGGGTATTGGATGTAGCCGTAGGGCCTTCGTACATCGGCCTTGGTGTTGTGCCTCCATCATAGTTGCCCATGGTAGTGCTGCCATTTATCTCAACACCGTTACCGGTATTCCAATAACCATCGGTCGTGAGCAGGGCAAAGTTCTGCTGGCAAGAGTACTGCACAGGGTCTGAGCTGCCTACCGGCGTTTTGCCCGCGAATATGCGGCCTGTTGTTGATAATGCCTGTCTTAACGGAGTGCTGCTTCCGGGAACAGCTGCAACCAGGCTGGCATACCAGCTGTTTTTCTGCGTGCCGTCAAATCTGGCAATGGGTAAATAATTTACGCCTGAAGACGGATTGTTAATCGTAATAAAACCGACACGGAAGCGCGTATCAATGGATTTAAACGCATGGCTGGTGGAGGTTTTCATCATCTGCATACGGGTGCGGTAGTAACTGTACCAGTTAGCAAAGTTGGTCATTTCCTCATCATAGGTACATGTCGTGCCTGCACAATCCGTTCTGCTGGCAGCTTTAGGGTAACTTAGCGTGGTCGGCTCGATATCCACCCGATTAAACGTGTTTACCGCAGGTGTACCGCCATTGAACTGGGTAATCGTAGTGGGTATGGTGTAAGTTTTAGCCGATACGCCGTTTACACCGCCGGAAACTGCAGATGTATTGTAAGTCAGGTTGTTAGCTGAAGCGGGATTTATGGTAAAGCTCCCGTGCGTGCCGGTACCCACATTTACTGCAGTGATGGTAATCACGTTTGTAGTACAAGGTACTCCAGCGCCAGAGGTTCCACTACCGCAAGTTGCCGTGTAGTCTTGTGGTGCAGAAACAGTACTATTGATGTTGTCTTTTATAATTCTCGCCATCACTAACCTATTTGCAGCAGAGTCCGCACTGCTGCCCGTGGTATAGCTAATAGCGCCATTAGTAATATTTGTTGTATTGCTTGGCGAGCCAATTGCTATGGCTGGCATAGTAAGTGTTACGTTACAGGTTGAGTTATTCGAAGGATTACATCTGGTTGCAGCTGGAGTAGTCGCGCCGGGCTGTTTACCTGCACGCGTAATAGTAATGCTGCCAACCGCTTGAGTACCGGCAATCGCTGCCCTCGTCACCGAGCTGGCCGCTACGTCGATTGTTCCCATAAACGCGCCTACCCCTACACGGGAAATCGTCACCTCATCGCCTGAAGCCGTTGCTGTAAAATCATCACCAGCGCCTGGTACATAGCTATTAATAGCACTGGCAATATTGGCAGCCAGCGTATTGCGATTACCACTGACGGTAGTATCAGTAATGTTTAAATTGCTAGGTATGGGTGTGGGAATAATACGAACCCCATCTACCGTAATATCTGTAATATTCATGGCCGAAGGTGCTGAGCAGACCGGTTGACCAGAGCCCCCGCAGCCAGATGTATCTGCATTAATCTTGATCTTGCCTGTAGAAAGTGTACCGGTATAGATACCCGACCATTTCGCGTAAGTATAACTCGTCGTTTCATTGTATTTTGCCTGGCACGTTGTACGTGCAGAAGAGTTGCACCAGCGCAACTTGGCAGGAAAAGTATAGCCCGTAGTAGACACGGTTGAAACGATACAATTCGTTAAGTTTTTATCGGTACAGTATTCACCCGCTGCCACGGTGTAGTAATAAGGATGGCCAAGCAAGGTACGCGACGTGTTAAACGTAGTCGTAGGATATATATATTGGCTATTTTGCTTGCACACCAGCGGATTAGTTAAATCCGCTGAACCTGAGTAACTGGAGCTACACCAAACCCGGTCTGGATAACCCACGGTTCTGGCCAAATTTGGCACCAGGCTGATTTTATTCGAGCTGATATTATTGCCTAGCTGGTCTGTTTTTTGAATGCCGTACGCATCCACATCCACCTGCGTCCAATCAGAAGTGTTGGCTCTGGTCATGGATGTTTTTTCTGCACCAAGCGAATCCAGACGAGGGGTATAGGTAATAGCCGGGTTGTAGTATATCGAGTTGAACTCATTGGTGTTGTAGGGTGGGTCACCAAACGCACAAGTATTACTAAATGTGCCTGAAGTGCTTTTACACTTATTACTATCGTTCACATAATCCGGCATGTAATCCCAGCCCATACTGCCTGAGTTATCCAGAATATACATCAGGTTTGGCAGTACGTCCCCGGTGGTGGCACTCACCAGTGGTGCAGTACCCAAATCCGTCGCACTAGATGCGCTTTCAGAAAAGGTGAGTGATGCTATACCCACTATCAGCAGACTAGACATCTGTATAAGCTTGTTTTTAAATTTTGTTTGGATGCTGGCTTTAGTTGTGGATGTCATTTTGAGACCCCTTAAAAAATCTGGTAAAAAATATCGATCAATAAAATTAATAAATAAAAGCCTGTATATAGCTAAAGGTGTTTTTAGGCCCCGCTACACGCGCTGTGACGCGATACACCACCGCGTCCGAGCCGCCTGTGGCAGCATCGTAACCGCCGCCGCCGGCACCGCCGCCCTCGCTCTTGCCACCTTTGGAGCTGGCTGCCGCATTCCCCGTACCCACCAGACATTTATCACGATCTACCGCGCCAGCTGTACGGCACATGCGTTGAACGATATAGCGGGTTTCGTTTCCGCTTAAGTCATATAAATCTTTAGTGACTGCAAAGGAATTGCCATTCCCCCATGTGCTGGAGCTGGTGAGCGAGATGCCGTCATTGAAACTGGCAAAATATCCGGCTGAATCAGCGCCCAGGCTGGCTGCGTTATCAGTAATGTACTGGTAGGCATTTGCAACGCCTGTTTCAGCCGACATAATGGCCGATTGCTTGAACGCCAGATTACCCGCCACCAATACGCCGCTATCTACCGAGCGAACCAAAGCGGCAGCCGCCAGCGACATTGCCACCAGCGCAATCAAGGCGATAAATAGCACCAGGCCTTGTTGGCGCCTAGCCATGCCGTAGCGATTAAGGCCATCTCTTATATGCATATCAAGTCTGTTCATCATAAAATCACCGTCTTTCAACTCTTTAACTCTTATAGCTGCGGACTGGCAGCCAGCACGTTTCTAAGCGGCACAATCACTTCATAAACTCTATAGCGATAGCGGTTCCAATCCGCGCCCAGACTGGCGGCCAGATCCACATCGCCACCAAATGCACACACTTTGGCTGGTCCGGTTGCCGCGCCCGAGCAAGCCTGGCTTACCACAGTTCTTTCCAATAGATTGTTTCTTGCCACCAACGCGATGCGCACGGCTTTGATACGGTTGCGGTCAGCGACTGACGGCGCCGCCCAAGTACCGCCAGTAGCATCAAACCAGCCACTATTGGGGATCATAGGATTCACAACTTCACTATTTGCGGTGGCTGAAACGCCGTATTGCGCCTGCAGGCTGACGATATCGCTGATAACGTTTGCGCCATCTTTTTGCAATTGGTTGGCATCGGCACCGGTACCAACGCCAAATACTATTTGCCTGAGCTGGCCCAGGCAGGCAAGCCGGTTATTTAACCCCATGCCCGCATTGGAAAGCACGTTTATGGCATTGGTTGCGCCATCAAGCTGTGCATTGGTAGAAGTGACTTTTGTCGCCATGCAGGTGGTGTCACCTGTATTTGAGTTTCTGGTCACCAGCACTACATCGCCGGCACGGCAACCCAGGTTGTTTTCAACGCCGACGTAGTTGCTGCCGCTGGTGGTAACAACCCTTGTCTGCATTGCGCCGCGTGTAGTGGTGCCATAGCGGATGGCAATGGTGTCGCTGCCGGTTCCATTGGTGACGCCATCAGTAATTACCACAGGGGTAATTACGTCGATTGTGACGTCAGGCGTGGCCGGGTTGTTATCTGCATCCACGCTCAAGGTGGGCGCAGGGTTACACTTTAGTGCAGAATAAACCTCGCCGGATGCTACGGTTGCACTATCTGCCGCAATTTTAGTGTTGTAAGCAGATAAAGCTGTCGCATATTCTGCATCGATATCTGCTTGCGTTTTACCTGTGTAATTTTGAAAGGTTAACTGATCGGGCCGTACCGTGATTTGCGGCATGGTACCGCTGATAACCGGGATGCCATAACCGGCAAACTGCAATTCGCGCTGCAGCATGTAAAGCCCGATGCTGCCGTTGGTTTGTGCGTCCGCGATGCCGGTAGTGCTGCGCTTGTTGCCTTCAAAAGCAGAGAATGTTTGCATAATCACCAATGTGGCAATCAGGCCGATCACCAGCCCGACCATCAGCTCGACAATGGTGAAGCCCGATTGATAACGTAGTGTTTGAGTATTCATTTTCATCGTTATCTCGCCGTAAAGATTGTGGTCACTGCTTCGTATCTATGTTGCGCTTCACCAGGCACTTGCCAGTTCACCACAAACTGCAAGCGGCTGGCGCTGAGCGGCGTAATGGCTAGGGTGCCTCCCGGCAAAGATGAAACTGGTTCAATTCTGCTGCCTAACGCAAGTGGGTTCGCCAGCATTGCGCCGATACGCTGCTGCACAATGTAGCTCGCCTCAGCACGATAGGTCGCATCGGCGGTATTTTTCATCATCGCGGCCTGCAGGCCGGAAATCGCCAATATGCCGAACGAAAAAATCAATACGGCAATCAAGGCTTCCAGCAACACAGCACCTTGCTGATGAAAGCCTGTTTGCCTGTGCATTTTCTGCATATTGGTTCTGGTGATAGATTTATTTTTCATGATGCTTTTCTCAAAAAATTAACATCTACGCGGGTCTGTGGTGCTGGCATTTGGGTCACACAAGCGCACATTTCCGCCTGCGCCTATGGTGATTCTTAAATTGCGGTCCGCATTTGCAACGGTTACATCAACCTGAGTAAGCTGATTGGCCGCGGTGGTTGATTTAATCCCCAAATTAGTAAAAACGATATTTGTCGCACCGCCCGGTGTCGGCGTTATCGTCACTGCCGACGTATCGCCTTCCTGATTCGAACGTGCTTCTACAACCCCGCCAGTTAAATCGGGGCAAGTCGCTGCATTGACACACTGCACTGTCCACGCGGAATTAGCTCCCAGAGTAAATTGAACCGGAGTATTCCGCATGAGCGCCTCAGAACGCGCTTTTTGTATGCCGTTTTGTATCGATTCTGTCGCTGTACGAACTTTAGTGTTCTGTATCCAGGCGCGATAGCTGGGAAGCGCAAAGGTCAGCACGATGCCTAAAATAGCCACGGCAACCATTAACTCAATCAGGCCGAAGCCACTTGATTTGGAAATCATGTGTCTTGAATTTAGCACACGCCGCCCTTTTTACGAATCCAGCAAGTTGCATTTGTAGCCCAGCCAGCCGCCGCTGCAGTGGTGGCTTTGGCATTGCTTTCATTTACAGTAAATGTGAAGCCGGCTGCGGTGGCTTTTCCGGTAGCAGTAATCGTGTAGGTCGTGGCAGCTACTGCGCATGAGAAATTAAAGTTCTGGCCTGCATTGTCAGCTACACAAGGTTGCCCTGCCCCATCAGCACCTACATAAGTACGGTTATCTTGAAAGTATTGCTCCATTCTGATTCGCTTATCAGCAAGCCCTGATGCCGCCTCTGCCAAACTTGATCTAACCACATAGTCTCTGTAGCTTGGCACTACAATCGCCGCTAGAATACCGATAATCGCCACGACAATCATCAGCTCGATGAGCGTAAACCCTTTTTGCATTACTTTTGATGTATTCATTTTGTATACCCTTTTTCGGTTGATTGAATCATGCCAAAGCCTTGATGGCTATGTCCAGCAGTATCCGACAATCGGATAATTTGGCAGAATGAGCGGCAAATATAGCCATAAAATTTTTTAGCCTAATCAGCATTCCGCCTTACTTGTCATTCAATGTTAAAATATCCCACTTAAGTTTTATTGCGAGATTGTGATGCCTAAACTATTTTTTAGTGTTGTAACAGTGTGCTTATGCTGCACCGCTTTAACCGGCTGCGGCACCAAAGGGCCGTTGTATATCCCCGAGCAGCGCTACCCGCAAAAAGATAGCATGCAAGAAAAGCCTAAGACCGCGCCGCAAGCAAATTCTGACGCTACAGCCCCATCAATAGAATACTAAAGATAAATTACTGTGAATGCTTTTAACTTAAAAAACGGCGAGTTGCATGCCGAAAATATCGCGCTTAGCCAGATTGCAAAAGAGTTTGATACCCCATGCTATGTGTATTCCAAAGCAGCGCTTACGCAAGCCTTTAAAAGCTTCCAGGCCGGTTTGGTGCATGCTAACCATCTGATTTGTTTTGCGGTAAAAGCCAATCCGAATATTGCGATTTTGAATTTGTTTGCCAAGCTTGGTGCGGGGTTTGATATCGTCTCTGGCGGCGAACTGGCACGCGTGCTGGCAGCCGGTGGCGACCCGCAAAAAGTGGTGTTCTCAGGCGTGGGCAAAACTGCAGATGAAATGCGTGTTGCGCTAAAAGCTGGTATTTTTTGTTTTAACGTGGAATCTGCCAGCGAATTAGCACGACTAAATTCTGTGGCGGGCGAAATGGGTAAAATCGCCCCCGTATCGCTGCGTGTAAACCCGAATGTGGATGCCAAAACGCACCCGTATATTTCCACCGGCTTAAAAAATAACAAGTTTGGCGTGGCGTTTGAGGATGCGCTGGATGTTTACATGCAGGCCGCCGGCATGCCCAATATTGCCGTGCATGGCGTGGATTGCCATATCGGCTCACAGATTACCGTGCTATCGCCCTTTATTGATGCGCTGGATCGCGTATTGGGGTTGGTAGATGCACTTGAGGCCAAAGGCATTCACATTTCACACATTGACGTGGGCGGCGGTATCGGCATTACCTATAGCGATGAAACCCCGCCTGAATTTGGCCTGTATGCCAAGGCGATTCTGGATAAACTGGCGAACCGGAATGTAAAACTGCTGTTTGAGCCGGGCCGGGCACTGGTGGGCAATGCAGGCGTGCTGCTGACAAAAGTGGAATACCTGAAACTCGCCGAAACCAAAAACTTTGCGATTGTGGATGCTGCCATGAACGACCTGATGCGCCCGGCGCTATATGACGCATATCACGACATTGCAGCAGTGACGCTGCGCGCTGGCGAAACGACAAACTACGAGATTGTCGGGCCAGTGTGCGAAAGCGGCGACTTTCTGGGGCATGACCGCGCACTTAATTTGCAAGAAGGCGATTTACTCGCCATCAAATCTGCAGGTGCTTACGGCATGAGCATGGCCAGCAACTACAATACGCGGCCGCGGGCTGCTGAAATCATGGTGGATGGCGACAAAACTTTTGTGATTAGGCAGCGCGAAAAAATCGCGGATTTATTTTCGTCTGAAAAGCTAATACCGTAAGAATTCAGCGCGCTTTTTAAGCAATATTATTTGTATTGCGAATGTAATTAACTGGGTGTAAATTAGCGTTTCAGCGTTAATTTTATTAAAAAAATTTTATATCATCATAAGGGGAGAAAAATGAAAAGTCTGCTTGCCGTATTACTTGCTTTTGCTGCTTTAAACGCTTTACCTGTTTTTGCTGATGAACCACTTCCAGAAATTGCACCTGTAGATGAGCCAGCACCACCACCATTAGATGCACCGGCAGCTGAGTAAGTTACTCAAATGTAATAAAAAAAGCGAAGTTTTTACTTCGCTTTTTTTACATTTAAAATCATAGCTAATCAAAAATCACTGTTTTATTGGCATACAGCAAAATACGGTTTTCAATATGCCAGCGTACGGCTTTTGACAGCACGACACGCTCCAGGTCGCGGCCCTTTTGAATCAAATCTTCCACTTGGTCGCGGTGCGAAATCCGGTCAATACCCTGCTCGATGATCGGGCCTTCATCCAATACTTCGGTCACATAATGACTGGTGGCACCAATCAGCTTCACGCCGCGTTCAAACGCACGGTGATAGGGCCGCGCGCCAATAAATGCGGGCAGGAAAGAATGGTGGATATTAATGATGCGCTGCGGGTAACGCGCCACAAAATCTGGTGACAAAATCTGCATATAGCGCGCCAGCACGATCAAATCGATCTGATAATCGTCAAACAGCTTGAATTGCGCCGCTTCTGCTTGCGGCTTGTTGTCTTTATTCACCGCGATATGGTGAAAATCGATGCCATAAAATTTCACCAGCGCTTCCGTATCGCGATGGTTGCTGATCACCAGCGGAATTTCGCATGCCAGTTCGCCGCTTTTATGGCGATGCAACAAATCCGCCAGACAATGGTCATATTGCGACACCATAATCGCCACACGCGTTTTATGCTGCGAGAGCTTTAACTGCCAGTGCATGTTAAATTTGGCTGCGATCGGCGCAAAGGCCGTGTTAAAACTGGCTTCGTCTAGATTAAAACCAGCCAGATCCCATTCCACGCGCATTAAAAACAGATTATTTTCTGCATCCTGATGCTGGTCTGCGTGTAAAATATTGGCATTGTGCTGATACAAAAAATCAGCGATCGCCGCTACAATGCCTTTGGCATCCGGGCAAGTAATCAGTAAAGTTGCGGTGTGTTTCATAGGCTTAAAGATTTAATTTTTTGCAATTATACCTAATTTGAATACTATCGAATTAAAAGACCGCCAAAAGGCGGATATCGTGCTCGCCAACCCGCGTGGTTTTTGCGCCGGGGTCGATCGCGCCATTATTATTGTGGAACAGGCGCTGGAGAAATTCGGTGCGCCGATTTATGTGCGTAACGAAGTAGTACACAATAAATTTGTCGTCGATGCATTGCGTGCAAAAGGTGCTATTTTTGTAAATGAACTGGATAAAATTCCCGTTGGCAGCACGGTGATTTTTAGTGCCCATGGCGTTTCCAAAGCCGTGCGCATCGAGGCCGAGTCGCGCGGTTTGACCGCTTTTGACGCCACTTGCCCATTGGTGACCAAGGTGCACATCGAAGTCGCCAAAATGCGCAAAGCCGGCTTGGAAATTGTGATGATTGGCCACAAGGGCCACCCGGAGGTCGAGGGCACAATGGGGCAATCCAATGAAGGAATGTATCTGGTAGAAACGCCTGAAGACGTAGCGAATCTGAATGTGAAAGATGCCGAAAAACTCGCGTTTGTGACACAGACCACGCTTTCGATAGACGACGCGGCGCAAGTGATTCATGCGCTTAAAGCCAGATTTCCCAGCATTCAGGCGCCCAAAAGTGACGACATCTGCTACGCCACGCAAAACCGTCAGGACGCAGTCAAGATCATGGCTAAAGATTGCGATCTGGTGATTATTGTCGGCTCGCCCAACAGTTCCAATTCCAACCGCTTGCGCGAAGTGGCGCAAAACCAGGGTATTGAAGCCTACATGGTAGACAACGCAAGCCACTTGAAAGCTGAGTGGTTAACTGGAAAACATAAAATTGGCGTGTCTGCGGGAGCTTCTGCGCCAGAGATTCTGGTTAAAGAAGTCATCGAAAAATTACAGCAGTTTGGCGCCAATCAGGTGCAGGAATTGCATGGCGTGGTAGAAAACGTGGTGTTTCAGTTGCCTAAGAATTTAACTTCTGCGTTAAAAAAATAGTCTAATATGCGCGTATCCATTAAGTTTAGCCGGTGTAGCTCAGTTGGTAGAGCGGTTCATTCGTAATGAAAAGGTCGGGGGTTCGATTCCCTTCTCCGGCACCATTTGATTCATGAAAAAATTCAAAACACCTGTTTCTGCGTTAGTATTAATTCACACCCCGGATTTACAAGTGCTCATTATGGAGCGTGCCGATAAAGCCGGCTTCTGGCAATCTGTCACCGGCAGCGTAGAAGGCGATGAAACACCCCTGCAAGCCGCCATCCGTGAGGTGCTTGAGGAAACCGGCCTGTATGCTGCCCAATACGATTTGCAGGATTGGCAAGCCGCGAATGTGTACGAAATTTATCCGCATTGGCGGTATCGTTATGCGCCGGGCGTTACTGAGAACACCGAACATTTGTTTGGTTTAGAACTCCCTGAAAAATTACCCATCAAACTGGCTCCGGACGAGCATGTACGTTACGAGTGGGTGGACTGGCGCGAAGCCGCAAAACGTGTTTTCTCGTGGACAAATGTGGATGCTTTAAAAAGATTAGGTGAATTGCACCAGTTAACGTTATAAAATAAACGCTTTTAAGGCATGTGCGTTACATAAAAAATTATGCAAACTGCTTCGATTAAATTTGAAAAATTCCAGTCTGCCGACGACGCGGATTGTCAGCGCCGTATCATCGCGGCGCGTGCCAAACTCGGCAAGCGCCTAGTGATTCTGGGTCATCATTACCAGCATGAGAGCGTGTATCGGCACGCCGATTTTACGGGCGATTCTCTCAAACTTTCGCGCTATACAGAAAATTTAGACGCCGAATACATCGTATTTTTGGGCGTACACTTTATGGCTGAAGTTGCCGATATTTTAAGTCGCCCAGAGCAGATTGTCATTTTGCCAGACTTGGCCGCAGGCTGCTCGATGGCGGATATGGCTAACCTGGCCAAAGTTGAGCGCAGCTATCGCGAGCTCAATAAAGTGCTGAATTTTGACGAACAAATCACGCCGGTGACTTACATCAATTCCGCTGCCGATTTGAAGGCCTTTTGCGGTGAGCATGGCGGCATCGTCTGCACCAGCACCAATGCGCCGAAAATCCTGGAATGGGGCTTTAAGCAGCGCGAAAAAGTGCTGTTCTTCCCAGACCAGAATTTAGGCAGATGGTCTGGGCACAAAATGGGCATTCCTCTGGAGCAAATGCCGGTGTGGGATCCGGATCAGCCGCTGGGCGGCCTAACTGAAGAACAAATCAAAAACGCCAAGATATTGCTGTGGAAGGGTCATTGCGCAGTACATCAGATGTTCCGCCCGCAAAACATCATCAAATTCCGCAACGAGCACCCTGACGGTTTTGTGATTTCGCACCCGGAATGTCCATTCGAGGTATGTCTGCAGTCCGATTATGTCGGCTCTACCGAATATATTTTGAAAACCGTTTCAGAAGCGCCAGCCAATACCAAATGGCTGGTAGGCACTGAACTCAACCTAGTGAATCGCTTGGCCGAGCAGATGAAGCCGCAAGGCAAGCATGTGCAGTTTATGAGCCATGTAGTTTGCGAATGCTCAACCATGGCGCGCATCGACCCGCAACATTTAGCCTGGACGCTTGAAAACCTGGCTGAAGGCAATGTGGTCAACCAGATTAAAGTGCCCAGACATGATGCAGTGCTTGCCAAGCTCACGCTGGACCGGATGCTGGCAGCTTCGTAGGACATCTCATGCAGAGCTGCGCACTTTGTTTACCAACACCGCATGAGATCTTGTGGCAGGATGATTTTTGCCGCGTGGTGTTGCTGAATGACGCAGATTACCCGGCTTATTGTCGTGTTGAACTGATTGCGCACATCAAGGAAATGAGCGATTTGCCGCCACCTGAGCGCGCGCGGCTGATGAAAATGGTGTTTGCGGTGGAAACCGCAATGCGGGAAGTGGTGCAGCCGGATAAAATCAACCTGGCCAGCCTGGGCAACAAAACGCCACATGTGCACTGGCACATCGTGCCCCGTTTTAGTGATGATAAGCATTTCCCTAATTCACATTGGGGAGAGGCTGCCCGCCGAGGAAATATCCATGCGCTATCTGAGGCATCGAAGAAGTGCCTGCAAGAAAAGATAAAAACGCATATTGAATGCGCATTATCGGCTTCTTAGACTAATAAACGCTCAACCACTTTGCCATTGATCAGATGGCTTTCGATAATTTCATCAATATCTTCGTTATCCACAAAGGTGTACCAGACCGCTTGCGGATACACCACCAAAAGCGGCCCTTCGCCACAACGGTCAAAACAGCCCGCACGGTTAATGCGCACTTTATCCTGGCCATTCAAACCCAGTTTTTTTACGCGTGCCTTCATATGCTCAAATGCCGCTTCTGCACCTTTATCCTGGCAGCATGCCTCGCCGTCCGGGCGTTGATTCAAACAGAAAAAGACGTGGTATTGGTAATAATTTGTCATCTTAATTTTGTAACAATTCTCGAGATGTTAATTCTTCAAAATAAACAGTCATTGATTTTCTCAAAATCAAAAAAAATCAAGGCGGCAAGGTGAAGACAGTACGTTTTTGTACGGCGAACCGCAGCCAACAATGAGTTTTTTGCATTTTCAGAAAATCACTCTGTCTGCAGGGCGTCTTCTTGGGTAAACGTCCACGTCCTCGTGATGCTTAAAATGTCGGTATCTTTCTTGATATCCTCGGGAAACACGGCATAAGGCGCGGCTAATTCCACGATGCGCTTGGCGGCCTCATTTAACACATCATGGGGTGATGCCTGATCAATCACCACACTTTCCAGACTTCCATCCGCTTTAATCGATACTGTCATGCGTAACTGACCATACAGTTTTTGCGCCCTTGCCGCTTCCGGATAGTTCATATTGCCGATGCGCTCCACCTTTTGCCGCCACGATTCCACGTACATGGCAAAGCGATATTCTTTGGTACGCGCGCCAATAAATTTTCTTTTAGGCCGTTTTTGATACTCGTCCTGCTGTTTTGCAATCTGCGCCTGTAGCCTGTCCATTTCCAGGCTGGCTGCGATCAAGTCTGCGCGATCCAGCGCCTTGGCCTTGGCTTTCTGCTCGCCCTGTTCCGGCTCGGCCGAAGCTGCGTTTTGTGTAGGGTTCGATTCAATTGTTTTGCTGGAATTAATCTGCGTGAGTAACTCTTGCGCCTGTTTCTCCAGTTCATCCACGCGCTTTTGCTCGCGCGCTTCCTGCGCTTTCAGTTTGGCCGATTTAGCCGCACTGCGCGCTTCTGAATTAGGCTTTAATTTAACTTCGGTGGTTTTTTCTTTAGGCGAGGGCAGTGCCGTTTTCATCTTGCGGTTTGCCTCGGTATTGCCGCCACGGTCCAGATTGGCCTGCGCCAGCAGCTCGGCTTTATCGGGCGCCTGCTTGGTTTTGGCATTGACCAGAACCACGTCCAGCGAAGGCATGTGATCGGCAAGTTTTCTAAGTTCTGGCTCAAACTTAATGCTTAGGATTGCTGTATGAACAAACACAGAAACCCAAATCGCAATTGTCATTGCGCTTAAAGTTTTAAGTTTGCTTGCTAGACTTGCTAGCGCCACCATTTCTGTTTGTTTAAGTGCTGCACTCAAACTTAGGTTTTCCCGCCCAATGTATCAAGAATTTTCTGATGAACGCCGCCAAACCCGCCGTTACTCATCACCAGAATATGGTCACCCGATTTTGCGATTTTTGCAATAGCTTGCACCAAATTTTCCAGGTTCTCAAAAGTTTGTGATTTGGCCGCAATCGGCTTAAGCGCTTCAGCTGCATCCCAGCCCAGATTCGCGCCATAGCAAAATACCAAATCGGCTTCTTTTAAGCTCCCCGGCAAAGCATCTTTCATCACGCCCAGTTTCATGGTGTTGCTACGCGGCTCCAGCACCGCCAAAATGCGCGCTTTGCCTACTTTAGCACGCAAACCTGCCACTGTGGTCTCGATGGCCGTTGGATGGTGTGCAAAGTCGTCATAGACGGTAATGCCATTCACCACACCACGTACTTCCATGCGGCGTTTCACATTTTTGAACTCGGTCAGTGCTGCAATACTGGTTTCCACCGCAACCCCTGCATGGCGCGCTGCGGCGATGCTGGCCAGCGCATTCATGCGGTTATGTTCACCTAATAAGCCCCACGCCACGCGACCCAATGTTTTCCCCTGATACACGACATCGAAACTGCCATCGCCTTGGGCATTGGCCGCTTGCCAGTCATCATCCGTACCAAACTTTTCTACCGGCGTCCAGCAGCCTTTATCAATCACACGCTGCAAACTGGCCTCTTTACCATTGGCCACAATCAGCCCCTGTTGCGGCACCGTGCGCACCAGATGGTGGAATTGTTTTTCGATGGCGGTCAAATCTTCAAAAATATCGGCATGGTCAAATTCCAGGTTATTCAGCACCGCCGTGCGTGGACGGTAGTGCACAAACTTGGAACGCTTATCGAAGAACGCGGTATCGTATTCATCCGCCTCAATCACAAAGAATGGCGAAATGCTTTTTATATCTTGTTTAGGAGCCTGCGGCAATCGCGCTGAAACTGAGAAATTTTCTGGCACACCGCCAATCAAAAAGCCCGGTGCCAACCCTGCATATTCCAGTATCCATGCCAGCATTGAGCTTGTTGTCGTTTTACCATGCGTCCCTGCCACCGCCAGCACCCACTTGCCCTGCAGCACGTTCTCCGCCAGCCATTGCGGGCCGGAGATATATGGCAAGCCCTGATTCAGAATTTCCTCCATCAGCGGATTGCCGCGCGATACCACGTTGCCAATCACGTAGATATCTGGATTTAGCTTGGTTTGTTCAGGCGAAAACCCTTCAATCAACTCGATGCCCTGCGCTTCAAGCTGTGTGCTCATGGGTGGGTAAACATTGGCATCGCAACCCGTAACCCTGTGCCCTGCGGCTTTTGCCAGCACCGCAATACCGCCCATGAACGTGCCGCAGATACCTAAAATGTGAATGTGCATAATGTAGTGTTAATTATTCAAGATAAATTTGGCGCCAGCCAGCGCTCCAAATACGCTTTTGGCAAGCCGCGACGGTTTGCCATGTCTTCCAGTTGATCGCTGCCGATTTTATCCACACTGAAATATTTGGCTTCAGGGTGTGCTAAATAGAAACCAGAAACTGCTGCAGCCGGTTGCATAGCGAAGCTTTCGGTCAAACGCATGCTGATTTCATCTGCCTGCAGCAACTTGAACATATCAGGCTTAACTGTATGGTCCGGGCAGGCAGGGTAGCCTGGCGCAGGGCGGATGCCTTGGTATTGCTCTTTAATGAGCGCATCAATATCCAGCTTCTCACCCGCCGCGTAGCCCCACAAATCGGTGCGGATGCGTTCGTGCATGTATTCGGCAAAGGCTTCGGCCAGCCGATCTGCCAGCGCTTTGAACATAATGCCGCTGTAGTCATCATGCGCATCGGCAAAGCGCTGCTCGATTTTTTCTATGCCCAGACCTGCGGTAACGGCGAACAGTCCGATGTAATCAGGTGTGCCTTTTGGCGCGATAAAGTCCGCCAAACACTGGTTAGGCCTGGCAACACCGTCAATCACGGGCTTTACGCTTTGCTGGCGCATGCCGTACCAGGTAAACGCGGTCTGGCTCCGGGTTTCATCGGTGTAAATTTCAATATCGTCGTCATTCACAGCGTTGGCAGGCATCAGCGCAATCACGCCATTCGCGGTGAGCCAGCGCCCGTCGATAATTTTCTTCAGCATCGCTTGTGCTTCTGCAAATACTTTGGTTGCGGCTTCGCCGACCACTTTGTCGCTTAAAATCGCGGGGTAACTGCCGGCCAAATCCCAGGTCTGGAAAAAGGGCGACCAATCAATGTATTGTGCGATCAGGCTCAAATCAATGTTTTTGAACACGCGCCGACCAATGAACTTCGGCTTGACTGGATGAAACTGAAGCCTGGATTTATTCGCGCGCGCTTCTGCCAGCGTGAGCAGTGGCGTGCCCTTTTTGTTGGCATGTTGCGTACGCGCCTTTTCGTAATCCGCCTGAATCTCCGCCAGATAAGCACCACGGCTTTCGGGGGTGAGCAGGTTTTGCATCACCGACACCGAACGCGACGCATCTGGCACATACACCACAGGCCCATCGTAATGCGGCGCAATCTTTACTGCGGTATGCGCACGTGAAGTGGTAGCGCCACCAATCAGCAGCGGTGTTCTTAGGCCATGGAAATGCGGGTCACGCTGCATTTCTTTGGCGATATGTGTCATTTCTTCCAGCGACGGCGTAATCAAGCCGCTCAAGCCGATAATGTCGGCGTTCTCAGCTTTTGCCATGGCAAGAATCTCAGCCGCTGGCACCATCACGCCCATGTTCACTACCTCGAAGTTATTGCATTGCAACACTACTGAAACGATATTTTTGCCGATGTCATGCACATCGCCCTTCACGGTAGCAATCACCACCTTACCTTTTGGCTTGGCGACCACGCCCGTGCGTTCCTGTTCCAGCGCTTTTTCAGCTTCAATAAAAGGGATTAAATGCGCCACTGCTTGCTTCATGACGCGGGCAGATTTCACCACTTGCGGTAAAAACATTTTGCCTTGGCCGAACAAATCACCGACCACGTTCATGCCATCCATGAGCGGGCCTTCTATCACGTGAATCGGCCTGCCGCCGCCTGCCATTATGGCCTGGCGTGCTTCTTCAGTATCCTCTACAATGAAATCAGTGATGCCGTGCACCATGGCATGCTCTAGCCGTTTATTCACGCTCACAGGATTTTCGGGCGTTCCGCGCCATTCTAGTGTTGCGGCTTCTTTTTTGCCGCCCGCAACCAAAGTGCCGGCAATTTCGATCATGCGCTCGGTCGCATCTGGCCGGCGGTTTAATACCACATCCTCCACGCGCTCGCGCAATTCCGGCGTGAGGTCATCATATATGCCCACCATGCCGGCATTGACGATGCCCATGGTCATACCAGCTTTAATCGCATGGTACAAAAATACCGTGTGAATCGCCTCGCGCGCGGGTTCGTTGCCACGGAAGCTGAAACTCACATTCGACACGCCGCCCGAGATTTTCGCATGCGGCAGGTTTTGCTTGATCCAGCGCGTGGCTTCGATAAAGTCCACGGCGTAATTGTTGTGCTCTTCAATGCCTGTCGCGATAGCAAAAATATTAGGGTCAAAAATAATATCTTCTGGCGGAAAACCGGTGCTCACCAATAAGTCATACGCACGTTTGCAGATTTCAATTTTGCGTTTATAGGTATCCGCCTGGCCTTTTTCGTCAAACGCCATCACAATCACTGCCGCGCCGTAACGGCGGCACAGCTTGGCTTGGCGCAAGAATTCGCTCTCACCTTCTTTCATGGAGATGGAATTGACAATCGACTTGCCCTGCACGCATTTTAGGCCTGCTTCAATCACGCTCCATTTGCTGGAATCAATCATAATTGGCACGCGCGCAATATCAGGCTCCGAAGCTATCAGATTCAAAAAGTGCGTCATGGCCTGCACGGCATCCAGCATACCTTCATCCATGTTGATGTCGATGACTTGCGCACCGTTTTCCACCTGCTGCCGCGCCACGCTCAACGCCTCTTCAAACTGGCCGTTGATAATCATGCGCGCAAAAGCCTTACTGCCGGTGACATTGGTACGCTCGCCAACGTTGACGAATAACGAATTCTCGTCAATGATGAATGGTTCCAGCCCTGAAAGGCGGGTATAAGGTGGAACACTGGGCACTTCGCGTGGTGGAATAGCTTTAATCGCCTCATGAATTGCATTGATATGCGCAGGGGTCGTTCCGCAACAACCACCCGCAATGTTGATAAAGCCACTTTCAGCAAACTCTTTCACCAAACTGGAGGTCACATCGGGCGTTTCATCAAACCCTGTGTCGCTCATCGGGTTTGGTAAGCCTGCGTTGGGGTAAATACACACAAACGTATCGGCGGTATTAGAAAGCTCTTCTGCATACGGGCGCATCAGCGTAGCGCCAAGCGCGCAATTCAAACCCACTGTGAGCGGTTTGGCATGGCGCACAGAATGCCAGAATGCGGTGACAGTTTGGCCGGACAAGATTCGCCCGGAAGCATCGGTCACCGTACCGGAAATCATAATCGGCATACGATAACCCACTTCTTCAAAGAAACTGTCGATGGCAAATAATGCCGCTTTGCAGTTGAGCGTATCAAAAATGGTTTCCACCATCAGAATATCTGCACCGCCTTCAACCAGGCCTCGCGTCTGCTCCAAGTAAGCGCTCACCAGCTGGTCAAAGTTCACATTACGTGCGGCAGGGTCATTCACATCCGGCGAGATGCTGGCCGTTTTAGGGGTGGGGCCTAAAGCACCCGCCACAAAACGCGGCTTATCCAGCGTGCTGTATTTGGCGCAGGCTGCTTTGGCGAGCTTGGCTGATTGCACGTTCATTTCATGCACCAGTTGCGCCATGTGGTAGTCATCCTGCGCGACGCTGGTTGCGCCAAAAGTGTTGGTTTCAATGATATCCGCGCCCGCCGCCAGATATTGCTCGTGAATTTCCTGAATCACCTGCGGCTGCGTCAATGTCAACAATTCATTGTTGCCTTTCACAAACAGCTCGCGCTCACCCGCCGGCGCCTTAAAATCTGCGAAACGTTCGCCACGATAATCGGCTTCGGTCAGCTTGTAACGCTGTATCATGGTGCCCATCGCGCCATCCAGAATCAGGATGCGCTGCCTGAGCAGTTCACGCAGTTTGGTTTCTGTTGCAGAAATTGGCAGCAAAGTCATGAAAAATGAGTCTTTAGAATTTCGCTAATTTTATCACGCTGGCGCAATATTACTGTGCATCGCCGCGCCTATATTGCACTGCTTCGGCAATATGGGCAGACTTTATGGCCGCTTCACCCGCCAAATCAGCAATGGTACGTGCGACTTTTAAAATGCGATGATAAGCGCGCGCAGATAGATTAAGGCGCGAGATGGCAGTTTTAAGCAATGACAAGCCGGCATCGTCCGGTTGGCAAAATTTATCGATTTCCAAGCTGCCAAGCGCAGAATTGGATTTGCCTTGGCGTTGCAGTTGTAATGCACGCGCTTTTTCTACACGTGCGCGAATTGCATCGCTGTTTTCAGCCACTGCAGCTGAGGTCAATTCATCTTCTTTCAGGGCAGGCACTTCGATATGCAAATCTATACGGTCTAACAACGGCCCTGAAATTTTGGCACGATAACGCGCCACATTGTCAGGCGTACAACGGCATTTGTTGTTGAAATGTCCCAAATAACCGCAAGGGCAAGGATTCATAGCAGCCATAAGCTGAAACTGCGCGGGAAAATCAGCCTGCCTTGCGGCGCGTGAGATGGTGATATGGCCGCTCTCCAGCGGTTCACGCAATACCTCAAGTACTTTACGGTCAAATTCGGGTAGCTCATCCAGAAACAGGACGCCGTGATGCGCGAGCGAAATTTCACCTGGCCGCGGAATACCGCCACCACCTACCAATGCCACACCTGATGCGGTGTGGTGCGGCGCACGGTAAGGTCTGCGCTTCCAGTTTTCCAGCCTGTAATTGCCGTTGAGCGATTGGATTGCGGCACTCTCTAATGCTTCGCTTTCTGTCATGCTGGGCAAAATACCTGCAAAACGGCTGGCTAACATGGATTTACCCGTTCCTGGTGGCCCGCTCATGAGCACGCTATGCCCGCCCGCTGCGGCAATTTCCAGCGCGCGCTTGACCTGACTTTGACCTTTTACTTCACTAAAATCCGGATAAGCAATATGTTGTATCTGCATGCTGGATTCATATTGGCTAAGCATTGTGCGCCCGCTTAAATGTGCACACACCTCCAGCAAGGAATTGGCCGGGTAAATCATGGCATCTTTTACCAAGCTGGCTTCTTGTGCACTGAGTTGGGGCAAAATAAAAGCACGTTTGATTTTTGCACCATTATTTTGCTTAACTTGGTTTTGTTTAGCCTGGGCGTTTTGTTTAGCCTGGGCATGCACCATGTGGTATGTCATCGCTAACGCGCCGCGAATCGGCCGTAGCTCGCCTGTCAGCGCCAATTCACCTGCTATTTCGTAATTTTTTAGCGACTCCTTCGGAATCTGACCACTTGCTGCCAAAATCCCCAGCGCAATCGGCAAATCGTAGCGACCGCTTTCTTTGGGTAAATCAGCCGGAGCCAGATTGACCGTGATGCGCCGTGCGGGAAACTCGAACTGCGCAGTTTGTATGGCAGCTCGCACGCGGTCTTTACTCTCCTTCACCTCGGCCTCAGGAAGCCCGACAATGGTGAAACTCGGCAAGCCATTGGCCAGATGCACTTCGACCACCACTTCTGGCGCATCCATACCGCTCAGCGCGCGGCTATAAAGCACAGCCAGACTCATTTCTGCTTCAGCTGTGTCTCTAACTCGATTAGCCTGGCTTCCATTTTTGTAAGCTGCTCACGCGTTTTGCGCAACACTTCAGTTTGAACATCGAATTCTTCGCGTGAAACAAGCTCCATTTTGGTGAACGCGCCCTGAATTAGTGCATAAATATTCTTTTCAATGTCAGCTATTGGGCTTGATTTTATCAACTCATTGATTTTACTGGATATTTCATTAATCTTTTCTGCATTCAACATGGCGATTCCTGAAGGTTTTACAATTTTTAATCGTAGTTTAGCAGATTTTTACAGTCATTCCACAATAACCGCTATGATTAAATATTATTTATGCTATTGATTATAAACATATTTTTGATTGGCACGTGCTTTGCTTATGTCAAATGTGCTTTTTATTTAATTTGTACGTAAAACTTTAAGGGGGTTAGAAATGAAATTTGTGTCCGCAATAATCAAGCCATTCAAGCTTGATGAAGTGCGTGAAGCCTTGTCTGCCATTGGCGTGCAAGGCATTACGGTTACTGAGGTAAAGGGTTTTGGCCGCCAGAAGGGCCACACTGAGCTGTACCGCGGTGCAGAATATGTGGTAGATTTTTTGCCGAAAGTAAAATTGGAAGTCGCCATTAAAGATGACATGCTGGACCAAGTGGTGGATGCGATTGAAAAAGCCGCAGCCACCGGCAAAATTGGCGATGGCAAAGTGTTTGTGTTTAATTTAGAACAAGTTTATCGCATCCGTACCGGTGAAACCGGTCCAGATGCACTTTAAGGGGCCTAGCATGAATAAAATTACAGGCATGAAGAAATTTTTATCTATATTTTCGTTAGTCGCCCTACTAGGTTTAGGCGCGACACAATTGAGTTTTGCAGAGGACGCAGCCGCTGCTGCTACAGTAGAGGCGGTAACCGATGCTGCAGTAGCAGTAGATGCCGCAGCAAGCAGCTCTTCAGCTCCAGCCGAGGCAGCGCCTGCAGAAGCGGCACCAGCTGAGGCCGCAGCAGCACCCGCCCCCGTTCCAAACAAGGGCGATACGGCATGGATGATTGTAGCCACGGCCTTGGTCACTTTAATGACCATTCCTGGCTTGGCTTTGTTTTATGGTGGTTTGGTGCGCCAAAAAAATATGCTATCCGTCCTAATGCAAACCTTTGTGATCTTTTCGTTCATGGGTGTGCTATGGGCACTGTATGGCTACAGCGTGGCGTTTACAGGCGGCAACCCATATTTTGGCGGCCTGAGTAAGGCGTTTCTGGCGGGCATCACGCCGGATTCCATCGCAGCCACCTTTAGCAAAGGCGCATATATTCCTGAGCTGATTTTTGTTGCTTTCCAACTTACTTTTGCGGCCATTACGCCAGCCCTGATTATCGGTGCATTTGCAGAACGCATGAAATTCTCTGCAGTGTTAGCTTTTATGGCACTCTGGTTTACCTTTGCTTACTTGCCAATGGCGCACATGGTTTGGTACTGGGATGGTCCTGATGCAATTACCAGTGCTGAATCACTGAATACCGTATTAGCAAATGCTGGCTGGTTATGGGCTAAAGGCGCAATTGACTTTGCGGGCGGAACTGTTGTGCATATCAACGCAGGTATCGCTGGTTTGGTTGCCTGTATCGTGTTGGGCAAACGTATTGGTTACGGCAAAGAGGCCATGACGCCTCACAGCCTGACCTTGACGATGGTGGGCGCTGCATTACTGTGGGTAGGCTGGTTTGGCTTTAATGCCGGCTCTAATCTGGAAGCTAACGGCTATGCGGCACTGGCTTTCCTGAATACCATGATCGCTACTGGCGCAGCAACACTTTCCTGGATGTTTGTTGAGTGGTTCCATAAATCAAAACCATCTATGTTGGGTGCGGCTTCTGGCGCAGTTGCCGGCTTGGTTGCTGTGACTCCAGCCTGCGGTTTCGTAGGACCGATGGGAGCCATCATTATCGGCCTGCTGGTTTCACCAATCTGCTACATTTTTGTATCAAAAGTAAAACACATGTTTGGCTATGACGATGCACTCGATGTATTTGGTATACATGCCATAGGCGGTATATTTGGCGCACTGGCAACCGGCGTGTTTGTAAACCCGGCTTTGGGTGGCATGGGCGTATATGACTATGTTGCAAATGCTGTCGGCGAATACAACTTTGCTGCACAAATGACCGCGCAATTATGGGCAGTTGGCACAGCAATCGTCGTGTCTGCAGTCGTTGCATTCATCTCGCTTAAAGTTGTGGACATCTTGATCGGCCTGCGTGTATCTGAAGAATCTGAGCGTGAGGGCTTGGATACAACGGAACATGGCGAACGTGCTTATCACGTGTAATCAGTAAATTAGTTGTAAAACAAACGGACGCTGCGGCGTCCGTTTTTATTTTCAGCGAGAATTTATATACCTCGGAATCCGCATCGATATTGACTTGCAGGCATATTATTTATGGAAGAATATTTCTGGATTTTTGTCGCACTAGGCGCCAGGCAGCGTCAGCGTGTACTATTAGCATTTAAAAAAGACCGAACGGCTAAAATTGAAAACATTTTAAGACTAAGTAAAAAATAATATTTAGATAACAACGAAATAGGGGAGTCTTTATGTTAGCAAGTATCCTGCGTTTTATTAGCAAAATCCTATTTCGCGTCGAGGTGCGCGGCTTAGAAAATGTGCCCGCTGAAGATGGGCTGTTGATCGTCGCTAATCACGAATCATTTTTGGATGGTTTATTGCTTTGCATATTTTTGCCAAAAAAAGCCACTTTTGTCGTACACACCTCCACCTTTAAAAAATGGGCATTTAGGCAAGCCTTACGTTTAACGCGCCATGTAGAAGTAGATACCGCTAATCCGATTGCGATGAAAAAGGTGATCAAGCTGCTTGAAGCCGGCGAAAATGTAGTGGTTTTTCCAGAAGGACGCGTTACGGCAACTGGAGAAATACAAAAAGTGTATGACGGCCCGGGGTTTATTGCCGGCAAAACGGGGGCAACTGTTTTACCTGTGCGTATTGATGGTGCAGGAGAGTCCTATTTTGGACGCTTAGCGCGCCACCAGCTTAAGCGCTTATTTCCTCGAGTCACGCTCACGGTGTTACCTACCACCAGCATCGTGATGCCAAAAGCCACGAATCGCAACTTTCCTACCGCCAAGCAAAGGCGCCGCATCGCGGGCGAAGGCATGCGCAGCGTTATGCAAAAAATGCTGTTTCAGGCGCAGAAAAGCCGCACCTTGTTTGAGGCTTTTTTAGATGCTGTGGATAAATTCGGTGGCGACTACAAACTCATTGAAGATCTCAACGAAGTAGAAGAAACCTATCAGAATGTATTGAAGAAAAGTCTGGCGCTAGGAAGAATTGTTACCAAAGTCAGTAGCCCGAACGAAGTCGTCGGCGTACTCATGCCTAACATTACCAATACTGTTGCACTGATTTTAGGCATGTCGGCATTTAGCCGTATCCCGGCCATGATCAATTACACCGCCGGAACAGCCGGGATGCAGAATGCGTGTATCGCGGCCAATATCAAAACCGTCATCACCTCTCGCAAGTTTATTGAAACGGCCAAACTGGAAGAAGTTGTTGCCGACCTGAAAGAGCTCAACATTCTCTATCTTGAAGACCTGCGTGCTGATTTTGGCGTAGTCGACCGCGCCTGGCTGATGGGCTATGCCTTGCACTATCCGCGCGCGGTGATGGAATCCAGTTCACCCGAGGAACCCGCTGTTGTATTGTTTACTTCAGGCTCCGAGGGCAAACCAAAGGGTGTAGTGCATTCGCATAAAAGCATTTTGACCAATATCGCACAGATTATGGCGGTACTGGATTTCAACCCCACTGATAAATTCATGATGGTGTTACCTATATTCCATGCCTTTGGATTTACGGGTTCCATGCTCCCTGTGTTAAACGGCATTAAAATTCACATGTTCCCGTCACCACTGCAATACAAAATCATTCCGGAAATCATCTATGACCGTGGCTGCACGGTATTTTTTGCGACCAGCACCTTCTTGGCAAATTATGCCAAATATGCCCATCCTTACGACTTTTATAAACTCAGGATCGTGATTGCAGGCGCAGAAAAGCTTAATGATGAGGTACGCAGAATTTATACGGAAAAATTCGGCATCGGCATTCTTGAAGGCTATGGCGCCACAGAATGCGCACCCGTGCTTTCGGCCAACACGCCGATGGCAAACCTGAATGGAAGCGTAGGGCAGTTCATCCCCGGTCTGGAACACAAGTTAGAGTCTGTGCCTGGCATTCATGCTGGCGGCCTGCTGCATGTGCGTGGCGAAAACGTGATGAAAGGCTATTACCTGTTCGATAATCCGGGCGTGCTTAACCCTCCCGAAGATGGCTGGTACAACACAGGCGACATTGTTGAAGTTGATGCCCAGGGCTTTATTCACATCAAAGGCCGTGTGAAACGTTTCGCCAAAGTGGCAGGCGAAATGGTATCTCTCGAAGTGGTGGAAAAAATCGCCAATACTGCCGCGCCTGAACACCAGCATGCTGCCAGCACCCAAACCGATGCACAACGCGGTGAAAATATCATTCTATTCACGACCGATCCTGCATTGAAGCGTGAGGATCTGCAAATTGTGGCCAAAAATCTTGGAAACCCCGAAATCGCCATTGCACGCAAAATCATACGCATTGCAGAGTTGCCCTTGCTCGGCACAGGCAAAACAGACTATGTCACACTGAAACAGATGGCAGAAAATGCTTAATCCTCGCAACTATCAGCAAGTGGTTGATATGAATACATTTTCTCCAAGAGACTCCGTTTGACACCGCCCTCTTCAAGCAGCAATCGCTTATTATCACGTGGCATGCTTGCTGTGCTAGTCGCACAGTTTTTATCGGCATTAGCTGATAACGCGTTGCTATTTGCCGCAATAGCCTTATTATCATCACATGCCGCACCAGACTGGCAAATTCCGATGCTGCAGGAATTTTTTGTGGTCGCATTCATTTTGCTTGCCCCTTTTGTCGGGCCATTTGCGGATGGTTTTCCTAAAGGCCGCGTCATGCTGATGGCTAACTTGCTTAAACTGCTAGGTGCCAGCGCCATGTTATTGGGATTTAACCCACTATGGTCTTATGGCTTGGTGGGCGCAGGCGCTGCAGCGTATTCGCCTGCCAAATACGGCATTTTAAGCGAGCTGGTTTCCGCAGAAAAATTAGTTAAAGCCAACAGTTTGATTGAAGGCTCAACGATTGTTGCGATATTACTGGGTGCTTTACTGGGCGGAAAGCTGGCCAGCATCTCAGTACCCATCGCGCTATCTGTTGTATGCGGGTGTTATTTCTTGGCCGCTGTAGCCAATACCTTTATCCCGCACCTGGCAGTGGCAAGACCGGACACAAGATTGCAGCCAAAATCGCTCGTCCTTGAATTTTATACTGCACTTAGGGTCCTATTCCGCAACAAGGATGCACGCTTTTCATTATTTGGCTCAAGCATTTTCTGGGGCATGGGCTCGACATTGCGACTTCTATTAGTTGCATGGGTGCCGGTCGCTTTGGGTATTACAGATTTGAGCATGCCCGCGAACCTGAGCGGAACAGTGGCTATCGGCATTGCAATTGGCTCGGCACTGGCAGCAAATCTGGTCAGCCTTAACAATGTGAACCGTGTGTTGCCCGCAGGACTCTTGATTGGAGTATTCATTATGCTGCTTGCCCACACAACACAGCTGCGCTCGGCCATTGCCTTGCTGATATTGATTGGTGTAGCTGGCGGTTTTTACGTAGTCCCGCTCAACGCCCTATTACAAGAGCGTGGCCACGAGAGCGTTGGCGCAGGCAATGCAGTTGCCGTACAGAACTTTTTTGAAAATTTAAGCATGATGACTCTGGTTGGGCTTTACATCATAATGCAAAAAATTAATACGCCAGTCATTAGCACGGCTCTTATTTTTGGCAGCCTGATCTTTTGCGCCATTGGTACGCTGGCATATGGCCGGTTACGCCAACACTAAATCCTTTTTTTTATTAAGCCCGTTGCATTTATAATAGCGTTTTGATTTTAAAGTAAATACTGCATGTTGTTATCAAGTTTGTTTAAAAAATGGCAGCACGCCTTCTGGCACATCAGCAAAAAGCTGGGGCCTTATGCTCCGGTTGTGGCCATGGTGCTGTTGGGTTTGGTGATACTTTCGGCCTCACGGCTTGGTCTCGTGTTATGGAAGCTGGATCGAGTCAATGCAACAGGCAAGCTGCTGGAAATTTTATTGCAAGGCATCCGCACCGATATTATTCAGCTTTGTTTACTCAGTGTCATCCCGGTGTTATTGGCACCAATTTTAGCGACCAGACACTTTTTTAATGTATGGCAGAAATTTACTTATCTCTGGGTGATTTCAGCGATTGTTTTTCTGGTGTTTTTAGAAGCAGCTACGCCCGGCTTTATTGCCGAATACGATGTGCGGCCTAACCGTATCTTTGTAGAATATTTAAAATATCCTCATGAAGTATTGGGTATGCTCTGGCGCGGCTTCAAGGTGGAGGTGTTCACAGGCATCGGCTTCACACTATTGGCCATTTGGGCGATGCGCCGTTTTATGCACCCATGGCTAGTTAGCAGCACCCCTTCCTGGTCAAACAAAAAATTAGCTCTGCTTTGGCCGCTGTTTTTAGTATTAATCGCTTTTGGTATTCGTTCCACCACTGGCCACAGGCCTGCTAATCCCGCATTATTCGCCATCACGCAGGATAGCATGGTGAATAGCCTGATATTAAATTCCGGTTATTCGGTATTTTACGCGGTTTACAGCTTGCAGCATGAAAGCAAATCCAGCAAGATTTATGGAAAAATGCCCAAAGCCGAGATATTCAAACTCACTGATGCAAAAGACATAGACATTCCTACGCTTAAAACCCTGGAGCCCAGCGTTAAACGCGACAAGCCGCTCAATCTGGTGATTATCCTGCAAGAGAGCCTGGGGGCGACTTTTGTGGAGTCCCTTGGTGGCAAACCCGTAACGCCCAACCTGGAAAAACTAAAAGAACAAGGCATCTGGCTTGAGCAACTGTATGCTACCGGGACACGCTCTGTGCGCGGCATCGAGGCGGTCACTACTGGCTTTCAGCCCACCCCTGCGGACAGCACAGTTAAACTCTCGCTCAGCCAGAAAAACTTTTTCTCACTTGCGGCCTTACTTAGCAAACAAGGCTATCACACAGAATTTATTTACGGTGGCGAATCGCATTTTGACAATATGCGCAGCTTTTTTCTAGGCAACGGCTTTCAGAAAATTATCGAAGAAAAAGATTATAAAAATCCAGTATTTGTCGGCAGCTGGGGTGCTTCGGACGAAGACCTGCTCAACAAAACCCACGAGCAGCTGATGGCACACCACGCCAGCGGCAAGCCATTCTTTACGCTAGCATTTTCGTCATCCAATCATGCGCCGTTTGAATTCCCGGATGGACGCATTGAGCTATATGAGCAACCAAAGGCTACTGATAACAACGCTGTAAAATATGCTGACTATGCCATGGGAAAATTTTTTGAGCAGGCACAAAAGAGCCCTTACTGGAAGGACACCGTGTTCTTGATTGTAGCGGATCACGACATCCGCGTCCGGGGCGATTCTCTGGTACCGATTAAGCATTTCCATATTCCGGGTTTGATTTTGGGCGCAGATATTCAACCCAGAAAAATTACCAGCATCACCAGTCAGATTGACCTGCCTGTCACCGTGCTGTCTCTCATGGGCATTAAAGGCCAGCACCCGATGACGGGACGAGACTTATCCAGTGAGCCAGCCGACAGGCTTGGCCGCGCCATGATGCAATACAACCACAACTTTGCCTGGATGGAACAAACGCCAAAATTAAACGAAGTCGTTGTGTTACGCGAAGGCAAACCGCCGGCACATGCAGTATATGACACCAAGACAAAACGCCTTAGTGAATCTGCACCCCCTGCCAATGCTAAAGAAATCGAGCAGCGCGCACTTGCGAATTCATTACTACCGGCTTTGCTATACCGTGAGCAGCGCTACCGATTGCCGCAATGACAGCTAACCGAAAACTGCCTTCCATGCTCACCAGGCAGGTGGTATACGATGGCTTAAGCTACATTCTGCGTGGCGGTTTGTTGATTAAAAACGGGCATTTACCCCCTGGCAACCACACCATCCCAGCCGATTTTTTCGGCGTTTGCGTCGCGTCTTCCGCCGACCCGGCAGTAGATGACTACGTGATCTCACAGCTCAATCAGCTTGGTACAAAACAAGTGCGTATGGATTTCAGCTATGGTGATTTAACCAGTTTTAATGCACGTTTTTTATGTGCTCTGATCGCACATCAGTTCGAGGTGAGCTTGCATCTGGTACAGCCTTTTGAAGCCGCGAGGAACATGGAGTCGCCCGCTGAACAAGCCATCTGGCGGCAGTTTCTGCAGGATGTGCTGGCGCAGTTCGGCAGCAAAGTCAGGCAAATCGAAGTGGGCACCACCATTAACCGCAAACGCTGGGCGGGATATTCCATGCCTGGTTTTCTTGCCACCTGGGGAATTGCGCATCATGAAATCAAAAGCCGGAGCCTGAAACTGGCCGGCCCCAACCTCAGCGATTTTGAACCTATCTACAATATCGGTCTGCTGCAGACGTTTAAGGAAAAAAATCAACTACCCGATATCCATACCGACAATTTGTTTTCAGAGCGCGTATCCGAACCTGAACGGTTTGATCACCGCATATTCAAATACCGTTGGGCGACCATCTTCAAATACAATCTGGTTAAAAAAGCGCGCATCTTAAAAAAAATCAGCACAGATTTTGGCGTAGCTCAACTGGTTTCACCGGTCGCTTTTTGGGCGATTTATCGCATACAGCGCCTGCTGCCGGATGGCGAGCAAAAGCAGGCCGATTACGCTGCCCGCTACCTCACCCTCACGGCCGCTTCGAATAGCCTGGCACAGGTATTCTGGGGCGCTTTCATCTGCCAGCGCGAAGGCCTGATTAATGACGGCCTGCAGGAATCGGATTATCCGCCGTTAGAAAGAGTAACCCATTACAAAAGCGCGGATGGCAACCTTGCCAATTATGCGCCCCGCGCCAGTTTTAACGCAGTCAAAACCGTAACCAGCCTGATTCAGGGCGCGCATTATGTGCGGCATATTGCTTCGGCGCAAGGCCTGGAAATCCATCATTTTGAACAGGATGACAGGCAAATGCATGCCGCGTGGACGATCAATGGAAAAGTCGCTTTTTTGAGCGATGTCTATGAAGAAACTACATTGAATGCAGCAAGAGTGCTGCATCGTGACGGAGGATTGCTCCACAAGAATTTTGAGCTGATTACAGAATCCCCCATTTATTTGCAATGGCATGCGGATTTTCCCGTCAAAACCAAAGCCCAACCTGCATTGGAAAAGGACTTGGCGATACATGCCCATATCAATGGCTTGCAATATTTCAGAGTGAATGAAGACGACTGGCAGGGACTGGTGCTGGCCAAAGATGCAAATGAAGCCAACATGCTCATGCAAGCCCTGCACCCCAGCAAACTTCACAGCCCTTCAAAAGATGCGGCGTTACGTCATGCGCGTAATGCGATTTGGTCAGTTGCCGACCCGCGCGACAGCTCGCGCCTAATCACGGTGAAACAACCTGTCAAAATGTACCCGCACAAAGCCTTTCTGGACCGATACAAGCCCAGCAAAGCCAGACGCAGCTGGAATGGCGCAATGGAGCTATTAAGGCGCGGTGTGAAAACCGCCCAGCCGGTGGCATTCTTTGAGAAAATTGGCGATAGCACCCTTAAACAGAATTTTTATCTATGCGACTATGTGCAAGCTGACTGCAATGTTGGCCAGCTGTTTTCTGCGTTTGCAAGAGGCGAGCCTGCTTTTTTAGGACTGACCCCCGAGGATGTTTATCCTCAATTGGCGCAGTATTGCCATATCATGCATAGTCATGGCATTCACTTCAGGGATTTATCCGGCGGCAATATTCTGGTCAACATTTTGGCTGACCATAAATTGCAATTCTCTCTGATTGACACCGCCCGACTGCATAGCTTCAATCACCCGGTCGCTTTGAAACTTCGCGTGGCGGATCTTACAAGGGCTTGCCACAAGCTGCACTGGGCAGGGCGCAAACGTTTCATGCACATCTATCTTGGACTCACCGGCAGAAAACTGAGATGGCAGGATAAATTACAATTTCATCTTTATGACTTTAAAGTGAGTATGAAGCGCACCATCGGCAGAAAAGGCATTAAGCGTCTGCTAAAACGGATCAAAAGCGCTCAATAATCTCATGAAAATCATGAGCCTGTTTTAAGCAGATTAAATACAGCTTATTTTTGGTACCCGCGTAATATGGTTCCTACGTTATGGAGCGATTGCAGCGATGCGAATTAAACCAGACGAATTTTAACTAAGGAGAATTACGATGTGGACAAAACCAGCTGCTACTGAAATGCGTTTCGGTTTCGAAGTGACTATGTACGTAATGAACAAGTAATTAGTTCTAACGTCATTAAAAAGGGCGCCCAACGCGCCCTTTTTCAATTATTTAGGGAGCGGAAAGTCTTTGGGTAACAACACCCAGATCTTGCCAGTCTGCTTCATCCCGCCCGCCTGCTTGCCGGCTTCGTTACCCGCCCCCCAGAAGAAGTCAGCACGCACCCCGCCCTTGATCGCTCCGCCGGTATCCTGTGCCATCATTAATCGTTTCAACGGCTTTGCGCTATTAGGCAGCGTGGTCGATAAAAACGCTGGCGCACCCAGCGGTACAAATTTTGGGTCTACAGCCACACTGCGCTCAGCGGTGACGGGCACCCCAAGCGCACCGAGCGGACCTGGCAAGCCTGCGGGCAATTCTCTAAAAAACACATAGCTGGGATTACTGTTGAGCAGATCGCGCAATTTTCCCATGTTATTACGCGCCCAGTTTTTAATGCCCTGCATGGAGGCTTGATCAAGGGTCAACTCACCGCGCTCGACCAGCAGACGGCCAATCGAATTATAGGGATGCCCATTCTGGTCGGCATAGCCCACTTGAATCTGTTCGCCATTATCCAGCTGAACTAGGCCGGAACCCTGTATCTGCAGGAAAAACACATCGATGACGTCATTAATCCACATAATTTCAGTGCCGGACATCGGCGAAGGTGATGCCTCGATTTCCGCACGCGTCATGTAAGGCACCAGTTTGTTGCCTACCAGTTTGCCGCGGACACGTTTGTATTTAAGTTCCGGATAGAGCTCTCCCAGTTCTACCGTCACCAGATCGCTGGGTTGACGATAGATGGGATGCGGATACTGTGCAGACTTGGTACGGCTGCCTTTCAGTAACGGCTGATAATAGCCGGTAATCAAACCGGTGTCCGTACCATCCTGATTGCTAGTGCGATATACATTAAAATTTTGTGTGAAATAGACCTGAATCGCTGCACTATCCGGGTTGTTCATATTCTGCGCAGCAGCGCATACCGCTTGCCATGCAGGCTTGTTTTTCAAGGTGCTGCAACTCGTTAGCCAAACTGGCCAGGCCACGCTTAAATCATCTTCTGCAAAACCGTCAATATCGCTCCAGGCCGCTGGTTTTAGCAGCGCGAAATCTGGCATGATGATTGGTGTCACTGGCTTAGTTTCACCATTTGCTTTGGTGGTGTCTGGCGGTTGAGTTGGTACTGTTTGCTTAGCGCAATCACAGGTCGTCACGCTTTTTTGTGGTGAAGGCTTTACATTTCGTTTCGCGCACGAAACCGTAACGAGAACCATACAAACTAGAATCAAAAACTTTTTCAAATTGTTTTACCTAATTCCACAAGCTCAATTTAACACCTTGGGCACGGCCAAGGTAAACGACTCAATCTCCGCATCAAACAGGGTGCCATCCTCAGCCACTATTTGGTACGTGCCCCGCATTGAACCGACAGGTGTCGCCAACAACGTCCCGCTCGTGTATTCAAACTGCTGACCTGGCTGCAACAAAGGCTGTGCGCCAATCACACCCAGCCCTTTAACCTCTTTCACATGGTTGTTCGCATCAGTGATAATCCAGTGACGGCTGATCAGCTGCGCGGCGATGCTGCCAACATTGCTAATGGTAATCGTGTAGGCAAAGGCATATTGATTTTCATCCGGGTTTGACTGATCCAGCAGATAAGCAGTTTCAACACTCACCGAAAACGCGTATTTTTTGCCTGTTATGGTCACGTCAACCGATTATGCCGCTGTAATTAAACCAGAAGTTGGCGAGCTCGGACTGGCTGAATATAATTTTTTTGGCATACGGCCAGCCAGGTACGACTCTCGGCCTGCTTCAATGGCTTTTTTCATGGCTGACGCCATCAAAACAGGGTCGCGCGCAGCCGCGATTGCCGTATTCATCAGCACGCCGTCGCAACCAAGTTCCATGGCGATCGCCGCATCACCTGCGCACCCTACGCCGGCATCTACCAGCACAGGAATTTTTGCGTTTTCGATAATAATCTGTAAATTCCACGGATTCAGAATGCCCATACCGGAACCGATGAGAGAGGCTAGCGGCATAACCGCGCAGCAGCCTATATCTTCGAGCTGCTTGGCGATAATTGGGTCATCCGAGGTATACACCATGACGTCAAAGCCATCTTTTACTAGCACCTTGGCCGCGGCAATCGTTTCTATCACATTCGGATACAGCGTTTTTGGGTCACCCAGCACTTCCAGCTTCACCAGTTTATGGCCGTCCAGCAACTCGCGCGCCAAACGCAAAGTGCGTACTGCATCATCGGCCGAATAGCAGCCTGCGGTATTGGGCAGGTAAGTAAACTCTTCGGGCGGCAAGTATTCCAGCAACGAGGGTTCGCCAGCGTTCTGACCAATATTGGTGCGTCGTATGGCCACCGTAATAATCTGTGCGCCGCTGGCGTCAATCGCCGCGCGCGTTTCGGTAAAATCCTTATATTTGCCCGTACCCACTAATAAGCGTGAGTGATAAGACTTGCCCGCAATAACCAGTTGTTGATTCATCATTTTCCCACTATCCATCTATCCGCCACCGACTGCACCCACAATTTCCAACTTATCGCCATCTTGCAATTTTGTTTCTGCGAACTGGCTGCGCGGCACTATTTCGCCATTTTTTTCAATGGCCAAGCGCTTGCCAGTTAAATTTAATGTCACTACCAGCGCAGAAATGGTCATGTTCTCGCTATCGAATTGCTTGATGTTGCCATTTATAGAAATTTTCATATGTGATTAGCCATGTGAAAGACTAGCATTTTACGGTGATTACAGGGTTTTTGCGTATTTTTAATACTTAATTTTATTTGCCGATTATTTTGGCACAGCTGTTGCTTGTATAAATCGCAACAAAAAATATTTACTTTTGCGTATTCCGCAACAAATGATCTGCGTTATAGGCAAAGTTGTAATGATTTTAATGATTTATCGACTAATTACATGAAATCAATGAATTTATTTGATAGATTGAACTCCCATGCTACGGGAACACAATTCCTGTAGATTTTAACTCCCAAAAGGAAAATATGATGCAAGCAACAAATGTTAAAAAAGTAGCGAAACCAGAACTGATTGATGACATTTATGAGCCAGCGCTCAGCCAGAAGTCCGATAAAGTAAAAGTGCAAGAGGCCAGTATCTTAAGTCTGAAAAAGCAAAAAGACTTTAATCGCACCATTGAAGCTTTTAGCGATTGTGTATAACGAAAGCCCAATTAAGAGCGCATCCGTTTTTTTCACTTTAGGCTTTAAAACAAAAAGTGGGCTGCCTTTCAGCAAACCCACTTATTTATTGGCTGGTTATATTACCAGTCCGTTATTCAATCGCTATTTGCGGACGATCTGCTTCTGGCCAATCCAAGTGAAAGAACTGACCACGCGGCTGATCCAGGCGCTCATAAGTATGGGCACCAAAATAATCGCGTTGCGCCTGCAATAGATTTGCCGGCAGTACCGCACTGCGATAACCATCGTAATAAGCCAATGCTGCACTGAACCCCTGTGCTGGAATGCCATTGGTCACAGCCAGGGCAATCACTTTGCGCCAACCCGCCTGACCTTCATTCATCGCATTGGTGAAATACGGGTCAAGCATCAGGTTTTTCAAACGCGAATTCAATGCATAGGCATTGGTAATTTTTTGGAGGAACCGAGCGCGGATAATACAACCGCCACGCCAGATTTGTGCAATCTCGCCAAAGTTGAGCTTCCAGTTATACGCCACTTGCGCTTTGTCGATCAGCTGAAAACCTTGCGCATAAGCACAGATTTTTGAGCAATATAAGGCATTTCTAATCGCTTCAATAATGGCCTTTTTGTCTGTCTCATGATGAATTACCGGGCCTTTTAGGATTTTGCTGGCTTCCACACGCTCTTCTTTTAAGCTTGAAAGCGCGCGCGCATACACCGCAGCTGCAATCGCATTGGCCGGTGCGCCAAGCTCCAGCGCATTCGCCGCAGTCCACTGGCCAGTACCTTTTTGACCGGCAGCATCCATGATTTTATCTACCAGGAAGCCAGGCCCCATCGGGTCTTTTTGCTGCAGGATATCCCCTGTGATTTCGATTAGGAAACTGGATAGCTCGCCTTTATTCCATTCCTGGAACACTTTGCCAATCTCGTTTGCAGGCATGTCGAGCAGATTCTTCATCAGCCAGTATGCTTCGCAAATCAACTGCATATCGATATATTCAATACCGTTATGCACCATTTTCACATAATGGCCAGCGCCATCCGGGCCGATGTATTCGGCACATGAAAAACCACCTTCCACCGGCTTGCCGGGCTTGCCGCCTTCTAATGGCTCACCCGTTACATTGTCCACTTTGGCGGCAATATCACGCCAGATCGGCTCCAGTGAAGACCATGCCTTGCGCGTACCGGACGGCATTAGACTTGGACCAAAACGCGCGCCAGTTTCACCGCCAGAAACGCCGGAGCCAATAAAATCAATGCCCTTCACAGCCAGTTCTTTTTCACGGCGGATCGTATCCGTCCACAATGAGTTACCACCATCAACAATAATATCGCCTTGCTCTAAAAACGGCAGCAGTGCGTTAATCGTCACGTCCGTCGCGCTACCGGCCTTTACCAGCAACACAATCTTACGCGGGCGTTTAATGCTCAACACGAAAGAGGCCAGATCGGTATGTCCCACCACACGTTCGTGTGAAGGCTCGTTCTTTTTGCACTCTTCGATAAAGTTGAGGGTTTTTTTCGGATCGCGGTTATAAACCGCAATGGTGTAGCCGTGATCGGCAATATTCAGGGCTAAATTCTGCCCCATCACAGCCAGGCCAACCAGGCCAATATCTGCATTTTTTATGGTCATAAAATTCTCTTTAAATGGGTAATGTACTATATTACTGTTTTGATTCGCGCCTCAAATATACGATAAGGCTAATAAACACGGCTTAATTTACAAACCAGGTGCAAGGTCATTTTTTTAGCAAGCGTAAGTATAAATCTATCCTGAAAATCTATAAAGTTCTGCAAAACATCTGCAAGACTAATTGATAGCACATCGTTGCCAACTCAGAATCATAACGCTGGTCCTCATCGCGCATAAAAGCATGCTGGGCATTAAATTCATGCCAGGTAAAATTCAAATTGGCCTCGGTTAACTTCTGATATACCAGCATGCGTCCGGCTGTAGGAACATGATTATCCTGTTTACCCCAAATCATCATCAACTCGCCCTTAATATCAGCCAGCCTGTCCATGCTGTGTTGATTGGGCTTGTTTGGGATATTATTGTTGTGCAGATCTGTTGCGTAGAAACATGCTGTTGCCTTTATTTCCGGCTGCAAAGCAGCCCGAAAAGCCAGATGGCCGCCAATGCAAAAACCCATCGCGCCAACGTGGCCGTTATACCAGCTTTGTTTGCCTAAATATTCAATCATTGCGCGGTTATCAGCATCGTAGCCTTGCACGTCTTTCGCTGCTTTATCTGCATTACCTTTATCACGGCCTGCATCATCGTAGCCAAGCACAGTACCGATGGGGTTTAATTCATGGAACACCTCTGGCACCAGCACGGCATAACCCTTACCCGCCATCAAGCGTGCCGCGCGTTCTATTGGGCCTGTTTGCTGGAAAATTTCGGAATAAAACAATATGGCAGGATAAGCTTTATCACCAATCGGGCGATGCACATAGGTGCGCATTACTCCCGTTGGCGTTGGCAAATCAACAAAATGCGATTGGGTTAGCATGATTTACTCCAAAATTTAACATTTCTCAAAACCTCAATTTTACCTAGCTTTAAAGCGACTTTCACGTTAAATTTTGTGTTATGTTGATATTTAGTTTGTTTTACAAAGAATTATTTACCGAATCTACTGTCATCTAATAAACAATTCGACTTGAGGTGCCACTTATGCGTTTATTCACGGTTTGTATGGTAGCTTTTTTAAGTCTGGGGGGTGCCCAGAGTGCCTTGTGTGTCGAGCCGAATAATGAACTCGTTTACAAACTCAAGGCTTCTGTTGTTAAAGTACATGTTGCCACACAGGCTGGCAATCACGGGGTGGGAACCGGCGTGGTAGTCGGCAAAGATCTGGTTGCCACCAATTGCCATGTTTTGGCCAATGCGAGCGGGGTCAAAATCACCAAGTTTGGCGATAGCGCTACACCGGATGCGATAAAGGCGGACTGGAAGCACGATGTATGCATTTTGCGCTTTCAGTACCTCGAACTCAACCCCGTGGAACTGGGTGATTCCGAAAACCTGAAATACGAGCAGTCGATTTTTTCAATCGGCTTTCCGGGCGGCCCACCCAAACCACAGACCACGCAAGGAAAAATTAAAGCTTTATATGCGCTGGACGACAGCCAGATTGTGCGCACCGACGCCTCGTTTGTGATGGGCGCGAGCGGCAGCCCGGTATTTGACCGCGATGGCAAACTTGTTGCCATCAGCACCTTTAAAAGCCCAGGACGTAGCGCTTATTTTTACAACATCCCGGTGAAATGGGTAAAGGCCTTAATGGATGCACCAGAAACCACATCCCTTAAATCCGATATATTGCCTTTTTGGGACGCCCCGGAACAACAACGGCCATTTTTTATGCGCGTGGTATTGCCTTATCAAAACGGTCATTGGGCGGAACTTAAAAATGTTGCGCAAGAGTGGATTGCAAAAGAGCCAGCTAACCCAGAAGCCTTTTACTATGCGGGCATTGCTGAGGAAAACCTTGGGAATCTGGACAAAGCAAATCAATATTTAAAAAAAACACTCGCTTTGCATCCACTTCACGTCGCAACCTTATTTGAACTAGGTTTAATCGCAAATCAGGCTGGAAAAGCCGATGAAGTAGAAAAAACACGTGTGGTGCTTAAAGCCATTGATAATGCGCTGGATGAAGAATTTACCGAAGCACTGAAACCCGGTAATTAAACACTTGGTGTTTAGTTAATAATCGCTGCTTCTGCCAGTTGAATAACCCTGCGGGATGTCATTCTGCCACTCGCCGCAATCGTTGCAGCGATGGTCGTGCATGGTTGGACTCAAAATCAGGTTGGTACTATTACAAAACTTACAATGTGTCGGGTGGATGACAGCAGCTTTATGGTGTGTCTCGTGATGCTCGGTCGCCACTTTGCTACTGCCTAAACCGTATTTGTTGTCCATAGCTAGCTCCTTCACACAAGTCTGGAATTACGCATAGCGCCAGACTGTCGTTGGTATAAAATTACTCGCTTTTCTACATTAAAACAAGTGGTTTATTTGGTGTGAGCTGCGCGACCCAATCTATCTAAAATTGCCAGCCATTCCGGTGCGTTTGGCGGCACTTCAACCAGCAGCAACTCAACGCCCAAGTTATCCAATGCGTGGAGCGAACTGTAGAGCTGCTCTGCGAACTGTTCGGCATTGTCTGGCAAGTTTACATAATTGCAGCCTGGCAACTCATCGCTGTTTTCGATTTCGCCAACGAGTAGGGCAGCACATTTTGGGGGGGAAGTTCTGGCAAAACTAACAAGCGCAGCGCGCGACTCAAACAACTTTATGGGCGTTTTTGGTGAATAATGCAGTACATGCTGCCCAGGAACTTTGGGCAGGTCGTTAGTTAAATGATGTTGATTTTCTAATGCAGGCTTGCCTGTCACAGCTTCAATTGTCGCCTCGCTGATCATGCCCCGCCGCAGCAAGCGCCAATTATCGCCATTTACGCCCACGATGGTTGATTCAATGCCCACCTTGCATGCGCCGCCATCGAGTACGGCTATCTGCTCACCCAACCCGGCACTAACATGCGCCGCCGTGGTGGGGCTTAATTGCGTAAACTTATTGGCCGAAGGCGCCGCCAAAGCCAGGCCGCTTTGTTTGAGCAGTTGCAAGGCGACTGGATGGTTTGGCACGCGCAGTGCCACGGTCGGTTGATTGCCGCGTACTATCTTAGAAACACTTTCTTTTGCAGGCAGCACCAGCGTGAAAGGTCCCGGCCAGAATGCCTGCGCCAGTTTTTGCGCCAGCGGCGGAAATTCCGCCGCCCAATCGGCCACCTGGTCTGCATCGGCAATGTGCACGATCAAGGGATTATCCACAGGGCGCTGTTTAACAGCATAGACTTGCCGCAATGCCGCATCATTACTTGCATCTGCAGCCAAACCGTATACCGTCTCGGTAGGAATCGCTACTACCTCGCCATTCTTAAGTCTGGCAACGGCCTCATCTAAATTAACTCGCATATAAATTAAAAATTTGCTAAAGAATGTATTTTACTACTTTAGAATGCGCGTAAGCTTATTTGTGATTTCACAATAATGTACGGGTTCAAGATGTCGCCATAGGCTAAAATAGCTGCTTTTAAAAAGGAATGACATGAGCCAAATTATTGTAGAGCATGATCCCGACCAAACACGTTTAGAAGCACTGGGCGTAAACAAATGGCCAACCTGGCAGAAAGAAGTCTCGGTATTTGACTGGACATTCCCTGAACAGGAAATCGCTTATATTTTAGAGGGCGAATGTGTCATAACTCCAAAAGATGGAACACCAGCCGGCGGCACTGCAGTAACCTTTGGTAAAGGTGATTTGGTAACTTTTCCTGCCGGCATGACCGTCAGCTGGGAAGTGAAAAAACCGCTGCACAAGCATTATCAGCTCGATGGCACATTGATTGGCCGCATTTATCGCCGCGCTAAACTGGCATTGAAATTATAACGTCCAAAATTAAATCTTGAATCACCCGGCTTTTCGAAAAGTCAGATTAATTCGACATGAACCAAAAGCCGGATGACGTCCGGCTTTAAGCGGCAATACGCCATGGTAGCGCAATCTTGATGCGCCGCCCCAAACAATCACATCGCCATGGTTTAGCTGGATTTTGACGGTTGTATCGGCACGTTCAAACCCGCCCAGTAAAAAAGTGCCCGGCACGCCGAGCGAGACAGAAACAATCGGCTGACTAAAATCACGCTCATCTTTATCCTGATGCAAGCTCATGCGTGCGCCGGATTTATATTGGTTAATCAAGCAGGCATCCGGTACAAAATCAGCAAAGCCTGCCTCTAGCGCAGCCTGCGTTGCAAATGCCAGAAAGCTCGCGGGCATGGCTGGCCATGGCGCGCCAGTATCAGGGTCCAGCGTAGCGTAGCGATATCTTTTTCTATCCGTAACCCAACCCAGTTTTCCGCAATTGGTCATGGCCACGGACATGGAAAAGCCGCTGGGCGTGACCATGTGGCGCAAAGGGGATTGCGCAACGATGAGATTTACATCATTTAATAACAATGTCTCATTTTGGAGCACGGCTTGATTTTTTTGTATAAACTTGCGCAACAACACCGCACCTTCTGCCAGAGGCAACCGATCTTGTTCAGGCAGGTTATCAAATAAATCTGCTTTTTCCATATTTAGCACGATGCACTAATGTGCTTACTTGTTCCATCCCTAGAGGCTATCATTACACCATGAACCCGCAATATCAACAGGCGACGGATTTTCTCTCCCAATTAGATGCAGATTGGGCTTGGCTAATTGCAACTGTCGGCGCGTGTACTTTCGACGCAGAAGCTGAGCCCGGGCTTAATCCTTACGAAGCGCTAGTCCAGGCAGTCGCTTATCAGCAACTTAACGGAAAAGCGGGCGATGCGATTTTTGCAAAATTCAAACGCCATTTCGACGGGTTTCCTGAACCTGAACAATTAATTGCAACGCCATTTGACGATTTACGTGCCTGCGGATTTTCTGGCAGAAAAATTGAAACGCTGAAAGGCATTGCAGAAGGCGCAGTCAGCAGCCTTGTGCCTACGCGCCAAGCCGCAGAGAACATGAGCGATGCAGAACTTATTGAATGCTTAGTCACCTTAAAAGGCATCGGCCGATGGACGGTGGAAATGATGCTGATGTTTACGCTAAAACGCACGGATATTCTGCCCGCAGATGATTTTGGCGTGGTGGAAGGCTACAAACGTCTTAAAAAACTGGAGGTTGCACCTAAACGCAAGGAAATCGCCGAGATTGGCAAGGCATGGAGCCCGTATCGCAGCATCGCCAGCTGGTATTTGTGGCGCGTGCCTAAATAACCTCTTAATTCAGAACACGCTGGATATGGCCAGAGTCAATAATGTTTTGGATACTGCGCCCCGCCGCCTTGGATTGGTACATGGCAATGTCAGCCTGCTTCAGTATTTCATCTATACTGCCACAACTGCTATGTAGCAAGGCCGTGCCAATACTTGGTGTGCTGCGGTGAACATATCCGGCCAGATCATAAGGATGTGTAAGCGTCTGAAAAATTTTCTGGCTGAGGTACTTAACTTGATCCTTAGCTTCCGACGAACTTCTGCTTAGATCCTCTAACATCACCACAAACTCATCACCGCCAAGACGCGCTACGGTATCGGATTCACGCAAGCAGGATTTCAGCCGGTTGGCAACTTGCTGAAGTAACAAATCACCCACATCATGGCCCATGGTATCGTTTAATGCCTTGAAGCGATCCAGATCAATGAACATTAATGCGCCGTAGTTCTTGCTGCGAGCGCTGGCGGCTAAAGCATGATGCGCGCGATCCAGCAATAAACGGCGGTTAGGAAGCCCTGTAAGCGCATCGTAAAACGCAAGGTTTCTGATTTCATCTTCAGCCCGTTTGCGTTCTGTAATGTCAGCACGGATGGCGATATATTCACGTGGTTTTCCGTCCTCACCCATAAATGGCACGATGGTGGTATCCACCCAGTACAAATCACCGTTCTTTTTGCGATTACAGACCTCGCCATGCCAGACTTTGCCATTAGCTACGGCGCGGTACATCTCTTTGAAAAAACCTTTGGGGTGATGACCGGAATTGAGCAGGACATGATCCCGTCCCAGCAGTTCCTCACGTGAATAACCGCTTATAGCACAGAATTTGTCATTGGCATAAGTGATGCGCCCCTGTACATCAGTGGTGGCAACAATGGCATGCTGATCCAGCGCATACTTCTGTTGCTCCAAAGATGCCAGCGCCCGATGTGCAATCGCTCTTTCTTCAACCAAGGCCTGCTCAGTCAGCTTGCTCTCAGTGGTATCTTGCAGCGTCTCAATAACAGCGGTGACCTGTCCATCCATATCTAGAATGGGCGCAGCATCAAAAATCACATAACGGCGTTTGCCGCCAATATCGTCAAACCAGGCTTCGGCGTGCCAGCCCGTTTCCAGCAGAGTAGATTGCCCTTGCACAGGGTAATAGCTTCCAGCCAGATCTTTTTCTGAATTCAGTACCAGATCGGCCAAGCACGGACGTGGCCTGGGGTAAAACCCGCGCCAGGCTTCGGCTTTGCCAACCATGTCTTCGGCGGCCACGCCGGTGAGCACCTCGCAGGCACGGTTCCAATGTAATACGCGATGTTGCGAATCAATCATGAAGGTAGCAACACTCTGGTTCTCGATAAATTGCTGGAACTGTTGTTTCTGTTCTATAACCGCCAATTCTGCAGCCTTGCGCTTACTGATGTCAGTTTGGGTCCCCAGCATACGCAGCGGCTTGCCCTCTTGGTCCCGCTCCATTACTTTTCCACGATCAAGAACCCATAAATAGCTGCCGTCTTTGCACCGCATTCTGTGCTCGGATTCGTAGGCAGGCGTTAACCCTGAAAAGTGTTTATCAATCGCTTCATATACATGCTCCTTATCGTCCGGATGGATAAGCCTATCCCATTCGTTAGGGCTATCGTCAATTTCAATATCGGCATAACCCAGCATCTCTTTCCAGCGATGAGAAATGAATGTCCTGTTTGTCTGCGCATCACAATCCCATAACCCCTGGTTGCTGCCTTCAATCGCGAACTGCCAGCGTTCCTCGTTTTTTCTGGCTTTTTCTTGCCTGAATAAATATCTGAGCCATAGTGCGAAAATTCCTGCCAGCAATAGCGCGACGCTGAGGCCTGCAAACAAGGGCAGTTGCGCCAGGATGGCGACAAATGCCAGGCATAGCCCGGCACCTAAGCACAGAGCTGAAGGTCTCAATGTGTTACTAGCCAATAAGTTAATGATTTGCATAAATCCTTATCGGCAACTATTAAAAGAACTTGATTGCCATAAAGACGCAAAGTCATAAACTGACTAAACAACATAAAACGGGAGTTTTTAAGAGGGTTAGTGCGCCTAATCTATATCGGCAGAGTCGCACTAGGTCAACGACGACTCATCGGTATACTTTCATATACTTACTGCCTTATTCACTGCACTAACCATATGGATTATAACGCACCGTATTCTTTGCCCCATTTGATTTTATAATGTCAGCCATGCACATCTTTACATCCCACCATCATGCCTTCCTCAAGCTACTCGCATTCCGCATCCTGATTGTGCTGGCTTACCAGATCATGGCGGTGACAGTGGGCTGGCATATTTATGAAATCACGCACGACCCGCTTTCGCTCGGCTTGATCGGCTTGGCAGAAGCCCTGCCTTATTTCGCATCGGCTTTGTTTGCCGGCCATGCGGTAGATCACCACTATACCCGCCGTGCCTTTGGCACGCTGGCGGCGACACTGTTGCTTATTAACGCCATGATATTAACCGCCATTTCGACTGGCTGGATTGGCAATGGCACCACCCTGTGGATTTATGGCTCGATAGCGTTTACAGGCATTGCACGCGCGTTTATTTCGCCAAGCTACACCACGTTGTTTGCCATTGCTGTCCCCAGAGAAAGTTTCGCCAAAGCCACCGGCGTGAGCATTGCAGCGTTTCAAATCGGCCTGGTGCTAGGTCCGATTTTGGGTGGCTTACTGGTAGGCTTTGCCAGTAAAACCATGGCTTACCTGGTGGCCTGCCTGTTGTGCTTTGGTGCAATTCTAGCCATGCTGTCACTCAGGTTAAAAGAGCCGCCTGCTGCCGGGGATAGTCCGGCGGCTTTCAAAAGCATCAATGAAGGCTTGCGCTTTGTGTACGGCAACCAGATTATATTTGGCGCGCTTTCGCTCGATATGTTTGCCGTGTTGTTTGGCGGCGCAGTGGCCATGCTGCCTGCTTTTATACAGGATATTTACAAAATAGGCCCTGAAGATTTAGGTATCCTGCGGGCGGCCCCGGGTGTCGGCGCGATTGTCATTGGGCTATGGCTGGCGCGCCACCCCATTAACCTGGCCTGCTTCGGGCTTTGCATTATCGGCTTTGGCTTAAGCAGCCATTTTGTGGTGGCTGGTTTGCTGTTGTTTTTATCCGGGATTTTTGATGGCGTATCGGTGGTGCTGCGCCATACCATTTTACAGCTTGCCACGCCCGATGCCATGCGCGGGCGCGTTTCCGCAATCAATGGTGTTTTTATCGGCTCATCGAATGAACTGGGTGCATTTGAATCGGGCATTGCTGCCAGGATTTTGGGCTTGGTGCCATCGGTCGTATTCGGCGGACTGATGACGCTGGCTGTGGTGGGCATTACTGCGAAATTAGCGCCTAAATTGCGGAATCTGGAGTTAGATCAATTACTTTAATCAAATTGTTTTAAGGTTTAGGCAATTCTAATGTGCCTTGCTGAGCAATTTCCTGCACATCACTTTCATCTTTCAGCGCCACGCCTGACAGTTTCAATCGCATTGCTTCTTTAGCCAGCCACACCAGTTTCTTGGCAGCAGCAGCGTATCGCAAGCCTTCCGGCCGCACGTTGGATATACAATTGCGGTCCGCATCACTCAAACCAAGCTTCGGGTTATAGGTAAGATAGATGCCCAGACTATCCGGCGAGCTCAGGCCAGGACGCTCGCCGATAAGCATGGCGACCATACGCGCACCAAGCGCCTGGCCAATCTCATCCCCTAATGCGACGCGTGCCTGCGAAGCAATAACGACGGGGCCTGTATGCCAGTCCTTAGGTAAAAGATGACGCACTTCCGCCAGCAAGGGTGCGGCATGGCACGCCACGGCCAGCGAAGACAAGCCATCGCCGACAACGATTAGAAAATCAATCGGTTTGGCTTGATTCAAGTTGTTCAAATCCGTCAAACTTTTTTCGCTTAACCTGCGCCCCCAATCTGGGCGCAACAGATAGCTGGCGCGGTCGGGCGCCATGCTTTTGACTCGAACGGTAGAACATCCCTGGCCTTTAATGTCCGCTTCCAAGGCATCGATATCCAGCGCTAGGTGCACTGCATCGCGCGCCATGGCGTGGCTTAAGCTGAAATCCAATACTTCTTTGGTGGGCAAACTGCTGCCCACGCGGCCGAGTGCAATGCGTGCGCGGGTAAAACTTTTCAGCTGTGCCCATGGGTCGGCATTTACGGCTTCGATTTTAGTGCTATCGTTAGGCTTGTTTGACATCGCTTTAAGCTGCACTCAACAAACGTTTAGGCATGTTTTGCAGCATGTGGTGTGCGTCCGTGATTGACTACAGCGCATCGTGGAAAGACGTGGTCTGGTAATTGAGCATGATGTCATCAGCACCCGGAATGCCCATAATAAACGTCAGCCCAGCCGTGGCAAGCAACGTCATTAAAGTATCCATGTCATCCTGATCCGCCTCGGCATGGTTGGTGTAGCACACATCGCAGCCCAGCGGCACGCCAAGCAGTTTGCCGCAAAAGTGATCTTCCAGCCCGGCGCGGATAATCTGTTTGCCATCGTATAAATATTCTGGGCCGATAAAGCCCACCACCGTATTAGTCAGCAGAGGTGACAAATGCCGCGCAACCGCGTAGGCACGCGCTTCGCAGGTTTGCTGATCCACCCCAAAATTGGCATTGGCGGATAAGGCAGAGCCTTGGCCGGTTTCAAAATACATGACATTGTTACCTATAGTACCTCGCTTCAATGACAGCGCTGCTGATTGCGCCTCTTTGAGCAGGGCAATATTAATCCCAAAACTTTTATTGGCTTTTTCCGTACCCGCAATCGACTGAAACACCAAATCCACTGGCGCACCTTTTTCAATCAGCTGAATCTGGTTGGTGACGTGCGTCAAAATGCACGATTGCGTAGGGATTTCGTATTGATTGATAACTTCATCCACCAGATAATACAAATCCATGAGTGCTGGCAAACTATCGGTCGCGGGGTTGATGCCAATCACCGCATCGCCCGCGCCATACAACAGGCCATCCAGCATCGAGGCCGCTATACCGCGCATGTCGTCGGTTGGGTGATTGGGCTGCAGGCGCACCGAAATATGGCCCGGCCGGCCAATGGTGTTGCGGAATGAGGTGATGACATGGCATTTCTTTGCTACCAGAATCAAATCCTGGTTACGCATGAGTTTAGATACGGCGGCGGCCATTTCTGGCGTAATGCCGGCTGCTACACGTTTTAAGGTTGCCGAATCGGCAATATCGGAAAGCAGCCAGTCACGAAAATCGCCCACCGTAAGGTGGCTAATCTCTGCAAAGGCGACTTTGTCATGCGTATCGACGATCAGGCGTGTGACTTCATCGGTTTCGTAAGGAACGATAAGTTCTTCCAGAAAGCGCTTCAGCGGGATCTCCGCCAGGCACATTCTGGCAGCCATGCGTTCTGCATAAGTATCCGCCGCCACGCCTGCGAGATAGTCGCCAGAGCGCGCCGGTGTTGCCTTGGCAAGCACTGTCTTTAAGTCGGCAAACTGATAAGTCTGCGCGCCCACACTATAACGATACGTCATCATGCGCTCCTGCTCCTGAATAACCTACCACTTGATGCTGGCATTATGCGACACTTTTTAGCCATACCGCAAATGGTATGGTCGAATGTCAAAAACTGGTACTTGCTTTTGCGCATTATAAATCTATACTAGGAACGCACTATATCTTCCCAATATAAAAATAGCTTCAGGATTTCTCTGTTTTTAAGTTTTAAAAATTAGTACCTAGTAGTTTCTATTAGCATTTAATCTTTAAAAGGGGTAAAAAATGAGCGAGACGAATCAGGCGTTGGATCATGATGCCAAAGAACTAAAAAAAATGGGTTATGAGCAGGAACTTCACCGGCACATGGGTGGATTTTCTAATTTTGCTATCTCCTTTTCTATTATTTGTATTCTGGCTGGCGGCATTACGGCTTTTCCACTGGCATTAGGTGGTGCTGGTGGCGCGTCTATTGGCATTGGCTGGCTGGTCGGCGGGTTATTTGCCACCATTGTTGCGTTGGCCATGGCTCAAATTTCTTCAAGCTACCCAACGGCCGGAGGCTTATATCACTGGGGTTCGATTTTGGGCGGCAAAGGCTATGGCTGGTGTACTGCCTGGTTTAATTTGCTGGGACTGATTTTTGTGGTGGCCTCGGTGAATTTCGGTGTGTACGACTTCTTCTTTAAAGGGCTGGCACTGCCTATCCTGGGGGTGGATGTTTCAGGATTTGGTTATGCACATCAAACCTTTTACATCGCACTGTTTACAGCTATCCAGGCGATTTTGATCTACCGTTTCCCAAAGTTCACTACAAAAATCACTGATCTTGCCGGGTATTTGATTATGGTGATCGGGGGTATCCTTACCATGTCTTTATTGGCTTACAACCAAAACCCCCTCGATTTCTCCAGGCTTTACACCTTCACTAACTTTACAGGTGCAGAGGGTAGTGTTTGGCCAAAAAGCGAAGGCATGGTATTCCCATTCTTGCTGGGCCTGTTGCTTGTGGTTTATACCATTACTGGTTTTGATGCGTCTGCTCACACTGCTGAAGAAACGCGTGACGCTGCAAAGGCAGTACCCAAAGGCATTATCAGTTCCGTAATTTACTCCATTATTTTTGGCTATGTCATGATTTGTACTTTTGTATTGGTCATGCCTGATGTTGCCGCTGGCGTTAAGCAAGGCTTTGGCTTTTTGGATGCCCTTTTAAGCACACTGCCAACCGCGTTAAAAGCCGTATTAGGGTTAGGGATTTTCCTGGTCAACTTCTTGTGCGGTTTAGCGTGCCTAACCTCCTGCTCACGCATGATGTTTGCTTTTGCGCGCGATGGCGGCTTACCTGCATCAAAATTCTTGCGCAAAGTGGATCGCACGTTAAAAACACCTGTTGCCGCTGTTTGGGCATCTGCTATTTTGGCGATAGTTGCCACTTTATATGCCGAGGCTTTTAGTGTGTTGGCAGTAGGCTGTGCTGTGTTTCTTTATATTTCTTACATCATGCCTACCGCAGCTGGCATCATTGCCGAAGGCAAAACCTGGAAACACAAAGGACCATTTGATTTAGGCGGAATGTCTAAGCTTATTGCCGTGTTGGCCGTGATTGGCGGCGGATTTTTGGTCATCGTCGGCATACAACCGCCAAATGAAAAAGTGCTATATGTAACCATATTCATGCTTGTCGTAATGGCCGCATTCTGGTTTTTATTTGGCGAAAAGAAACGCTTTAAGGGTCCGCCAGCTATCAAAGAATAAGCTTGATAACGCATAATTAACCTGTCATGCCCATCATATTTAGCGATATGATGGGCATTTTTATTGATGAATCAGATGAGAGATTTGGACGAACTCTTTGCAGCACTGGCCAAATCGCCCTTTCGAAGCGGCTTTCACCTGTGTGGCAAAGACTACACTTACCTGCAAGAAAAAGGCCTATCACTCGCGCTGATGCATGCGGAAGACTTTATCTGCAAACGTCTCGCCCCTGCAGAAATCAGCAACGATGGCAAACAAACGCCCATGCGCGGCCATCCGGTTTTTGTTGCACAGCACGCCACCGCATGCTGCTGCCGCGGCTGTCTGCAGAAATGGCATCGAATCCCGCCAGGGCGCGAGCTCACGCTGGAAGAGCAGGCCTATGTGGTGGTTGTGCTGGAGCGATGGTTACGGCAGGAAGTGAAAAAAAGGGGTGATTTCTAAAACCGGATCAACCGCCAGAATTAACCAAAAGCCCCGTCAGTTCTTGGCTTTAACAGTATCGGCGCATAAACCGCCACAAAAACCGCGAAACCCAATATCCAGAAAATCGCGGATATCAATACCCAGTTTGCATAATGCTGCGCAGTTAGCATAGGCACCAGCGAACGAAACAGCACGCTCATCACAATTCCGGCAAAAGCAAACCCCATCCAGCGCGAAGGCTTTCTGATATCACGCCCGGTGTGCCCCAGAGCTACGCGCGACATCATGCCCAGCGTCATTAACCCGATTCCGCCAATCGTGAAAAGATGCAGCGTTAGAATAGACAGCTGGCTATACTGGGCTTGCAAGCCGTAAAATAGAAAGCCAACATTTATCAGCCATGCCGACAGGTAAAGGCTCCATAGCAATGGCACCTGCCAGATTCCGGCCGTATGCCAATTACGCAAGCGGTAGCCATTCAAGGCAAATAAAACCCATGCCAGCAAAGATGTCAAATTAGCGACCTGAATAAAAATCACGTTTAAGAATAGCGCGACAAAAACTGCCAGAATGCTAATATCCAGCCATTTGTATTGCTTGAGCTGAACTTTCGCTTCCACACCGCGTTCAATAAAAAACGGGATGACACGGCGGCCTATCATCAAAATCAGACTGATAAACAACAGCACCGCGCCGTTAATGGCATACAGCATGCCGCTTGTTAATACGCCGTAACAGCCCAGATAAAAAACCAGATTACCCACCCACAACAAAATAACCTTAATCACCACTGCAAGCTGCTTCCATTGCTTTGCCTTGATAATTGGCCTGGCTACAGCGCCGATCAAAAAAAGACCGAACAGCATATCCGCCGCGGCGGCCCATGGTAAGAATGTCGTGCCAAACAGAAATAGCCCTCTGGCAATGCACCAAAGCATAAACAGCACCATTAATGGCTTGCCATAAAGCGTTTGAATTCCTGTCCAGTTTTTTACCGCAGTGAGCAGAAAGCCCGCAACCACAGCCATGCCGTAGCCATATAGCATCTCATGCGCATGCCATTGGCTGATCGTGATATGGGTAATGCTTACAGAACCATGAAAAAAATAGACCGATATCCACAGGGCGATCGAAACAGCGGCAAAAATACCCGCCCCTAAGAAGAATGGGCGAAATCCAAGATTGAATAACGCGAACTTTTTCGCGGTCACATGGTTAGGTTTATTGATTTGAATTTGTACGAGCGCCATGAAGCGAAGTATACATTGATATCCTCCGCATTGGCTTGGTATGGCACAACGTCAACACAGCCCATTCCTGCTACTTCCACAACAAAAAAAACTAATGCTTATTTTTTGCTGGTGTGCTTGATTTCATTGGAATAATGGAACTTGCCGGCACCACGACCTCTTTACTTTTTTTAGGTTTTTTTATTTCCTTGTTACCGCGAATCTGACCTTTTGCCATGATATCTCTCCTTAAGAGTTCTACAGAGCTTCATCATAGGCCGATAGGGAAATATAGGTGAAATATTTTAGGCGGTATTGGTGAGGCGTAGGCACAAAAAAACTCTACAGGCTATATAACAGCCTTATAGTAAAGCTACAAGGTTTTGCACTACTTGTTAGCGAGCTTGGCAAACCCTACCAACACCAAAACAATCACGGCGAGTACACCGACTAACGTAGCAATTCCCTGCCATCCTAAAAAGGTCATTTTGTTCTCCCATCATTTCCAGCAATGTTGAATCGAACACCTGCAAGCGCTTGAATCGTATTACTTAAATCCGACTAACAACTTGATTCATATCAAAAAATATTCATTATTTTCCAAAAACAACTTATAGACCAAGCAATATTAAATTAAGTTTTCACAGGATTTTAGGGGTATGATTTACGCTTACTAATCTCTTTTTTCAGGATCTCCCCATGTTTACCATGTACGATGCCACGATTCCACCGATTAAACGCGCACTGACCAATCTTTCCGCCATTCTGAAAAAAGGTGAGGATTATGCCAATGCCAAGAAAATCGAGCCTGCGGTCTTACTTAACGCAAGGCTTTTCCCTGACATGTATCCGCTCACGCGACAGGTGCAGATTGCGACCGACATGAGCAAGGGCGCAGCGGCGCGGCTGGCGGGGGTAGATATCCCCAAGTATGAAGACAATGAAACCAGCTTTGCAGAACTGCAGGCGCGCATCGCCAAAACCGTCGCGTTTATCGACAGCATCAAACCAGCGCAAATGGAAGGCAGCGAAACCCGCGATGTGACAATTGCCGTGCGAAAAATTGAGTTAACGTTTACAGGACAGGCTTACCTGCAGAGATGGGTGTTGCCGAATGTGTATTTTCATGTGACGACCGCTTATAACATTTTGCGCCATAATGGCGTAGAACTGGGTAAGGCAGACTATCTAGGCCCCAGGGACTAGGCAACCTCCGATTATTGCCGCCTTACGTCGTTAACCTTGCCGACCAGGTTAAAGTTCGCGTACAGGCGTCGCGATTGGGTGGCAAGATTAGCGCTTATTCTTCCCGAAATATCCTGATTAGGCATTACATCCACCTGACCCCGGGCATGGAACTGTGGAGATTCCAGCATGAGCTTTCTGTACTGATAAAGCCCATTCTTAATCTGCACGTTACCCGTCAGTGTGTCGAAATGCGTGGAATCACCTGCCAAAGACTGGCTTTCCCTGGATAGTACGGTACGGGTAAGCTCAACGCCATTGAAACTGCCATGGCTCATATCAAAATTGGCGGTGATGTCAGACGCCTTAGTCAGCCCGGCAGCCGTGGCCGATTTGCAAACAAACTTTCCTGCCAGGTTCAGTTTTCCATCAATGGAGGCGGCGCTGTTAAACGCTTGCAGCACCTGCGACAGGTTCGCTTTGCTCAGTTGAAAATCCCCCGCTGCGCTCCATTGGCTGCCCCAATCAACGACTGCATTGGCCGTGAAGCTGCCGCCATAGATCTCGCCCTTAAGCTGGCTAAAATTAATCTGGTTCCGATTCAGAATACCTCTGGCATCAAGATTATCAAACACGATCTTCGGGTTTACAGGCAGCGGCCAATGCGTGGCGCTGAGCGCAAGCTCATAGCTGCCGCCGCGCGGGAGTATCTGGACCGAAAGCGCTTGGTCAGCCGTGCCGAGTTCGATATTTTTAAGTTCATGCGAGTCATTAACCCCGACTTTGCCCGCAAAAGTCCCAATCTCCAGATCGCGAATTTTCAACGAAATATTTTTCAGGCTCATCTGCTCAATCTTCATGTATTCGGCTTTGCCTGCATTGCCGATCCATTGCAGCGCTTGTCCAAAATTCTCCTGCTCGATCTCCAGCCCATCGATCTCCAGTGATTTCACCACCTTCACTGGCTCAAATAACATTGCAGTCACAGGTGTCACGTGAACTGTTTCAATTTTATGACTGGGATCAACACCAATCGCCACATCTCCAATTACCAGGTGCGGCTCAGGCCATAACGAGGCATGCACATTCTTGACCGTCACCGGCGCGCCCGTGCTTTTGGACGCGAGCTTTTCAATGGGTTCAACCAGCATGCCAAGGTTGATGTAGGGCAACAGGCCGATCAACAACAGAACCAGCAACGGCAAACCAATCAATGTGGTCTTTACTCCTCGCTTAATCCATTTTTTAACACCCGCGGCAGCCACCCTCAACATGGCCTGGGTCTTTGTCTGCGCCTTGAGCCTAGCTTCAGCTTTCGCATCTTCTTTGGCAATGCGCTTCACTTCCTCGCGCGCCAGGTCTTCAGCATCTTGCCGGGCTTTTTCCTCGGCCGCTTGCGTTGATTCATCTATATCAATTTTTGGTGCGCGTCCGGCCTCAAGCTCGGCCTCTTCTTCGGCTAACTCACGCAAGTCTTCTTCCGACAAGGCACGTTCATCATCCTCAAAAAATTTATTCCGCGCTTCTTCCGCTTCGCGTGCAAGACGCTCTGCTTCAAGTTTTGCCTTTTCCTGCGCTTCCGCCTTGGCTTGCTCTTCGGCTTCTGCCTTGGCCTTTTCTTCCGCACCCTGTTTAGCCAGAGTTTCATTTTCAACCGTTAACCTAGCCTCGTCAGCCTCTTTGGCAAGCCCCTCTGTTTTGGATTTCTTTCGTTCCTGCTCTGCCTCTTGGGCGATACGCTCCATTTCCAGGCGCGTTTTTTCCTTTGACTCGGCTCTCGCCCTTTCCTCGGCTTCCGCTTTAGCACGCATCCGCTCTGCCTCCTGCTGTGCCTTGCGCTCTGCTTTCAAACGCGCATCTTCCTCAGCCTTGGCTTTGCGCTTGGCTTCCAGCCGGGCGGCTTTGGCCTTGGCTTCGGATTTTTTTCGTTCCTCTTCCGCTTCGCGGATGATGCGTTTCATTTCGCGGCGTGTGTTCTCTTCCGCCTCAATTCTGGCTTTTTCTTCGGCTTCGGCTTTGGCACGCGCCTGCTCTGCTTCTACTCTGGCTTGTTCTTCAGCTTGACGTGATGCGCGCTCAGCCTCCAGGCGTGTTTCTTCCTCCGCTCTGGCCTTACGTTCCGCTTCCAGCCGCGCTTCTTCCTCGGCCTTTGCTTTTCTCTCTGCCTCCAGCCGTGCTTCCTCTGCAGCCTTGGCGCGGGCTTCTTCCGCTTCGGCTTTCTTCTGTGCTTCTTCCGCTTCGCGGGCAATGCGCTCAATTTCACGGCGCGCGTTCTCTTTGGCCTCGGCCTCAGCTTTAACGCGCGCTTTTTCTGCTTCTACTCTAGCTTTTTCTTCGGTTTCCCTGGCCTTGCGTTCCGCCTCCAGACGTGCTTTTTCCTCGACTTTGGCTTTGCGCTCAGCCTCTAGCCTGGCCTTTTCTTCAGCTTCTGCTTTGGCGCGTGCCTGCTCTGCTTCAGCTTTGGCTTCACGGGCAATGCGTTCAGCTTCCAGGCGCGCTTCTTCCTCGGCCTTGGCTTTTCTCTCCGCTTCCAGCCGCGCTTCCTCTGCGGCCTTGGCGCGGGCTTCTGCTTCAGCTTTCTTTTGCGCTTCTTCTGCCTCGCGGGCAATGCGCTCAATTTCACGGCGCGCGTTCTCTTTGGCTTCGGCCTCTGCTTTGGCGCGCGCTTTTTCTGCTTCTACTCTAGCTTTTTCTTCGGCTTCCCTGGCTTTATGCTCAGCCTCCAACCGTGCTTTTTCCTCAGCCTTGGCTTTGCGTTCAGCCTCAAGCCTGGCTTTTTCTTCAGCTTCTGCTTTGGCACGCGCCTGCTCTGCCTCGGCTTTGGCTTTCTTTTCGGCTTCGTGGGCGATGCGCTCCATTTCAAGACGCGCCTTCACTTTCGCCTCGGCTTTTTCTTTCGCTCTGGCACGTGCCTGCTCTGCCTCAATTCTGGCCTTCTCTTCGGCTTCCGCGGCCTGACGTTCAGTCTCAAGACGCGCTTCTTCTTTTGCTCTGGCTTCCACTTCCGCCTCATCGAGGTATTCTTCAACGATCATGGGCGTAAAGTTGCTGGTAGGCGCCCAGTCATCGGCAGTGCGCACCGCTACCGGCTTGATGTAGCCTTCGTTTTCAAGCTGGGTTAAGGCGGAGGCAAGCTCCTGCTCGCTTAATTGAACAAACTTGTCCAGAATCGTCTCGGCTTCTGACTTGCCGTCGATGTGTGTCAGCACTTTCATCAATTGCGATGACAGGCCGCCAATCAGGGAGGCGCGGGCGCGTAACCCTTTGGCTGTTTTACTGTAAACGACAGATAGATCCATCATTTCTTGTGCACTCATTAAAGCACAAAATCCGCTAGCGTTAAGCGTAAAGGGGAACATCCCTTTTTCATATATTGCTGTATCGTCTTTTTCAAGTTCTGGTTTCCTTGTAAAACGAGCGCCATTTTTCTATATACCTAAATGAGCTAAAAAAATAGTGCTATATACGAATCTCTACACCTCGTCCATGGCCTTTTATACTGGCACGAATACCTTGTTGCGTCAATAACATAGGGTATTTATGCACTGTGAATTATTAACATTGTCTGAATGTAGCAACAAACACGAGAATCAGTGCAAAAATCGACAGGCCATGACGAAAAAATGGCTTTTCTCCGCACCACGCAAATTTTATTAAAGTTTGCTGCAAACACGCCGATGTAATTCTTAACACTGCAAAGCGACTAAAGAGGTGTGTGATGACAATCTATCAAGTGCTGGATGAAGAAAACAATCTTTATGGTGAATATGTGGATCTTGAGAATGCCGTGCGCAGCGCGCAGACTTTCACGCTCTGGAATGAGGACCACTACTACCATGTAGGCGAGCTGGAATCAGCGCCGGATTAAAAATTCCGGAATCACCCGATTTTTGGCCTGATTTATGCTTAACACTAAGTGCGGTCAGTTTTAGTGCAGTCAGTTTTTACCAATTTGTTTTTACTGAAACTGGACACTGCAATATTTATGCAAAGAGGTGTGTGATGACAATCTATCAAGTGCTGGATGAAGAAAACCAGGTGTATTGCGAATATATGGATTTGCAGAAAGCCAAGCAAAACGCGCAGGCTTTCACGCTGTGGGATGAAAACCACACATACCATGTAGAAGAACTGGAATCAGAGCCGGATTAAAAATACCAAAAACACCGAATTTTTGGCCTGATTTATGCGTAACACAAAGTGTAGTCCGCTTTTAACAATTTTGTTTAGGTGCGCAAAATGAAACTGATTACTGCAATATTGATCCATGTCTGGCTGGCATTAAGGCTAAAACACGACGGCACCGGCATGCCGGCAAAGCTCCCTGCCGCATTGATGCTTGTTAGCCTGTACATCGCGCTGAGCCTCGCCAACAAACATCTCAATGGCGGCATCAATCTTGAAACGGTGATTGGCCTGAGCTTTGTTGCCCAGCTTTACCTTTTCGGCCTAAGAATCAAGCTGATTGGCCTTTTTATCATGATTGGCGTTTTCACCAATACACTCTCATTGGCCATAACCATGCTTGCAGGTATCCCGGAGCAAAATCTTTATCTGCTGCTCTTCATGGAATACATCATGGTGTTTGCGGCAATCGTAAACGTCATTAAAAGCGAAACCAAAACCGTCTAAAGGCAGGCCTGCAGACCAATATCCATGCGGCCTGCAGGGCATATAAATAGCAGTTAATATTCTACCATCACCTCATTGCGCCTTAAAAATGGCAGAGTCCACGGCGGGTTGTAGCGCGCCAGTTCAGGTGTGCCGACAGGTTTAATTTTCATTGAAGCGAGCCAAGCCAGTAATTCCTCGGTTTTTTTAGCAGTTTTTGCTTCGCCCGCCAAACCGGAAAAGCGCACCACCGCAAATTTTTTGGCAGGCAACTCACGCAGCAGCACAGCTTTATTATTGGGCACAGGCAGGGTTTCCAGCGTGTATTGGCTAGGCATTACAAAGTGCATGCGCCATTTGCCCGCTGCTTCTTGTATGCTCACTGGCACGGTCATGCTGATTTTTTCACTTTTAGGTTCCATCGTTACTGGGGCGGTCATACTAATCTTCTCACTAGCGCCGTTTCGCGATGTGTTATTACCAAAAATATAATCTGCAATTATCTTAAACCCACTGCTTGAGGCTTTATCCAGATTACCTTCTACCAAGGTTTCCGCAACAATCATCGGGTCATAGGTGCGCAACTCAAAATCATTCGATTTTTCGGTCACCGTGTATTTGGGTTCTTCAATCGCCATAGCGGCTTGTGTTCCAAAAATGATGAAGAAACAACATGTTAACATTAGACGTAACCACACTAGCTTTCTCCTGACTTGTTAAAAATTATTTAGTGCCAGCAATTAAGAGCGGCGCTAATAGATTTAATTCAATAGCGATACATTACAAAAACGGCATACCATGCACAGCCGCATGGATATTGCCTTGCAGACATGCCATAAATTCATGGAATTACCTTGAATTGCGATATTTTGTAATACACACGCACTCAAACGAGTGCTATAGTGAACACTTACTGATGGAGAAATTGGCAATGGCTAAACAGGATTTAAAAGACGCTAAATTTAAAGAGCATGTGGACGCGGTTGAAAAACACAAAGCTTTACTTGAGAAACTGCATCTGGATTCAAACACACATTTGGATGAAGTCTCTGACTCTCTTCAAAGGCTAGCTCTCACGCTTGAGGAATACCTGAAGGTGATTGGCATCCCCTGACTTTTTGCGCCTTACCTGTTTTTCAGGTAAAAACATGTCCCTGCAGGCCGCATTCCATTAGTTTATATATGGTCGGCATGCAGACCTGCCAGAAAATACACTATTTGTGTGTGCTTTAATACAATCGTCGATATTTGCACAGTCATGTCGAAACCTCAAACAACCTTTGGCTTAAATCCGTCACGACTAATAATCAATAAGCCGGTAAATTCCATATAACTCATTGTATTTTAAAGAATTATTTAGACAATCTTATTGTTGGTCTTGTTTTTGCTCAATACACACTGTGATGTAGTTAATTAAACGATGTGTTAAGGAGCGATAAAATGACAATTTACCAAGTGATCAACAAACAAAACGAATTAGAGTATGCATATCTTAACTATGAAGTTGCCGTAGAAGAGGTTGCCAAGTTAAACGAACAACGTGAAGAAAGCTACTACTCCATTAATGCGGTGGAAGACGAAGGTTTCTAAGCAAAAAAATAGTGGGGCGTATTCGCGTAGCGTAATACGCCGAAAGAAAGCGTTATATGTGGCGCAATGCCTTACAGTTATTGCGCCCTGCAGGCTGACCGACAGGAAAGCAACCTAATAGATACTTCAGAATCGTCGCAGCAGCCTATTACCAGGTGTTAATATAGCTTATGCCCTGGAACGAACAACACTATCCTGTATCGATGAAACACCTCAACCCAATCGTCCGCACCAAAGCGATTGAGATAGCTAATGCCCTGTTGGAAGAAGGCATGGATGAAGGCAAGGCGATTCGCATTGCCATTGCAAAAGCCAAAGAGTGGGCGATGCATCACGCTAAGTTAGCAAATAACTAACGAAAGCCGCCAGGCTTTAACGACGCTCTGTATGCCGCATGGATATTGGCCTGCAGGACAGGCAATAATCGCGGTTTAACTCCTGTTATTTAATTGCGCTGAACTATGCTTGCCTGCATAGCCTCTAAAAATGCGTATGCCACAAACTGGTTAGGAGATTCAATGCGCAAAATTCTGGTAAGCCTTATTTTAATCGCCCCATTATTAACACCTACTGCAAACGCGGCAGAGATCAACATGCGGCCTGGATTGTGGCAAATCACCACCACATCTGATTTATTGCTGCTAGCGCCGCACCTGCCGCCAGAGCAAATGCAAAGCATTAAAGATTTAGCCAAAGATTACGGGCTTGAAATGCCGGAAATTGAAAACGGCGCTGCAATCTCCCAAACCTGCATCACAAAAGAAATGGCTGCCCGAAAAACGCTGCCCAATTTTTATAATACGCAATTAGGCTGTACCTCTAAAAATGCGACCCGCAGCGGCAACAACTACAAAATAGACTTTGTGTGTACCAGCCCCGACCTTAAAGGCAATGGCACAGCAGAGGGCGCCATTACAAACCCGGAGGCCTTCACAGGGCAGACTAATTTTAGTGGCGAAGCCCAAGGCAACCCAGTGAATGAGCGGGCCGATATCAACGGCAAATGGATTAATGCAAGCTGTGGCGCGGTAAAACCGCTATAAAACACATATCCTGCAAGGCGCATGGATATTGGTCTGCAGGGCATATTATTTTAATTAATTCGTACGTTTATCCAGTAAATACGAAGTTGCCGTCAGCGCAACGCCCAGCGCCACCACGCCCAACACGACCAGGAACAACGGGTCTTTCGTCTGCATATAAAGCCACACAATCACCACAATAAAGAACACGCGCACGGCTAGCGTCGTTGTATAAAGCACCTCCACACTATGGCGAATAATCTGGCTCACCACCACGCTAAGCGCAATCATAAACGCACCAGTAAATTGTACAAACGTGCTCTCGTAATGCCCGTTAGAAAGCAATAACTTAAGCGAAAACTGCGGCGCAAACAGCAAACCAAGGCCAGTGAGAAAAAGATAAGTCGCCAAATAATAAAGGCTAAGACGGGTTTTGGGCTTCATGGCGAATCTCCCCAGCAGAATATGGAATAGATAATACGCCGAAATAAAAAACTTGGAAACCAAGTGCAATTAGACTAAAAATAGATGCTCTGTAAGCCGCATGGATATTGGGCTGCAGGGCGTCTATTTTTAACGCATTCGCATGGTTTTGACTTTTACTCCCCTTTGCCGCGCCTTCGGCTTGAGCATAAGCTGGGTTAAACGGCGAGGACTGTCTGAGCGTAGCGAGTTCCGCAGCCGTACCAGCGTTGCGCTAAGACCGAAGGAAACAAGCGGCGACGGGGTGTCTTTTTGTTTCCCCACTTTATTTAGGACAAGCAAAATAAAGTGGGTCGACATGGGGCGAAAAGGAAAACGGGTGAGCTTGCGCCCACCCGCTAAAGCTAAGCTAAAAGTACAACCATCATCAAAATGAATTTAAATAATGGTCTAAAATCAACTTCTAACCGTACTGCTTTGATCACTAATTTCAACATGATAAAAAATCCTGTCTACGTTAGCTGGCCAGCCAACTGATAAATTGGCTATTTATATCGCGCCTTGCATAGCGCTAGCTCTCAGCTTATTCGAAATCGCTTTAAGCACAGCTCAATTGAAAAAGTTATCCAAGCCTCTGACTCAGGCTTTTACAATCTCACCTTAAGCACCTTTGAGGATCGGTGCATCCGGAAGTCTCACCCTCCGTAGTTACACAACGAATTATTCGACCAGTGTCGCTGCCCGAGTTCTGTTATGTAGCATTCTTAATATTCTATAGTCTCCTTATCCGCACTTACTCTCACCACAATTCAAACACGTCAAACAGCCATCCATCACTATCGCGGCTTTGGTTTGGCATTTGTTGCAAAGCGCAGCGCCTTTGGGGAAGCCTTCTGCGGTCATCTCCTCACCCGCTTTGGCGTGGTTCTCAAAATATTCGGTGCGTTTTTCATCTACCAGTTTTTGCTGGTGTTCATCCAAACCCGGTTTTTTAAGCATGCCGATGTTTTGCAAGTGCTGCTCTACCACTTCGCCAATCTCTGCCACCAAACTAGGCACGAACCTGCCGCCTTTTTTAAAGTAGCCGCCGCTTGGCTCAAACACGCTTTTCAGTTCCTCAACTAGAAACGTCACATCGCCGCCTTTGCGAAACACGGCAGACATGACGCGGGTGAGGGCGACTATCCATTGAAAATGATCCATGTTTTTGGAGTTGATGAATATCTCGAACGGGCGGCGGTGCTCTTGCGGCGTGCCTTCGTTCACCCCTTTGCCGCGCCTGAGGCTTGAGCGGCAGATGGAAAGCGGCGAGGACTGTTTGAGTGCTAAAAGCACGAGTTCCGCAGCCGCCCAGATGCGGCGCTAAGACCGATGGATAAAGCGGCAGCGGGGTGTCTTTTTGTTTACCCACTTTATTTTGGACAAGCAAAATAAAGTGGGTCGCCAAGAGGCGAAAGGAAAGCTCCCACAATATAGCAACGCTACTCGGTGCCACCTATGCGAGCTAAAACGAGCGTCCACCTACAATTGAGGACAGTGTAACCCCTTGCTCAGCAAATTTCGTAACGGAATACTCGTAAAACTCTTGATTTGGAATTGACCCACAAATATTACAAAGCTCTTTACCTACATTGGTTAACAAAACTTTTCCTACGTTTATATTGTTAATTTCGGTACCTTGAAATTCAATCTTAAGCGGTCTTCCATAGTAGGCAATTACAGCATCTTTCGCGGATTTAAATTGCCGAATAAATCCAGTGACAGATTGGAATGAAATAAGCCCCAATGCGTCTAAATGAGTTAATGCAGAAAAATCTATTTGGGCTTTTTTATAAATTTCATTTTCAATGTCAAATATAATTGGATTTCCTTCCCCAAACCACCATACAAAAGTACACAGTCTTGTAAATAAATCAGCATCTTTTTTATCAATTGATGAAATTAAATCGACTGTTCTTTTTGAATAGGTTCCAGGCCTTGTGGCCTCGCCAGATAACAGCTTGGCCCAAACCGTTTGCATTTCTTTATCTGAAATATGTTCACATTGCTTGAAAAAATAAGCCACCCAGTCTTCTTCGAGGTCAGCAACTTTCGCATCATCAGGCAAGCTTTCTATCGCGGCGGCTGTTATGTCTTCGATATTTTTTTGCTTTCGAGCTTCCTGTTTAACCAGTCTTGATAATGCCCTGTGTTCTAAATCGCTTATTTCTAGCTTTGCTATTGCCTTTATTTTTTCTGCTTCAGCCTCAGCTTTAGCTTTTCTTTTGATTTTGGTAGGTTCATAAACAATTCCTAATGCCCCAGCTACTTTCTCAACCAATAACGTAGCTGGCTTTGTTAATTCACCATCAATTTTTATTAATGAAAACTCTGCCAAAATCTAGCCTATCCGCACTTACTCTCACCACAATTCAAGCACGTCAAACAGCCATCCATCACAATCGCGGCTTTGGTCTGGCACTTGTTGCATAGTGCAGCGCCTTTGGGGAATCCTTCTGAAGTCATCTCTTCACCCGCTTTGGCGTGGTTTTCAAAGTATTCGGCGCGTTTTTCATCTACCAGTTTTTGCTGGTGTTCATCCAAGCCCGGTTTTTTAAGCATGCCGATGTTTTGCAAGTGCTGCTCTACCACTTCGCCAATCTCTGCCACCAGGCTAGGCACAAACCTGCCGCCTTTTTTAAAGTAGCCCCCAGATGGCTCAAACACGCTTTTAAGCTCTTCCACCAAAAAGGTTACATCGCCGCCTTTGCGGAATACCGCAGACATGACGCGGGTGAGGGCGACAATCCATTGAAAGTGATCCATGTTTTTAGAGTTGATGAATATCTCGAACGGGCGGCGGTGCTCTTGCGGCGTGCCTTCGTTCATCACCACATCGTTAATGGTGATGTAGAGCGCATGCTCGGTGACCGGCGTTTTTACCTTGTAGGTAGAGCCGGTGATTTTCTCCGGGCGGTCTAATGGCTCGCCCAGTTGAATCACTTTTCCAGCTGCCTCTTTGGCCTCGGCCGCTTTGGCTTTGTCTTCTTCGTTTACCAGCGCATAGCCGACGATTTTTTTGTCTATTCTTACTGTCATTTGTTTTCTCCTGTATACGGTGAATTAATTAAAACTTACCGTAGTAGCCTTCTTTCAAGGCATCGTATAAGTTTGCGGCGCTGTGAATCTCGCCATCGTATTCAATCTCTTCGTTGCCTTGCACCTCAACATGGGTGCCGTCTTCCAGCGTGAATCTGTAGGTGGTGTTTTCCAGATCTTTTTCTGTCACCAGCACGCCCTGGAACGCCTCTGGGTTAAACCTGAATGTGGTGCAGCCTTTCAGGCCTTTGTCGTAAGCGTAAAGGTAGATGTTTTTAAAGTCTTCAAAATCGTAATCCGTCGGCACGTTGATGGTTTTTGAAATCGAGCTGTCAATCCATTTTTGTGACGCGGCCTGAATATCCACGTGCGCTTTGGCCATGATGGTGGAAGAATCTAAAAAGTAATCCGGCAGTTTTTCTTCCGGTTTATCGCTAAACGGCATGGCATTCGGGTTAATCAGCTCGCGGTAGGCTAACAATTCGTAGCTGAACACATCGACTTTCTCTTTCGATTTTTTGCCTTCGCGAATCACGTTGCGTGCATAGTGGTGCGCAAATGATGGCTCGATACCGTTGCTGGCGTTATTAGCCAGCGAGAGCGAAATGGTGCCGGTTGGCGCAATCGAGCTGTGGTGCGTAAAGCGTACGCCCTTGGTTGCGATCTGGTTGCGCAAACCTTCTGGGAACTGCTGCATATAGCGGCTGTATTTGCCCATCAGCACTTTGCCCGCGATTTTTTGCCCAACTTTAATGCCATCTGCCGCCATCTCCGGGCGTTTTGCCAGCATGTCGGCAGTCACTTCGAATTTCTCATCCATAATCGGCGCCGGGCCTTTTTCTTCGGCCAGCTGCACGCCTACGTTCCAGCCTTCTTCGGCCATCACGCGGGTGACTTCCTCGGTAAACTTGATGGAATCTTCTTCACCGTATTTCATTTTCATCATGGTGAGAGCAGAGCCCAAGCCTAGGTAGCCCATACCGTGACGGCGCTTGCGCATGATTTCATCGCGCTGCTGCTGCAATGGCAGGCCATTGATTTCCACTACGTTATCCAGCATGCGCGTGAAAATGCCCACCACTTCGCGGTACTCTGCCCAATCGAAATGTGCTTCATCAGTGAATGGTTTTTTCACGAATTTGGTCAGGTTGACCGAGCCCAGCAGGCAGGCGCCATAAGGCGGCAATGGCTGTTCACCGCATGGGTTGGTCGCGCGGATGTTCTCGCAGAACCAGTTGTTGTTCATCTCATTCACGCGGTCGATCAGAATAAAACCCGGCTCGGCGAAATCGTAAGTGCTGGACATGATCACATCCCACAAACGGCGCGCCTTGATGGTTTTATACACGCGGCAAGCGACTTTACCAGCATCCACGCCATCGGCTTTGGTGAGGTATTTGCCTTTCACTGGCCATTCGCGCCACACTACCTGGCTGTCATCATTCACATTGAGGCCATCCACAATGGCTTCTTTTTCGGTGACAGGGAAAGCGAGCTTCCATTCCGCATCGGCCTTCACTGCCTCCATGAACTCTTTGGTGATGAGGCAGGAAAGGTTGAACTGGCGCAGACGGCCTGCTTCGCGCTTGGCTTTAATAAAGTCTGTAATGTCTGGGTGAGAAATATCAAACGTGGCCATTTGCGCGCCACGGCGGCCACCCGCTGATGACACGGTAAAGCACATTTTGTCGTAGATATCCATGAAAGAGAGCGGGCCGCTGGTGTAAGCGCCCGCGCCCGCCACGAATGCGCCTTTTGGACGCAGGGTAGAAAACTCGTAACCGATACCGCAACCGGCTTTAAGGGTTAAGCCGGCCTCGTGTACCTTGCCGAGAATGTTGTCCATGCTGTCTTCCACCACGCCGGATACCGTGCAGTTGATGGTAGAAGTGGCCGGTTTGTGCTCCAGCGCACCCGCATTGGAGGTAATGCGGCCAGCCGGAATCGCACCGTGGCGCAAAGCCCACAGAAACTTCTGGTGCCACTCCTGGCGTTTTTCCTCAGTGGTTTCGACATCAGCCAAAGCACGCGCTACGCGAGAATAGGAATCGTCCATGTCTTTATCGACATGTTCGCCTGATTTGGTTTTTAAGCGGTATTTCTTATCCCAAATATCCAGCGACACCGATTGAATCGGAATTTCCGTCTCAGTGTTCTCTTTTGATTTCATAGCTGTTTCCACTGCTTTTAGCATGCCTTACTCCCTTATTTTTAACGTCTTAAACTTAGCACTACTACCCGGTTTTTGCTAACTATGTGATTTATATTAACAATCATATATTTTTGTGAAAAAACTCTCACCTAAACACAACATATTGTGTGTGAAGCAGAAATTTATGCCTTTATTTTGTAGACGTCAACCCTATTTTTACATGTATTTTTTGCACCATTCCGGTGATTTTTTATAAAAAATGAGGCCAGCATTTGGGTTGGGGTAAGGTAAGCGGTTACTTACCTAAAAAATAAAATTTAAAATTTATATTTCTCGCAAATTTTGGTTGTTTATGCTTATGCAAACACACCAAAACATCCACTGCGATTTTGTGAGAAAATGGCGCGATGAATCGCCTTCTGTATTCGCTTTTGCTGTATTTGGCACTGCCGTTTGTGCCGGTTAAACTGCTTTGGCGCGGCGTTAAACAACCCGCGTATAAAAAACACTGGGGCGAACGTTTCGGCTTTTACAGCACGCCTGTAAGCAGGCCTGTCGTTTGGCTGCACTGCGTTTCGGTGGGTGAAACGCGTGCCGCCGAGCCTTTAATTAAAGCGCTGCAGCAACAATATCCAAACCATCAAATCTTGATCACCCACACCACGCCGACCGGACGCGAAACCAGCGAGCAGCTATTTGCAGACACTGTTCAACGCGTTTACCTGCCTTATGATTTACCGTTCGCGGTCAATCATTTTTTAAGACACTTTAAACCAGCCATTGGTTTGCTGATGGAAACCGAGTTGTGGTTTAACCTGATTGCCGCATGCAAACAGCATGGGATTCCCTTGCTGCTGTTAAACGCTCGGCTGTCAGAAAAATCCGCGAAAGGCTATGCCAAACTTGGCAAGTTGGCCACCGATGGCTTGCATAGCCTTAGCGCCGTTGCCGCACAAACTGCGGAAGATTTTGCTAGATTACAGGCTTTGGGCGCAAATAATATCAGCGTTGCGGGCAATCTGAAATTTGACGTGAAGCCGCCTGCAGACAGCGTGGATAAAGGCTTGCAGCTACGCCAATCATTCGGTTCCGAACGCACTATTTTTCTTGCGGCCAGCACGCGCGAAGGTGAAGAAAAGCACATCTTGGATGCGGTAAAGGATCTGGCGATTCTGACAGTGATTGTGCCGCGCCATCCGCAACGCTTTAACGAAGTGGAAAGTATTATCAAAAACGCCGGTTTTACTTACCAGCGGCGCAGCAACTTGGTTGGTGCTATCGACAAAAACATACAGGTTGTGCTGGGTGACAGCATGGGCGAACTTTTTGCCTACTACGCAGCATGCGATTTTACGTTTATTGGCGGCAGTTTGCTGAAATACGGCGGCCAAAATTTAATCGAGGCTGCCAGTATGGGTAAGCCCATTTTGATTGGCAAATATACCTATAATTTTGCCGAAGCCACGAATAATGCAGTGAAAGCTGGTGCAGCAATACAGGTGAAAAATGCTGAAGAATTACGCGACAGGATTCAATACTTGCTGCATAACGCCCTTAAACGCGAAAAGATGCAGCTGGCCGCGCTACGCTTTAGCGAGGCCTCCACAGGCGCGACCACGCGTATGATGAAGTTGATTGCGGCATATTTACACTAAATTGGTTTGCGCTAACTCACCACAAGTTCTTTTACGTAGACCACTTCACAGGCGCCATTGCCGGTATCCTCCCGGGTAAGCGAGCTTTTCCAGTGCCAGCCATCACTGGCATTTACCTGCACCAGATAGCCGCTAAACCTGACCACTTCGCCCGGCCGCACTGATTTCAACATCCTCTCAATCCGGCCATCCGCTGGAATCATGTGCATATTGGCGCTATTCAGTTCAATTTCTCTATGCGGGATTGGGAATTCATCCACATGCCAGTAATAAAAACGATTGCTTTGGCTGATATCAATTTTGCTTAAAATAGTCTCATCTGACATTGCCCCCCAGCCCAGCGCCAGGTCTATCGGCGACAGATCGGCCTCTCTGCCGATAGAATAGCTCTTTGCAGACAATACGCGCGCCTCCATTTCGAAAGACTTCAAAGGCGTAATGCTGTAGCCGTTCAGAGTAAAGCTGGCGTGACTGATTGAATTTTGTGTGGGCTGATGGCTGGCGATGACGCCATTGCCATGCGTAACCGGACGCTGTGAAAAATGCTGATACGCACCGTAACTGATAAGCGCAACGAAGAATATGAGTTTCCAGTTCACGCTGGTGTTGATTATCTAATCAGTTTGGATATAGCCTTAAATGCCTCGTGATTGGCATTGCCCAGCCATTCGAATACGACCGATTCGGTATTGCTGATCACGCAACCAGCATCGCGCAGCCTTGCCAACGCGTTGGCTTTATTAGCGGGGTTACGCGAGATAACGGCGTCTTCCGCCACAAACACCTGCTTACCTGCCTGCAATAACGCCAAAGCAGTTTGCAGTACGCAAATATGCGCCTCCATGCCAGCAAGGATAATCTGTGGATTATCGCGATGCAGCTGCTGGCTAAACCTGGGCTCGCCGCATGCTGAAAATGCCGTTTTAGTAACGGGTTTGCAGTTTGGTAAATGCTGCTTGATTTCCGACAAGGTTTCGCCCAAGCCTTGCGGATATTGCTCGGTAAAAATCGTTGGCACAGCCAGTAAATGCGCGGCTTGCACTAAAACACCGCAATTCTTAACCACGCCTTGCAATGCCTCTGCTGGCATGACAGAGGCCAGTTTCACTTGCATATCAACGATTACAAACTGGCTGAGTTGTTGATTAGCAAGCATTAATGTGCATCCGAAACCAACTGCTGATTAATGTCTTGCAAATCAGCCTCGCCCACCAGGCCAGTAGCGGATTTGAGGCGGATGATATTCACCAGATAATTGTAGCGCGCCTGCAGTAAATCGCGCTTAGCCGAATAAAATTGTTGTTGCGCATTCAACACATCCACGCTGGTGCGCACGCCCACTTCATAGCCTAATTTAGTCGAATCGAGCTGGCTTTGGCTGGAAACCAAGGCCTGCTCCAATGCCTTAACCTGAGCGATGGTCGTGCTCAAATTGAAATAGGTGCGCTGCGTTTCCAGATCGGCCTGCCGGCGCGCTATTTCTATATCGTCGAGTGCTTTTTGTTTATTCAGCACCGCCTGGCGTGCCCGTGAACTGATTGCGCCGCCTTGATAGAGTGGAATTTGTAGTTGCAGGCCGATTGTCGCGTTATCAAGATCATTGCCCACGCCGCTTGTGCCGCCATTAGCATAATTTTTAGAGTAACTTGCCACAGCATCCAATGTCGGCAGATGACCGGCCTGCGTCCGCTCCACTTCTTGCTCGGCCAGCTTAAGCGCATCTTGCTGGATCTGAATGTTAAGATTGTTTTGCACCGCCACTTGCTGCCAATCCTGCATGCTTTGGCTAAGCGGCGTGACTTGAATGTCTGCTTTTGCGGTGGCCAGCTTGGTCGGCACTTCGCCGGTAATTGCCGCTACCGAGCGCTTGGCAATTTGATGCTCGTTCACCGCCGCGATTTCCTGGGCGACGATTAAATCGTAGCGCGCCTGCGCCTCGTTCACATCGGTAATGGTGGAGGTACCGACCTCAAAAGTTGCTTTTGCCTGCTCTAGCTGGCTTTGAATAGCCGCCTTTTGCGCAGCGATCAAATCGATTTTATCCTGTGCAATCAGCACATCAAAATAAGCCTGGGTGGTGCGCAGAATCAGCTCTTGCTGGCTTAAATGATACTGTTTATCGGCCTGGCTGACCTGGGTTTTGCTTTGATCCATCTGCACCAGATTCTGCTTGCGGTAGATCGGCTGGCGCGCTTCGACTCCGTAATTATAGCCTTCGAAATTTTGCCGGCCTTCGGTTCTGAACTGGTTAAAGCCGGTGCCAATAAATTTATTGTCGGTTTGAGAGGCGCTGGCACTCGCATTAAAATTCACTGTGGGGCGATATAGCGCTTTGCCCTGCTCAATGATTTCCTGCGCCGCCTTGTTGGCGCTTAAAGCAGAGGCTAGCGTAGGATCATGCGCCAGCGCCTGGTGATAGATGTCCATCAGGGATTGCGGCTTGGTTTGCGATGGCATGTCTTCTGCCGCCAGTAAAGCCGTTGGCGGCAAAACTGTCAAAAAAACGATGAAAACAAGGCGCTTAATGGTCATGTTAAAACTCGAATTGCTGCGCTTGCGGAGCGTTGATTAATTCCGGAATACAGGTTTCAAACAACACCTCTTCCCTGAAACCAGTCTCTGAAACGCGATGTATCAATGTAGCCTCCATGACCGGCGCCTGCCCCAGCACGATAAACATGGCGCCGCCGATTTTTAATTGCTTGCGCACCCCTGCCGGCTCTATGGGTGAAGAGCCCGTGTAGACAATCAGATCGTAAGGCTTATGTGCAGGCAGGCCTGATATCGCATCAGCCACTTCTAAAGTCACGTTCTGAATATGTTGCGCCGCCAGTTTTTTTGCAGCTTGCGTACTTAAGTCAGCATAAATATCCACTGAAATCACATGCTTGGCAAGGCTGGCCAACAGCGCCGCAAAATAACCGCTGCCAGTGCCCACATGCAGCACGGTATGCGTTTTTTGTACATTTAACACTTGTAAAATGCGGCCTTCCAGTTTCGGGCTTAACATGGTTTGGCCATGCCCAAGCGGAATCTCGATATCGGCAAAAGCAAGGCCCTGATATTCAGTGGGTACAAAATTTTCGCGCGGCACATCGTTTAGCAGCTGTAGCACGGTTGGATCCAGCACCTCCCAAGTGCGAATCTGCTGTTCTATCATATTAAATCTCGCGGTTTCGCGAGGCATATTAAATCTCGCTGTTTCGTGCGACATGTTTTTTTGTATTGTTTGTGTCATAACAAATTCTGTTCCTTACAATTGTAATAATTATAGCCTATGCGCTTGTCATGCAACCTGAAATTAAGCCAGCTTTTAATACTTACTTCTTAGGCCTTTTGCGGCACTTTTACCCTGAACCAAGCAGCATACAGGGCTGGTAAAAACAACACCGTTAACACAGTCGCTACCGCCAGGCCGCCCATAATCGCCACCGCCATCGGGCCAAAAAATACACTGCGCGTGAGTGGTATCATGGCCAGGATAGCCGCCGCCGCCGTTAATACGATCGGCCTGAAACGACGGATGGTAGATTCGACAATCGCCTGCCAGTCTTCCAGGCCGCTCGATTTGTCCTGCTCGATCTGATCCACCAGAATCACCGAATTACGCATGATCATGCCCGATAGCGCGATGGTGCCGAGCATGGCGACAAATCCAAATGGCTTGTCAAACAACAACAACGCTGCTGTGACACCAATTAAGCCTAAAGGTGCGGTGAGCAGTACCAGAAAAGTACGTGAAAAACTTTGCAGCTGCAGGATTAACAAGGTGAGCACCGTCACCAGAAATAGCGGTGCACCCTTGGCTACAGATGCACCGCCTTTGGCGGATTCCTCGGTCGCACCGCCTGTTTCAATCGAAATACCCAATGGCAGATTGGTTTTGATTTCGCCCAGTTTCTCTTCAATCTGCGCAGACACCACCGGCGCCTGCATATTGCCGCGCAGATGCGCCCGCACCGTGATGGATGGCACACGGTTACGCCGCCAGATAACGCCCTCCTCAAACTCTGATGAAATGGTGGCGATTTGCGAAAGCGGGATGCTGGTACCATGCTGCGTGCTAATCATCAAATTTGGCAGGCGCGATAACTGGGTGCGCTCAACTTTAGTACCGCGCGCCACCAGGTCAATACGCTCGTTACCTTCTCTGAATTCGGTGATGTATAACTCGCTCATCGCGCCATTGAGAATGTTGGCAATATCCACCGAACTCACACCCAGCAAACGCGCTTTGGCTTGATCGATATACACTTTCATGACTTTGCTTGGCTCTTCCCAACCCAGCTGCACGTTAGCCAGATTGGGGTTAGCGCGCATAAGATCGGCAATTTTGTGCGATATTTCACGGATTTTAGGAATGTCGTTGCCATCGACACGAAACTGCACAGGAAAGCCCACGGGCGGGCCGTTCTCAAGCCGTAATACCGAAGCGCGCAAACTGGGGAAGTCATTCTCGAATAATCTTAAAAGGTCGATACGCAGTGCCTCGCGCGCTTTTAAGTCTTTGCTTAAAATCACAAACTGGGCAAAGGCGCGGTGCGGCAATTGTACATCCAGCGGTAAATAGTAGCGTGGTGCACCAGTGCCGATATAGGCCACAAAATTATCAATGCCTTGATGCTGGCTATTCCAGTTTTGCAACCAGCCTTCAAGTTTTTTCACTTCGGCATTAGTTGCATGGTAAGACGCCCCTTCTGTCAGGCGTAAATCTACCACTAATTCCAGACGGGTGGAATCAGGAAAAAACTGCTGCTGTACTTTGCCAAAACCAACAATGGACAAAACAAACATGATTAAAGTGATAGCAATCACAGTCTTACGATAGCGCACGCAGGCAGTGACAGTCTGGCGAAATCCACGATAAAACCTGGTGTTATAAATATCGTGATGGTGGTTATCTTCAGTCTTCTCTATTAAACCCAGCTTGCCTTTCAGCCAGACCTTCCACCTTGAAGGTTTTGGCGCATGCGTATAATCCGGCAGCAAATGATAGCCCAGGTAAGGCACAAAAATCACTGCGGCGAACCACGAAATTATCAATGCGATGGCTGACACCTGAAAGATTGAACGTGTGTACTCGCCAGTGGCAGAGGCTGCTGTGGCAATAGGTAAAAATCCGGCTACGGTGACGAGCGTACCGGTCAGCATCGGCATGGCGGTTGAATTATAGGCAAATGAAGCCGCCTTGACCCGGTCCCAGCCCTGCTCCATTTTGGACGCCATCATTTCAACCGCGATGATGGCATCATCCACCAACAATCCCAGCGCCAGTATCAGCGCTCCCAATGAGATTTTATGCAGGCCGATGTCGAAAAAATTCATCACTAAAAAAGTAGCCGCCAGCACCACCGGTATCGATATCGCCACCACAATGCCGGTACGCAAACCCAGTGACAATAGGCTCACGCCCAGCACAATCACCAGCGCTTCTGCCAGTGAATTTACAAAATCGCTTACCGAATTCGCAACAATTTTTGGTTGCGAGGTCACCGTACCAAAACTCAGGCCAATGGGCAGGCGTTGCTGGATCTGGGCTATTTTTGTATCCAGCGCATGGCCAAGCGCAATAACGTCGCCCCCTTCACGCATGCTCACACCCAGCAATAATGTGGCATTACCGTTGTAGCGCACTGAGTCGCGTGGCGGATCTTCATAGCCGCGGGATACTTTTGCCACGTCGCTGAGTTTAAAGTCCTGTTTGTTAACACGCAGCCTGATTTCACGCAAATCCTCTACCGTGTTATATCTGCCCGAAACCTCTATACGGATGCGCTCTTTGGGTGATTCGAAGGTGCCGCCTCTCACCACGGCATTTTGCGCTTGCAAGATGTTAATGAGTTCTGTGGCACTGATGCCGATCGTCGCCAGCTTGGCGTTTGAGAGCTCGATATAAATACGCTGTTTCTGTTCGCCAAAGAAATCCACCTTGGCCACATCGGGTGTTTTTAATAGCTCGGCGCGTATGATTTCGGCCCGTTTTTTCAACGCAAAATTATCGAAGCCATCACCTGTAAGTGCGAACATACTGCCATAGACGTCACTGAATTCGTCATTAAAAGTCAGGCTTTCAATGTTGCTGGGAAGCGTATGCCGAATATCACCCACCTTTTTTCGCACCTGATACCAGATATCAGGAATCTCCTTTGATAAGGTATCGTCTTTAATCACGATGAATATCATGGATTCTCCAGGCCTTGAATAACTGCTGGAAAAATCAATGTTTGGCACCTCCTGGATCTTTTTCTCTAACTTATCGGTGACCTGCTGCTCAACCTCGATAGCACTCGCTCCCGGCCAACTGGTACGTACCAGCATCACTTTAAAGGTAAAGGGCGGATCTTCTGACTGACCAAGTTTGGTGTAGGCCAGAAAGCCCGATATGGTGAGCATCAGCATGAAATACAGCACCAATGTCTGATGTTTAAGCGCCCATTCAGAAAGATTGAAGCGCGACTTTTCTAATGTCGGCTGATCTGGCTGTGGCTGACTCTCAATCATGGCGCAGCCTCAATCTTTGGCTGCACTTTTTGGCCTTTAAGCAAAGTGTGCACGCCTGCTATCGCCACCATTTCACCGGCCTGCAGACCACTGGTAATCATGACGCCGTTTTCGGTATATTGACCCGCAACCACTTCGCGCGGGTTGGCAATACCATCATTATTTATCACCCAAACACTGGTTTTGCCGTTTAGCTGCGTGAGTGCGCTGGATGGAATCTTGATTTCATCGGCTTCGGTCTGCGCAAACCGCACGCCCGCTGTCATTCCCAGTTTTACCGTCTCGTCTGCGTCAGTCATCGCTATGCGCAAATCAAATGCACGCGTGGCCGAGCTTGCAGCTGGTGCTATCTCGCGCACTTTTCCATTGTAAGTTTTCTCACGATCTGCCCACAATTTTATCGTAACGCTATCACCCACTTTCAACCCGGCCATGCGCGATTCTGGCACCGCCACCAGCACTTCAATTTGCCTGGTGTCGGCAATTTGCGCAACCATTTCACCCGCGTCTACCACTTGGCCGGGTTCAGCATGGATTTGCGTGATGACGCCGTCACGATCCGCTATCAGCGCGGTATAGCGCGACTGATTGCCAGAAACCGCCGCCTGCGCTTTGGCCTGATTCACGCGCGCATCCGCAGTTTTAAGCTCCGCTTCATATTTATCCAGCGCCGATTGCGAAATGAACTTTTTATTGACAAGTTGCCGTTGCCGTTCAACCTCGGCCTTTGCCAAAGCATAATTTGCCTCTGCAGCACGCACATCCGCCTGCGCAGCAGCAACGCTTAAATTGGTGTCTGAAGCGTCTAAACGCGCGAGAATCTGACCTTTTTTCACCAGGCTGCCCACATCAACTTCACGCTCAATGATTTTGCCTTTGATTCTAAACCCCTGGTTGGATTCAAAGCGTGACTTCACTTCACCCACCAGCACCATCGCATCGCTGGCAGCCGATTCCCCCACAATGACTACCAGTGCAGGGCGTAGCGGCAGCGGCGGTTCTGCAGGTTTTTCACAGGCCGATAAAAATGTAGCCAACGCGATAAAAGACATTATTTTTTTCATGTTATAACTTTCGTATCATCTTGCCGCAAAAGCCCTCGCATCATCACTTGCTGCATTAATTGCAGACGCGCCGAAATTTCACTCCAGTTCACCCATTTATCGCAGGCCATGCTGATTTGCAATGAACAGACGCCATGCACGCCTGCCCAAATCGTCTGGGCGATCAGGTCTACATCCTGTAAATCAGCCCTGAAATGGCCCGCATCATAGACATCCTGCACCACCATTTTTAACTGGTAATAAGCATCCTGCTCGGCACTGTTTTGCTGCAGGCTGGATGCTGCCGGATCGTGCGGCACATGCGCCGCCATAAACATCAGACGATAATGATTGGGGTGCGTCAGTGCGAATGCGGCGTAGCCTTGCCCAAGCGCCTGCATGCGCTTGACCGGGTCAGCAATTTGCATGATGTTTTTCAATGACGTTGCCAGTGCCAGAAAATCTGTATCGCAAACGGCGCGCAGCACTGCCTCTTTATCGACAAAATGCAGGTAGATGCTGGTCGCCGAATAGCCGATACGCTTGGCGATTTCGCGCATGGTCACTGCTTCAACACCGCGCGACACAAACAGGTCGCGCGCCGTATCGATAATCAATGTGCGTAAGTGCTGGCGTTCGGCTTCTGTTTTGGGTTTTGGTGGCATGGCTTATTTTTTGTTTTTTTGCTTCGGTTTTTGTGTTCGAGTAGCGATGGCTATTGATTCATTTGCCCATTCGCGCAACTTCCCGGCATCCGTAAGCACTTCTTCCGGCAGTTCATAATATCTGCGCACAAGCACGTGGCCTTTTTTTGTCATATACGAAAATGGCTGCATTCCAGCTTGTTCGTATTTTGTGCGGGTATTTTCATCGGTCACAAAATACAGGTTGTTGCCTATCATCATTGCAAATTGGACTGAGCCATAATAGACACCTACACCGCCAAAAAATTGTGCCGTATGAATTTGGCCGATTGGCGCGAGCAACTCTAGCGCGTATTCTGTATATTCTGTGCTGGGCTTCATGGCTTAGATTGCTTCGGGTACGGCGTAAAACCCAGTCATTTGTAGCAGCCGCCCGTCAATTCCATACAGCCCGTAGCTTGCGCCCTGGGAGAGCACATTCCCGTTTGCATCAAGCATATTCCATTGCGCCAGGCTTCTATCATGATGGCTACTAAATGCGGTCGTGATAAATCGCACCCCATCCACATTTTTATGGAGTTCTGCCATGTATCCAGATAATTGTTTATAGTCGTTTGTTTGAATAAGCGGGTCGGTATATACGCAATCAGCACTCAAAGACTGCTCGAACAGTTTTAGCCGCTCAGAAGCATCCGTTTCAGACCAGGATAGCGTGTAGATTTTCCACGTACTGCCATGCGCATCGTTTTTCATGTCGTTTCCTTGAACGATGAAATGATACCTGCGGATTCAAATTTCATACTTAACAACGTTAATTTAACAACGTTAAGTAACCGTGTCAATACAAATCACTTTTGCTTTATTGCGGTTTATTTTAATTGGTACTGCTCAATCTTGTACCAGAGCGAGCGTTCGCTGATTTCCAATAGCTTAGCTGCTTTTGATTTGTTGCCATTGCAATTGGCGATCGCCTCCAGAATCAGTTTTTTCTCGATCTGCTCAGTTATTTTTGGAATCGAAAATTGATTGTTCGGCTCGATATCCTGTCGCTTTGCAGCTTGTACGCCCGAAATATCTGCAGGCAAATGCTTAACCTGAATAGGCTGCCTGCCAGCTAATATCGACGCACGTTCCAGCACATTCTCCAACTCGCGCACATTGCCTGGCCAGGTATAAGCTTGCAACTTTTGCAGCGCTTCAGTTGATATTTGCGCTGCGCGCTTTGCCAGGAAATATTGCGTGAGCAGCTCAATATCTTCAACGCGTTCACGCAAAGGTGCGATGTTTAATTGGAATACATTCAACCGATAATACAAATCCTCACGCAGCTTGCCGTCCTTGACCGCTTGCAAGGGGTCAAGATTAGTGGCGGCAATCACGCGCATATCCAGTTCGATGCGGCGGTTCCCGCCCAGCTTTTCCACCGCGCTTTCTTGCAGTGCCCGCAACAGCTTGGCCTGAAGATGAATAGGCATTTCAGTAATTTCATCCAGAAATAGCGTTCCGCCATCCGCCAGCTCAAACTTGCCGATGCGCTCTTTTACCGCGCCGGTAAACGCTCCTTTTTCGTGGCCGAAAAGCTCGGATTCCAGCATTTCGCTGGGAATGGCCGCACAATTCACGGCCACAAAAAGTACGTTTCTTCTGGGAGAGGCCTGGTGAATGGCCTTTGCCACCAGTTCCTTGCCAGTACCCGTTTCGCCGGTAATGAGTACCGTCGCCTTTTCTGGCGCCACCTGGTCAATCAGCTGCTTGAGCGCCAGCATGGATGCGCTCTGCCCGATCAGGTCGCCATCTGCGGGACTGGTACTTGATTTCAAATAAGTATTTTCTAATTTAAGCTGTTTTACCGACAGTGCTTTAGCAATGGCGATTTCCAAAGTTTCCAGGTCAAACGGGCGCAAAATATAATCAGATGCGCCCAGCTTCATTGCCTCTACCGCCGTTTTAATTTCACCTTGCGCAGTCACCATAATAAAAGGCAGGTTTTCGTTATCCTGGCGAATATTTTTCAGCAAATCCAGGCCATTCATGCTTGGCATATGCAAATCACTCACCACCAGATCGATTGTTTGCTGGTTTATTGCCTGCAGCGCCTCCTGACCATTCCAGCGTCAGCAAATCCAATCACCATATGCAAATCACTCACCACCAGATCGATTGTTTGCTGGTTTATTGCCTGCAGCGCCTCCTGACCATTCGTCGCAATCACCGGCTTGTAGCCAGCCTGTCGCAAACTAATTTCTAGCAGGCGGAGCATATGCGGCTCATCATCTACCGCCAGTATTGTCTTTTGTTTTTCCATATCAATGGGCTTTAGGTAAGGTGATTGTAAATTGTGCGCCATTCCACGGGCTGGTTTGATAGCTGATATCGCCTTTGTGCGCCAGCACAATCTGCCGCACCACTGCCAAACCTAAGCCCACACCGCCAGCGCGCTGCGTAAAAAAAGGCTCGAATATTTGCGCCTGATTTTCGGCCAATATTCCTGGCCCATCATCCAGGACTTCCAGCCTGACGTTATCCTTGCTGCTCTGCAAATTCACTTGCACTTTGCCGTTGTTAGGCAAAATCTGTATCGCATTCATCAGCAAATTCATCAGTACCTGTGTCATCTGGTCTCGATCCGCAATGACTTCTATTACATCGTTCTGGTTAAAAATAAGATTTATTTTTTCAGCCTTGGCTTGATTTGCCAACAGCGCAATTGTATTTGCAACCACCTCTGTCAAATTAAGTGTTGTCAGCACTGGCAACCGCGGCCGTGCCGCATCGATCAGGCTGGATACCAATTTATTGAGCCGCTCAGTTTCGCTGATAATAAACCCCAACACCTCGTGACCCTCTTTGCTGAGCTTTGGTTCACGCAGCAGCAGATCGGCTGAGGAACGCAATATCCCAAGTGGCGTGCGCACCTCATGGCTCATGGCGGCTGCCATTTCGCCCACCACCGCCAGCTTGGCAGCGCGTGTAAGGTTTGCTTGTGTAGCAGCCAAATCCTGCATCATTTTCTCGAAAGCGAGGCCTAATTCTTTTACTTCTGGCGGACCGACCTTGGGCGGCAACGCCGCCTGGTTTTGTGAAAATCCGCGTACAAATTGCGCCAATCTGGACAATGGCTGTGTGATGGCTTGTGCAATCGGCGTTACCAGCAAAGCCGCTAAAATCAAGGTGGTAATTAGCAATGCCAGGAAGACGTATCCCAAACGATGTACCGGCGCTACTGCCACCGAGTGCAGTTTTTTAATTTGCACCTGCCAATCCTGCAGGTTTATCTTGCTGCTTAAGTACGTGTTCGCTTGCATTTCGTGCCCTGCCTGAATTTCTCCCCAATCTGATGTGGTGGCCAACAGGTCGCCCTGCCTATCCAGCAATGCTGCGGCGGCAGAATTATTCACTGCGTTGTTCAGTAAATCTAGCACAATTTGCCAGTTAAATTCTGCCACCAGAACGCCTATCGGCTGGTTGGTATTGATATCAATAACCGGCTGGGAAATCGGAAGCACGTTTAGCCGGATCGGCGCAAGACTCACAACACTGTTCGCCAGGTTTATTTGCACCCACTTTTTTTCCGGCAACATTTGTTTGCCAATATTCCTGGCATCGCTGGATGCGATAACCTGGCCTTGCATATTAACCACATAAATCGATTGATATACATTGCCATAACCCGATTGTAACTCCTGCAGCAAATTCGAAACACGCTTGTCAACATCACCAATTTGAATGTCCTGCATCACCGCCAGACGGCTCCATGAATGCACGTTTTGCGCACGCTCGAACATCACTCGCTCGATATCCTTAGCCACCGTGCTGCTAAGCGCTTTTATATCGTGGCTAATTTCTTTTTTAAGTGCCTCTCTAGCCTGAAAAAAACTTAAAAAACTCACCAGCATGGCAGGCAAAAGCCCCGCCAGCAAAAAAGCCAGTAGCAGTAATTGTCGGATAGATAGTTGTTTTAACATCAGGAAATAGATGCGACAATCTAGCTGGTTAACGTCATCGCCTGCGCATCAGGGCGCGTTAAAGCTTGAGAATTCGAGGTGTATATGCAAAAAATAATCATCGCAATTGCCAGTGTAACCAGCCTTTTCGCACTGTGCAAGCCAGTATTCGCTGAAGAAGCGTCAGCGTCCAATTTATGGAGCGGATTCAGTCTGGGCGGCTATTCCAGCACAGGTGTAACATTGCACAGAGATGAAAATGCCGAGGCGGCAATTAACGAGGTGAGCTTGTTGCTGACCTGGAATGGAGATAGCCGCTGGAGCTTTTTTAGCGAACTTGAACTCGAGCGGCCATTATCATGGAACGATGACTGTAAATTTCACAGCAAAGAATCACATCTCGACCTGGAACGGCTTTATCTCGATTACAACATCTCAGAAGCCATGAACCTGCGCCTAGGCCGTTTTTTAACGCCAAATAGCCGCTGGAACTTACTGCATGCCAGCCCCTTGGTATGGACCAGTACACGGCCGCTGGCAACCTACCGCCTGTTCCCCACCGGAACTAACGGCTTGATGCTGCACGGCAGTGTGCCCGTGAATGATTATGCGCTCGATTACATGCTGTTTGCCGAAATGCTGGAAGACCAGGAGAAAGACAATTTTGATTTGCCGTTTGAGCATGTGCGCGGCGCGCGCCTGGCCTTAAGCAAACAATGGAATTTTGGCATTTCACTGCTCTCGTTTGAGGAAAAAGATGTCAAGGCGCTAGGCGGGCAGGATAAAAACTATCGCATGCTGGGGCTCGATTTTATCAGGCAATTTGGGGAAGTCGAATTAAGCGGCGAAGCTTTCGCCAGATTTACACAAAGCGGTAACGATGGCGGCAGTGGTGCATATCTGCAGGCAGCTGTGCCATTAAATGCTTTGGGATTAAACAACTGGTTTTGGCTCACGCGGCTTGAAACTTTGCAACGCCCAAAAGAAGGCAGCTCGGAACGCTGGCTGACCGGCGCCACCTGGCGCGTCAAACCCACCCAACTGCTCAAGCTGGAATTTGCTGGCGGCAGCGGCAACCAGCCCGAAGCACCGCGTGGATTTATTGCAAGTTATGCATTTTTGTTTTAACGATTGCTTAAAATGAAAATTGTGAACATTGCATTGCTGCTAAGCTTCTGCTGCGCCCTATCGGCAAGGGCAGAAGAGCATACCCCCATATTGGCGGTAGTGATTCCCGCGCAACAGGTTACAGACAACTTAAACCTGACGCCAAATAGCCTCAAGTTGATCTACTTGCGCAAACAACTGTATTGGCCAAACGGCAAACGTATTGTGCCGGTCAACTTGCATACAGAACATCCGCTACGAAGCCGGTTTTCGCAAAGCGTACTGGGCAGTTTGCCTAAAACGCAGATAGATTACTGGAACGGCATGTATTTTAACGGCATACAACCGCCCTATAGCGTGAATTCTGAAGAGGCTGTCATGCGTTATATCGCCCAAACGCCCGATGCCATCGGCTATGTGGATGCTTGTAAAATTGATGAACGAGTAAAAGCTGTATTATGGATAAGCAAAGACAAAATTAGCACGGATATTCCTGAAAAACTTTCCTGCGCTGATAGTCCATAATTGGGTTACTTTTTTGCTATCACAAACAAACCTGCCACAATCAGCAAGGCACCCAGCAAAATACGCAAGGTAATAACCTCTTTAAGTAGCCACCATGCCAATAATATGGCGATAACCACGCTGCCTTTGTCGATTAACGCAACAGTGGCTACATGGCCCAATTTCAACGCTTTGTAATAAAAAACCCATGAACCTGCAGTAGTGATGGCGGAAAGGGCTAGCCAGATATAATTCACTTTTTGTAATGATTTTATTTCAGCAGGTGCGACCGTAAATGCTGCAAACAC
>JBGANY010000009.1:0-100008 GCA_044222005.1 Methylotenera sp.
TCGGCATAACCGACGCCGCATGCATGCTCCTTCGCTGGCATTGGCTTTTTTCGCGAGATAATGCCTGCCATCCAGGTTAGGACCAAGCGCCACATCTGAAAACATAAAGCCGGCATCGCTCAACAAAGCCAAAGATATATTGTGGTATACAGCTGCCCACGGCCTCGACCACCGCAAAAATGAAAATCAGCAGTGGAACGGGATGAGGTAGTGATCATGATCATCATGATTCGTGCGTCACCGGGGTGTTTTGGGCCAGAACTTTTTCATAGGTGAACACAACCGAAAACCCAACATTAAGCATGGAAGGCTACGAAAAAAATGTTCAGACAAATAGCGGATAGCTATAATGGCAAGCTATGTTAAGTTACCGTCACGCCTTCCATGCAGGCAATCATGCCGATGTGCTGAAACATTATGTGCTCAGCCTAGTACTGGATTACATGAACCAAAAGGATAAGCCTTACTGGTATATCGACACCCACGCCGGCGCTGGCATGTATACCTTGGATAGCGATTTCGCACAGAAAAATGCCGAGTTTGAAACCGGTATTGCACGAATTGTTGATGAAAAAAACTTGCCTGCCACGCTTGAGAACTACATCGATTTAATCAGAAAACATAATCAAAACAATCAACTGCAGCTTTATCCTGGCTCACCCGCGATTGCTCGACACTATTTGCGCGCGGATGACAAAATGCGCTTGTTTGAACTACATCCGAATGATTTCAAGCTGCTCACAGAAACCTTTAAATATCAAAGCAGACAAACTAGAATTGAAATGCAAAATGGTTTTATTGGCTTAAAAGCCTGTTTGCCGCCACCATGCAAACGCGCTGCGGTGCTGATTGACCCCCTATATGAGCTTAAAGATGACTACCGGCGGCAGCTGACTGCATCAAAGACGGTTCAAATCCGTTTCGCTACGGGCACTTACCTGGTGTGGTACCCGCTGTTGCAGCGCCCAGAGCCGTTGCAGATGCTGGAAAAGTTAAAACAACTCGATACAGGCAACTGGCTGAATATGTTTTCTGGCGTGCAAGCGCCTAGTGCAGAAGGTTTTGGCATGCACGGCAGCGGCATGCTTATTGTGTAAACCCGCCGTGGACCTTACCCGCCACATGCAACGAAAGTATGCCAGTGCTAACTAAGTTACTGGCAATGGATGAAACAGCCCATTTTGAACTTACAAGTCAGATTACTTAAGGTAAAATACGCCTCCGGCAATTAGTGAATTATTCGGGTAACCCCATGCAAGAAAACACAAAAATCTCAGGTAGCGAATATAAGCAGAGCAACATCATGACCAATATATTGTTCGGCAGCCGCTGGCTGCAACTGCCGCTATATTTAGGCCTCATTATCGCACAGGCAGTCTATGTGTATTTCTTTGTGGTAGAGTTATTTCATCTGGTACACAAGATCCCCTCATCTGGGTGAAGCGGACATCATGCTGATTGTATTGGGTTTGATTGACGTAGTGATGATTTTAAACCTGCTGATTATGGTGATTGTGGGTGGTTACGAAACCTTTGTTTCACGCCTGAATCTGGAAGGTCATCCCGACGAGCCTGACTGGCTTTCCCATGTGAATGCTAACTTGCTCAAGGTAAAACTGGCCACTGCCATTATCGGCATTTCATCCATTCATTTGCTTAAAACCTTCATCAATGCAGAAAACCTGAGTGATAAAGTATTGGTAGCGCAAACGGTCATCCATATGACATTTGTGTTTTCTGCGATTGCGATTGCCTACATTGACAAGCTAATGGCCCGCGCGGAAGTTCTGGCATTGCCACGTAAACCAGGCTGCCAATCACGTAGCCAATCACAATGCCCGTCATAAGCGCGATGGTGACAGCGCGGTAAGTCAGCACATCTTTAGAATAGCCGCGTTTGATGGCGACGAAAGAAACTAGATATCCGATGGCATTCAGCAGCCAGATGATAGACAAGCTCAGCACTTTCACCAATACAGGGCCAATAATCGGCACGAGTGCAATGACGCCAAGTATCCAGGCGAATACATGTGAAAGCCCAGCTAATAACAGCACGCCTGCAGTAACGGCTTTGGCATGCCAGCCAAAATGCCAAGCTGCAAACATGGCCAGCGCCAGCGTAATGCTTAACGGCAACATCCATTTCCACGCACCTCGCTTCGCTGGCGTAACAATCTCTTCTTGGGAGAATATATGGGCGTTATCAGGTGGTTGCTCTAAGCTCATATCGCACAGACATAGTGATGATGATGTTAAACCTCAAGGGTACAATTTAGTATCATCCTTTACAACCAGAGGTTCTTGAGACCAAGTTAGCACTTTATTCTGAAAGCTCTGCGATTGGAATGACTTTCTTTACCTTATCCAAGGCGCCCTTGTACTCTGTCATTTGGTCAAAGTTCAGATATTTATAAATCTCGGCACTGTTAGCGAGTTTATTGCCCACGGTTTCCATATATTCGGCATGCGTTGGCATGCGGCCCAGTTTGGCGCATACAGCGGCCAATTCGGCTGACCCTAGATAAACACGCGCATCCTTGCCCATGCGGTTATCAAAGTTGCGTGTGCTGGTACTAAATACAGTCGCTTTATCGGCCACGCGCGCCTGGTTGCCCATGCAGAGGCTGCAGCCTGGCACTTCAGTACGCGCGCCAGCTACGCCAAACACGGAATACACGCCCTCATCACGTAATTGCGCTTCATCCATACGGGTTGGCGGTGCGATCCAGAGCCTTGTCGGGATGTTGCCCGACCCTTCCAGCACTTTGGCTGCGGCACGGTAATGGCCGATATTGGTCATGCAACTGCCGATAAACACTTCATCAATTTTATCCCCCACCACCGCCGACATCGGCTTGATGTCATCCGGGTCGTTCGGGCAAGCTACTAGCGGCTCTTTGATTTCGTTCAAATCAATCTCGATCACATGCGCATACTCAGCATCGGCATCTGGTTGCAGCAGCTCCGGCTTTTCCAGCCACGCCTGCATATTGGCGATGCGACGCTGCAAAGTGCGTGCATCCTGGTAGCCATTGTCTATCATGTTCTGCATCAGCACGATGTTCGAGTTCAGAAACTCAATCACTGGCTCTTTGTTGAGTAAAACGGTGCAGCCATTGGCGGAGCGCTCAGCAGAAGCATCGGCAAACTCAAATGCCTGCTCAACTTTCAAATCAGGCAAGCCTTCAATCTCTAAAATTCTGCCGTTAAATACATTCTTTTTACCTTGCTTACCCACAGTAAGCGTACCTTCCTGAATTGCCGCATAGGGAATCGCATTCACCAGATCGCGCAGGGTAATACCCGGCTGCATGGTGCCCTTGAAGCGCACCAAGACGGATTCCGGCATATCCAAGGGCATCGCGCCGGTAGCCGCTGCAAACGCAACCAATCCCGAACCCGCAGGGAATGAAATGCCAATCGGGAAGCGTGTGTGTGAATCGCCACCTGTACCCACGGTATCCGGCAGAATCATGCGATTGAGCCAGGAGTGGATCACGCCATCGCCTGGGCGCAAAGAAACCCCGCCGCGGCTGGACATGAACTCAGGCAACTCATGCTGCAATTTGATATCGACAGGTTTCGGGTAAGCAGCGGTATGGCAGAAGCTCTGCATCACCAGATCGCTGCTAAACCCTAGGCATGCCAATTCTTTTAGCTCATCGCGCGTCATGCCGCCAGTGGTGTCCTGCGAACCCACCGTGGTTGCTTTCGGCTCGCAATAAGCGCCAGGGCGCACGCCTGTGCCTTCAGGCAAACCACATGCGCGGCCGACCATTTTTTGCGCCAACGTGTAGCCCTTGTTCGAAACCGCCGCAGGTGTTGCTTTAATAAACACATCTGTTTCAGCCAAGCCTAGCGCTTTGCGTGCATTAGAAGTCAGACCGCGGCCGATAATCAAAGGAATGCGGCCGCCCGCACGCACTTCATCAGGCATGGTGACTGGGTTAAGCTCAAAGTTGGAAACGACTTCTCCTGAGTCATTCAAGACCTTACCCTCGAACGGTTTAATCGTAATCTCGTCCCCCGTATGCATTTTTGAAACATCGCATTGAATCGGTAAGGCGCCGGAATCTTCTGCCGTGTTAAAGAAAATCGGTGCAATTTTGCCGCCCAGAATCACACCGCCTGTGCGTTTATTGGGAATATTCGGAATATCGTTCCCAATAAACCATTGCACGGAGTTAATGGCGGATTTGCGGGATGAGCCCGTGCCCACGATGTCGCCCACATAAGCCAGCGGCAGCCCTTTTTGTTTCAGGCTTTCGATGGTTTTCAGGCCATCCGGCATTTTATTCACCAGCATGGCTTTAGCATGCAGCGGAATATCCGGGCGGCTCCACGCCTCCTGCGCTGGACTAAGGTCATCGGTGTTGGTTTCGCCATCGACCTTAAACACCACCATTTTTATTTCAGCCGGCATGGCGGGTTTGCTGGTAAACCACTCGGCATTTGCCCAGGATTGCATGAGTTTTTGGGCAGGGATGTTCCCCGCCTTCATCAATACATCCACATCATGAAACGCATCAAACATCAAGATGGTGCTCCTCAAAGCATTTACCGCATGTGCCGCCATGGGTGTTTCAAGCAAGGCTACCAAAGCCTGCACATTGTAGCCACCCAGCATGGTGCCAAGTAATTGCACAGCCTTTTCCGGTAAAATCAGAGGTGATTTGGCAGTGCCTTTAGCAACATCAGCCAAAAATGCCGCTTTTACATAAGCCGCTTGGTCTACGCCAGCGGGGGTGCGGTTTTCAAGCAGATCCATCAGCAAAGCCTCTTCACCTGCTGGCGGGCTCTTAAGCAACTCTACTAGTGAAGCCACTTGCTCCGCATTTAAAGGCAAGGGTGGCAGTTGAACGGCGGCGCGCTCTTGCACGTGTTTTTGATACATTTTTAACATGGTCATTTATGGCTCTATTAACAATTAACTACTATTATAAACCAGCCTAAATGCGCAATCGTTTCACATTTGTAAAACGCAAAAATTTTGACTAGTTCTTACTATTCGAATAAAACTCTTTTGCAAACGGAACAGGGCAGCCACCGCCTAGCGAGTGAACTTCCCACCGATCCAACAAGGCTTTTTCATAATCTTTGCCGTGCGTTAAGGCCAAAAATGCGCGCACTTCATGCACATCTGCAAAACCATTTTTGTCGGTGTCCATCGCCGCGACATTGTCCTCAACGCTAGGTCCAATATACCTTCCAGCGCTATCAGTCAAATACCCCAATAGGTCTTCAGCATGTACGGCTGAGGCCGTTAATGCCAAGCAAATCAAAGCAATATTTCTCACATTTATCATCCAGTAATTATGACTGAAATTTGAAAAGGAAGTGCAACCTAATCCACGCTGTGAATTTCAATCATTTGATGTTTGGCAATCTTATCTTTCCATTCCGCCGGCCCGGTTTTGTGCACCGATTCACCTGTGGCGCTCACAGCCACGGTTACCGGCATATCCACCACTTCAAATTCGTAAATCGCTTCCATGCCTAAATCGGCAAAGGCTACCACCCGCGATTTTTTAATGGCTTTACTCACCAGATATGCCGCGCCGCCAATTGCCATCAAATAAACCGACTGATGTTTCGCGATGACAGCTAAAGCCTCGTCACCGCGCTCTGCCTTGCCGATACTGCCCAACAAGTTGAGTTGCCCTAGCATCATCTCGGTATAATCATCCATCCGTGTGGCCGTGGTTGGGCCTGCCGGGCCAACTATTTCATCCCGCACCGCATCCACTGGGCCAACGTAATAAATAAAGCGATTGGTAAAATCCACGGGCAGCTGCTCGCCTTTAGCCAGCATGGCGGATATTCTTTTATGTACAGCATCGCGCCCTGTCAGCAACTTCCCGCTTAATAAAAGCGTTTCACCCGCTTGCCAATGGGCGATATCCGCTTTAGTGAGCGTGTCTAAATTCACGCGCTTGGCTTGTGGACTCGGTGCCCAGTTTATGTCAGGATAAATGCTTAAATCAGGCGGCGTGAGTTCTGCCGCGCCTGACCCGTCTAAAGTAAAATCTATATGGCGCGTCGCCGCGCAATTAGGAATAATCGCCACAGGCAAGCTGGCGGCATGCGTTGGGTAATCCAGAATCTTCACATCCAATACTGTGGTCAGGCCGCCCAAACCTTGCGCGCCGATGCCAAGATTATTCACTTTTTCGTAAACTTCAAGCCGCAATTCTTCTAATCTATTTTGTGCGCCCCTTGCTTTCAGTACGTGCATATCAATCGGCGCCATCAGCGATTCTTTGGCCAGAATCATGGCCTTTTCGGCGCTACCGCCGATGCCAATGCCCAGCATGCCGGGCGGACACCAGCCCGCGCCCATGGTCGGCACGGTTTCCAGTACCCAATCCACGATAGAATCGTTCGGGTTAAGCATCACGAACTTGGCTTTATTCTCGCTACCGCCGCCTTTTGCCGCAATGCTCACTTCCACCTTGTCGCCTTGCACCAGTTCTACATGCGTCACCGCCGGCGTATTGTCTTTGGTGTTTTTGCGCGCACCAGCAGGGTCATTCACAATCGAAGCACGCAGCTTATTCTCCGGCAGCAAATATGCGCGCCGCACGCCCTCATTCACCAATTCTTCCAGGCTTAAATTTCCTTCAAAACGCACACTCATGCCCATTTTAACAAACGCCACCACAATGCCCGTATCCTGACAGATCGGGCGTTTTCCCTCGGCGCACATGCGTGAATTGGTGAGAATCTGCGCAATCGCATCTTTCGCCGCAGGCGATTGTTCGACTTTATATGCCTCACCCAAGGCTTGAATATAATCTGCAGGGTGATAGTACGAAATATATTGCAAAGCATCGGCGATGCTTTGAATAAAGTCTTCTTGTTTGATTATGTTCATCTCGAACTTTTGGCTATCGCAATGCTGGGTGTGATATCTTTACGCAAGATTTTACCATTCTTAGTGCGTGGGAAATCATGTGCAAGATAAACAGTTTTTGGCGCTTTGTATGCAGCCAGATGTTGTTTGCCAAAGCTGGCCAAGTCATCAGGGGTGGTGCTTGAATCAGGTTTTAGTATGACATAGCATACTACCAGCACTTTGTCTTTTTCTAACTCTTCACCGATTGCCGCGCAATCTGCTACATCCGGGTGGTTTTTGTACACACGCTCAATCTCATAAGGCGAAACACGATAACCAAAACTTTTGATAATGTCGTCTTTCCGGCCTAGAAACCAGATATAGCCATCCGCATCATATTTCGCGTAATCTCCGGTGAAAAAGTAGCCATCATGCTTATGTTTTGCAGTTTCTTCGTCCAGATTCCAATAGCGCAAAAACAAGCTGGGGTCATCGAGCGGTACGCTAATCATGCCCTCTTCGCCAGTTTCCACAACTTCCAATGTTTCAGGATTGAGTAATTTGATGTTGTGGCCGGGCTGTGGAAAGCCGGCTGAGCCTGGACGGATTGGACGGAATTTACTCTGAGATAAATAGTACGAGAACTCGCTCATACCCACGGCCTCATAAATATCCAAGCCAAAACGCTCGCGCCATTGGCTTAACACTTCGTCAGACAGATGCTCACCCGCACTCATGTAGTGGCGCAGGCTGGGCAATTCTTCTTTTGTCGCAGTCGTTTTCTGCAGTATTTGGCGGTAAATCGTCGGCACACCAATAAAAATGGTGGCTTGATGTTTTTGAATCAAATCCAGCCATTTTTGCGCATCGTTTTTGCCTTCGTGCACGATGACAGTTTTGCCTAAATACAGCGGATCCATCAGGCCAGAGCCCAGCACATAGGTCCAGTTAAATTTACCAGAGTGCATGATGCGATCTTGTGCATTGTCACTGTAATTAAACCAATATTGTGCGGCAGGCTGTCGACCAAGCAAGGCGCGGTGTGCATGCAAAACACCTTTCGGGTAACCTGTAGTGCCTGAGGTATACACCAGATAAGCGGGGTCATTGGCTTTGCTTTTATACGCCTTATCGCACTTGTGTGTGACGCTTAGGCTGTTTTCCAAACCCAGTACATTCAAGCAGCCATGCGGCTCCGTATGGGTGACTTGCGAGAGCAGGATGTGCGAGAGATTGGGTGTATCCCTTAAGCCCTGCACCAATTGCTCTTCCATGTTTTTCCAGGCTGCGGCGTCGGTTACCAATACCGTTGCGCCTGAATCTTTGGCAAGATAAGCTAATTCTTCAGCTGTAAGCAATGTAGAAGTCGGCACAGAAATCGCACCCATTTTCATGGCACCCAGAAATGCGATCGGGTAATCCAGGCTGTTCGGCAGGCGAATCAACACACGATCGCCCGCCTTAACGTTTAAGTTTCGCAGTACCTGCGCAAACTGGTCGGTTTTACGCGCCAGCTCGGCAAAGGTGATTTGCGCTGTTCCAAGCGCATCGTCTTCGACAATCATGGCGATATTGCCGGCTTGCAGCGTGCCAAGATGCCTATCGGTGCAGGCTACGCCGATATTGAAATATTCAGGAATATTCCATACCCAATCAGAAAATTCTTCAAACTTTTGCATTAATCAACTTTCAGAAAATTCAGAGTTCCGAGATGAAGCGCAAGGCGTACGGAGCGCAGAACCCGAGACTGTACGTGGTTGTACGGCGAGGGAACGAGCACCGCACAACGCAGCGATTCGCTCGAAAAATGAATTTTCATAGCAGCACTCCGTATGGCCAATTTTGACGCACGACCTGAGCCGGCAGCAATTCCAGAACATGCACTGCAAACTCCATATCTGCCGTTTTAAGCGCTCGTAAAGCATGGGCGCGCAGCAAGGTTTGCAGCGCCTTGCCGAACATGGGCGGATCCAGCATCTCGCCTTCAAATTTAATCGCGCCGCCATGCAGTGCATCGGCTTCAATTGCTGCTTTTAAAATAGCCACTTTTTGCGCCACATCGGTGGGTGATGGTGTATAAGCGGTTTTACATAGATGAATATGCCCAGGATGAATCACCTGCTTGCCGGTAAGCCCCATAGCGGCTTCCTGACAGGCGTGTTTGTATACAATGCGCGATTCGTTATCGCCATGCAAATCCAGCCAACGGCGCACATCGTGCGGCTCTAAATATTTCTCGGGCATGATATTAGCCCCGAGCAAAGTCTCCACGCCACCTATCACGCCCTTGCCCGCGATGCGTGCTTCGAACATGAGCTGGTTCATGTAAAACTGCAGCTCTTCAATCCAGTTTTCTGGCGTAATATGAATGCCCATGGCCTTGGAGAAATCGTGAATGCCGAACACCACGTGTTTCACAGTGTTGTACTGCATGAGCTCGGGCGCAATCTTGAGCGATTTCGGATGCTCGATAATCGGCTGAATGGTGATTTGCGGATTAATACTTAAAAGAAAACTTGATAGATCCCGCACCTCTGCTGCGCCATAAGCCTCGCCCGCTTTCGCCAGCATGACAACATCAATATATTCCGCCATCTCGCACACCAGCCGCATGTCCAGCTCATATTCGTCCGTACGGAATGGGTTGGCGCGAATCGCAATCGTGACGTTTTGGTTGACTCGGCGCAGCTCCGGCAACTCTTGCCGGAGCAAGTCACGGCTCATCTCTTTTTGCCGGCAGCCATCCTCAAGGTCAAAAATCAACGTGTGCGCATTGGTGAAATGCGCATGCTTTTTCATGCGCGCCGCGGCCTGCGCCATATCCTCATAAATGCCCAGGCTGGGCGCGTATTTTACAGGCGGATAATAGAGCTGGATGCCGGGCCAGTAGTCGCCTAACGCCCGGGCATCTATAGATAGCGCCTGTCCACCGATATGCATCATCACTTTATTTCGCCTCCTGATTATGATTCATTCCAGCCGCTCTTAATTTTGTAATGACGGCATGCATGCTGCCGTTTTCAAGTGCCGTTACCGTTGCACTGATCAACGCCCAAAAATCATTGTCCGGCAACTCCAGCAACGCATCGAACGCTTGCTGCTCGTGCAAACTTAGCGTGCCAAATTGCCCATTTACAAAGCGCTGTAACACGATATCCAGCTCCAGCAGGCCGCGTCTGCAACGCCAGGCTAAACGCCGTTGTTCCGCTTCATTCATGTGTTCGCTATCCGGCATTTATAACGCCTTGATTGGTATTTCTTTTTTGGTTATTTTGCGCTCACGCGCGCGTTCAATTTTAAGGTCTTTAATTTTGGCAATCGCCGCATTCGGGTTGAGCTTTTTCGGGCAGACTTCCACACAATTCATGATGTTATGACAGCGGTATAAGCGATAAGGGTCTTCGAGATTCTCCAGTCGCTCGGCTTCCGCCTGGTCGCGTGAGTCAGCAATAAACCGATAGGCCTGCATCAGGCCTGCCGGGCCGACAAACTTATCCGGATTCCACCAGAAACTTGGGCATGACGTGGTACAGGCACCGCATAAAATACACTCATACAGACCATCCAGTTTGGCACGGTCTTCGGGGCTTTGCAGGCGCTCGGTTTCCGGCAGCGGGTCATTATTCACAAGATATGGTTTGACCGAGTTGTAGTGCTCAAAGAACTGCGTCATATCGACCACCAAATCACGTATCACCGGCAGGCCCGGCATGGGGCGCAGCACCACTGGCTCTTCTAAATCCACAAGTTTGGTAATGCAGGCCAAGCCATTTTTACCGTTGATATTCATCGCATCGCTGCCGCATACGCCTTCGCGGCAGGATTTACGCAAACTCAGCGTTTCATCGTGTTCTTTGATACGGATCAGTGCATCCAGCAGCATGTGATCTTCCTCACGCAGTTCGATGTCGTAATCCTGCATGTAAGGCTTTTTATCTAAATCCGGGTTGTATCTGTAAACGCTAAATTTCATTCTAGTAAACCCTCTTTTTCGGTTCAAAAGATTCCACAGTAAGCGGTTTTAAGCGCACCGGCTTATAAGCTAATGTATTGTTTTGTTTGTAAAAAAGTGAATGTTTAAGCCAATTCACATCATCACGTTCACCAAAGTCTTCACGCGCATGTGCGCCACGGCTCTCAGTGCGGGCATTCGCTGCATGCATCGTCGCAACCGCCACTTCCATCAGGTTGTCCAGTTCCAGCGCTTCGACACGCGCGGTGTTAAACACCTGGCTTTTATCTTTGATAACAATGTGTTGCATGCGTTTTGTAACAGCATCAATTTCACCCACACCTTTTGCCAACAAATCGGGAAACCGGAATACGCCGCAATGCGTCTGCATGGTTTTGCGCATGGCGGCACCGACCTCAGTGACACTCTCGCCGCTGGAGTTTCCCAATCGCGCCATGCGCGCCAATGTTGCTTCGGCAGCACTATTTGGCAATGGCTTATGCGCTTTATTTTGTGCAATTTCGATCACCATTTTGTCACCTGCAGCTTTGCCAAACACAACTAAATCCAATAATGAATTTGAACCTAAACGATTGGCGCCGTGTACCGAAACGCACGCACATTCGCCTACTGCATAAAGCCCATTCACGGGTTTTTCACCTTCCAGCACCACCTGGCCATACAAATTGGTCGGAATGCCGCCCATCATATAGTGCGCGGTTGGCACGACGGGAATCGGGTCGTAAATCGGGTCGACATTGGCAAAAGTTTTGGCAATTTCGCGTATGCCAGGAAGGCGCTTGTTTATTAACTCCTTGCCCAGATGATCCAGCTTCAGATGCACCGCATCCTTGTTCTTTCCCACGCCGCGGCCCTCTTTAATCTCGGTTGCCGAAGCGCGTGCAATCACGTCGCGGCTGGCCAGGTCTTTGGCGTGCGGTGCGTAACGCTCCATAAAACGCTCGCCCTCACTATTCACCAGATAACCACCCTCGCCACGCACGCCCTCGGTAATCAGCACACCTGCATGCAGCACACCAGTCGGGTGAAATTGCCAGAATTCCATATCCTGTAAGGGCAAGCCAGCCCGCGCTGCCATGCCCAGGCCGTCACCCGTGTTAATAAACGCATTGGTACTGGCCTGAAAGATACGCCCCGCACCGCCCGTAGCCAGCAGCGTGGTTTTGGCTTGGAAAATATGAATCTCTCCCGTTTCGATTTCCAGCGCAATGACACCGAGCACATCGCCATCTGCATCTCGAATCAAATCAAGCGCGAACCACTCGACAAAAAACTGCGTATTGGCTTGTATGTTGCGCTGATACAGCGTGTGCAGCATGGCATGGCCAGTGCGATCAGCCACCGCACAAGTACGCGAAATAGGCGTTTCTCCAAAATTCTGCGTCATGCCGCCAAATGGGCGCTGGAATATTTTCCCACTTTCCAGCCGGTCAAACGGCATGCCAAAATGCTCCAGCTCAATAATGGCTTTTGCGGCGTTTTTGCACATGAACTCAATCGCATCCTGGTCACCCAAGAAATCCGAGCCTTTGATGGTGTCATACATGTGCCACAGCCATTTATCCTCGGCCACATTGCCTAGTGCCGCCGCAATACCGCCCTGCGCTGCCACCGTGTGCGAACGTGTAGGAAATACTTTGGACAGCACCGCCACCTTGACGCCTGACTGCGCCAGTTGCAGCGATGCGCGCAAGCCCGCGCCACCGCCGCCAATAATCACTGCATCAAATTGATGCTGTTGAATCTTATTTTGGTCCAATGCCATTTGTTAAACATTCCATAAAATTACTGACGCCCAAATAAAATAAACCACCAGCAAAACATCTACGGCCGTTTGCAAATAATTTCGCAGGTTTGGGTTAAAAATATAATCCCGTAGCACATCGCGCACACCCAGCCACGCATGCGAACACAGGCATATAAAAAATACAAACGTCATCAATCTGAACCAGACTGGCGACATGAATCTATGCCAAGCCTCATATCCTGCAGGCCGCTGAACGATGAGCATGACCACAAAAACCAACACATAACCAGCCATGATGACCGCGGTTAGCCGCTGTGACAGCCACAGGCGCATACCAGGGTACTTGTCAGTAAGCAATTGAATCAACATTAAAACCTCTGCATTACTACTGCGCTTGTTAATACTGCGTTAAAAAGCGGCTCAAAATCCTCATGGATAGCCAATACATTCGGGTTTTTCGCCCCTTTTTGCCTTGTATTATCTTCGCTCGCTACGTAATTCAGAAGTTTTAACATAGCTAACTACCAAACCACAAAAGCAAAAGCAGCCACTGCAAACCCTACCAGCCAAAGCACCACGCGCCCGGAAAATCGTGCTTTCTGTAACGTCGTCATCCAGTGTGCGTCTTGCAGCAAGTGTCGGATTCCTGCAAAAAAATGATGGAAAAATGCCCATGCCAACCCAATAAGCATGAGCTTTACAAACCAGGTATTCAATAACTCTGCCAGCGCTGTATAAGTAGCTTGCGACTTCACAGAGCGCTGAAATGCCAGCAAAATGAACGGCAACATTAAAAACAGCGCAACGCCGGATAAGCGATGCAGAATGGACACCACGGCGTTAATCGGCAAGCGGATAGTGAACAGATTCAGGTTCTTGGGGCGATTTTTGACTGATTTTTTCTGCATGATTTTTTCTTCTTATTCTATTGCGGCAACTGCGACCGCTCCCGAAACCCGCGCCAATAAACGCTTATCGAAGGGCTTGGGAATAATGTAATTTTTCCCGAATTCAAGCGCCTGCAGGTTGTACGCCTGTAAGACATCGGCTGGCACTGGCTCCCGCGCCAGTTCACTCAATGCATGCGCAGCGGCGATTTTCATTTTTTCCGTAATCTTCGTGGCTTTGGCATCCAGTGCGCCACGGAACAGATACGGAAAACACAGCGCATTATTCACCTGGTTTGGAAAATCACTGCGCCCGGTTGCCATCAAAATATCATCGCGTACGGCATGCGCCACGCTTGGCAACACTTCAGGATCCGGGTTAGCCAAGGCAAAGATAATCGGATTTTTGGCCATGCTTTTTATCAGCGTTGCATCTAGTGCATTTTTGGCCGAAACGCCAATAAACACATCGCAATCCGGCATAACATCAGCCAGCGTTTTCGCGCTGGTTGGCTGCACGGCAAGCTCGCGATTATTCTCATGCAGATCGGTTCTTTCCGCATCCAGCACCCCTTTTCTATCGACCATCGTCACATTGGTCGCGCCCATAAGCTTAAGTAACTTAGCACACGAGCAACCCGCCGCGCCCGCGCCCAGAAACACGATTTTTGCGGCTGGCAAGGTTTTACCTTGCAGCTCAAGCGCGTTCAGTAGGGCTGCCGCCACTATAACTGCCGTGCCATGCTGATCATCATGGAACACGGGTATATTGAGGCGTTTTTTCAATTCGTTTTCAATGTAAAAGCAATGCGGTGCAGCAATATCTTCTAAGTTGATGCCACCAAACGTAGGCGCAATATTCACGACGGTTTGAATAAATTCATCAGGTGTTTTAGCATTAACTTCAATATCAAACACATCAATGCCCGCAAAGCGCTTGAACAGGACGGCTTTGCCTTCCATCACCGGCTTGCTAGCCAGCGCGCCCATATTACCTAAGCCCAATACCGCCGTACCATCGGTAATCACAGCGACCAGATTGCCTTTGTTGGTATATTTATAAGCATTGGCTGGGTCGGCATTGATTTCACGCACTGGCTCTGCCACGCCTGGTGTGTAGGCCAGCGATAAATCATCCTGAGTCGCGCACGGCTTGGATGACTCCACGCTCAATTTGCCCGGCACGGGGAATTGATGGTAATCGAGTGCGCGTTTTTTTAGGTCATCCATTTTATACCTTTAATTTACACAGCAAGTTCTAACCCTAAAGTGCTTTTCAAAATAGGCAATGGCTAGAAAGGTAAGCACAGTCAGTTCAATTAGTGCGGCAAGCGCAACCTGACAACGCCAGAGCGTATTTTCAAAAGCACTCATTCGAGTTCACTCATGTAGTGATGATCATCGGTCAAACATAAGCCTAGCCGCCATTCCATCGGCTTGTCACCATAAGTGTATGAAACGCGCTCAATACTCAGCAGTGGCGTGCCCTCGCTTAAATGCAATGCTCTTGCAACCTCACCCGTCGCCGCCACGGCGGTTAGCCGCTCCTCCGCACGAATCATGCGGATGCCATATTCCGTCTCATACATGCTGTACATCGAGCCGTTATTCTCTTCCACCCTATTCGCATTCAGGCCTTTAAACTGTGCGGCCGGCACGATGATATGGTCATAAATCAATGGCCTGCCAGAAAACGTAAGCAGCCGTTTTACTTCTATCAATGCAGCACCTGCCTTCAATTCCAGAATATTTGCTATGCGATTGTCCGCTTTGGATTTAGTGCACGATATCAACTCATTCTGCAGCAACTCCTTCTGGCCATTCACTGCGGTCAGTCGTAAAAAACGCAGCTTGATCCCTTCTTCGTTATGCGTAGCGACAAAGGTCCCCTTGCCCTGGCGGCGAATCAGAATGTTCTCGCCTGCGAGGCTGTCTATCGCCTTACGCACTGTGCCTTGACTTACTTTATAGCGTGCGGCCAAATCAATCTCACTTGGAATCATCTCGCCCGGGCGCCATTCGCCGCCAATCAGGCTTTGAGTTAAAAGCACTTTGATCTGGTCGTAAAGCGGCTTGTAACTTGGCGAATTGTAGGTTTTATCTTTCATGGTTTACTGCAGCTATTTAAGTTAAGCAAATTAAAACATATTGAATAAAAATAGTCTAGTATTTTATATCTTATATAAGATATAAGATATTTGTTGACAGCGCTAGAAAGCCATCTATATAATCGCTCAATACACAACTAAACCTTATTTTTATGGAACTTTGTCTTCGCCCACGTCGCTCTGTACTTTATGTGCCCGGTTGCAACCTGCACTATCTGGACCGCGCGCGCACCTTGCCTGCAGACGCAGTAATTCTCGACCTGGGCGACCCGATTCTAGTGGACGCTAAAATAGAATCACGCAACAACATTGTCGCCGCGGTAAAACAAGGCGGCTATGGCTCGCGCGAGGTGATCGTGCGCGTGAATAATCTCGATTCCATCTGGGGGCATGACGACATCAAAGCTGTCGCCAATATTGGTGCGGATGCGATACTTTTTCCTAATATAGAATCGGCCGAGCATGTGCATACCGCGCTCAAACTGCTGGATAATGCAGGCGGCAGCCATATGCCGATTATGGTGATGATAGAAAGTCCGGTTGCGGTGCTAAATGCCAAAGAAATTGCTGCAGCATCCGATCGCATAGTCTGCATGATGATAGCGACATCGGATTTAACCTCGCAGCTTCATGCGAGGGTGACGCACGAGCAAAGCGCGATATTAACTGCATTGTCATTGGTGATATTGGCTGCGCGCGCTTATGGGCGTTGCGTGTTAGATGGCATCACCAGCGATTTTAAAAACGTACATTCGTTTGAATACGCCTGCCGCTTGGGACGAGATATGGGCTTTGATGGCAAGACGCTCGTGCACCCCGGCCAAATTGCCTACAGTAACGATGCCTACACGCCAAAAGCGAGCGAGGTTGCAGATGCGCGCGCAATTATTCAGGCGCTGAAAGAAGCTAATGAGTCTGGTCGCGGCACCGTAGTGGTGAACGACAGACTGGTCGAGCATCACCATGTAAAAGCCGCGCAACGCTTATTGAAACTGCACGACATGATTGCAGAATTAGAAGAAGAGTTTATATAGATGACCGTTTCTACCAAAATCAACGCAGGGCGTTTTTTTGAAGACTTCACGTTGAATGAAGTGATTCAGCACGCCACGCCACGCACCATTACCGCTGGCGATTGCGCGCTGTATATTGCGCTTACCGGTTCGCGCAACCCGCTACATTGCAGCGAACCTTTTGCGCAATCTCTAGGCTACAAAACCACGCCCATAGATGATTTACTCGCGTTTCATATTGCCTTTGGCAAAACCGTGCCGGATATTTCAGTCAACGCGGTGGCAAATTTAGGTTATGCGGATGTGCGTTTTCTGCAGCCGGTCTTTGTGGGCGACACACTTTCCACATCCAGCCAGGTGATTGGCATAAAACAGAACTCCAATGGCAAAAACGGCGTGGTTTATGTGCGCTCAACCTCTATCAACCAAAGAAATGAACCTGTTTTAAGCTGGGTGCGCTGGGTGATGGTTCACAAAAACAATATGAGTACGCCTACCCCCGAAACAGTCATTCCGGAATTACCGGGCTTTGTTGCGTCTGAACACTTGAATATTCCAGCCAATTTTTCTGCCAAAAACTTTGATGACAGAGCCACAGGTAGCCAGTACTTCTGGGAAGATTACCGAGCAGGCGAGCGCATCCATCATGCCGCCGGCATGACGATTAATCATGGCGACCATTCGCTCGCGACGCGACTTTACCAGAATAATGCGCGTTTGCATTTTGATGATTTCGCAATGCAATCCTCGAGCTTTGGTAAACGCCTGGTGTATGGCGGCGTGCCGATTTCGATTTGCCGCGCCTTGAGTTTTGATGGCCTGGAAAACGCCATTTCCATCTTAGCCATTAATGCTGGAACACATGCCAACCCCAGTTTTGCTGGCGATACGATCTATGCCCTGACCGAAGTGCTGGACGTTTGGGCATTACCCGGTCGCACCGATATAGGCGCATTGCGTTTGCGCATGGCCGGCATCAAAAATATGCCAGTAAGTGAACTGGCGCAACTTAAATCTGAAAACGGCTATCACCCCAATGTGGTACTAGATCTTGATTACACTGTACTTATGCCACGCAGAGGGAGCAATTAAATGGCAGTCCATCCAAAAGACGCACTTTTTGGCGGCGAAAAACCTTTTCCGCTGATTCCGGCATGCGAACATTTCGCCGGCAGCGAAAAGCTCATCTTAAAAGCACTTGCCCTGCAGGACAGTATCGGCGCGGTGTTTGATATTACCTGCGACTGCGAGGATGGCGCGGCAAGTGGCCAGGAACGTGAGCACGCGGAAATGATTGTGCGCGTATTAAACAGCGACGCCAACAAACACAAAATGGCAGGTGCGCGCATTCATGACTACACGCATCCCGCCTGGAAGCAGGATGTCAACATTTTGGTAGGCGGCGCCGGGCAGGTGCTGAGCTACATCACGATTCCTAAATGCACGACGCTAGCGCAAGCGAGAGAAATGATCGCTTACATCCAGAAAATGGCGACCTTTTTTGGTATTCAACGTGAAATTCCGGTACATATTCTGATTGAAACGCATGGCGCACTCAGGCAAGTGCATGAAATCGCCACGTTGCCTTGGCTGCAAGTTCTGGATTTTGGCTTAATGGATTTTGTGAGCGCGCATCACGGCGCGATTCCAGCCTCGGCCATGCGCAGCCCGGGGCAGTTTGAGCACAGATTATTAGCGCGCGCCAAAGCTGAAGTGGTGGCGGCCGCCTTGGCCAATGGCGTTGTGCCTGCACATAACGTAACGCTGGATTTGAAAAATGTGGAAACCACTTACTCAGACGCATACAGAGCACGCAATGAATTCGGATTTATGCGCATGTGGAGCATTTACCCGACGCAGATTCAAGCGATTATCGATGCCATGAAGCCCGATTTTGATGAAGTGACCGATGCCGCGAATATCCTGATCGCCGCGCAGGATGCCGATTGGGGACCGATTCAATATGCGGGCGAACTGCATGACCGGGCGACTTATCGCTATTTTTGGGAGATTCTGCAAAAAGCCAACCTCACTGGCGTGGCTATTTCCAATGAAGCGCAGCAAAGGTTTTTTTCATGACGATGCAACAATCCGCAGGCGCACGCTTTCGCGCTGCCTTAAAAACCGAGAAACCGCTGCAAATCATTGGCGCAATCAATGCCTACCATGCCATGCTTGCCACCCAGAGCGGCTTTCAAGCCATTTACCTTTCCGGCGGCGGTGTTGCGGCCGGTTCACTGGGCTTGCCTGATTTAGGCATTTCCACGCTGGAAGATGTGCTCATCGATGTGCGCCGCATTACTGATGCGGTTGACACGCCTTTGCTGGTGGATATCGACACCGGCTTTGGCGGTGCCTTTAATATTGCGCGCGCTATTAAAAGCGTGATTAAAGCAGGTGCTGCAGCGGTGCACATTGAAGACCAGGTACAGGCGAAGCGCTGTGGGCATAGACCGAACAAAGCCATTGTCAGCCAGGCAGAAATGGTTGACCGCGTTAAAGCGGCTGTGGATGCTAAAACCGACCCGAATTTTGTCATCATGGCGCGTACCGATGCATTGGCAGTTGAAGGTTTGCAATCGGCGATTGACCGCGCCTGTGCCTGCGTCGAGGCAGGCGCTGACATGGTGTTCCCGGAAGCAATCACCGAGCTCGGCATGTACAAACAGTTTGCTGAAGCTGTAAAAGTGCCGGTGCTCGCCAATATCACCGAGTTCGGCAGCACGCCATTATTCACAGTAGATGAGCTGGCAACAGCGAATGTCAGCATGGTGCTCTACCCACTCTCGGCGTTCAGGGCGATGAACCAAGCCGCGCTTAAAGTATATCAAACCGTAAAAAAAGAAGGCACCCAAAAAAACATGCTGGATTTGATGCAGACACGCGCCGAGCTTTACGAACACTTAGGTTATCACGCCTATGAGCAGAAGCTGGATCAGCTATTCAGGGAGGGAAAATAACATGTCGGAAGCGATCACAACGCACGAACCCAAAAAGAAAAAAGGTGTCGCCCTTGCAGGCGTGGCGGCGGGCAGCACAGCAATCTGCACCGTTGGACACACAGGCAACGATCTGCATTATCGTGGCTATGACATCATCGAGCTTGCGAAATATGCCACCTTTGAAGAAGTCGCTTATTTGCTCATTCACGGAGAGCTGCCCAACAAAACGCAACTGGCGGCTTATCATGCCAGGCTGAAAAAGCTGCGCGGCTTGCCACAGGCACTCAAAGAGGTGCTGGAACGCATCCCTGCCAACGCGCATCCGATGGATGTGATGCGCACAGGTTGCTCAATGCTAGGCACACTGGAACCCGAGGCCAGCGACCGTAATGCTGACGCAGCAAAAGACTTGGGCGACAGGCTCATCGCCTGCTTTGGCTCGATTTTATTGTACTGGTATCACTTTAACCACAATCACAAGCGCATCGAAGTGGAAACTGGTGAGGATTCTATTGCCGCACACTTTTTGCACTTGCTGCACGGCAAAACCCCCAGTCAACTGCATATTGATGCCATGAATACCTCGCTGGTGCTGTATGCCGAGCATGAGTTTAATGCCTCCACTTTTACTGCGCGGGTGATTGCAGGCACCTTATCTGATATGTATAGCTGCATCACCGGAGCGATTGGCGCGCTACGCGGCCCAAAACATGGCGGCGCTAACGAGGCTGCGATGGAAATCATCGAGCGATACAAAACTCCTGATGAAGCCGAAGCCGATATCATGCAACGCATGGCACGTAAGGAAATCATTATCGGGTTTGGCCATCCTGTATATACGATTGCCGACCCACGCAATGAATCAATCAAAGCTGTTTCCCGTAAATTAGGCGAAGATAACGGCAATATGACGCTTTTTGACATCTCTGCACGCATTGAAGAAACCATGTGGCGCGAGAAAAAGATGTTCCCCAATCTGGATTGGTACAGCGCCTCCAGTTATCACATGATGGGCGTTCCAACCAGCATGTTCACGCCGATTTTTGTGATCTCACGCACCACAGGCTGGGTTGCGCATGTGATTGAGCAGCGTGTCGACAACAAAATCATCCGCCCGAACGCCGAATATACCGGGCCGGAAAACCGCCCTTATGTACCGCTGGAAAAACGATAATTATTTTTAGGAAAGTTTCATGTCCTCTCACATCTCCAACGTCCGCCCCGCGCCAGATCAAGTCCTTGTTGACATTGCCAATTATGTCGCCGATTACGAAATCAAAAGCGATGAAGCTTTTGATACTGCACGCAACTGCCTGATGGATACGCTAGGCTGCGGCTTTGAAGCACTGGATTACCCCGCCTGCACCAAGCTGCTCGGCCCGGTGGTCGCAGGGACAGTCGTGCCGAATGGCGCAAAAGTTCCCGGCACTAACTTTCAGCTAGACCCGATTCTTGCTGCCTTCAACATCGGCGCAATGATTCGCTGGCTGGACTTTAACGACACCTGGCTGGCGGCGGAATGGGGTCATCCCTCGGATAATCTGGGCGGCATTTTGGCCGTGGCAGACTATATCTCGCGCAAAAACGTGGCTGAAGGAAAAACGCCACTAACAATTAAAGACGTGCTTACCGCCATGATCAAAGCGCACGAAATTCAAGGCGTGCTGGCGCTTGAGAACAGCTTTAATCGCGTTGGCCTGGATCATGTGATTTTGGTCAAAATCGCTTCAATTGCGGTGGTAACGAAGCTGCTCGGCGGCAATAAAAAGGATATTATCAACGCGGTTTCTAACGCGTTTGTCGATGGGCAAAGCCTGCGCACCTATCGCCACAGCCCGAATACCGGCTCACGTAAATCATGGGCTGCTGGCGATGCGACTTCACGCGCCGTGCGTTTGGCATGGATGACTATGCAAGGCGAAATGGGCTACCCTAGCGCACTCACTGCAAAAACCTGGGGCTTCTACGATGTGCTATTCAAAGGCAACGCTTTCAAATTCCAGCGCCCGTATGGCTCTTACGTGATGGAACACGTGCTGTTCAAAATCTCGTTCCCTGCAGAATTTCATGCACAGACCGCCGTGGAATGCGCCTTCCAGCTTAACAAAGAAGTTGGAAACAAGTTGCAAACATTGGAGCAAATCGCGCAAATCGATAAAATCGTCATTACCACGCACGAATCTGCCATTCGGATCATCGACAAAACGGGCCCACTCAACAACCCGGCTGATCGCGACCACTGCATTCAATACATGTCTGCCATCGGTTTGCTTAAAGGCAACTTAACCGCGCAGGATTATGAGGATGCAGCAGCGGCAGACGCAAGAATTGACGCGCTTAGAAGCAAAATGCTGTGTGTAGAAAACCCAGAATATACGCGCGATTATCACGACCCGCAAAAACGCTCTATCGCCAACGCGATTCAGATTTTCTTCAAAGACGGGTCAAGCTCAAACAATGTTGCAGTGGAATATCCCATCGGACACCGCCGCCGCCGTGCTGAAGGGATCCCGGAGTTAGTGAAAAAATTCAAAGTAAACTTAGCGCGGCGTTTTGATGCAAAAAAACAAGCGGATATCCTAGCTTTATGCTTAGACCAAGCCAGGCTGAAAGCTACGCCAGTAAATGAGTTTGTGGACATGCTCACTATAACGCTTTAATTAAAAGTAAGCGGCTAATAAGCAATTAGAATTTAGGGTAAAATAGCGGTCTATCGAACCGCTGTTTGAAAGCTTTTTATGTCGCTTACCACCCTCAATGCACTATCCCCTCTTGATGGCCGCTATCAATCTAAACTTGACGCACTACGCCCCTATTTTAGTGAATATGCGTTGATTAAACATCGCGCCTGGGTCGAGGTAGAATGGCTCAAGGCCCTGGCAGCCGCGCCTGAACTTGCGGAAATCGCGCCTTTTAGCGCAGCAACTATATCTGAGCTCGATAGCGCAATCACTCATTTTTCCGAAGCGGATGCAGCACAGGTGAAAGCAATTGAAGTACGCACCAACCACGATGTAAAAGCGCTTGAATACTGGCTCAAAGAAAAGTTTGACGGCAACCCGGAAATCAAGAAAGCCAGTGAATTCATTCACTTTGCCTGCACTTCTGAAGACATCAACAATCTTTCACATGGCCTGATGCTGAAAACCGCGCGCGACACTGTCATGCTGCCATTTTTAGCAAACTTGGTAGCACGTTTGAGAGAACTTGCGCAGCAATTGGCAGACCAGCCAATGCTGTCGCGTACGCATGGCCAAACTGCATCGCCTACCACCATGGGCAAAGAACTGGCTAACGTAGTATATCGCTTGCAACGCCAACAAAAGCAGCTCGCAAACAACGAGATACTTGGCAAGATTAACGGCGCTGTAGGCAACTTTAATGCCCATTTATCTGCCTATCCTACTTTCGATTGGGAAGGCTTTGCTAAACGATTTGTTGAATCATTAGGTTTGACTTACAACCCGATGACCATTCAAATTGAGCCGCATGACTATATGGCAGAGCTGTACGATACACTTGCCCGTATCAACACCATCTTGATTGACCTCAACCGCGATATTTGGGGCTATATCTCTGTGGGTTATTTCAAACAAAAAGTCAAAGCGGGCGAAATCGGCTCATCCACCATGCCGCACAAAGTCAACCCGATTGACTTTGAGAATTCTGAGGGCAATCTCGGCTTAGCCAATGCTGTGCTGCGCCATATGGCGGAAAAGCTGCCGATTTCACGCTGGCAGCGTGACCTCACCGATTCCACAGTGCTCCGCAATATGGGCGTAGCATTTGGCTATACCTTGCTGGGTTACGATTCCTGCTTGCGCGGGCTGAATAAACTGGAAATCAACTCTGAAAAATTAGCCGAAGATTTGGACAATAGCTGGGAAGTGCTTGCCGAGCCGATTCAAACCGTGATGCGCAGATATGGTATCGAAAATCCTTATGAACAGCTAAAGGAACTGACGCGTGGTAAAGGCGGTATCAATAAAGCTTCATTGCATGCGTTTATTAGCGATTTAGCGATTCCAAGCGAGGCCAAACAAGCGCTGCTCGATATCACACCTGCGAGCTATATTGGTAAAGCAGTAGATTTAGTAAAACGGATTGACTAACCTTTTAGGAACTACCGCATTGAATAATGATAAAAACAATCCACGACTCGCGGTATTAATTGACGCAGACAATATCAGCACACAATTATGTGAGCAGTTGTTTTCAGAGATTAAGAAACTTGGAGAGCCGTCCATCAAACGTATATATCGCGACTGGACTAAAGACAAAGGCTGGAAAGAAAAAGTACAGCAACTAGGCTTGCAACCTATCCAGCAATTTCCACATACAAATGCAAAAAACGCAGTTGATATTGCATTAGTAGTTGATGCAATGGATTTATTGCACACCTCCAATGTGGACGGTTTTTGTATCGCTGCCAGCGATAGCGATTATACTCGCTTGGTCATACGCATTCGCGAAACTGGAAAAGCTGTTTATGGTTTTGGTGAAGCAGCGAAGACTACTGTCGGTCTAAAAAACGCCTATACAAAATTTATACCATTAGGCTCTCAGCAAAATACAATTGCCATAGAAAATAACAAGCCTACATCTCCAGATAAATTTAAAAATGACCAAAATGTAATCAATATAATTAAATTGGCAATCAATAATTGCAATAGCAAAGATGGCTGGGTATTTTTGAGCGGATTAATTTCCAAGTTAAAACAAGACAATGTTAAGCCTATAAACGAAAAATATGGGTATAAACACTTGTCTAAGTTTCTAAAAGTTTTTGATGTTTTTGAGTTAAATGAAACCAACCAAAAAGTACGTCTAAGACCATAATTCCCATGACCGAAATCTTAATTCTTTACTACTCTCAAGGTGGCGCAGTGCGCGACATGGCGAACCTGATTGCGCGTGGAGTTGAAAGCGTACCCAATATCAAAGCACGTATTCGTACTGTGCCTAAAGTATCCGCTAATTGCGAAGCCACAGAATCCGAAATCCCCGCATCTGGTGCGCCCTATGCGGAGCTGAAAGATCTGGAAGAATGCGCCGGACTCGTGCTCGGCAGTCCTACCCGTTTTGGCAATATGGCTGCGCCGATGAAATATTTTTTAGATGGCACAACTTCACTTTGGCTGAAAGGCACGCTGATTGGCAAGCCAGCAGCAGTGTTCACGTCAACTGGCAGCATGCACGGTGGCAATGAAAGTACCTTGCTAACCATGATGTTGCCGCTGATGCACCACGGTATGGTCATGGTGGGCCTGCCTTACTCTGAACCGGCTTTATCCAGTACAACGTCTGGCGGTACGCCTTATGGATCGAGTCACATTGGCGGCGTTATGGATGATAAGCCGATTACCGAAGACGAGAAAAAACTGTGTATCGCGCTGGGTAAACGATTAGCCGAAACCGCATTGAAACTATCCCAATGAATTTGAATATAGAAGCAAGACAGTTCTTGCGCAGCACACATAGTGGCATCCTTTCCACGCACTCGGCAAAATTCGAGGGCTATCCTTTCGGCTCGGTGGCGCCTTTTGTGTTGGATCATGATTGCTTGCCGGTCATACTCATCAGCAATATTGCTGAGCACACCAAAAATATCGCGGCCAATCCCAAGGTTTCATTAGTTGTATTCGCTGGCACAGAAGATTTGCAAGCTAATGCACGCCTGACCTTACTGGGTGAAGCGATTAGGATTGATAAGAAAGACGCTGATTTACGTGCCCGCTATCTGCGCTATATTCCGCAAGCAGCGGGTTATTTTGATATGCACGATTTCGCCTTCTACCGCATCCGGATTGCCCAAGCACGTTATATCGCAGGCTTCGGCAAGATGTCGTGGATGGCAGGTGTTGACATGGTGCCGCCTGCCAATCAGCTTGCAGCGGTGGAAACAAATATTATCGAACATATGAACGCTGACCACATGGATAGCTTGATAGCGTATTGCAGGCGCTTTCATGAATTTGACGCACAAAAAGCGGAAATGTTAGGCATCGATTGCGACGGCTTTGATGTAAAAGCTGAAAATGGTGCGGGCAGCTCACAGATACTTCGCTTTCAGTTTGAATCACCCATCAGCGATGCAGCAACTGCAAGAGCTGCGCTGGTGGCCATGTCAAAAATTGCACGCTCATGAAAAAAGCGCTACAAATTGGCACAAGTGTAAGCCTAATTACGTTGATTTTAGTTTGCATCGCCTGGGAAGGCTGGCTGGCTCCGCTTAAGCCGCAAGGCTCGCTGCTTATCTTGAAGGCCGTGCCCTTGTTGCTGCCACTCTTTGGCATACTCAAAGGCAGGCGCTACACCTACCAATGGGCCAGCATGTTCATCCTGTTCTATTTCACCGAAGGCATTGTACGCGCGTGGTCGGATACCGACATATCAAGCAAATTGGCGCTGATAGAAATCCTGCTGAGCGTAATATTTTTTATCTGTGCAATTTTTTACGCAAAACTCACACGACAGCCCTCGCAATAAAGCCGCCATCCTTTATAATAAGGCCATGAAAATACTGCTTTCGAATGACGATGGCTATTTTGCGCCCGGCCTGAATATTCTGGCGCAGCATATCTCTAAAATTGCCGATATTACCGTGGTTGCGCCCGAACGTAATCGCAGCGGAGCGAGCAACTCGCTTACGCTGGATAGGCCTTTGAGCGTGCGTAAAGCCAGCAATGGCTTTTTTTATGTCAATGGCACACCGACAGACTGTGTGCATCTGGCTTTGACCGGCTTGATGGATAGCCCGCCGGATATGGTGATCAGCGGCATTAACGATGGCGCGAACATGGGCGATGACACGATTTACTCCGGCACCGTCGCGGCAGCAATGGAAGGCTATTTGCTGGATATTCCCTCGTTTGCCATTTCCATGTCGCAGCACAACGCCACCCATTTTGAAACTGCTGCCCGCATCACTGTTGAACTGGTTCAGCATTACATAAAGATAGGACTCACATCCCCTACTCTGCTCAACATCAATGTGCCTGATGTGCCCTATGATGAATTGCAAGGTCGAGTAGTCACCCGTCTGGGCAAGCGCCACAAGGCCGAACCTGTAATGCAGCTTAAAACGCCGCGCGGTGAAACCGTTTACTGGGTGGGCGCAGCAGGCCAGCCCAACGATGGTGGCGAAGGTACCGATTTTTATGCGATTGCACACAATCAGGTATCGGTTTCACCGATTCAGGTCGACTTAACCAAGCACAGCCAGATTGCTGCACTGAAAGACTGGTTAATTTAACGATGGCACTGGCAAGACCAAGTACAAGAACCGGTATCGGCATGACCTCGCTGCGCACACGTGAGCGCATGCTGACCCGCCTGCGCGAGCAAGGCATTAAGGATGAAGTCGTACTGCACGTCATGGGCGAGATTCCGCGACATATCTTTGTGGATGAAGCCTTGTCGATTCGAGCTTACGAGGATGTTTCGCTGCCTATTGGCTATAGCCAGACCATTTCACAGCCTTATATTGTGGCACGCATGACCGAGATTCTGCGTCATGGCAAACAGCTTAATAAAGTGCTGGAAATCGGCACTGGCTGCGGCTACCAAACTGCAGTGTTATCACGCGTTGCCAAAGAAGTGCTCTCGCTTGAGCGCATTCGACCGTTGGTGATGAAAGCCCGTGGCCATTTGCGTACGCTTAAGTGTACCAATGTAAAACTTGATCACGCAGATGGAAGCGCTGGCCTGAGCGAATATGCACCGTTTGACGGCATCATGGTGACTGCTGCCGCTAGCCACGTGCCAGAAGAACTGCTCATACAGCTTGCTGTCGGCGGGCGCATGGTGATTCCCATCGGCACCAGCACTCAAATACTGTACCTGATTGAACGCACTAATGCCCAATCTGGTAACGAATACATACAGACTAAGCTGGAACCGGTAAAATTCGTGCCTTTATTAGGCGGGGTAAGCGCATGATACGCTTGTTCATTCTGGGATTTTTAATGCTTTCACTTGCAGCATGTGAAACCAATCCGCCCGCGCCAGTGATTGAGCGCGCACCGCAAACACCTAAAGCAAAACCAGCTGAAGCCAAAACTACCGATACTAAAATAGCAACTGCCAACGGAGGCAAGGACTGGCGACCCGATAGCCATATCGTCAAAAAAGGCGATACCTTGTTTGGGATTGGCCTGGAGTATGGTCTTGATTACAAGGAAATTGCCTCAGCCAATAACATTGCGCCGCCCTACCCGATTAAAATTGGGCAGAAAATCGATTTGTCCAGCTTCAAAACCAAACCTGCAGCAGCGATAGAAGAAGCCAGCACCACGGAAGATGGCGTTGTGATTACGCCGATGAAAACCGAACCTGTCGTGACGGGAGATAAACCTGCAGCGGAAACCAAGCCTGCGCCTTCTGCAGTAACCCCGGTGCTAGCCGAGCCCAAAGCCATACGCGAGCCTTACAGCCTGGAGGCACTCAACCGGGCCACGCCACGCCCTATTACTGCAAAACCTGCAGAAATCAAACCAGCTGAAGCAGAACCAGTTGAAACCAAACCTGTAGAAGCCAAGCCCGCTGACACAAAACCAGCCGAGACAAAACCAGACAGCGCCAGCCCTGCCGATGATGAATCCATTAGCTGGGCATGGCCCACGCAAGGCAAAGTGGTTGCCGGCTTTAACGAAGCCAGCAACAAGGGCATTGATATTGCAGGATCGACAGGGCAGGCGATTCTCGCGGCCAGCGGCGGCAGGGTGATTTATACCGGCTCCGATTTGCGCGGCTACGGCAAGCTGGTTATTGTTAAGCACAACAAAACTTACTTATCGGTGTACGCGCATAACAGCAAAATCGTGGCAAAAGAAGGCCAAACCGTGACGGCGGGCCAGAAAATCGCCGAAATGGGCAATACTGACTCCAATATGGTTAAACTGCATTTCGAGATCCGCCGCCTGGGTAAATCAGTTGACCCGGCTAAGTATCTGAATCAGAATTAGCACATTACATCATCCGGGAGATGACCATGGCCGCACCGAACAACTACAAGAAAGAACCCAACAAATACGCAAAGAATGCCGATATCAAGGCTGATACCCTTGATGATTATCGGAATTATCGGCATCGCCATGGAGTTTTTTAAAGAAGGCGGCTGGTTGAAAACCGCGCTGGCATGGCTGTTTGATTCCACCACGCACATGATGTTCATCCCGGTGATTATTTTTGCGGCATGGCTACTCAACCGCTGGATGTCATCACCAAACAAAAATGAAAGCAAAAAATCCGGCAATGTACCAATGTACGTAATGATGGCGGTCGGCTTGTATTACGTTTACCGCATTGTCACGACGGGCGGGTTTTAGTCAGGGCTTCCCTGGTTACGCAATAAAAGTTACTTTGTAAAAAAGCCACTTAAAAAAATGGCTTTTTTACAAAGGTAGTTATTACGTTTATAAATCAATAATGACACGAAGATGAGTCGCAGCGAGTGCTATAGCACGGCAAGATGAAATCGACAAAGTCAGTATTGATTTAGAATTGGAATTAATTCTTTTTGGCTGCTTCCGCGGCATAATGCTCACGCACTACCGTCATATCACGCTCGCGCGCCCATTGAATGATTGCATCCAGCGCTGCTGCGCCGATCTCGCCAACCTGGGTATGTATGCCTGCTTGCTCGCGAACCACCAGAATACCGGGGATTTGCGCCACTTCGAAATAATCGCTGATTTCCGGGTCGGCTTCCGTATTCACCATGCCAAACACGATGTCCGGGTTCTTCGCTGCAGCCGCTTCAAACGTAGGTGTAAAAGCCACGCAAGGGTCGCACCACGGTGCCCAGAAATCCACGATCACGAAATCGTTATTTTCAATCGTGTCTTTAAAGTTTGCTTTGGTCAATGTCACAACTGCCATGATTTTGCCTTAAATTTGGTGAACGCGTGATTTTAACAGAGCTTGGCTTTTTAGTTAAGCGCTTATCCGTCTTGGCTACTCACATGTTAATTTAATATTGTGCACACAAAAACACTTAAATCAGATGCTCCATAAGCCAATATCCACGAGGGTTACAGAGCACCCATTTTTAGCCTGATCCTTTAAGAATAACGCGCAACAATTTTTTGCCAGATTTCTTCTTGTTGCATGGCGAGTGTTTTATCGGTCCAAATAGTCACCGCCGGTTGATTTTTTGCATCCCCTGTAATTTTATACAGCATCTCAAATTTCCTGCGCACTTCATCATGCATCGCCAAACACTCGTAAGCTAACATTTGAAAAAAATGACAGGGAATAAAACTGGGATTCATCATACAGCCTTGCTCATAAGCGGCAACAGCCTTTTGGTATTCTTTTAGCACAAAATAACAATTCCCCTGCGCCATCTCATGGAAAGGGCTGGATGTAGGGGTAAAGCGTTTTGATTTTTCTATGTAATAGAGCGCTTCTTCTCCCAATCCTGCGGAAGATAATGCTACAGAAAGAAATAAGAGCACTTCTGCATTGTTGGGGTCTAACGCTACCGCGCGACGACACTCCGCAATCGATTCATCACGGTTTCTCCGCCAAAGCTGCACCCAGCCTAAAATTGATATTGCATATGGGGATTGTGGATCTAGCTCAACAGCACGCTCTGCATGTGTAAGTGCAAGCTCAAGAACAGTGGGATCAGCATTCCATTTTTGCGACCAGGTTAAAGCCAGCGACCTAGCCAACCAGGCGTGCGCTGCCGCATAGTCAGGGTCTTGCGCCAACGCTTTCTTATACAACACGATCGCATCATTGGTGGTCTTTTCCGTATACTTTCTGTGTGCAGCAATACCCCGCAGCAAAGTATCGTGTGCTTCTATACTGTTGGTGGCTTGAACGCCAAAAAGCGCGGCTTCCTCCCCATCCAGCTTAATTTGCAGCACACTGACAATGCTCTGGGTCAGTTCATCCTGCAAGACAAATACATCTTTGAGTTCGCGATCAAACCGGTCAGACCACACTTGCCCGCCATTTTTCGCATCCACCAACTGTGCAGTTACACGCACCTGATTGCCTGCATGCTGCACGCTGCCTTCCAGCAGATAACGTACACCCAGCTCAGCTGCAATTTCTTCGGAGGTTTTGGTGGTGTTTTTATATGAAAACGAAGATTGCCTGGAGATGACAAATAGGCCCGACAACCTCGAAAACATGGAAATCAGGCTGTCCACGACACCATCGGCAAAATATTCTCGTGAGTTATCAGCGCCAATATTAACGAACGGCAACACCGCTAGCGAAGGCCTATCTTCTATGAGGCGCGGCGCGCTTGTGCGGGCTGCAACTGGCTTGGCGGCGTGACCGTGTTGCAAAGTAATCTCAAGCGCGTAACCGCCTTTGGGAAAATCTATGCGTACCGTATCCTGCTTGCCGAGCGTGTCGTAATACTCACGCAATTTGCTGCGCAGGCGCGTAGCTTCTACCCGCACAATAGCGTCCAGGCTGGGGTCAAAATCACTTTTTCGGTCAAACACCTCTACCGCAATGGTGTAGCCTTTTAGGCGATCCGCATCGCCCGCAAGCGTATTAGTGACGAGATATTCAAGAAAACGCTGTTGGCGCGGTGAGCCTGAAAACAAAGGGCTAGCCAACATGCCAGCGACGCTGGCGCGCACTTGGTCTTGTTCTGGATTCGTCCATTGTTGTACAACAGCTTCCATGCGTTACTTTCTTATTATTAGGCCAGTAACAGTGATGTAGCTTCATGTTACTAACTGTATCTAACTGGCTACTATCATAACAAAAAATTACATTGCTTACACACCACAACGAACATTTGCGAAATGCTGTAGGTGTCAATCAGTTTATGAGGAGACTTAGAATGTTTACACTTAATCAACGCGTTATTACAGTGGCAGTTTTTGCAGTATTTTCTTTAGCATCTATCAACGCCAATGCGGAGCCAGTCTCTGGGCAAGGCAAATGTACCTATAAGCCAACCGCATCTAACGTTGCCAACACCGATGGCTATGCAGTGATGTTGAGTGAAACCACATGCACTCCCAGTGGCGGCCTTATTGAAGGTGCAACTGTATTAAACCAGGAAGTTGCCAATCTGCATCAAGGCACTGGCGACCATTCAGGCTACTACACGATCACCAACGGCACTGACGCCACTATCGCCAAATGGAGCGGCAAGGTGAATACTGTGATGAAGGACGGCAATCCGATGACCAGCTTCAAAGGCCAATGGGAATATGTAGGCGGTTCAGGCAAATTTCAGGGCATTAAAGGCAAAGGCGACTACAACGGCTACTTTACTTCTGCCACAGAATATACCGTGGACTGGAAAGGCAAAAAAGACTAAGCAATCATATTTTGGCAATCACATTTAGCTTTAATTTCAAACCACGTTGTTTATAATTAAACAGCGTGGTTTGATTCCCTGATCAATGATTGTATCGAATAGAATACAAAAGTAAGGAGCTATCATGAACACAAAACATATCCAAGCGATGGATCAGTTCCGCGAATTCTCCAGTTATCCCGTCAGCCAATCTGGACAAGCCAAAACAGAAACTCCCCCAGCTTCCAGCCAAGCCAGGTTAGATGAAGCTATCGCGCATTTACGCGAAGCCGCATGGAAATTTGCGACCTTGCCAATAGAAAAGCGTATTGAATTGGTCGCCGCTATGCAGCAAGGTTATGTAAAAGTAGCCGAAGCCATGGTGAATGCGGGCTGCAAGGCCAAAGGTATCCCGCCCGGCTCAAACCTGGAGGCGGAGGAATGGGCAAGCGGTGCATGGGGCGTGGTACGTCAATTGCGCTTAGTCCGCGAAAGTTTGCAATCTATCGCCGAAACTGGCAATACGCATATTGGTAAAGTAAAACGCACAGCTACAGGCAATTTAGCCGTGCAGGTTTACCCAAATAATGCGATTGATGGCATGTTGTTTAAAGATGTGACCGTGGATGTGCATATGCAAGCGCATGTGACCGAACAAAACATTGAGGCTGACCGTGCCAGTTTATACAAGAAACCAAATCACCAAGGCAAGGTTGCGCTAGTGCTGGGTGCTGGCAATATTGCCAGCATCGGCATCATGGACATTATCACCAAGATGTTTAATGAGGGCAAAGTGTGCATCCTCAAAATGAACCCGGTGAATGCATATCTAGGGCCTTATATCGAAGAAGCCTTTAAGGCGGCGATAGACCAGCAATTTTTAGCCGTGGTGTACGGCGGTGCAGAAGTGGGCAGGCACTTGGTGTATCACCCCAAGATTGACGAAGTGCATTTAACCGGCTCGGACAAAACTTATGAGCAAATTGTGTGGGGAAATAACGGCCCGGAAGCTGATGAACGCCGTGCACTAAACCGGCCTTTATTAAGCAAACCGATTACCGCAGAGCTAGGCAATGTCTCGCCGATTATCGTTGTGCCTGGGCCTTACACCGACAAAGAAATCCGCTTTCAGGCCGAACAGATTGCTACCGCGTTTACCATGAACGCGTCCTTTATGTGTTGCTCTGCCAAAGTGCTGGTGATGCCTAAAAATTGGGATGGCACCGCGCGCTTTATTAAAGCCTTGCAGGAAGTATGCGCAGAAATCCCGCCAAGAAGCGCCTATTACCCTGGCGCTGAAGATCGCTGGAAAACTATAGTAAAAGACCGTGCAAATGTCACCCAGATCGGCCAAGCCAAATCAGGGGAATTGCCCTGGACATTCATTACCGAGATCAACCCAGACAATGCCAATGAAACGCTGTTGCAGGAAGAATCATTTTGCTCTGTCATCACTGCTGTGCAAGTGGGCAGCGCTAACCCTGTTGACTTCCTGGCAAAAGCAACCGAGTTTGCAAATAACCGCCTGTGGGGCACACTTAATGCTACGCTGATAGTGCATCCAAAATCACTCAAAGATACCAATACCAGTAACGCGTTTGAGCAAGCAATTCACCAGCTCAAATATGGCGCAATTACGGTCAACACTTTTATCGGTCTTTTATTTTGCACCGGTACTGCACCCTGGGGTGCATATCCCGGCTCCACACCTAAGGACATTCAAAGCGGTAACGACTTTGTGCATAACACGGCCATGCTGGAAGGTATAGAAAAAGCAGTGTTACGCGCGCCACTCACGGTGTTTCCCAAACCTGCCTGGCTGGCCAGCCACCGCAATGCAAAAACGGTGACGAAAAGATTGGTCGCTATGGAAGAAAACGCAAGCTGGGCGAAAGTGCCGGGGATTGTGATGGCAGCAATGCGCGGCTAAAACAAAATAACCCGTGCTCTGCAAGCCAATATCCATGCGGCTTTCAGAGTATCTATTTTATTGGTTTTATGTTTGAATTGGCCTGCCCCAAGTCTCTGTAAAGAACAACTCGCCCAAGGGTTTGCGCTTACGCGCTGCCGTTTCACGCATCAATGCCTCGCCAGTAACGGTGGCAATGTCGGCAGGATAACCTACGCAAACCATCGCCATGGGCCTGAATTGCGCTGGGATCGCGAAATCCTCACGTGTCTTATCTGCGTTAAATCCACCCATCTGATGCGCCATCAAACCCATGCTGCTTGCCTGCAGACACAGGTTCTCTGCCGCCGCGCCGGTGTCGTATTGTGCCCAGCGGTTTGGCTGCTGATTATGGCCAAATAAAGTGTCGGCACACACCAGCATTAATACGGGAGCATCTTGCACCCAGCTCTGGTTGCCGGGCACCAGGCAATCAAACGCATGTTGCCAGGAATTTTTGTCCGTATTTTTGTCCCATACAATAAACCGCCATGGCTGATCGCCATAGCATGAAGGCGCCCAGCGCGCAGCCTCCAGCAAGGCGATGACTTGCGCTTGCGTGACAGGCTTAGTGGCATCGTAAGCGCGCCCGCTCCAGCGGTTGGCAATGGTCTCATGGATGGGAACGGATGTAACGGCGGGTTTGTGCATGGTTGTCCTTACTGTTAATTTTAGGTTATTTGGATTTTTCGGCTGGCAATTTTACGCCCTCAATCAATAGCGTAATATCAATGTCATCGCCGACTGGCGCATCTTTTTTAAGCGGCCAGGTAAAGCCGAAGTCGCTCGCTTTCAATGAGGTATTCGCCTCGAAGCCGGATCTGTAACCGCCCCAGGGGTCACTGCCAAAACCCAGCACTTTAAAGGGAAAGGTGATTTCTTTTGCGACGCCATGCATGGTCAGGATGCCGGTCATCACGCCTTCGGTATTGGATTTTGCTTCAATCTTTTTGCTCACAAAGGTCATTTCGGCAAACTTATCGGTATCTAAATACTCTGCTTCCTTAATGTGCTTATCGCGCTTGGCATGACCGCTGTAGACGCTCAGCATATTGATTTTGGCAACCACCGACGAATTGGCCAGATTATTCGGGTCGATCATGATGCTGCCTTTGATGTCGCTGAACATGCCTGAAGTTTTCGAGGCGACATGGCGGATGCTCCAGTTGGCGAAGCTATGGTTCTCATCAATCTTATAGGCCTCCTGCTCTGCAAAGGCATGGCTGCAGGCCAATACCAGGGCGGCTAGCAGGCCGATTTTTTTAATTAAATTGTTCATGTTATTCTCCAATTAATTAAAGTTTTGGCAAATCAAACAATAATATTTCTGCGTTATCGTTGGCTTTAATCTGAACTGTCTGGGCGGAATCAAACATTGCCGCATCCCCTGCATTGAGTTGCTTCCGGTTAATTTCCATGCGGCCGCTCGCCACTTGCAAATAAGCGCTGCGGCGTTCTTTAAGCGCATATTCCAGCTGCCTTTGTTCACTTAATTTTGCCGCATAGAGCACCATGTCCTGATGAACAGTGAGTGAATCATTTGCACCATTTTCTGACGCCAGCAAACACCATTGGTTCAGCTTTTGCGCATCGGTAAAAAACTTATCCTCATAACTCGGCGGCAAATTCTGCTGGTTCGGTAGAATCCAGATTTGCAGCAAATGCACGGGTTCAGTATTCGACGCATTGAACTCACTATGTCGAATGCCCGTGCCTGCCGTCATACGCTGCACATGGCCCTGCTTAATCACTTCCACATTGCCCAGGGTATCTTTATGCGCTAAGTTGCCCTGCAAAATATAGGTGATGATTTCCATATTGTCATGCGAATGCATGCCAAAGCCTTGTGCGGGCGCAATCACATCTTCGTTAATTACGCGCAATACCGAAAATCCCATCCAATCCGCGTCATAATAATGCGCGAATGAGAAAGAATGATAGCTATCCAGCCAGCCGTGGTTGGCATGTCCACGCTCATGTGAACGTCTAATTTGCATACTATTACGCCTCAATTTTAACTACTTTGGTGTGCTAATATTAAGCTTTAATGCCTAATTATCAAGCGATAAATCAATTGAATTCGACAGATACTGCCCACACAGACCAAAGTTATATGCAGCTTGCCTTGCAACTTGCACAGGCAGCTGCACAGGCAGGCGAAGTACCCGTAGGCGCGATTATCGTTAAAGACGGCATGGTGATTGGCCGTGGCGGTAATGCGCCGATTGGTAATCACGACCCGACCGCGCATGCCGAGATTGTCGCGATGCGTGAAGCGGCAAAGCACCTGGGCAACTACCGCCTAGTGGATTGCACACTCTATGTCACGCTGGAGCCCTGCGCCATGTGCTGCGGCGCGATACAGCATGCGCGCATTGCAAAGCTGGTGTATGGTGCCAGCGACCCGAAAACCGGCGCGTGCGGTAGCGTCACTAATTTAATGGCGGAGCCAAAACTCAATCACCATACTGAAGTCGTTGATGGCGTTCTGGCTCAGGAATGTGGCGCAGTCTTAACAGAATTTTTCAAGCAGCGCAGATTAAATAAAAACCAATAAAAATCCGCACCAAATAAAAAACCCGCACCTGGCGGGTTTTTTAATCATTAAAACAGAATTAATCGTTACTGCCCATCAAGCCCATCAGTAACTGCAACAAACTGGTGAACAGGTTATAGATACTCATATAGAGGCCTAAAGTAGCCATGATGTAATTGGTTTCGCCACCCGTGACGATACGGCTCACTTCATACAGAATAAAGCCGGAGAACAGCAACACACCCACCCCAGAAAGCGCCAGCGTCATGGCAGGAATCTGTAAAAATATATTGGCTAACGAAGCCACGATCAGCAGAATAATGCCCACCAGCAAAAACTTGCCCATAAAGCTGAAGTCTTTTTTGCTGGTCGTTGCAATGCCTGCCATGGTCATCAATATCACGCCGGTACCACCAGCCGCCAGGCCAACGATTTGTGCGCCGTTACGTAAATTCAGTGCATATTGCAAAATAGGCCCTAACATTAAACCCAGCAAGAACGTAAGGCCAAGCAACAAAACCACACCAATGCTGCTGTTACGATTTGCAGAAATCGCTGCAAACAGACCGTACATCACCGCAAGTGCGCCAATTGCAAACATAAACGGATGCAGTGCCGCAAAAGCAAAATTCATTTTCATGCCAATCATCGCACCAATCACGGTAGGAATCATGGTCAGGCCAAGCATGGCGTAAGTGTTGCGCAGCACCTTGTTTTGCGTAGCCAAGCCACCTTCACGGCCTAATACTTGAATATTATCTGACATTATTATTTCCTTATAAAAAGCTGCCAAACGGCAACCCCAGTAAGATAGCGATTATTGGTAAAAGTTTCAAGTGAAATTATTATTAAACACGTGCTTTATCTGCAATTGTAGCGTCTGCAACCCCTTGTATTCATTGGCTTCCATGGCATATACCGCGGCAATGGTTTCAGGCAAATCATCGCTGCAATTAAAATAGATCGCATCAAAACGTTTTTGATCTTTTTCCACGATCAGTTTCAGGTGTTTTTCGCCAACCAAGCGCTGATGAATCACCTTAAAGTCATCGTAAAACAGGGGCTGCGCAAAACCTTGGCCCCATGCCTGTGAATCCAGTATCTGCGCGGTCTGCAGGCTAATCTCATTTGCGCTTAAATTGCCGTCCGTTTCTATTTCCGCTTGTAAATCTGCCTCATTTAACAGTGTGCGAGTAACGGCTTCAAACGCCTGCTGAAAGGCTAAAAAATCCGCTTCACGAATGCTCAGGCCCGCCGCCATGGCGTGACCGCCAAACTTGATAATCAATTGCGGATATTGCTTGGTGACCAAATCCAGTGTGTCGCGCAAATGCAAGCCGGCGATTGAACGGCCAGACCCTTTTAACACTCCCCCGCTCGCATCTGCAAACACAAGCGTAGGACGATGATATTTTTCTTTCAAGCGCGAAGCCAGAATGCCGATGACGCCTTGATGCCAATCGGGCTGATAGAGACTCAAGCTGAATTGTTCAGCCACCTCGATGTTATCCAGTGCTGCCAGCGCGCTGTCCTGCATATCGGCTTCGATATTGCGCCGCTCCATGTTCAGTTCGTGCAGCGTTTGTGCTTTTTGTAGCGCATCGGTCTCCGTTTCAGCCAGCAAACAAGCTATACCCAGCCGCATATCATCCAGCCGACCAGCGGCATTGAGGCGCGGCCCTACGTAAAAGCCCAAATCCTGCGCAGTAGTTTTTTCAGGCGATTTTCCAGCGATTTTCAGCAACGCTGTGATGCCTGCACTGCAAGCCGCTTTAGGATTAGCAGCGTTGCGGATGCGACGCAAGCCCTGCTCGACCAGAATGCGGTTATTGGCGTCTAATTTCACCAGATCCGCCACCGTGCCCAGTGCGACCAAATCTAACAGCTCCGTTAAATTGGGTTCAGGTCGATTTTCAAAAACGTTGCGGCTGCGCAACTCTGCGCGCAACGCCAGCAGCACGTAAAACATAACGCCGACGCCAGCGAGATTTTTACTGGGGAATTTGCAGCCCTGTTGATTCGGATTCACGATGCAAGCGGCTTGCGGCGTGATGTCTCCAGGTAAATGGTGGTCGGTAATCAGCACCTGCAGTCCCAGTGAATTCGCGGCTTCCACGCCATCGAAACTGGCAATGCCGTTATCCACCGTGATCAGAATATCCGGATTTTGCATGGCGGCGAGCGCAACAATTTCGGGCGTTAATCCGTAACCGTATTCAAAGCGATTCGGTACGAGAAAATCGACATTAGCGCCCATGCTACGCAAGCCCTTTACCGCGACTGCCGTGGCGGTTGCGCCGTCTGCATCGTAGTCGCCGATCACCAGAATTTTTTTATTCTGCTGAATCGCATCGGCCAGCAGTTTCGCCATTTCAGCATTATTGGTAAGCTGCTCGGGCGGAATGATTCCAGCCAAAGAAGTTTCCAGTTCGCTTTTATCAGCCACGCCGCGCGCCGCATACAGCCTTGCGAGCAGCGGCGCTACGCCTGCCTCGATCAGGTGCTGATATGCACTTTCATTCACTGTCCTCGTCTTAATCTGCATCATTGACTAACTGCCCGCCGCCGTAACACCAGATACTGTTGACGACGGGCAAGCGTTTGGCTTCGCGTGCCTGATTGACAGGATGTTCAAACAGCAGCATTTGCAGCTCGTTTTGAAATGCTGCCCACTGGATTGCCCCCGTGCCTGTTGGCAAATATGCGCTAATATCCTTATTCAATGCGGCTTCTGGTGCGCTCGTTCCTATGTGCGGATTGGATTGCAAGCTCAGGAGCCAGGTGGTTTCATGCCAGAAAAACTGCATGCCATCACTGGAGAAATGCTGATTGAAAGCGGTTGTCAGGGCATTGGCTTCATGACTTTCCAGCAGCAATGGTGCAGGCGCAGCTAAACTGAAACTATCACGCTGCAGCACCAAATGCACTGGCACGGCATACAGCCAGTAAGCGCTCCCCGCCTGATTGCCAGCCTGCTGCCAAGCCAGTGCAGCATTGGGTTGTTTGGGCTGAAATAATTTCTGAAGAAAAGCGAACATACGGGCTATTTTAGCATTTAAGCCAAACTTTTAACGCCAGCATCATGCCCAATAAAAAAGCCGCCTACCCAATTAATGGGAGGCGGCTGTTCTCGTTACTAACAATTACCAGTAATCACGGTCGTGATGTTTACGATGCCCATAACCATGACCTCTCTTCCAGCCTCTGCCCTCGCCTCTGTCTTCACGATAACTTACTTCTGATACATAGCCACTAGACCTTACCGTAACATTCACAGGTATAAAACGGCCTGGGTCACGATCTGTTACGGTTGAATATTGGCGGCCGTTATACTCGTAATTTACTAGGTAACCGGCAGGAATATTTTGCCAGTTGTCCACCGTCACGCAACGCTCAACCGGGCGTGTTTCAACACGCTCACGGCCACGGTTGCCATAGCCACGATCATTATCTACGCGGTCCCCGACAATAGCGCCTACGCCAGCACCCACAGCAGCAGCAGCGACACGACCATTGCCGCGGCCAATCGTGCTGCCTAGCAGGCCACCCGTTACGCCACCAATCACCGCACCACCCAATGAACGTTGTGGCGCTTCGTAATAACTTTCTCGCACGTACTCAGTACGGCATTCCTGGCGTGGCGAGTTCACACGCTCATATTGTGGCGCCACAGAAATGACACGGGCGCGGTCTTCGTATGCCAGTGCAGGCAATGAAACAGTCGCAGCTATTAAACCAAATAATAATGTGTTACGCATTTTTTAAATCTCCTTAGTAATCTCTGCTCTTATTACTTCCAAAAAATATTGTGCAGATAAGCGTTCAACGAGGCTGCTTTGACTTTGCCGACTTCAAATTGTAAATAAACTGTAACTCATGATTTTACTTAGAGCGCAGAAGTAGCGAATTACAATGAATCAATGGCTGATTAAACAATCAAACCCGTTGTGTGACTGGAGTTACTGTGCAGGTTTGCAATGCGCCTATACTTGCCCCACATGCCGCGATAGACGGCAATACTAAACTACTGGAGAATGATGATGAAAACTTTAAAAGTAATGCTTGCCAGCGCGACGCTGCTATTTGCCAGCTTGGCCTTTGCGGGTGAATTTGGCGACCACTGCACCACCGGTTTATCCAAGGGCGCTCTGGTCAAAACCAAATGTGAGATTAACGAATTATATAAAGGCAAAACCTATTGTTTTGGTAATCAGTCGGCAAAAGATTCATTCTTGCTTGACCCTGATAATACGATTGCCAAAGCCGCTGCTTTTTATGCTAAAAACGCTGAACCTGAACGCGAAAAAATCAGCCAGGCCGATGCGCTGAAGCAAATCAGCAGCAAAACCTGTGACTTGAGCAATAAGGATGCAGGTTATTTAGAATTCGACAAAATGGACCTGCGCCATTGCAAAATGGTCAATACCAGCTTTTTTGGCGCTTATCTGCGCGGTGCAAATTTAAGCGGCGCCAACATGCAGAAAAGTTATTTGAATTTGGCCCGGCTTGAAGGTGCAGACCTAAGTAAAGCGGATTTAACAGATGCCACGATTTTTCAGGCGATTTTTGATAAAGTGAATTTTGAAGGCGCTAACCTCACCAATGCCCGCATGATAGGCACGCTGGGTGATGTGAATATGAGTAATGCTATCATTAAAAACGGTCGCTTTGGCTTGGATATTGGCAACCAGCCGATGGGCGCCATGCGCTTTGATGCGATTGGCGGCAATTTTGCCAATACCAGTTTTGAAGGTGCAGATATTAATCGCAGCAACTTCAGGTTTGCTAATTTACGCAATGCCAACTTACGTAATACGGATTTGTTCCGCGCCGATTTCAGTAAAGCCGATTTAACAGGCGCCGATATTACCGGTGCAAAAATGGGTGAGGCTATATTAGACGGAACGATTATGACCAACGTAAAAGGCCTGGAAGCGATTAAAGGCTACGATGAAGCCAAAGGTAAATGTGTAAATTGCGCACTGGTGGCAGAGGTGCCAGAAACAAAAAAGTTAAGTGAAGCTAATATGATGACGGCTGAGAATCCTGCAAAGAGTGCCTGCAAAATGGGCGCTAGATTCTAGCTAACTATTCATTTAATCTGGCGCGGTTAAGTCTAGTACTTACCCGCGCTTTTTTCTGCCAAATCAATCACCCCTGTACGATCTCTGACTCTGGCACACCGCACATGCGATTTGCAGGCACCGCAATATCGATCAGCCTGGGTTTTGGCAGGTTCAAATTGTTCATGATTTCAACAAACTCATCTCGCGTTTTTCCTGCCAAGCGTGGATTAATGGCCTTTTCTTGCCCGATACAGCTTACACGGCGGCCATTGTAATCGTGGCCAGGATACACCAGCGTGTCTTCCGGCAGAGTAAATAATTTATTCACAATGCTATCGTACATGGCGATTGCGCTGCCACCCTGAAAGTCTGTTCTGCCACAGCCATTAATTAATAAAGTGTCACCTGTAAACAAGCGGTCACGCCACAAATAAGAGATACTGCCCGGCGTATGCCCCGGCGTAGCAATGGCCTTGATGGTTTCTTGTGCAAATGCAATCACGTCGCCATCTTTTAACTGCAAATCAGCGGTTTCCGCGCCGCATGCCCTCGCAACGCCAGTGAGCGCATTGGTTTTCTGGCGCAACAAACCGCCACCTGTGATGTGGTCTGCATGCACATGTGTTTCAAGCGAATATTTAAGCATACATTGATGCTGCTTTAACAACGCAAGGTAGTCCTCTATATGTGTATCCACCGGGTCAATGAACACCGCCTCACCTGCCGTTGTATCTGCGATGAAATAAGTATAAGTCGAAGATGCTTTATCAAATAATTGCTTAAAAATCATAGGGATGTTCTCAGAGTGCGTTAAAAGTCCGGCTGGCGTGATATTATATTATATGTTTTAATATAATATTAAATTACATATAATCACCTGTTTCAAACCAACCATGTCTGAAATTAAAGAAATAAATTTTGATGTGCTTCGCGCCTCGGCTGACAAAGCCTCCTGCCTGATGAAGGCGCTGGCGAATTCAGATCGCTTAATGCTGTTATGCCAACTCTCGCAGGGTGAAAAATCCGTAGGCGAATTAGAGCAAATATTGGATATTCGGCAGCCTACGCTGTCACAGCAGCTCACGGTATTACGCGAAGCCGAATTAGTTGCCACACGGCGCGAGGGCAAGAATATTTTTTATAACATTTCAAGCCAGTCAGCATTAGCCGTGATGCGGGTTTTGAGCCAGGAAATTTGCAAATCTTAAGGAAATCATGTCAATTCAAATCAGCAAGCATTCAGAGAATTTCAGCACTGCACCGCAAATCAGCGTGGAAGATGTTGCTGAAATCGCCCAATTAGGTTTTAAAACCATTATCAACAACCGCCCTGACGGTGAAGGCGGCGCTGATCAGCCAGCCAGCGCACAGATTAAAGCCGCAGCCGAAAAATCAGGTCTGGCTTATTTTTACATCCCCTTCAGCCCGGGCAGCATGTTGCCTGAACAAGTTGTTGAATTCAGCGCAATTTATGCCGCCGCAGCCAAACCGGTACTTGGCTTTTGCAGAACAGGCAACCGTGCGGCGACCATATTCAAGCAATCCCAAACAAGCACCGCAGCCCGCATCCGCCAGCTCAAAACCAAAGTGCAATGGCATGGTTAAAAGGCAAAAACGTCTTTAGCCAACTTTGCAGCTGGTATAAAACCAAGTGCCCGCTCCTATTCTTGTGCCGTAGCTGGTGTAAAAAAACCTGACCTTGAACCAAGGCCAAAACTAGACGCCACCGAAAATTGATAGCGCCATGCCGTTAGATGCAAACTTGATCAGCATCGCATTAGGGCTATTTACAGGGCTGGTGTTAGCCTTAACCGGCGCGGGCGGCTCGATTCTGGCTATCCCGCTATTGGCATTTGGCCTGCACCTCAGCATGGCGCAGGCCGCGCCCATCGGCTTGCTAGCCGTGATGCTGGCTTCCAGTCTCGGCGCCCTGCAAGGCCTGCGGGCGGGCATTGTGCGCTACAAAGCCGCCACGCTGATCGCAGGCTTCGGCATTCTGTTTGCGCCAGTTGGCGTTTGGCTGGCACACCGTACATCGAACCAGCACTTGAGTCTGATCTTTGCAGTCGTACTAGGATATGTCGCCTGGCGTATGTGGCAGCAGAACACACAAAATCTGCAGGCGGATGAACACAAGCCTGCGCCGGCCTGTGTGCTGAACCCTGCGACATCCAGACTATTCTGGACAGCACCGTGTACAAAAAGGCTGATGATCACAGGCGGCCTGGCAGGCCTTCTTTCAGGGCTTTTGGGTGTAGGCGGCGGTTTTGTCATTGTGCCAAGTTTACGCAAAGTCAGTAACTTTGATATGCAAACCATCATCGCCACCTCTCTCTTGGCCATCGCTATCGTTTCCGCCGTGAGCATTTCAACTTATCTGCTGCACAGCGATATTCTTTGGCAAATCGCCATTCCATTTGCCGCGAGCACCATAGTCAGCATGTTGGCCTTCAGGCTGGCCAGCCCCAGAATTCCGGCTGTTATCAGCCAGCGCGGCTTTGCCGCGCTGGCGATAATAGCGGCTTTAATGCTGGCTGCCAGAGGATTTTCCGCTTTTTAGCAATCACAAGCGGCCGCCGCAATATTCAATTTAGCTGGCAGCGAGCTTTTCCAAAGCTGGGCGATTGGTCAGTTCCACATGGCCGCGCCCGAGCGTAACCCAGCCCTTTTGCTCAAACCGTTTCAACTGGCGGCTCACCACTTCGCGCGCAGTCCCCAGTTCATCAGCTATCAACTGATGCGTTCTGCTGATGGTGGCGCTGCCCGTATCCAGCAGCAGCTTGGCCAGGCGAGCATCCAGGCTATGAAATGCCACTTCATCCAGCAGCACGATCAGATCACTGATCAGCGCGCCGTAGTTAGTCATCACAAAAGTACGGAACACTTTCGAATCAACCATCAATTGATTAAACGCGGCAGAAGGAATAATGACATCCTTTATCGGTTCTTCGACGATTGTTGAAGCCGGATAATTGCTATTGCCCAATAAACACGTCGTGGTGATCACGCAAGTTTCCCCTGCTGCCACACGATACAGCAAGATTTCGCGCCCTGAAGATGACATTTTGTAAACGCGTGACTGGCCCGCAAGCCGCATCACATAAGCCCCGCAGGCACCCCCTTCGCGGTAGCCGATTGTACCTACCGGCGCTTCCACAATCCTCGCGGATTTAGCCAGAATGTCACGCGCATGCGGCTCCAACTGCAATAATGGCGGAAAACTCTCCAGCCAAGATAAATTCTCCATTTTCAGTCCCCTAAAAAGCTGACTTGATTATTATGTACCGCAAACCGTCAGTGTTCGCCTATTGTTGCAATATCTCAGCTTATTTTCCACTAAAACATTAATTTCCGATTAAGCGATTAATCATTTCCAAGCCAAAACCGACACCGAAGCCATTCACATCGCTTTGCACCGCTCCCAGGCCGTCTTTGCGGTTGGTGCTGGACAAATCCGCATGCAGCCAGGCCACATCGTTTTCGATGAACTTGCCCATAAAGCGCGCCGCGTGCATATGGTCGCCGCCGCCTTCCAAGGTACATTGCTTGATGTCGGCAATGTCGCTGTCCAAATCACTATCCATGTCTTCTTCGTAGGGAAAAGCCACGATGCGCTCCCCTGCCGCTGCACCCGCCTCTATTGCCTTGCAGGCCAGCTCCGGACGATTGGCAATCACGCCGCTCATGCGGTCTGTCACCGCCACGGCCATGCTGCCTGTGAGTGTGGCGTAATCCATAATCACATCCGGCTTCTGACGGGAAGCCAGTGTAAGCGTGTCCGCCAGCACCATCCGGCCTTCTGCGTCGGTATGCACGATTTCAATCGTCATGCCATTTAATGCAGTGACCACATCGTTTTGCTTATAGGCGAGTGGGCTGATGTGATTCTGCGCAATCGCCAGCCAGCAATCGAGTTTTACGGGTAACTTTTGTAAAGTGGCGGCCGTTAGAACCCCCAGCGCCACCGCGCTGCCGTTCATGTCCTCGTGCATGCCCTGCATATACTTGGCAGGCTTCAAGTTGTGTCCGCCTGTATCAAAACAAATGCCTTTCCCCACTAAGGCAATATGTTTTTTTGAGCTTGCCGGGTCATAGGTCAGATGCACAATCGCAGCGTCTTGCGGCTCAGAGCCCTGCCCCACCGCATAAAATGCTCCTGCGCCCATCTTTTTGAGTGCCGGCATATCAAACTCCTCCCAGGCCCAGCCGTATTGTTTGGCTAATGTTTTTAGCTTCTCACGGTAAATGGTGGGCGTCAGTTCGTTTGGCGGCAGCATAGTCAAGCTGCGGCACAGCGTATTACCTGCCACGCACGCATTTACATAACTGTAATTGTGCTCGGCATTAAAGCCATGAATACTTATTCCTTTCAACGGCTTAGCTTTGTTGTCTTTTTTACGGCTTGGCAGTTCGGCGGCATTGACTGCTGCCACGTAATAAGCCGCACAGGCATTCGCTTCACGTGTTGCGTCATCTCCAAACACACAAATCGCCAAAGCCTCGGGCTGCTCATCCAGCAAAGGTTTTACAGCCTTGCGCAGCAGGGTATGCTTTTGAAAAACACTGAGCTTTTCGCCCAACACCACAAAACTGGCAATGCCGCCATTAGGCAGCTCAATGGTTACTGGCGTTTTATTTAAATCTTTATACTCACTTTTGGTGCGCTCAAGTTTGTTCTCGAGAATTTTAGCGAACGGGAAGCTTCTTTCGGCTTTATCATCCAATACAAAAAGTATGTGTTTTTCAGAAGATAATATTTTTTCGCTGCCAATAGCAGCATGTTGTGTTAATTTTAATGACATTCAATCGCCCTTAACTCTTGTATAATATCTAAGACCATGATAGCAAAACTGTTATCTGCCGTTCTACTAAACCACGTTTTAACTTGACCAAAATGCCTAAAAAAGACACACTTACAGCTTTATAGAACATTCTAATTCACGTTTGCGCTCTGCGTAGATTATACGCGCAGCAAACGCGACACGGAGAAATCTCACGCATGTAATCTGCCTTACAACGCGACGACCGCTTATGTAAACACCATCCCTACCCATTTGCAGCAGCGCCTGCCAGGTGATCCGGAAATGGAACGTCGCATTCGCGCGCTGGTGCGCTGGAACGCCATCATGACTGTGTTGCGCGGCAACGAGAAATCGCCAGGCGTGGGCGGTCACATTGCCAGCTTCCAATCCGCCGCCACCTTGTATGACACAGGTTTCAATTATTTCTTCCGCGCCCCAAATGAGAACTTTGGCGGCGACTGCGTATACTTTCAAGGCCACTCATCGCCAGGCGTGTATGCACGTGCCTTTTTAGAAGGTCGCATCACCGAAGAACAGATGGACAATTTCCGCCAGGAAACTGGTGGCAACGGCCTGTCCAGCTATCCGCACCCGTGGTTGATGCCCGATTTCTGGCAGTTCCCAACCGTTTCGATGGGCTTGGGCCCTATCGCAGGGATCTATCAGGCCAGATTCCTGAAATATCTGCATGACCGCGGCATCGCGGATACCAGCGACAGAAAAGTATGGGTGTTCTGTGGTGATGGCGAGATGGACGAACCCGAATCATTGGGCGCAATTTCATTGGCCAGCCGCGAAAAATTGGATAACCTGATTTTTGTGATTAACTGTAACTTGCAGCGTTTGGATGGCCCGGTGCGCGGCAATGGCAAGATTATTCAGGAACTGGAGTCCGATTTCCGCGGTTCCGGCTGGAACGTACTTAAAGTGATTTGGGGTTCTTATTGGGATCCGTTGTTGGCCATGGACAAAGATGGTTTGCTTAAAAAACGCATGGAAGAATGCGTGGATGGCGAATACCAGAACTTTAAGGTCAAAGGCGGCGCTTACACACGCGAACATTTCTTCGGCAAATACCCTGAGCTAAAAGAAATGGTGGCCGCGATGAGCGACCAGGATATTTGGCGCTTGAACCGCGGCGGACACGACCCGCATAAGGTGTTTGCAGCCTATCACGCGGCAGTTAACCACAAAGGTCAGCCAACCGTGATTCTAGCCAAAACTGTCAAAGGCTACGGCATGGGCGAAGCGGGGGAAGCTCAAAATACCACGCACCAGCAAAAGAGCATGGATATCGAGTCGCTTAAAAAATTCCGTGACCGTTTTGATTTGTCCATTACTGATGAACAAGTTGAAAACCTGAGTTTTTACAAACCTGCGGAAGACAGCCCGGAAATGAAATACATGGCCGAACGCCGCATAGCGATGGGCGGCTTTGTGCCGCAACGCAGGCGCAAAGGTAATGAACTTACTGTGCCTGAATTATCGGCATTCGAGAACATGCTGGGCGCAACGGGTGAGCGTGAAATTTCCACCACCATGGCATTCGTACGCATACTTTCTACGCTAGTGCGTGATAAAGAAATCGGCAAATATATCGTACCAATCGTGCCTGATGAAGCGCGCACATTCGGTATGGAAGGCATGTTCCGCCAGCTTGGCATTTATGCCAGCCAAGGCCAGTTGTACGAGCCAATGGATTCCGACCAGGTCATGTACTACAAAGAATCCAAAGATGGTCAGATTCTGGAAGAAGGCATCAATGAGGCTGGCTCGTTCTCGAGTTGGCTGGCCGCCGCCACTTCATATAGCGTCACTGGCGTGCAAATGATCCCGTTCTACATCTTCTATTCCATGTTCGGCTTCCAGCGTATAGGTGACTTGGCCTGGATGGCAGGGGACAGCCGTGCGCGCGGCTTCCTGCTTGGCGCCACCGCAGGCCGCACCACATTGAATGGCGAAGGTTTGCAGCACGAAGACGGCCACAGCCATTTGATGGCTGCGATGATTCCGAACTGTATCTCTTACGACCCGACTTTCGCCTATGAATTAGCCGTCATTATTCAAGAGGGCCTGCGCCGCATGGTGCAAAACCAGGAAGATGTGTACTACTACATCACTGTCATGAATGAAAACTACAGTCATCCAGAAATGCCTAAGGGCGCGGAAACCGGCATCCTCAAAGGTATGTACAGTTTCAGCAAATCCAAGACCAAGGGCGAGAAGGTGCAATTGATGGGCAGCGGTGTGATTCTGCGCGAAGTGATTGCAGCAGCCGAATTGCTGGAAAAAGACTGGGGCATTTCGGCCGATATATGGAGCGTGCCGAGCTTCACCGAACTGCGCCGTGAAGGCCTGGAGTGTGATCGCTGGAACATGCTCAATCCGGAAAAACCACAGAAACTGAGCTATGTAGCCCAATGCCTGAAAGACGCAAAAGGCCCTGTGATTGCCTCAACCGACTACATGAAGAGTTTCGCCGAGCAAATTCAGCGCTTTGTGCCGAATAAATTCGTGGCACTAGGTACCGACGGCTTTGGCCGCTCAGATAGCCGCGAAGCATTGCGTGATTTCTTTGAGGTAGACCGCCACTATGTAGTTATAGCCGCACTTAAAGCCTTAAGTGATGAAGGCAAGCTGCCTGCAGCCAAAGTGGCCGAGGCGGTGAAAAAGTACAAGCTCAATCCGAACAAACCAAATCCAACGAGCATTTAAGGATAAAACAAGATGGCATTAAAAGAGGTTCTTGTTCCCGACATCGGCAATTTTGATTCTGTCGATGTCATTGAAGTATTGGTCAAGGCTGGCGACACGATCGCCAAAGATGATTCGCTGATCACCGTGGAGTCTGACAAGGCTTCCATGGACATTCCCGCACCGTTTGCCGGCGTGGTGAAAGAAGTTAAAACCAAAATTGGCGATAAAATCTCGCAAGGCTCGCTGATTTTAATGCTCGACGAAAGTGCAACAGGAGCAACAGAGAAATCGCCCGCGCCTGCTGCTCCGGTAGCAGAAGCACCAAAAGCCACGGCTCCTGTGCAACCTATTCCAGAACCTAGCCGCCCGGCACCGGAGCCGCCAAAACAGGTGCAACCCGTGCATCAACCATTGCCAGTCGGCGAAAGTGTTGTTGTGAATGGCGGCAAGCTCTCCCATGCCGGCCCATCCGTGCGTAAATTCGCGCGCGAACTGGGCGTGAATCTGGCGCTGGTCAAAGGCAGTGGCGCTAAAAATCGTATTTTACAAAGTGATGTACAAGCCTTCGTGAAAGGCGAACTGGCCAAGCCACGCACCGAAAACATGGGCGCAGGCTTAGGTGCACTTGCTACACTACCAATGCCGGTGATTGATTTCAGCCAGTTTGGCGAAGTGGAAACCAAGCCGCTTTCACGCATTAAAAAACTGTCGGGCGCCAATTTGCACCGTAACTGGGTGACTGCGCCGCATGTCACGCAGTTTGATGAAGCGGATATTACCGACCTGGAAGACTTCAGAAAATCCATGCAGGCGGACGCAGAAAAACGCGGCGTGAAATTGACCATGCTGGCCTTCCTCATCAAAGCTTCCGTTAATGCGCTTAAAGCTTACCCAAACTTCAACTCCTCGCTTTCACCTGATGGCGACAGCCTGATTTTGAAAAATTACTACAATATTGGTTTTGCCTGTGATACACCTGATGGTTTAGTCGTGCCCGTAGTGAAGGATGTGCAGCAAAAAGACGTATTGGATATTGCACGTGATTTGATGGAACTTTCTTCCAAAGCGCGTGAGCGCAAACTCAAGGTAGAAGAAATGCAGGGCGGCTGCTTTACCATTTCCAGCCTCGGCGGCATCGGCGGTACCATGTTCACGCCCATCATCAATTGCCCGGAAGTGGCGATTTTAGGCGTTTCACGCTCCAGCATGCAGCCTGTTTACAATGCCGCCACTAAAGAATTTGAGCCGCGTCTGATCCTGCCGCTTTCGCTCTCATACGATCATCGTGTAGTCGATGGTGCCGATGGTGCGCGCTTTACCAGCCACATGCGTATGATGTTGTCTGACGTGCGTCGCCTCTTGCTGTAACAGGAAATTGACATGAGCAACCTAATTGAAGTTTTAGTGCCTGATATTGGCAATTTTGACAGCGTCGATGTTATTGAAGTACTGGTCAAAGTTGGCGACACCATTGCCAAGGAAGACTCACTGATTACAGTGGAATCTGACAAAGCCTCGATGGATATTCCTGCCTCTCAAGCGGGTGTGGTGAAAGAAATTAAAGTCAAAGTGGGCGACAAGGTGAGCAAAGATTCGCTCATTTTATTGATTGAGGCCGAAACCACTACAGCCACAAAAACTTCGCCACAAAATTCGAGTGCGATGCCAGTACGCGAAAGCGAGGCGCAAGCGGCGCAGGCAGTACAAGAAGTACGACCAGCCGCGAGCAACGCTGCTGACAAAGTAATGGCGAAGCAATCGGATTTTGAAACAGAAGTGGTGGTGCTGGGTAGTGGCCCTGGCGGCTATACAGCCGCCTTCCGCGCTGCCGACTTGGGTAAAAAAGTGGTGCTGATCGAGCGCTACGCCACGCTAGGCGGCGTGTGCTTAAACGTAGGCTGCATTCCTTCCAAAGCCTTGCTGCATACGGCCAAAGTGATTACCGAAGCCGAAGAAACTTCACACCACGGTGTGAGCTTTAGCGCGCCAAAAATCGATATTGAACAACTGCGCAACTGGAAAGCCAATGACGTGGTAGGCAAGCTCACTGGCGGCCTGGCGGCGATGGCAAAGCAGCGCGGTGTGACTGTGGTGCAAGGCGTGGGTAAATTCACCAGCCCCAACCAAATCGCTGTGACCGCGGCGGATGGCAAAGTAACGATGGTGGGCTTTGAACACGCCATTATCGCGGCTGGCTCGCAAGCCACCAAATTCCCAGGCGCACCGGAAGATGAGCGCATTATGGACTCAACTGGTGCATTGGCTTTGGCGGATATTCCGAAACGCATGCTGGTCATCGGCGGCGGTATTATCGGGCTGGAAATGGGCACGGTTTACGATGCACTTGGCACCAAAGTAAGTGTGGTTGAATTTATGGACGGCCTGATTACCGGCTGTGATCGCGATTTGGTACGCCCGCTGCAAAAGCGCATGGAGAAGCGTTTTGAAAGCATTATGCTATCCACCAAAGTTGCAAAAATGGAAGCCAAAAAAGACGGCATCCATGTAAGTTTTGAAGGTGAAAATGCGCCTGAAGGTATACAAGTGTACGACCGCGTGCTGGTATCGATTGGCCGCCGCCCTAACGGCAAGAACATTGATGCAGAAAACGCTGGCGTGGCAGTGGATGACCGCGGCTTTATTGCGGTAGACAAACAAATGCGCACGAACGTACCACATATCTTTGCCATTGGTGATATTGTCGGCCAGCCCATGCTGGCACACAAAGCCACACACGAAGGCAAAGTGGCCGCCGAGGTGATTGCTGGCCATAAGGTGGAGTTTCAGGCTATGGTGATTCCATCCGTCGCCTATACTGACCCGGAAGTGGCTTGGGCAGGCATGACGGAAACCGAAGCCAAAGCCAAAGGCATCGAAATCGAAAAAGCCAGCTTCCCATGGGCAGCCAGTGGCCGCGCGCTTTCGATTGCGCGTACCGAAGGCAGCACTAAGCTGATATTCGATAAAGAAACGCACCGCGTGATTGGTGCGGGCATTGTTGGCGTAAACGCAGGCGAATTGCTGGCCGAAGCCGTGCTTGCGATTGAAATGGGTGCCGATGCGCATGACTTGGGCCTCACCATTCACGCACATCCGACTTTGTCTGAAACTGTGTGTTTTGCTGCGGAAGTTAAAGAAGGTACGATTACCGACCTTTATATTAAAAAACGTTAAGCGGTGACCCTAGCCTGGGCAGGCTGCAGGTACGATATCCGTGCCGATAAACTCCGGCTTAACCTTGTGCAATTCCAGGGCCGCTTCTGCCGTCACTGCCTTAATCAGCAAGCTGCTAAGCGATTTCCCCGGGCTGCGCAGAGCCTTGCTAGCACCTTTTATCCCTTTTGCCTGCAGATCATTTAGCAAATTAATGGCGAGCTGCTCATCTTGAAACAGGCCAAACGAAATGGCGTGACGCCACTGTGAATCCTGCACGATAATCAACTCCTGCACGCCCAAGGCTTTGATTTCAGCCGCTTTCTGCTTTGCCAGTTCAGCGTTTTTTAACGGCGGATAATATACCCAGAACCGTCTGTCCTCCTGCGCGCCCTGCTCCTGAGTGACCTCACCTTGCAAACCCAGCCTGGCTAATACCACTTGCGCTGCCGGCAGATTGGTTTTGGTAAAATTCCCCCATTTGTAGCAGCTTGTCGCCGGCGCTTCGACCGGTGCAGCCACTGCCGCCGTAACCGCTGCCGGAGCCTCTTTTTTGGGCATTGTTTCCAGATCTTTGGCGCTTAATATTTTTAGCTTTTCCGGCTGTATCGATCTATCGGCAACCACTGGCTGAGGTAAAATTAAATCCATATTAAAATAAGCCAGCAAACCCACATTGAACAGCACCAGCAACCAAACCAGTAATTTCATCTACACTCTTTCTCTAACACGCTTTCTCTAGCAATACCAAGCCTTGCAATACGAGGCTTTTTACAATGATAACCTGTTTTAAGCCGGGGATTAAGTTGGCATTTATGGCTTCAGCAATTTTGCCGGCATCGCCGCCACTCATCACCACCTTTGGCATTACACCGCAATGCCTCTCAAGCTGCTGACACATTAAAACAATAGCGCCAGAAGCCGCATTCAGACAGCCCGTCTGCATCGCATCCTGCGTATTGGTCGGGAATGCACTCATGGTTCCCGAAGGCATATTCAACTGGGCAGCATGATGGCTTAACGATTCGTGCATCAAGCGCAGGCCCGGCATGATGGTGCCACCAAGATACAGTCCGTTCTCGCCGATATTGTCGTTGGTGGCGTCTTCTATTAACGCATCAATCGTAATCGCCGTGCCTGCATTCACGACAACCGCCGCGTGCCGATACAGGTGCCATGCCGCAATCAGCGCCGCCCAGCGGTCTGCCCCTAATGTGTGCGGTTTCTGATAACCGTTGATCACGCCGCCGGCCTGCACTTTTGCGGTCACAAAATGAAGCTCTTTGCCTGCTGCCTGCAATATCTGTGCGACTTGGTGCGCAACGGCTTCTGCCGCGACGTTGGCAATAATGGCTTTCTGCGCATGTACGGCGTCCTGCGGTAAAGACGAAGCAGCGATATCCGTATTAAAGCAGGATGCCACTTCTGACAATTTCCCTTCAGCATCCGCAAGCGCCCACTTGGTGCGGGTATTGCCAATATCAATCACTAAAAACACACAGTGCCTTATCTGCGACAATATGCCACATTCTCAGTACGAGCTTAAGCCAATATAATCTCACTATTATTAAACCATTTTAAGAATAAGGTTATGTTGCCATTCAAGAAGAAATACATTGCATTTACAAGCATTCTAACATCATGCTTGCTTAGTGCAGTTAGCAACAGCGCGCAGGCAGAACACTTGGATTTGCCGAGCATTGAAATTCATGCTGAAAAAATTGACGCTGAAAACAATTCCTCATTAAACACCAGTGACACTGCGACTCTATTGAGTGAGGAGCCAGGTGTTAGTTTTTATCGTGCCGGCGGTGTGTCGAGCCTGCCAGCCATACATGGATTGGCAGATGATCGTTTACGCATCAAGCTCGACGGCATGGATCTGATCGCATCATGTCCCAATCATATGAATCCTGCACTATCTTATATCGACCCATCCAATGTTGGCAAACTCAGCGTTTATGCTGGCATCACTCCAGTGAGTCTAGGAGGAGACAGCATTGGCGGCACAATCATCGCAGAAACCACCAAGCCGGAGTTTGCAAAATCCGGCGAAGGCAACCTATTCAAAGGCCAGATAGGAACTTTTTATAGAAGCAACAACAACGCTCACGGCGGCAATATCTCTGCCACCTATGCTACCGAGAATGTAAACGTGAATTACTCCGGTGCAATCTCAATAGCAAACAACTATGAAGCCGGAGGAAAATTCAAGACCTCACCGGTTACAGGACGCATCGGCCACACCCTGCAGCTCGACGAGGTTGGCTCTACCGCCTACGAGACACAGAACCATACCCTGGGCTTCGCTTTGAAAAGTGACGCCCATCTGGTAGAGGCCGAACTCGGTTATCAGAATATACCCGAGCAACTATACCCAAACCAGCGCATGGATCTGCTTGATAATGAACAGAAACGCTTAAACCTCCGCTATCTCGGTGATTTCGACTGGGGGGCGCTCGAAGCACGCGCCTATCATGAGAAAGTCGACCACCAAATGGATTTCGGTGCAGATAAACGCTACTGGTACGGCGCCGCATCAGGAGGGGCTGCCGGAATAGGCGGATCGGGCAACGGGCAACCATGCTCCCCCATCAGCGCGGCATGTGCCGCAGGCATGCCTATGTACACCGAAGGCAAGACCACTGGGATTTCATTAAAGGCGGATATCAAGATGGCACAGGAAGATTTGTTACGCCTGGGTAGCGATCTTCAGCAATATCGTCTAGATGACTGGTGGGCTCCCTCGGGCGCAATGATGTTCCCAAACACGTTCCGCAACATTAACAACGGTGAGCGTGACAGAACCGCTGTTTTCGCCGAGTGGGAAAATCGCCTGAACCCGCAATGGATGACGCTCGCCGGTGTACGTTATGAGCATGTTAAAACCGATGCTGGCAATGTGACAGGTTATGCAAACACAAATGCGGCGGGCTCGAACCAACTGCGTGACAGTACAGCCTTTAATGCCAAGAACCACGACAAAACATACCGCAATTGGGATTTATCAGCCATGGCGCGTTACACGCCAAGTTCTGGCATGGATATTGATTTTGGTTTTGCGCGTAAAGTGCGTTCACCAAACTTATACGAGCGTTACACTTGGTCGACCTGGCAGATGGCGGCGTTAATGAATAATACCGTCGGTGACGGCAACGGCTATTTCGGCAACATCGATCTTAAGCCGGAAAAGGCTCATACGCTTTCTGCCACCTTCGATTTGCACGCAGAAAACCGCGACTGGGAGTTTAAGGCCACTCCTTATTACACCCATGTTACCGACTACATCGATGCGATCCAGTGGGACTCTGCCGCAAACATCGCACGCACTATATTGCAGAGAGATCAGTTCACTGTGTTGCGGTACACCAATCAATCAGCACGGCTATTCGGTTTTGACCTCTCCGGCCACATTCCACTGACACATACCAGCGCAGGAGTTTTCGGGCTGAAAGGCTTGCTCAACTATACTAACGGCAAGAACCGAGATACGAACGATGACCTTTACAACATCATGCCGCTCAACGCCAAGCTCACGCTCACGCATAATTACGATCGCTGGGAAAATGCTATGGAACTCCAGATGGTAAAAGCGAAAGATAACGTATCGGATGTGCGCAACGAAATCAAAACAGCTGGTTATAGTCTAGTTAACTTGCGTTCGAGCTACAACTGGAAGCAGGTAAGGCTTGACTTCGGCATCGAGAACCTGTTTGACAAAGAATACTCCCTGCCTCTGGGTGGCGCCTATGTCAGTCAGGGCACGACCATGACAACAGCACTGACCCCAACAGGCTCGGTGCCACTTTGGGGTATCGCCGTACCGGGCATGGGGCGCTCTGTCAACGTTGGATTGACCCTGAAATATTAAACAGCATTTAAATCTGCGCGGTTTATACGCCGCGCAGACTAATCTCTCCCGCTGAAAACCGCTGCAAACCAAGCGCGGTTTCTACCAGCAAAATACCGTCTTCCGCCACATTCTTCACCACACCCTGCACATCGCGCCCATCCGGCAGCAGCATGCGTACCGGCTTGCCGCGGTACGCATGATGGCTTAGCCATTCGTCCCGCAGCTCAATAAATCCGTGCTGTTCAAAGCCGCTCAACACATCTGCCAGGTGTTTCAGCAGCACACCCAGCAGTTCGTTCTGATCAATTGGCGCACTCGTGCTCGCCAAATCAATCGCAGGCTGGTCAATGCCATGCAGCACATTTTTTGGCAGATTCAAATTAACGCCCACACCGATCACCGCCGCGCTTGGGCCTTCCATATCACCCTGCAGTTCAATCAAAATGCCCGCCAGCTTTTTACCGTCAATCAGCACATCATTGGGCCATTTAAGTTGTGCCTGGTTAATGCCGAAGCCATGCAGCGTGCGCATCAGCGCCACACCTACCGCCAGACTTAAACCGGAAAGCGCCGCTGCCCCGCATTGAAAGCGCCATAACAATGAAAACGTTAAACTAGAACCCAAATGCGATACCCAAGTTCTACCGCGGCGGCCCTTGCCACTGGTTTGCACGTGTGCCGCCACGCATGTGGCATGCGCCGCATGTTTGCTTTGCATGAGATGAGTATTGGTCGAAGCCACTTCATCCAGCACTTCCAGTTTAAACCAGGCGCGCTGCTCGCCAATGGCTTTAAGCACCTCATTTTCATCTAAAAATTCAATAGGCTGTGGCAGCTTATAACCGCGCCCGCGTACTGAAAAAACCTCAATCCCCAAAGTTTCCGCATGATTAACCGCATTCCATATCGTGGCGCGCGTGACATTAAACTGCCGCGCCAAATCCTCGCCGGAATGGAATTGCCCATCAGCAAGCAATCGCAATATTGGAAAAGTAAGCGCGTTCATATTGTGCAAGAGTTTAGCACAGCCATATAGAACCCCATAAGCTGGTGTAAAATAACAGAAACTTAACTAAACTTGTTGCCATGTCATCCGAAAAAACACCTACACAGCCCGCCTCCAACTTTATTCGCGGCATTATCGACCGCGATCTGGCCGAAAATAAATTCGCCAACAAGCATTGGGCAGGCAGCCCGGGCGATGCGGCACACCACGCAAAAGGCCAAGTGGATACCGCCAAAATCCGCACGCGTTTTCCGCCCGAGCCGAATGGTTATCTTCACATCGGCCATGCGAAATCCATCTGCCTGAATTTCGGCCTGGCGCGCGATTACGGCGGTATTTGCCACTTGCGTTTTGACGACACCAACCCCGAAAAAGAAAGCCAGGAATATGTCGACAGCATCACCGAGATGGTGCACTGGCTTGGCTTTGGCTGGCAGAACGGCAATGAGAACAACCTCTATTTTGCCTCAGATTATTTTGATTTCATGTACCGCGCGGCAGAGAGCCTGATTGAACACGGCCATGCGTATATTGACCAGCAAACCGCAGACGAGATGCGCACCAACCGCGGCACGTTGACTGAGGCCGGTAAAGATTCGCCCTACCGCAACCGCAGCGCTGCCGAGAACCTCGCCATCTTCCGCGAAATGCGCGATGGCAAACACCCGGACGGCAGCATGGTGCTGCGTGCGAAAATCGACATGGGATCGCCTAACATCAACATGCGCGACCCCGCCATTTACCGCATCCGCCGCGCGCACCACCACAATACGGGCGATAAATGGTGCATCTACCCCATGTACACCTTCGCACATCCGATTGAGGACGCGCTGGAAACCATTACCCACTCCATCTGCACGCTGGAATTCGAAGACCAACGTCCGTTTTATGATTGGTTATTGCTACGATTGGCTGAAGCTGGCTTGCTTGCTGAACCGCTGCCGCACCAATACGAATTTGCGCGCCTCAACCTCACCTACGTGGTGCTATCCAAACGCAAACTGATTCAACTGGTGGAAGAAAAACACGTATCAGGATGGGACGACCCACGCTTGCCTACGCTGGCAGGCGCGCGCCGGCGCGGCTACACGCCGGAAGGCTTTAGGTTGTTTGCAGACCGCATCGGCGTATCCAAGGCGGATTCATGGATTGAATACACCATACTCGAAGACTGCATGCGCGAAACGCTGAACGAGGCCGCAGAGCGCCGCATTGCCGTGCTGGACCCGATTAAACTGGTGATTGATAACTATCCTGAAAATACGAGTGAGGATTGCTTTGCGCCCAACCACCCGCTCAAACCGGAACTCGGCAAGCGCGTCGTGCCGCTCTCCCGCGAGCTGTGGATAGAACGCGAAGACTTTATGGAAGACCCGGCTAAAGGCTATTTCCGCCTATTCCCCGGCAACATGGTGCGCCTGCGCTATGGCTATGTGGTGAAATGCACCGGCTGCGAGAAAGACGCGGCAGGCAACGTCACCGTGGTGCATTGCGAATACCTGCCGGACACCAAATCCGGCACGCCGGGCTCAGATAGCGTCAAGGTGAAAGGCAACATCCACTGGGTAAGCGCACAGCATGCCTACGCGGCAGAAATCCGCATGTACGATAGATTGTTCAAAGATGCCAACCCCGGCAGCGGCGATAGGGACTTTCTGCAAGACATCAACCCGAATTCAGTGACTGTGATCACCGCACAGCTGGAACCCGGCCTGAAAGACGCCAAAGCGGAAGACACCTTCCAGTTCGAGCGTCACGGCTACTTTGTGGCCGATAGAAAAGACAGCGTGGCTGGCAAGCCCGTGTTTAATAGAACTGTGACACTTCGGGATGCTTGGCAGAAATAATGGATAAGGCACTCTCATACGGGGCAGCATTTATTCTAGGGGTTGGTGCTGGCTGGGTCATACAAGGCCGACATTGGGATGTTTTTCTTACTTCTTATATCCCAGCATTAGCGACACTGCTAGCAGCATTCTACGGTGCCAAATATGCGTTTCAGTTTCAAAAAGATAAAGAGGTAGAAGATATCAAAAGGCGTAACTTAGTAAATGCGAATATAGCGATTCACGCCTTATCAAGGATGGCTAATAAGCTTTTTATATATCAAAGGGATTTCATTAATCCCGTACGCACAAGCCCAGCCATTTTTATTGAATTACGACCATCACTCATCTTAGAAAAAGACCTTATTAGACTAAATGTAGATGCGCTATATTTTTTACTAGAAACAGAGCATAGGAATTTATTGGGCGAAGTAATAATCGAAGAAGAGCGATACAGGAGCGCCATAGATGCTATTAACGCAAGGTCACATATTCACCAAAATGAGGTGCAGCCAATACTGGAAAAGATGGGCTTCGTACAGGGCAGCACGTATACCTTTAATCAAATTGAACAATTTCTGGGACCTAGGCTTTATACGACTATTCAACAGACTACTCAGCAATTAATTGAACATGTTGACAGTACATTAGCCAGTCTCCAGAAAGTTGGAGATAAACTAACAATTGACATTAAATCCCTCTACCCCAATCAAACAGTAATTGGCTTTAAATTACCAGGATAAGAAAATATCAAATTTAAGGGATAACCTCGAATAATATTTTTAAGGAGCCATTATGCGCATCGCTAACAACACCGCCGAGCTTATCGGCAACACACCACTGGTTAAACTAGGCCGCGTAGCGGCGGGCATTGATGCGACAATCGCCTGCAAACTGGAATACTTTAACCCGGCCAGCAGCGTAAAAGACCGTATTGCCGTCTCGATTATCGACGCGCTCACTAAAGCCGGGCGCATTAAGCCGGACACCATTATTTTAGAGGCGACCAGCGGCAACACGGGCATTGGCCTTGCCATGGTGTGCGCGGCGCGCGGCATTAAATGTGCGTTTGTAATGCCGGAAACCATGAGCCGCGAGCGCAGATTATTACTCAAAGCTTATGGCGCCGACCTGATTTTAACGCCCGGGCCGGACGGCATGCCGGGCGCGATTAAAAAAACCGAGGAGCTGGCGGCAGCGGATAGCAGATACGTGATTGCGCAGCAGTTTGATAACCCCGCCAACCCGGAGATACACCGCAAAACCACCGCGGAGGAAATCTGGGCGGATACCGATGGCAAAGTGGATATTTTCGTCTCTGGCATCGGCACCGGCGGCACGATTACCGGCGTGGGCGAAGTGCTGAAAGCGCGCAACCCGAAGATTCAAATCATCGCGGTGGAGCCGGATGCCAGCCCGGTATTATCGGGCGGCGTGCGCGGCCCGCACCCGATTCAGGGCATCGGCGCAGGCTTTGTGCCTTCGATACTCAACACCAAAATTTACGATGAAGTGATCCGCGTAAAAAACGACGATGCCATGAACACCGCGCGCCGCATGGCGACTGAGGATGGCTTGCTGGTAGGCATCTCATCCGGCGCGGCAACCTGGGCAGCAATGGAAGTCGCCAAACGGCCGGAAAACAAGGGCAAGCTGATTGTGGTGATTATTCCCTCTTTCGGTGAGCGCTATCTTTCAACCGTGCTGTATAGCCACCTTGAGGTATAGCAAGACCTTACTTGGATATTCTTTTGAAAAATTCAATTTGAACGCCATCTTTGTTTCATGGTCGATGTAAGGGCGAGCACTTAAGGCAAGCTCGAGCTCACCCAAAAGCCTATAATTAACAGTATCATAATAGCTAGATAGACTAGGCAGAAGAACAACAGATACCCTATGCGACGCATTTTAATTATCCTTGTACTTATAGCAGGCGTTGGCGCTGCATATTGGTGGTTTACCAAACCCAAACCAATTACGGTAACGCTAGTTGAAGTTGGAAGCGGCAAAGTAGAAGCCAGCGTAGCCAACACGCGCGCCGGCAGTGTGGAAGCCTGCCTGCGCACACGCCTCTCGCCCATTAGCGGCGGGCGTATCGCTTATCTCGGCATTAAAAAAGGCGATCATGTTAAAAAGGGTCAAGTGCTGCTGCGCCTGTGGAACGACGATCAGCAGGCGCAAAGTAACTTGGCGCAAACGCAGGTAGCCAGCAGCCAGAAACGCATCGCCGAAGCATGCTCCATGGCCGATAACGCCGAACGTGAAGCGGGCCGCATGGCTGAGCTGCATGCAAAAGGCTTTATCTCTAAAAGCGGTGAAGAGAAATCACGCTACGAGGCACAATCGCGCCGCGCCGCCTGCGATGCCGCGCGTGCCGATGTGAAACAGGCGCAGGCACGTGTAAAAGTCACGAAAGTGGAACAAGACCGTACATTGTTAGTCGCGCCATTTGACGGCATTGTGGCGGATATCGTCGGCGAACTGGGTGAATACACCACGCCCTCGCCCCCCGGTGTGGCCACGCCACCTGCCATTGACCTGATCGATGATTCCTGCCTGTATATTGAAGCGCCGATGGACGAAGTGGATGCGCCCAAGATCCATATTGGCCAGCCGGCGCGGGTTTCTTTAGACGCGTTGCCGGGCAAGACATTGCCTGGGCATGTGAAACGCGTTGCGCCTTATGTGGTTGCGGTGGAAAAACAGGCGCGTACCGTTGATGTGGAAGTCTCGCTGGACAGCACAGAAGATACCAAACAATTACTGGTCGGCTATAGTGCCGATGTGGAAATCGTGCTGGATAGCCGCGAAAACGTATTGCGCGTGCCGACCTCTACCCTGATGGAAGGCAATAAGGTACTGGTTTATGAGCCATCCACAAAAAAACTGGAAGAGCGCGCAATCAAGGCGGGCATTACCAATTGGGAATACACCGAAGTATTGGACGGGCTGAAACAGGGCGACCGCATTGTGGCTTCACTAGAGCGCGAAGGCGTAAAAGCGGGCGTTGCAGTGACGCCAGAAAAAACAGAAACCAATCCTAAATCAATTAAGGCAAAATGATTTCACATGCCTGATGACGCCGAAAGCCTCATACAACTCAATGGCATAGACCGCACCTTTACGCTGGGTGACAGCCAAGTGCATGCTTTGCGTAATGTGAATCTGAACATTAGTCGCGGTGAATATATTGCCGTGATGGGACCATCCGGCTCTGGAAAATCGACTCTGCTTAACTTGATCGGCCTGCTGGACCGCGCCGATACCGGAACTTACCAGCTGGAAGGCCGCGACGTCACCACACTCGACCCGAACGAACAGGCAAAGGTGCGTAGCGAGCGCATCGGCTTTATATTCCAGAGTTTTCATCTGGTGCCGCGCCTGACTGCCGCTGCCAACATCGAACTGCCGCTTACCTTATCTGGCATGCCAGCCGCAGAACGCGCTGAACGTGTGTCGCAGGCGCTTAAGGAATATGGCCTGACGGATAGAGCGCACCACCGCCCGAATGAGCTTTCCGGCGGACAGCGCCAGCGTGTGGCCATTGCGCGCGCTACCATACTGCGCCCAGCGGTGCTGCTGGCAGATGAACCGACAGGCAATCTTGACCGCGTGACCGGCGAAGAAGTGGTGCGACTGCTGGAAGCGCTAAATGAGAAAGGCATGACGTTGATTGTGGTGACGCATGACCAGGCGCTTGGCGCGCGAGCACGGCGCCAGATCAGGATGGATGACGGCAGCATTGTCAGCGACACCACACTATCCGTCATTCCGGAACTGCCACAGGCAGAACCCGGAATCCAAGCCACCAATAAAACACTGGATGCCGGATCAAGTCCTGCATGACAAGCCTTTTATGAAAATCACCGACACATTCCGCTACGCTAGTGATGCCGCTACCGGAACGCCTTTGCGCACAGGTTTGCTGATATTGGCGATGTCGATCGGCGTAGCCGCAGTGGTGATACTCACCGCGCTGGGCGATGGTGCGCGCCGTTACGTAGTGGGAGAGTTTTCTGCCATCGGCAGCAATCTGGTGATTGTGTTGCCAGGCCGCTCCGAAACGCGCGGCTTTAACCCGGCCAACCTTATTACCAGCACACCGCGCGATTTAACGGTGGACGATGCTGCCTCGTTGCTTCGGTTGCCGGGGGTAGAACGCATTGCGCCAATCTTGATTGCCACGACGGAAATTAACGCCGCTGGCAAACTGCGCGAGGCCATGCTATTGGGCACTAACGATGAATTTGTCCGAGTGCGCCAACTGAAAATGGGGCTTGGGCGCTTTCTTTCCAAAGATGAAGTAGGCCACGGCTCAGCCGAGGTAGTGTTGGGCGCGCTTATCCGTCAGGAGATTTTTGGCACAGAAAACCCGTTAGGCAAAACCGTGCGCATTGGCGACAGAAGGCTGCGCGTGGTCGGCGTACTCAGCGAGGGTGGTCGCGGCATGGGTATGACGACGGATGAGCTGGTGATTGTGCCGGTGGCAACCGCGCAAGCCATGCTGAACAGCAATACCTTGTTTCGCATTCTGGTTGAAGCGCGTAGCCGTGAACAGATTGGTGAAGTCAAGGCGCGAGTGCTTAAGATGATTACCCAGCGCCATGAAGGGGAGGAAGACGTGACCGTTATCACACAAGACGCGGTGCTGCAGACATTCGATAAAATCCTGAATGTGCTGACACTAGGCGTTGCCGGCATTGCCGCCATCAGCCTGGCTGTAGCGGGTATTCTGGTCATGAACGTCATGCTGGTATCGGTCACCCAGCGCACCGGTGAAATCGGCCTGCTTAAAGCGCTGGGCGCCAATTCTGCGGCTGTGCGTCAGCTATTTATGACTGAGGCTGTTCTGCTATCACTGACAGGCGGTTTACTCGGTACGGCACTGGGCTATTTGGGTGCAGCCATATTGCGTCAGCTTTATCCTACCTTTCCTGCCTATCCGCCATTATGGGCGGTACTGGCAGGCTTGGGCACTGCGCTTGCCTCTGGCCTGATTTTTGGCGTCATGCCCGCGCGTCGCGCGGCACAGCTTGACCCGATTCAAGCGTTGTCGAAAAGATAATCATGTTACTTGCCGACTCTAGCCACTTCGCGATCCAAGCCATCACCTCGCACCGCATGCGCAGTTTTCTCACCCTGTTGGGCATTGCGGTCGGCATCGCTGCGGTCATTCTGCTGACTTCTATCGGCGAAGGCGTGCATCAGTTTGTGCTGGCAGAGTTTACACAGTTTGGCACTAACGTGATTGGAATCGCGCCAGGCAAGGTGAAAACCGGCGGGCAGCCACCTACCGGCATCCCGACCACCGCACGGCTGCTAACGATGGAAGATGCTCAGTCACTTAAAGAATTGCCGCAGGTCACGGGTTCTTCACCCATGGTATGGGGCAATTCAGAGGTCGAGAGCAATGGCCGTTTACGGCGCACCACGATTTATGGCGTGGATGCAGATTTTATTCATGTATTCAGCGCTAAAGTGCAAATTGGCAACTCCCTACCTCCAGAAGGCGCTGGCAGCTCACGTGCATTGGTTATATTAGGCAGCAAGCTGCGCAACGAGTTGTTTGGTACAGCGAATCCTTTGGGCGCGCGCGTGCGTATCGGCGGTTTGCATTTTCGCGTGATTGGCGTGATGGCGCCAAAAGGCCAGTTTCTTGGCATTGATCTGGACGATACCGCATTCATTCCGGCGCAACGCGCAATGGAATTATACAATCGTGAAGGGCTCACGGAGATACACGTCCTTTATGCGGAGGGGGCTTCAGCCGCCACTGTAGCCGCGGCGGTCAAGCAAAGGCTTGCACTGCGCCATGGTCATGAAGATTTCACCGTCACTACGCAGGAAGATATGCTGAAAACCTTATCCAACATTCTCAATATCCTGACCATGGCGGTGGGCGCTTTAGGTGGCATTTCGCTGCTGGTCGGCGCGGTGGGCATTGTCACCATCATGACGATTTCAGTGACAGAACGTACCAACGAAATCGGCCTGCTGGTCGCCCTGGGCGCGCGCCGCCGCACCATTCTGAACCTGTTTTTAAGTGAGGCCGTCATGCTGGCCGCACTCGGCGGCTTGTTAGGATTGCTGTTAGGTGCAGGCTTGGCGCAGGCGTTACGACTGGCATTACCTGCGTTTCCAGTACATACGCCATGGAGTTTTGCAGCCGGCGCATTAGTCATGTCCGCGGTCATTGGTCTGCTGGCAGGCGTACTGCCCGCAAGAAACGCCTCCCGCTTAGACCCGATTGACGCATTGCGTGCAGAATAAGTTATCATATTCGCCATGCGTAAACATAAAAAACATCATTCCAAAAAAATCGGTTTGCCGCCTGGCTCACTGGTTTATGTTGGTGAAGCAGACAGTAAAATCACAAAGATCAAACCCGCGATTAGTGTCATCGCGTATGACGCTGCCGACATCAGCGAACGCATGCTGGCCGGCGACGACCTTGCATCTTTCAAACCCGATGCAAACAAACGGCTTTGGCTGAATATTCATGGCGTGCATGATGTAGCGCTGGTTAAGCAAATCGGTGATTTGTTTCATTTACATCCTCTGGTAATTGAAGATATTCTTAACACCGAACAGCGCCCAAAAATTGATGAATTTGATGATTACATTTTTCTTGAAACACGCCTTTTTTATTATCATAAAGAAAGCATGTCGGTAAGCTCTGAGCAAATCAGTCTGGTGCTGGGGCATAATTTCCTGCTGACGTTTCAGGAGCGCTCCACAGGCGCGTTTGAGCCAGTGCGTGAGCGTTTGCGCGCAAGTCGCGCGCAAGTGCGCGAGCTTGGGGTGGATTATTTAGCTTATTCGTTGCTAGACAGCATCGTAGACCGATATTTTAATGTGCTTGAAGATGTGGGCGAAGATAGCGAAAGCCTGGAAGATTTACTTTTAAGCAAGCCTAGCAATGCAGAACTGCATAGCATTCATCAACTTAAGCATGTGAGCATTGAACTGCGACGTGCTGTGTGGCCATTGCGTGAGGTGATTAACAGCTTAGCGCGCAATGAAAAAGGCTTCTTCAAGCCGGCCACGATGCCTTATTTACGCGATGTGTACGACCACACGGTGAGTTTTATTGAGTCGCTGGAATCGATCCGCGACACCTTAAGCGGCATGATGGATATTTACATGGCAAGTGTGAGTAACCGCGTGAACCTGGAAGTACGCGCCTTAACCGTGGTCGCCATGCTGTTTATGCCAGCCACGCTGATTGCAGGCATTTTCGGCATGAATTTTGTGCATATGCCGTGGATAGAGGAATACAACGGTTTTTGGTGGGCAATGGCTTTAATGGCAGGCATTGCGCTGATTATGATTATGATTTTCTGGCGCAGGCAGTGGCTAACCAGCAAGACCTAGTCTTTTATTAACTGTGCATATTTTGCGCGTATCTTCGCCGCTTTAGGTGCGGCAACAGCCAGGCAATAAGGCTGGTTAGGATTCTTGGCGAAATAATACTGATGATAGTCCTCTGCCGGATAAAATGTTTCTGGGCCTTTTAATTCTGTGACAATCGGCGCGCTGTAAATATAGGCCGCGTTAAACGCGTCGATCATGTTCTGCGCAGCAGCAAACTGCGCTTCATCCTGGCAGAATATAGCCGAACGGTATTGTGTGCCGACATCGTTGCCTTGGCGGTTCATAGTAGTCGGGTCGTGCGAAACGAGAAATATTTCCAGCAAAGTATCATAGCTGACCACATCGGCATCAAAAGTAATCTGAATCGCTTCGGCATAGCCGGTGTCCCCGTTGCAGATGTCTTTGTAAGTCGGATTCGCCGTATGACCGCCGATGTAACCTGACACGACACTTTTGACACCTTTCAACTGGCTGAAAACAGGCTCGGTGCACCAGAAGCAGCCACCTGCAAAAATTGCAATCTTGTCATTGTCACTTGTATTTGTTTGCATGTTTATTTCTCCAGTCAACTCTTCAAAACACTCACACGTTAGCTAATAAAAAAGTTTACAATTAAGCCAAATCTAACATAGAAAGACCCAGCCACTATGATTAATCGCACCAAACTGATAATCCTTACATTTGCCGCTGCATTAATTTTACCGGTTGCGCCCACAGCTTATGCCGACCCGCCCCCATGGGCGCCTGCGCATGGTTGGCGCAAAAAGCATGACCCTTATTATGTAGGATATTCCGGTAAAAAATGGGATAAAGATTATGGCATCATTAGTGGCGAATGTAATTGGCAAGCCATCGGCACCGTGCTTGGCGGAGTTGTGGGTGGTGCTGTAGGCGCATCTGTAGGCAAGGACGGCAATAAAACTGTCGCCATTATTATTGGCAGCGTGCTGGGTGCTGTGATCGGCAACCAGGTTGGCAAGTCGATTGATGATAACGACCGCGGCTGTATCGGCCATTCACTGGAACTTGCTCATGACAGGCAGACCGTCCGATGGGTTAACCCGGATAACGGTATCAATTACCGTGTAACACCGCTTTCCAGCTTCACTAAAAATGGCCGTAAATGCCGTGATTACATGCTCTACATGAGCGGTAACGGCATAGATGACTCGAGGCAGGAACGCGCTTGCCTGATGAGCGACGGCGTATGGAAACCTGTTTAATTTGGCAGTTTCAAATTGCTGAATGCGCTTTACGTTGATTTCAATTCCTACTTCGCCTCTGTAGAGCAACAACTGCGTCCTGAGCTGCGCGGCAAGCCAATTGGCGTGTTGCCCGTGATGGCAGAAACCACCTGCTGCATCGCGGCGAGCTACGAGGCCAAAGCGTTCGGCATCAAAACCGGCACCATGGTACGCGATGCGCGCAAGCTGTGTCGCGACATTGTGTTTGTCGAGGCACGTCCGCCGCTTTATGTTGAGTATCACCACAAATTGATTGAGATTGTCGAGAGCTGCACGCATGTTGAGCGCGTGCTCTCGATTGATGAAATGGTGTGTTTGCTTACCGGCAGCCAGCAAGTGAAAGAAAACGCGCTGAAACTCGCCGCCAAAATCAAACGTGAGATCAATAAGCAATTTGAATATATCCGCTGCTCGATTGGCATTGCACCGAACACATTCCTAGCCAAAACCGCATCCAATATGCAAAAACCTGATGGCTGTACAGTGATAGAAGATAATGATATTCCCGAAAAACTTTATACGCTGAAACTGCGCGCTTTGAATGGTATCGGCACACAAATGGAAGCGCGGCTCAATCGCTATAACATCGAAACCGTACAACAGCTATATGCGCTTCATCGCGAGCAATTACGGGCTGTCTGGGGCAGCATTGAAGGCGAACGCTATTATGACAAACTGCGCGGCATAGAGCCTCATTACGTTAAGAATACGCGCAGTTCGCTCGGCCATTCACACGTTCTTCCACCCGAGCAGCGCACGATAGCCGGCGCAAAGGCTGTGCTGCATCGCCTGCTGCAAAAAGCTGCCATGCGCATGCGCAGTTATGAATTACTGACTTCGCACTTGAGCATCAAAATCAAACTGCGCCACAGCAAAACCAGGGCAGTTTCCCGCTATTATGCCGAAAGCGGAATTTCTGCTACCGATAACACGCTCAAACTTACCGAATCCCTGGAAAACCTGCTCGGCAGACTTTCCAGCATTGAGGCGAAGTGTGAGCCAATTGCTGTGGGTGTGAATTTTGACCAATTAAGCAATGCAGATGAACTGGTGGATGACTTGTTCACAAGCAAGCCTAGCGCTGCTGAAAAAAGGCTGAACAAAGCGCTGGATCTGCTGAATTTGAAATATGGCAAAAACACGGTGTATTTAGCTGGCGCGCACAGCGCGTTAAAAAACGCGCCCATGCGCATAGCGTTTAACCATGTGCCGGATTTGGTAGTGGAAGAAGATTAGCAGAGCCCCTAATTGCAGCGGCTGAGAGGTTCCTCTTCTTTGCCGCGACCAAGCTCATCGCTTCGTCTACCAAAAGATAAATCATCTGACGATTTGCCACGCTCCAGATAATCAGTTTTTTTGCTGAAGGTTAAATCATAGTTTGCTACATTGCGCACCAAATCATCACTCTTGCTGCCTCGCGTCAGTGGCGCAGTTTCTTTGCCAAAAGTCAAAAAATCCTCTTTTTTATTTATCGACAAAACCTCGACATCTTTGCCACGGCTTAGCTCCTCATGTTTCTTGCTAAAAGATAAATCGCGACTGTGTTTGCCAGGCAATAAATTTTCATCATGTTTACCACGCGTTAGGACTGGTGTTTCTGCACCACGCGTAAGAATTTCTTGTGGACAGGCTGAGAGTTTACTGGCGCAATTACAGCGATTATCATTGACATCCGCAGCCTGTGTAACTAAAGGTATTAGGAATGGGCACAACATTGAAAATAAAATAGCGTTTTTCATTACCGTTTCTTCTAAAACGTTATGATTTACTATACCGTGTTTTAAAATAAAAAAACACTATTTTTTCTTACGAATCAACTGCATAAACAACAAAACCCTCACAAGGAGGGTTTGTTGATTTATAAATAGCTTGGCGGTGACCTACTTTCGCATGCGAAGAGCATACTATCATTGGCGCTGGTTCGTTTCACGGCCCTGTTCGAGATGGGAAGGGGTGGGTCCAAACCGCTATGGCCGCCAAGCATAACTGGTAATGTTGTGCTGAATGTCTTTCGACACTGGCCTGTAACAAATTGGAAGAAGTAAAGATTTAATGGGGGTTTGTAGTTGATTACAGCGTCTTGCTTTAGAACAACCGTTAATCCTGATTTTTAAGTCTCAAGGCTTAAGGTTATAGGATCAAGCCTCACGGGCAATTAGTATCAGTTAGCTTAACGCATTACTGCGCTTCCACACCTGACCTATCAACGTCCTGGTCTCGAACGACCCTTTAGCGAGCTTAAAGCTCGGGCAAGTCTCATCTTGAGGCGAGTTTCACGCTTAGATGCTTTCAGCGTTTATCTCTTCCACACTTAGCTACCCAGCGATACCATTGGCATGATAACTGGTCCACCAGCGGTGTGTCCACTCCGGTCCTCTCGTACTAGGAGCAGGTCCCCTCAAACTTGCAGCGCCCACGGCAGATAGGGACCAAACTGTCTCACGACGTTTTAAACCCAGCTCACGTACCACTTTAAATGGCGAACAGCCATACCCTTGGGACCGGCTACAGCCCCAGGATGTGATGAGCCGACATCGAGGTGCCAAACTCCCCCGTCGATATGAACTCTTGGGAGGAATCAGCCTGTTATCCCCAGAGTACCTTTATCCGTTGAGCGATGGCCCTTCCATACAGAACCACCGGATCACTATGACCTGCTTTCGCACCTGCTCGACCTGTCCGTCTCGCAGTCAAGCAACCTTATGCCATTGCACTATCAGTACGATTTCCGACCGTACCTAGGTTACCTTCGCACTCCTCCGTTACTCTTTGGGAGGAGACCGCCCCAGTCAAACTGCCTACCATACACGGTCCCCGATCCAGATTATGGACCTAGGTTAGAACCTCAACAACATCAGGGTGGTATTTCAAGGTTGACTCCACGAAATCTGGCGACTCCGCTTCAACGTCTCCCACCTATCCTACACAAATCTTGTCAAAGTCCAATGTAAAGCTACAGTAAAGGTTCATGGGGTCTTTCCGTCTAGCCGCGGGTAGATTGCATCTTCACAAACATTTCAACTTCGCTGAGTCCCGAGAGGAGACAGTGTGGCCATCGTTACGCCATTCGTGCGGGTCGGAACTTACCCGACAAGGAATTTCGCTACCTTAGGACCGTTATAGTTACGGCCGCCGTTTACTGGGACTTCAATCAAGAGCTTGCACCCCATCATTTAATCTTCCAGCACCGGGCAGGCGTCACACCCTATACGTCCACTTTCGTGTTTGCAGAGTGCTGTGTTTTTATTAAACAGTCGCAGCCACCTTTTCACTGCAACCCTATCGTGCTTCATAAGTAAATTACTACACACTACCAGGGCGCACCTTCTCCCGAAGTTACGGTGCTAATTTGCCGAGTTCCTTCTCCCGGGTTCTCTCAAGCGCCTTAGAATTCTCATCCTGCCCACCTGTGTCGGTTTGCGGTACGGTCTTATACAACTGAAGCTTAGTGGCTTTTCTTGGAAGCTTGGTATCAATCACTTCGCGCACAAGTGCACTCGTTATCACGCCTCGTCATTAACCCTCCGGATTTGCCTAAAGGATCTGACTACACGCTTGAACCGGGACATCCAACACCCGGCTGACCTAACCTTCTCCGTCCCCACATCGCATTGTATAGAGGTACAGGAATATTAACCTGTTTCCCATCAGCTACGCATCTCTGCCTCACCTTAGGGGCCGACTCACCCTGCGCCGATGAACGTTGCGCAGGAAACCTTGGCTTTCGGCGAGGGTGCTTTTTCACACCCTTTATCGCTACTCATGTCAGCATTCGCACTTCTGATACCTCCAGCATTCCTCACAGAACACCTTCGCAGGCCTACAGAACGCTCTCCTACCATGCGCATACTTCCTTTAAATAACTCACGTTTATTCAACTACCACCATTGAGTCGGGCGCTTTAGTTTCGACCTAACCTAAAGGTTAGTCTACACTGAAGCTAAAGCTTAGCCTGTCGGCATAAGCGCCCTCCAACGGAGGAATTATCTAAAGTGAAGTATGCGCATCCGAAGCTTCGGTTACGTGCTTAGCCCCGTTACATCTTCCGCGCAGGACGACTCGACCAGTGAGCTATTACGCTTTCTTTAAATGATGGCTGCTTCTAAGCCAACATCCTGGCTGTCTATGCCTTCCCACTTCGTTTTCCACTTAGCACGTCATTTGGGACCTTAGCTGTCGGTCTGGGTTGTTTCCCTCTTGACCACGGACGTTAGCACCCATGGTCTGTCTCCCGTAATTGCATTTCTCAGTATTCGGAGTTTGCAATGGTTTGGTAAGATCTTATGATCCCCCTAGCCATAACAGTGCTCTACCCCCAAGAATGATTTACGAGGCACTACCTAAATAGTTTTCGGAGAGAACCAGCTATTTCCAAGTTTGTTTAGCCTTTCACCCCTATCCACAGCTCATCCCCAAATTTTTCAACATTTGTGGGTTCGGACCTCCAGTACCTGTTACGGCACCTTCATCCTGGCCATGGATAGATCACTTGGTTTCGGGTCTACACCCAGCAACTGAACGCCCTATTCGGACTCGCTTTCGCTACGCCTCCCCTATCGGTTAAGCTTGCTACTGAATGTAAGTCGCTGACCCATTATACAAAAGGTACGCAGTCACCCCAGCTTTAATAACCCTCAACATTTATTCATATGATAAATATCAGGTCTATTTCATCTTGAAGCCTTTTGACTCGCTTACGCTCGTCGAAAGAACTCGAAGGTTATTAAAGCTGGGGCTCCCACTGTTTGTATGCATACGGTTTCAGGATCTATTTCACTCCCCTCCCGGGGTTCTTTTCGCCTTTCCCTCACGGTACTGGTTCACTATCGGTCGATTACGAGTATTTAGCCTTGGAGGATGGTCCCCCCATGTTCAGACAAGGTTTCTCGTGCCCCGCCCTACTTTTCGTTACCCTAGTTCCACACACGGGATTTCGTATAAGGGGCTATCACCCTCTATGGCCGGACTTTCCATTCCGTTCTACTATCGCATGTGCTAAAAATAACAGGCTGTTCCATGTTCGCTCGCCACTACTTACGGAATCTCGGTTGATTTCTTTTCCTCGAGCTACTTAGATGTTTCAGTTCACTCGGTTCGCTTTATCTATCCTATGTATTCAGATAGAAATGCCCTTGCGGGCGGGTTTCCCCATTCGGATATGTCCGGATCAAAGCTTATTTGCCAGCTCCCCGAACCTTTTCGCAGGCTATCACGTCCTTCATCGCCTGTAATCGCCAAGGCATCCACCATATGCACTTATTCACTTGATCCTATAACGTTAATCCCTGAACCCTTTTAAATCCAGTGATCGCGACGCATGAGACGTCCGCTATAGGTTTTCTAAAGCAACTTTGTATTTATTGCAAGGTTGTACAATAAACACTGGTTTATTTCACTTACATTTGTTTTAAGAACGCCTTTGTTTTTCAACAAATTGGTTCTTGAAACTCATGCGAGCAAAATGTTTCGATTTTGCAATCAATTACTACCCATTTGGATACATCAACCTCATCACAAAGTTGTGTATCCTCTTTACTTCTTCCATTTTGTTAAAGAACAGTCTAGCTAAAAAGCTAGAAATAAACACATAGCATGCGCTTATTGCTAACTTCTCTACATCAAAGCATGGTGGAGGATGACGGGATCGAACCGACGACCCCCTGCTTGCAAAGCAGGTGCTCTCCCAGCTGAGCTAATCCCCCAATGTTTCAGGTGAATCTGGTGGGTCTGGTTGGGCTCGAACCAACGACCCCCGCCTTATCAAGACGGTGCTCTAACCAGCTGAGCTACAGACCCTTAAGGCCAATCTTTGATGTTGCTGTTGTCGAACGACTGATAAGTGTGAATGTTTGCAGCCAAGGTTTGTTCTCTAGAAAGGAGGTGATCCAGCCGCACCTTCCGATACGGCTACCTTGTTACGACTTCACCCCAGTCATGAATACTACCGTGGTAAGCGTCCTCCTTGCGGTTAGACTACCTACTTCTGGTAAAACCCACTCCCATGGTGTGACGGGCGGTGTGTACAAGGCCCGGGAACGTATTCACCGCGACATGCTGATCCGCGATTACTAGCGATTCCGACTTCATGAGGTCGAGTTGCAGACCTCAATCCGGACTACGATCGGCTTTCTGGGATTGGCTCCCCCTTGCGGGTTGGCAACCCTCTGTACCGACCATTGTATTACGTGTGAAGCCCTGGCCATAAGGGCCATGAGGACTTGACGTCATCCCCACCTTCCTCCGATTTGTCATCGGCAGTCCCAATAAAGTGCCCAACTAAATGATGGCAATTATTGGCAAGGGTTGCGCTCGTTGCGGGACTTAACCCAACATCTCACGACACGAGCTGACGACAGCCATGCAGCACCTGTGTTACGGTTCTCTTTCGAGCACCAATCCATCTCTGGAAAGTTCCGTACATGTCAAGGCCAGGTAAGGTTTTTCGCGTTGCATCGAATTAATCCACATAATCCACCGCTTGTGCGGGCCCCCGTCAATTCATTTGAGTTTTAATCTTGCGATCGTACTCCCCAGGCGGTCAACTTCACGCGTTAGCTGCGTTACTCATAGATTTTACTCTACCAACAACTAGTTGACATCGTTTAGGGCGTGGACTACCAGGGTATCTAATCCTGTTTGCTCCCCACGCTTTCGTGCATGAGCGTCAATATGATCCCAGGGGGCTGCCTTCGCCATTGATATTCCTCCACATCTCTACGCATTTCACTGCTACACGTGGAATTCTACCCCCCTCTGACCTATTCTAGCTCGATAGTTTCAAACGCAGTTCCCAGGTTGAGCCCGGGGATTTCACATCTGACTTGTCGAACCGCCTGCGCACGCTTTACGCCCAGTAATTCCGATTAACGCTCGCACCCTACGTATTACCGCGGCTGCTGGCACGTAGTTAGCCGGTGCTTCTTATCAAGGTACCGTCATTAACAGTGAGTATTCGTCACTATCGTTTCTTCCCTTGCGAAAGAGCTTTACAACCCGAAGGCCTTCTTCACTCACGCGGAATGGCTGGATCAGGCTTGCGCCCATTGTCCAAAATTCCCCACTGCTGCCTCCCGTAGGAGTCTGGACCGTGTCTCAGTTCCAGTGTGGCTGGTCGTCCTCTCAGACCAGCTACTGATCGTCGCCTTGGTGAGCCTTTACCTCACCAACTAGCTAATCAGATATCGGCCGCTCCATTAACGCCAGGTCCGAAGATCCCCAGCTTTCCCCCTCAGGGCGTATGCGGTATTAGCCAACCTTTCGATTAGTTATCCCCCATTATTGGATACGTTCCGATATGTTACTCACCCGTTCGCCACTCGCCACCAGGAGCAAGCTCCCGTGCTGCCGTTCGACTTGCATGTGTAAAGCATTCCGCCAGCGTTCAATCTGAGCCATGATCAAACTCTTCAGTTTAATATGACTATTACTTGTTTACCTCTTGCGAGGTGGTATTTCGCTTTGCTTTATCAACCTAAGAAATTTAGGTTGAGTACTCAAATTCATTTCAAGGTGTGTCTTGTCGATCGCTTTGTTTAACCAAAGCGTTCTATTTACATACTTGTCATAAATCTAAGTGTAAGCATTTGTATCTTGAGTCTTGCTTAAACCATACAACAAAACATTCTTGACCTTTTACAAAGCCAAGCATTCGTTGCGTCTAAGCAAGCGTCTTAACTACAAACACCCACACTTATCAGTCGTTCAGTTTGTTAAAGAGCGTATTCTTAAAAAGAATAAATTCCAAAATCTTAATTTTCGAATTTATTCACTCCAGAATCTTGGTTGCGGGAACAGGATTTGAACCTGTGACCTTCGGGTTATGAGCCCGACGAGCTGCCAGACTGCTCCATCCCGCGTCCGATTCGACGTACATGCCGCCGAGAGATGAGACTATAGCAAACTATAGTCATTTATGTCAAACAGTATTCAGAAATTTTTAGTAGAAAGAGTTAATAAAAAATAAACCCATTAACCTATGGGCCTAAAACCTAGCTTATCTATTAGCTATTTCTGAATTATTTGCCTACCGCGCCAAACACCTTTTTGAGCAGACTGCTGGCTTGGCCGAGCGGGTCTTTGCGAATAGCTGCCTCTTCCTTGGCAATCATCAAGTACAAGCCATCCAGCGCCTTGTTGGTCACATATTGGTTGATGTTGGCATCTTCTTTTTTCACCACGCCGAACTTGCTGCCCATCTCTGCATATTTGTTGTAGCTGTCGGCCAATTTCACGTTTTCAGTCGCTTTTGTCACGATCGGCAAAAATTTCTCGCTCATTTGCTTAGAGGTGGTGCGTTTAAAATATTGCGTAGCTGCGTCTTGTGGGCCGGTAAGAATGGCTTTAGCATCTGCCAAGCTCATTTGCTTGATAGAGTCTACTAACAGCGCTTTGGCTTCCGGCACCGCCGCCTCCGCGGCGCGGTTCATTTTAAGCACAAGCTCGTCTGACTGCTTGCCCATACCCATCAGTTTCATGCCTTTTTCTATTTTTTTCAAGGATTTCGGCAAAGGGATCTTGACTTCTTTATTACCAAAAAAACCGTCAGTGACGCCTAAGGTACTCACTGCTTTACCAACCCCTTGTGTCAACGCTTCTTTAAGACCGCCACTAGCTTCTGTATTGGTCAAGCTATCTACACCTGTTGTATTGCTAGTACTAGAACCAGTGGTATTGCCACTCGATTTAATAGAGTCTTTCAAGTCAGATAAATTAAGCGCATTGGCATGCGTTGCAAACAAAGCCAGCAGCACCATTGATAAGAAACGTTTCATATTGAGATGTCCTTTAAGTTGTATAGTGAGCATGTAATAAGCACAACGAGTTACACCCCAATAAGTTTACGTTATTTTTTAGCCTTTAGGGATTCTACCTGCCAGATGTTTTTGGCGTATTCACCTATCGTTCTATCGCTTGAAAATTTAGCCATGCGCGCCACGTTCAATATTGCCCTTCTCGACCATTCCTCCTGGTCCTGATACACGCGACCAACTTCCTCCTGCATCGCGATATAGCTTTCGTAGTCGGCCAGCAACAAGTAATTATCGCCATTATTCAGCAAATTATCGACAATCGCTTGATACCGGTTAGGCTCTTCTACAGAGAAGAACCCCGTTGCGATCATGTCTAGCACTTCTTTCAGCTCAGGGTTCTGATTGTAATAATCACGCGGATTGTAGGCATTAGCTTTAACGTCTGCGACTTGCTGCGTAGTTAAGCCGAAAATAAAGATGTTGTCGTCACCCACTTCTTCCTTAATTTCCACATTGGCGCCATCCAGCGTACCGATGGTCAGCGCGCCATTCAGCGCCATCTTCATATTGCCAGTGCCACTAGCTTCGGTGCCTGCAGTTGAAATCTGTTCGGACAGGTCGCTTCCGGGGAATAAAATCTCAGCCGCCGAAACCTCATAGTTAGGATAAAACACCACTTTGAGCCTGTCGCCGATTGCAGGATCCTCGTTTACAATCAACGCCACATCGTTAATCAAGCGAATAATAAGCTTGGCCATCCAGTAACCTGGCGCCGCCTTACCGCCAAAAATCACCGTGCGTGGCGTAATACCTTTCTCCCCCCTGCGAATGCGGTTGTATAGCGTAATCACGTGCAGCACGTTCAGTAACTGGCGCTTATATTCATGAATACGCTTAATCTGCACATCAAACAAGCTATCCGGGTTCACGGTAATATTAGTGCGCGATTTTATTTTTTCAGCAAGACGTTGTTTGTTGGCATGCTTCACTGCACGGAACGCTTTCCTGAAATCCTTATCATCAGCCAAAGGTGTCAATTTCACCAGCTGCGTTAAATCTTTTTGAAAGCCGTCGCCAATCGCTTTACGGATCAAACCCGTCAAGTCAGGATTGGCTTGGTTTAACCAGCGACGCGGCGTAATGCCGTTGGTCACGTTGGTGAATTTACCTGGGTAAATTTTATGGAAATCCGCAAACAAGGTCGTTTTCAGCAAATCACTATGCAAAGCCGCTACCCCATTCACAGTGTGACTGCCCACCACGGCCAAATGCGCCATGCGCACACGGCGACCATGCGATTCATCTACAATTGACACACGATTGATTAAATCAACATCGCCAGGGAAATGGTGATTGACCATGGTTAAAAATCGATGATTAATTTCGTAGATGATTTCCAAATGTCGTGGCAGCAACCTGCCAAAAAGTCCTACAGACCAGGTTTCTAAAGCTTCTGGCATTAATGTATGGTTGGTGTAAGCAAAAATCTTGTTGACTAAACCCCAAGCAAAATCCCAATCCAAATGGTGCACATCCACCAGTTGATGCATCATCTCGGCCACACCGATAGAAGGATGTGTGTCATTGAGTTGAATCGCAATCTTTTCTGGCAGCAGCTGCCAGTCTGCCGGTTTTTTCATCTCGTGCGCGCTTAAAAAGCGGCGCAGAATATCCTGGATTGAAGCTGACACAAAGAAATATTGTTGTTTCAAACGCAGTTCTTTTCCTAATTCACAAATATCATTTGGATACAGGACCTTTGAAATATTCTCTGTGCTATTACGCTCTTCCACCGCACGTTCATAATTACCGTCGTTAAAATGGCGCAAATCAAACTCACGCGAAGCCTTGGCCGACCACAATCGCAAACTGTTCACTGTTTCAGTGCCGTAGCCGGGTACCGGCATATCGTAAGCTATAGCTACCACATGCTCGGTATCCACCCAGTGATGGGTGACGCCGTGATTGTTTTCCGGCACCTGGATGACGCGCCCATAAAATTTAACAATATAACTCGCTTCAGGTCGTTGATACTCCCAAATATTGCCGTAACGCAGCCAGTTATCAGGGTTCTCCACCTGCTGGCCATGTTCTATCGATTGCTTGAACATGCCGTACTCATAACGGATACCGTAGCCAGTTGCAGGAATATCCATCGTCGCCATCGAATCCAAAAAGCATGCTGCCAGGCGACCCAGGCCGCCGTTGCCTAAGGCGGCATCATGCTCCATTTCCTCAGCCGCTTCCATACTATGTCCTAATGCGCCTAAACTATCGCTCAACTCATCCTTCATGCCCACATTTAGGGCGGCATTGCTCAGCATGCGGCCAATTAAAAACTCAAGCGATAAATAATATATACGTTTTGGATCATGCTCATAATAGGCGTCAGCCGTTCTCACCCAGCGCTCCACAACATGATCGCGCACGGTATATGCGGCCGTGTGATACCAATCTCTCGGAGTCGCAGCAGCATCGGTCTTAAAACATGAAAAAATCAAATGGTTTTGTAATGCTTGCTTGATCGGGGTAAGTTTGGGCAATACAACAGCTTCAGGTTTGTTGGTTTTCATCAAGAAAATGCTTTCAAAAAAGTCAAAATGCTATCGAGTATCAGCATTTTAGCAAATATCACGCCAACCTTATAATAAAAAAATTCATTGGTTGATAATTTTAATGTGCAATCACAAAAATCGCCGCACACTTGGGAGTAAGCGAGCGGCGAATTTTTATTTTAAATCTGATTACAATTTGATTCGATAATGAAGCCTCGTCTTATAAAAACAATGTGTTCATGCGGCGCACAAAGCCGGCAGGGTCCTCCAGCTGACCGCCTTCCGCTAACAAGGCCTGATCAAATACAAGATGTGCCAAATCATTAAATCTGGCGGCTTCGGTTTCAGCTTCCATGCGCTTTACCAGCTTATGCTCCGGGTTCAACTCTAAAATCGGTTTGCTTTCCGGCGCTTTTTGCCCGGCAGCCTTCAAGATACGCGCCAGATTGCCTGACAAATCATGTTCACCCGCCACCAAACAAGCCGGTGAATCGGTTAAGCGGTGCGTCACACGCACTTCTTTTACCGTATCACCAAGCGATTCTTTTACTCTTTCAATCAGCGACTTAGCCTCTTCCTCAATTTTCTTCTGCGCCTCTTTTTCAGTTTCGCTTTCCAGCTTGCCTAAATCCAGATCGCCTTTGGCGATGGATTGCAGCTTCTTGCCTTCAAATTCAGTCAGGGTACCCAATAACCATTCATCCACTTTGTCGCTCATCAGCAATACTTCGATGCCTTTTTTGCGGAAAATTTCCAGATGTGGTGAATGCTGCGCTGCTGCAAACGTGTCGGCAGTAATATAATAAATTGCTTCCTGTTCAGGCTGCATGCGGCTTACATAATCAGCCAATGAAACGGTCTGTTTATCAGTATCGTCATGCGTGCTGGCGAATCTTAGCAAGCCAGCAATTTTGTCTTTATTGGCAAAATCCTCGCCCGGTCCTTCTTTGAGTACGCGGCCAAACTCTGTCCAGAATTTAGCATAGTCGTCCGGCCTGTCTTTAGCCAGATCTTCCAGCGAACCAAGCACTTTTTTCACCGAACCACTTTTAATCGCGTCCACGTCACGGCTATCTTGCAGAATCTCGCGCGACACATTCAGTGGCAAATCAGCAGAATCAATCACACCGCGCACAAAACGCAAGTATTGCGGCATGAGCTTTTCCGCGTCCTCCATAATAAACACGCGCTTCACATACAGCTTGATGCCGTGACGGCGCTCACGATCATACAAGTCAAACGGCGCCTTGCTTGGAATGTACAGCAGCGAGATATATTCCTGTTTGCCCTCCACGCGGCTGTGGGTATAGGCCAGCGGATTTTCAAAATCATGCGAAACGTGTTTGTAAAACTCCTGATATTCTTCTTCTGTGATGTCATTCTTAGCGCGTGCCCACAAAGCTGAGGCTCTGTTCACGGTTTCGTCTTCATCCGTTGGCACCTGCTGACCATCTTTCCATTCCGATTTCTTCATCACAATAGGTAACGTGATGTGGTCGGAATACTTGCGGATAATCGTTTTGAGTTTCCAGTCGTTCAGGAACTCATCTTCGCCTTCGCGCAAATGCAGCACAATATCCGTACCTCTTGAAGCCTTGCCCACGCTTTCCAGCGTATAGTCGCCTTCACCGCTTGATTCCCACTTCACAGCCTCTTTTTCACCCGCCCGGCGCGTTATCAGCGTGACTTTATCGGCAATGATAAAGGAAGAGTAAAAGCCGACCCCGAACTGGCCGATCAGGTTAGCATCTTTGGCCTGATCGCCCGTCAAACTTTGAAAAAACTCTTTGGTGCCCGATTTGGCAATGGTGCCGATGTTATGTATCACCTCATCGCGATTCATGCCAATGCCGTTATCTGAAATGGTAATGGTTCGTGCCGCTTTGTCGAAACTGATACGGATTTGCAAGTCGCTGTCATTTTCATATAGCGCACCATTGGATAAACCTTCAAAACGCAGTTTATCCGCTGCATCGGATGCGTTTGAAATCAATTCACGCAATACGATTTCTTTGTTGGAATACAGCGAATGAATCATCAACTGCAGTAATTGTTTGACTTCGGCCTGGAAGGCTAAATGCTCTGCTGCCATATAAACTCCTTTTTTCTTAAACTTTGATAGCTAACTTTTTATCACCAACGATTTATTGTAAATTGGGACGTGTCAGGTAATTTCAAGATAAATGAAGGTTAAAAATGGCTGAAATCAGAGTCACACCATTGGATGATGCAACTTTTCAAGTCACCGTTACTGATAAATCCACCACCACGCACGAAGTGAAAGTGCAAGCCGACTACGCGCTAAAACTCACTGGTGGTAAAATCACTACCGCGCAACTGGTGAAAGAATCTTTTAAGTTTCTGCTGGAGCGTGAACCCAACACCAGCATTCTGCCCAGCTTCGATTTAAGTGTCATTGCAAGATATTTTCCAGAATACGAGCGCATCTTAGGCAAGTAATTTAACCGTTTATCATCAGGCAGGCAGAGAAATATGCTATAAATCCATTATGCAAAATTACGATGTTATCTCAGCAGAAACCCTGCTTGCAGCGGTAGATCTAGGCTCCAACAGCTTCAGGCTGGAAATCGGCCGTTACGAGAACGGCCAGATCCAGCGCGTGGATTATCTGAAAGAAGCCGTGCGGCAAGGCGGCGATCTGGATGAAGAACGCAACTTAAGACCAGAGGCCATAGAGCGCGGCTTAAAGTGTCTGGCAAGATTCGGCGAAACGCTGAAAGGCTTTCCCAAACATCAGGTACGGGCAGTGGCCACACAAACGCTGCGCGAAGCCAGAAACCGCGATGTATTTCTAAAGTTAGCCCAAAAAGCCTTAGGTTACGAGGTGGAAGTCATCTCCGGCGTTGAAGAGGCGCGGCTTATTTACCAAGGCGTCAGCCGGTTACTACCGCAATCTGATGAAAAACGTCTGGTCATTGATATTGGCGGACGTTCAACCGAGTTTATATTGGGCCAGCATTTAAATGCTGAAACCACAGATTCACTGCGCGTTGGCTCCGTGACCTGGTCGCTCAAATATTTCGCTGATGGCATATTGACTGAAAAAAACTTCCAGCGTGCCGAAATCGCCGCAGAGTCGTTTCTGGATGCGGTTGCGGACATTTATCAGCATCAATACTGGGACGTCGCCTATGGCGCGTCAGGCACGGTGGGCGCGATCGGGGACATTTTGGCAGGCGCTGGGTTTGAAGAAGACAAAATCACGCGCAAAGGCTTAGCCTGGCTGCGGGCGCAGCTCATCAAAGCCAAAACTGCCGACAAACTGGATTTAATCGGTTTAAAAGAAGACCGCAAACCTGTGATAGCAGGCGGCCTGAGTGTGTTAACCGGCATATTCGACCTGCTTAAGCTCGACACGCTAATCGTGGCCAAAGGCGCACTGCGTCACGGCCTGCTGTATGACATGATGTCGCAGGACGAGGCTGCCTCTGAAGATTTGCGCGAGGCTTCTATCAATCACCTCACCACTCGTTTTGGCGTGAATAAAAGCCATGCAAAAAATGTTTGCAAAGTCGCGCTGGGCTTTTTTGATGCGCTATTGCCGACACTGGAAGTTCATCATGACAATCCGCACGAATTAAGCAAGCTCAGACAAGTATTGGCCTGGGCTGCTGCCAGCCATGAAATCGGCACTGCAATTTCCCACAGCGAATCGCAAAAGCATGGCGCGTATATTTTAGACAATACTGAACTGATGGGCTTCGCGCAAAGCGAGTTGCACCGGTTAAGTCTGCTGGTACTAGGACATTGCGGAAAGCTGAGAAAACTGGATGCGGATTTCAATGATGAAGGCTTTATTTTTCAGCTCATCGCTTTAAGGCTGGCAGTCATTTTCTGCCACTCGCGCAATACTCCGGTATTAAAAAATATCCGCTTTGAGCATGCTAACAACACTTTCCTGCTCAGCCTGCCTGGCGCTTGGCAGCAGGCTTTCCCGCAAACGTCTTACCTGCTGGAAGAAGAAGTGCTTGCATGGCAAAAGACCAACTGGAGCTTGGTTGTTTCCACACAAGATTAGTATAGTTTATTGATTTGGCTACATTTATTACAGAAATATGACAGTTGACATGTCAATTAAACGGTATAAACTGTTTATACTGTTTAATTGGAGAATATCATGTCAAAAATATCAGCAATGCAGGCAGAGGCATTGGGCCTTAAAACCACTGCATTGAAAAAGCCTGCTGAAAACAAACCCGCTGCAACAAAACCAGCTACAGTAGCGCCAGCAGCGGCCAAGCCTGTAACCAAGCCAGCGGCCTCTGCTCAAGCCAAACCGGTTCAACCAAAGGCTATGGCCAAGAAAGCCGCAAGTCCTGCAAAACCAAAAGCCGCTGCGCCTAAAAAAACCATAAAAAATGTCACTAAAAAAGACAAGCCTGAAAAAATCAAGATGGAACGTGACAGCTTTACCATGCCTAAAGATGAATATGCACAGATTGCTTTATTGAAAGCGCGCCTCACTTCCATGGGGCAGCCTGCGAAAAAGAGTGAACTGTTGCGTGCGGGCATTAAATTATTGGTGGCGATGAGTGACAACACACTTAAGACCACATTGGCCAAAATACCGGTCATTAAAACAGGTCGCCCAAACAAAAAAAATTAAGCGCGGTTTACTACGGGACCTCAGCGTGCTAAGTAACTTGGCGCCTGCACTGAAATGATTTTGTATGCGGATGGCTGAGTTGAAGATTGGCGCAACCACCAGGTTGCGCCTTTTTCTATGCTGATTTCGGCACTATCAAAACCAAGCAGATGCGCCACCAACTGGCCCAGCCAGGGCTGATGGCCAACCAGGAGTACATCTTGCTGCAATTCCTGTTCAGATAAGCAATCTAACACCTCCTGCAAAGCCGCACCCTGTTGTAAAGCCTGACAAACATTGATTTTGTATTTCAAGGCTTCTGCCGTCTGAAAAGCGCGCAAGGCGGGGCTGGACAGCAGTAGCAAATCATCGGGCAAATGCTGATTTAGCCAGCGTGCCATCCGCTTGGCCTGACGCTGCCCTTTGGCGCTAGGCAGGGCTTCGGCATGCCTCCAGATAATGATATTCTCGAAAGTTATTGGCATTTTATTCAGCCGCGTATTGTTTAATCAGCATTTTTTGCGCACTCTTACTATTGCCTGTGCCATGGTTTAACTGCTGGTATTGGCCATTCTGTTCTAACAGCCAAGCATCCTCTGTATCGCTCAGATATGGCTCGACACATTCCTGCATGATCCGTGTTTGCATCTGCGCATCTGTGATGGGCCAGGCAATCTCGATACGCCGCAGCATATTGCGACTCATCCAATCGGCACTGGAAAGCCATATCCGCCGTGACTCGTTAATCTCAAAACAGAACACGCGTGAATGCTCCAAAAACCGACCTACGATCGAGCGTACCCGAATCCGTCCGTCTATGCCAGTTACATCCAGCGGCAAGATACAGGCACCTCGCACAATCAAATCAATTTCCACACCCTTTTGAGCTGCACCGATTAAGGCTTTTACCAGCACTTCATCGGTGAGCGAGTTCATTTTGGCGATAATTCTAGCCTTAACTCCCAGCACGCACGCACGCCCTGCCGCATGAATATGACGCAGCATCGCCCGCTGCAGGTTAAAAGGCGCTACCAGCAGTTTCCGCATGGGTGGCAATGTGGCCTGGCTGGTCAGATGCCTGAATACATATTTTACCTCGCGCGTAATGGTAATATCACTCGTGAGCATGCAGATATCCGTATACAGTTTGGCCGTATTCGCGTTGTAATTGCCAGTCGACAAATGCGCATAACGCTTAATGCGCCGGCCTTCCTGCCGCATCACCAACAGCATTTTTGCGTGCGTTTTAAGCCCCAGCATGCCGTATACAACCTGCGCGCCGGAGGCTTCCAGTGACTCTGCCCAATTAATGTTGGCCTCTTCATCAAACCTTGCCTTAATCTCCACCACCACCAGCACTTCTTTGCCACGCTTCACCGCCTCCTGCAGCAGGTTAAACATGCGCATATCGCTGCCGGTGCGATAAATGGTTTGATGAATCGCCAGCACATGCGAATCATGCACTGCCTCATGCAAAAACTGAATCACCGCGTCAAAGCTCTCGTATGGCCGATGAATCAGCACATCTCCCTGCCGCAGCCGCTGAAAAAACGAAGTCCCTTGAATGAGTTGCTTTGGCCAGCTTGGCTTAAATATGGGGAACGTGAAAGCTTCGCCCTTGACCAGATTCATCAACTGTATCAAGCGTCCCAGATTGACAGGGCCTGACACGCGGTAAAGCGAATCTTGCGGCAGATGGAATTCATTCAATAAAAACTGTGATAGCCCTTCGGAACACGATTGCGAAACTTCCAGACGCACGGCCTCGCCATAGGGTCTTTGCGCCAGCTCCTGACGCAAAGCCGTTGGCAGATCGCTCATGTCATCTTCATCCAAAGCCAGATCCGAGTGACGGGTAACCCTGAACTGCGAAAAACTCAGGATTTTCCGATCGGCAAAAAAACTTGCCAGATGCGCGCCTATGATGCTGGTAAGCGTTACAAAATTCTGCGCAGAACCGTTAGGCAATGCAATAACGCGCGGCAGCGACCGAGGCACGCGGATAATGCTGACCGCAGGCTGGTGATCACCTTCAACCGACGCCAGTTCAACGATGAAGTGCAATGCCTTGCTGGCCACCAGCGGAAACGGATGCGCATGATCCAAGGCGATAGGTAATAACAGTGGCTTTACATTGGCCTGGAAATAATTGGCTACCCATTTTTTCTGTGCAATTGTGCGGTCGCTACTCGCTACAATATCAACACCAGCATCTTTCAGTGCAGGCATGAGTTCATCGTTGAATATGGCGTACTGGAGGCTGACCAATGCATGTGCCTGCCTGGAAACCTCTTGATAAGTTTTTTCGGTAACAGCGCCTTTTGTCGTGCCGCTGCGCATCGCTTCCAGTTGAGCCTCCATGCGCACCTCAAAAAACTCGTCCAGGTTAGATGCGACGATACATACGTATTTCAAACGCTCCAGCAACGGGTAATCCTGTCTTTGGGCTAACTTCAGAACGCGTGCATTAAAACTGAGGATGCTTAAATCACGGTCTAAGAATTTCAATCTGGTTGTTGTCATAGATGAATATCTTATGACACTTTATGTGCTGAATTATGACAGTTTAATGAAACTTAACTAGCGGGCACTTTTTTCGCTGAGTAATTGCCGCAAAACCAGCCCCGCTGCCATAAAGCCGAATGGCGCGGTCACGCATACACTGGAACCATACCCTGCGCAATTCAAGCCCGTAATAGCAGCATCGTCAGAACCCGCATCACAGCTTGCTTCTGGCTTGATGATCTGCTCATCGGAATAGACGGCTGGTATGCCAAATCTGGCGGATTTCTTGGTGCTTGTCGCTTTGGGAAAATGAAAATCGCGGCGCAGCTGGCTGCGCACTTTGGCAAGCAGTTTATCGCCATGCACCTCGGCCAAGTCGGCGGTTTTAATTTTCGCAGCATCCAGCCGCCCACCTGCACCGCCAGTCATGACCAATGGCAATTGGTTGGCACAGCAATAGGCTGCGACTGCAATCTTGGCTTTAACATCATCCATCGCATCCAGCACGATATCAAATCCGCGATTAAGCATGTGTGCTACATTTTCTGGCGTTACGAAATCCTCTATCTCATGCACCTTGCAATCTGGGTTAATCGCCAGGATGCGTTCGCGCATGGCGGTGACTTTGGCTTTGCCAAACTCGCCTTCCAGCGCATGAATCTGGCGATTGACGTTACTCTCCGCGATATTATCCAGATCTATCAGCGTGATTGTGCCGACTGCGTTGCGTGCCAATGCCTCCGCCGCCCACGAACCCACGCCACCAATGCCAATCACGCAGACATGCGCGGCTTGTAGCTTGTGCAACCCAGCTTCACCATACAGCCGCCTAAGTCCACCGAACCTGCGATTCAAATCCGGCCGCTCAAAATCCATTATTTCCATTAACTTTCAAGCACTGCTTTAAGTTTCCAAAACCACGAATGCCGCAGCCAGATTCTTCTCATCGCTAATACTGATGTGGGTTTTAGTGATATTTTTGGCCTGCAAAAAAGCCTGCAATTCATTAGCCAACATCAGCATCGGCTTGCCTAATTCGTCATGTGATACGGCGATATTCTGGAAAGTGGCAGGTGCGCGCAACCCCGTGCCTAAGGCTTTTGAAAATGCCTCTTTTGCGGCAAACCGTTTGGCTAAAAAACGCGCTTTAATATGCGACTCCTGATAACTCACCAATTCGCTGTCCGCCAGAATGCGCTTGGCAAAATCATCGCCAAACTGTGCAATTGAAGCCTCAATGCGCGCAACTTCCACGATGTCTGTGCCGATGCCGTAAATCATAAGCGATGGTGCAATGATGGATTCAAAAGGGTCATGCTAGGTAGCGAATTCCTTGATGAGGGACTTCATTTCGATAACCGCATTGTCCCAGCCAACGAATAAGGCATGCGCCACAATGGCGTGGCCGATATTCAGTTCTTCCAGGCCAGGAATCGCCGCGACTTCATGCACATTATGGTAATGCAAGCCATGCCCTGCGTTGACAATCAGATTGAGGTTTTTGGCATGCGCAACCGCCTGTTTGACACGCGCCAGTTCCATCACCTTATCCGCCTCGTTTTCCGCGTCTGCATAGGCGCCGGTATGAATCTCCACCACTGGCACACCGATTCTTTTCGCCGCCTCGACCTGCTGAATATCCGGCCCAATAAAAAGCGAGACACGGATGCCCTGCGCGGCCAGTTTTTTGCACGCGGCCTGTACCTTATCAAAATGCGTGATCACATCCAGTCCGCCTTCTGTCGTGCGCTCCTCGCGCCGCTCCGGCACTAGACACACGTCCTGCGGCTTGACCTGGCATGCGATGCCGATCATCTCATCCGTCACCGCGCATTCCAGATTCATCTTGGTCTGCAGCAACGGGCGCAGTGCGAAAATATCCGCATCCTGCATATGACGGCGGTCCTCACGCAAATGCAGTGTAATGCTGTCGGCACCCGCCTGCTCGGCACGCAGCGCAGCTTGCACCACGCTGGGATATTTGGTGCCACGCGCCTGACGGATGGTAGCGACGTGGTCAATATTCACACCTAGTTTAATCATCTTGGTTTTCTATATTGTTTGTAAATCGATCAATAATTGTCGTGTATGCAAAGGCTTATCGCCCAGATAATGCGCCAGCAGATAACGCATTAACTGTTTGCTCTGGGCCTGTGTGGCACTGTCTGCATAATCATCACGCGCCATATCCTGCAAAGTCTTGCCGCTTAATTGTACGCCATTTTTGGTTACACTTGGCTCGCAGGCGCCATATTCCGCTTCGTAGCGATACGTTTTGTCCGGCATAATCTCCAGGCCGTTTTCGTCTTGCAGCAAAGGCACCGCGTAGCCCATTTCTTGCAGCAGTTTCAGTTCAAACCGGCGCAGCGTAGTCGCCAAATCCTTGCCTAATGCCAAGGTCTGCATCGTATTGGCGTAATACTCGAACAAGGTTTCATGCGCATCCTCGCGGGGCAACAAGCGCAGCAATAGCTCGTTCATGTAAAAACCGCACATCAGCGCTTCGCCACGAATCAAGGTCAGCCCTGAGCTCCAGTCCAGGCCGTGCAAGGTTTTAAGTTCGTTCTTGCCGGACCAGGCTCCACTTAATAACTGGAACGATTGCAGCATACCGCGCATGGCTGAACGCGGCCGGCGCGCACCTTTTGCAATGGCGGCGATGCGCCCGAACTGCTTGCTGAAAAGTTCGACCACCAGGCTGGTTTCCTTGAATGGATAGGTATGCAGCACATACACGGCCTGATTATCCTGGCGATAGGTTTCCGATCTGATCGCCATCGTCAATCCTGGCCGGCTAAACTCTGTAAAACCTCATCCTCGGCTTTTTGAATCAATAACGGGACTAGCATTTCTGGCATTCCTGGCATCTCTGTAGCAGAAAACAAAATCATCGCATATCTAATGTCGTCCTCTGCATGCAGGGGCGTGAACTTGCCAAAACCATAGCGTGAGTTACGCATCAGCTGCCAGGCCCCTTTGGGTTCGGCATATTCTGGTTTGTCGAAATGGTGCCGAATCTCTTCTGTCGCCACACTTTTCAGCGGATAATCTCCGTAATCCGCCAAAATCACCCAACCCATTTCGCCATCTTTGCTGGTGTTTTTCAGCTGGTACAAATACCACTCGCCTTCTTGATAAACCAGGTGGAACAGATTGTTAATCGCACCCGTTTTTTTATTTTTGGCAAAATAAACGCCCTGGTCTTCCAGCTCGATAGGTCTGCCGTAAACCGGCAGATTGAAAACGTTACTATCAGACATTGCTAATATCCTTGGCCAATACCCCTGACTAGTACCCCAGACTTTTTATCGCCCTTTCGTCATCCGCCCAGCCGCCCTTCACTTTCACCCAGGTCTCCAAATACACTTTGCTGCCAAACAGCTTTTCCATGTCCTGACGCGCTTCGGTGGAAATCTGCTTCAGTTTATCACCACCCTTGCCAATAATCATGGGCTTTTGACTCTCTTTATCGACAATAATTGCGGCAAAAATTCGCCGCAGATTGTTCACCACTTCAAACTTTTCAATTTCGACCGCAACGGAGTATGGCACCTCGTCACCCAGCAGACGAAATATCTTCTCGCGGATGAGCTCAGCGGCCAAGAAGCGCTCATTTTTATCAGTCAGTTCGTCTTCAGCATAAATGGCAGCCTGCTCTGGCAGATATTTGCATATCGCGGCGAGCAATTCGTCCAGATTCAGGCTTTTTTTCGCACTGACAGGAATAATTTCCGCAAAGTCATGCAGCAAATCAAAATCCTGAATCAGCGGCAACAGGTTGCCCTTATCTCCCATCAAATCGGATTTATTCACCACCAGCAACACCGGCTTATCTTTTGGCAGCAAACTCAAGACTTTTTTGTCTGCTTCGCCTAATTTCATTGGCTCTATCACAAACAGCACGACATCCACTTCCGTCAGTACCTGCGTGACAGTTTTATTTAATGTTTTATTGAGTGCATTAATATGCCTTTGCTGAAACCCCGGTGTATCCACAAACAAAAACTGCGTGTCTTCCGTAGTATGAATGCCGAGCAAGCGATGACGCGTGGTCTGGGCTTTGCGCGAAGTAATCGCTAACTTCATGCCCAGAATATGGTTGAGCAATGTGGATTTACCCACATTGGGACGACCGACAATGGCCACTGTGCCGCATCTGAAATTCTGTGTCATTGAGCAAGCTTCTTCATTTGATGTTTCACCTTTTTATTTTTTCCAGCGCCAGTTGTGCCGCCTGCTGCTCCGCGATGCGTCGGCTCGTGCCTTCGCCTGTCGTCGAAATATCGAGTTTCTGAATCACGCATTCTATTTTAAACGTTTGCGCATGGGCTTCGCCTTCAATTGAGACCACGCTGTAATCCGGCAGGTCGATTTTCTTACCCTGAAGGTATTCCTGCAACTGGGATTTTGCGTCTTTATCAATGGTTTTAGGGTCAATATTAGCCAGCTTGTCCTGATACAACCCCAGTACAAACATCTCGGCAGCCTGGAAACCACCATCGATGTAAACCGCGCCGATAATAGCCTCCAGCCCATCCGCCAGAATAGACGGGCGGCGCCAGCCTGCGCTTTTAAGCTCGCCCTCGCCCAGTTTAAGTGATTCGCCAAGATTCAAGCCAAGCGCAATCTCGGCCAGGCTGGATTCTTTAACCAGTTGCGCTCGCAACCGGCTTAAATCACCCTCTGAAAGCTTGGGAAAGCGTTGATAAAGCTGATTGGCGATGATGCAGTTAAGCGCGCCATCACCCAGAAACTCCAGACGCTCGTTATTGCTTCCGCTAAAACTGCGGTGTGTGAGTGCCTGCGACAATAAAGCAGGCGATTTGAATGGATAGCCGATACGCCTGACGAGGTTATCTTTAGCGAGACTATCCAGGGACATACGCAGATAACTTATTTAGCCGTTGTGGCATTGAAGTCCAACAACACGCTGGCATTGGCGACGATCGGGATGACAACCTGATACTCTGCTGTCACAACATTGCCAGACTGGCCTTTTTCTATGATCAAATCTTTGCCCCTGATGACAGAAACATAACCAACCGAGGCAGAATTATCAAAAGCCTGGGTAATCTCTTTATTGCTCATTTCATTAAAATTTGGCTCATTTGCAATTTTATTAATGATTTTCTTAACCCCAAAAAACTCTATGTAAGCCGGCACCACTTTCATGCCCAGCACAGCCAGAAAAATAACCGCTGCAATCACCAGTACCAAGCCGATAAACGTCATACCCCGTTGTTTAACATATATATTTAAACCAAGCATTTTTTGCATATTATTGCTCCTTATTTAGTTACTTGATTGCCAAGTCAGTTTATCGAAGAACCAATTCTGCCAAAATTATCAAAATTAAACCAGATAAAAAATGCTTTGCCTACCAGATTACGCTCGGGCACAAAACCCCACACGCGACTATCGGCGCTGTTATCACGGTTATCTCCCATGGCAAAATAACTGCCTTCAGGCACCGTAATGGTCTCGCCGTCCAGAAGTTTGGCCCCCGGCGCATCGGGGTTGTATTGATTTGGAATATCGTGAATCAAAATATCGTGTTGTACATCGCCCAGTTGTTCTTTTGAACGACGCGCACTGATGATGTTTGCACCCTGCATTTCATATTCGTAATTATCCTCAAACTGTACCTCCAGCGGTTTTCCGTTAATGATCAAATGCTTATCCTGATATTGGATCTTGTCGCCGGGCAAGCCCACCACGCGCTTGATATAATCAATGGTCGGCTCTGGCGGATAGTGAAACACGAATACATCGCCGCGCTTCGGGTGGTCTATCTCAAAAAAAGTCTTATTCAGAATCGGCACGCGAAGTCCGTACGTGAATTTGTTCACCAAAATATAATCGCCAGCCAGCAGCGTGGGCATCATCGAGCCTGACGGGATTTTAAACGGCTCTACCAAAAACGAGCGCAGCGTAAACACCAGTAAAATCACGGGGAAGAAGCTTTTGGCGTATTCCACGTACCAAGGTTCGTTTGCTCCAATCTGGCGCTTTTTGCGTAGCACAGCAATATCCAGCAGCCAGATCAAGCCGGTTACCGCCAGTATTGCCACCATGAATAACGCGAAATACATTATTTATTTGTCCTCTACTCTTAAAATCGCCAGAAACGCTTCTTGCGGAATTTCCACATTACCCACTTGCTTCATGCGTTTTTTACCTTCCTTTTGTTTTTCCAGCAATTTACGTTTACGCGTAATGTCGCCGCCATAACATTTTGCAATCACATTCTTGCGCATTGCCTTCACGGTTTCGCGGGCAATAATATTCGCACCAATCGCCGCCTGAATCGCCACATCGAACATCTGGCGCGGAATCAGCTCGCGCATCTTGGCGGCCACTTCGCGGCCACGGTACTGGCTGTTACTGCGGTGCACAATCAAGCTTAACGCATCCACCCGCTCGCCGTTCACCATAATATCAAGTTTCACCAGATCTGCCGCTCTAAATTCCAGAAACTCGTAATCCATGCTGGCATAACCACGCGATACAGATTTCAGCTTGTCGAAAAAATCCAGCACCACTTCGTTCAGTGGCATTTCGTAGCTCAGCATCACCTGTCTGCCCATATACTGCATATTTTTCTGAATGCCGCGCTTGTTGTTACACAGAGTCATCACCGGGCCCACGTAATCCTGCGGCATCAGCAAATGCACATTAATCACTGGTTCGCGAATTTCCTCAATGCGAGAAGGCTCCGGCAAGCGCGATGGATTTTCGATCTGCACCACGCTGCCGTCTTTCAGCAGCAGCTCATACACCACCGTTGGTGCGGTGGTAATTAAATCCATGTCGTACTCGCGCTCCAGGCGCTCCTGCACGATCTCCATGTGCAGCAAACCTAAAAAGCCGCATCTGAAACCAAACCCAAGCGCGGTAGAATTTTCAGGCTCAAACAGCAGGCTGGCATCATTCAGACTCAGTTTTTCCAGCGCGGTTCGCAGCGCCTCAAATTGGTTCGATTCCACTGGATACAGCCCCGCGAACACTTGTGGCTTCACCTCTTTAAATCCCGCCAATGGTTCGCTGGCAGGCTTGTCGGTATGTGTGACGGTGTCGCCCACTTTGGCATCGGCCAATGATTTAATGCCTGCGATCACAAACCCGACCTCACCCGCCGAGAGCGCAGTTTTTTGCAATGATTTTGGCGTAAATACACCCACTTGCTCGCACAGATGCTGTGCACCGGACGCCATCAAGCGGATTTTCTCTTTCGGTTTCAGCACGCCATCCACAACGCGCACCAGCATCACCACGCCAACATAATTATCAAACCAGGCATCGATTACCAATGCCTTGAGGGGCGCATCCACATTGCCTTTTGGTGGTGGTACCTTTGCAACTACTGTCTCAAGCACATCACGCACACCCTCACCGGTTTTGGCCGAGCATCGCACAGCATCGCTCGCATCTACACCAATCACGTCTTCGATCTCTTGCATCACCCGATCCGGGTCAGCTGAGGGCAGATCGATTTTGTTGAGCACGGGTGTGACTTCCACACCCAAGTCAATCGCGGTGTAGCAATTAGCTACACTCTGCGCCTCGACGCCCTGGCTGGCATCGACTACCAGCAGCGCGCCTTCGCATGCGGAAAGCGAGCGCGAAACCTCATAGCTGAAATCCACATGGCCTGGCGTATCAATCAGATTCAAGTTGTAAATTTGTCCGTCGTTGGACTTGTATTGCAGTGCAGCCGTTTGCGCCTTGATAGTAATGCCACGCTCGCGTTCAATATCCATGCTGTCCAGCACCTGCGCTTCCATTTCGCGATCTTCGAGGCCGCCACACAAATGAATGATGCGGTCAGCCAAGGTCGATTTACCGTGATCAATGTGCGCGATAATGGAGAAATTACGGATGTTTTTCATGTTGTCTTTTTAAGCTTTTTCACAAACAGATAAGGCGCCTGAAGCGCCCTTTTACAATAGGCGTGATTTTACTACAAAGGCTTGATTAGGTTGTAATTAATTGTGCTGTCTGCCAGAAAAGCGCCAACCGCAACTTAATTCAAATTTTATTGACTGATTAAGACGCGATTTTTACTTGAAAAACCGCAGAACATCCCCACAATAACATTGAAAATCAGATTGTTACCTGATGGAGGGTAATATGCATACTGTACGTCAACCTGCTGTCGCTGGTGCCTTTTATCCGGGCAATAGACAAGCGCTGACCGATGATATTAAAGCGTTTCTGGATGCAGCAGCGCCCGTGGCCGACCAGACTTTCCCAAAGGCCATTATCGTTCCGCATGCCGGCTATATTTATTCTGGCCAGACGGCGGCAAGAGCCTATGCGCGCCTGATCCCAATACGCAAGGCAATCAAGCGTGTGATATTGCTGGGCCCGGTGCATCGCGTACCAGTACGTGGCTTGGCATTGCCAGATGCCGATGCTTTTGCAACGCCATTGGGCGAAATTGAACTCGACCGGCCAGCCATTGCATCACTTGCCGGTTTGAATCAGGTCGTGGTGAGCGCGGCTGCACATACACTGGAACATTCTCTGGAAGTGCAGTTACCATTTCTGCAAACGGTACTCGATAATTTTAAACTGGTACCGCTGGCGGTTGGTGACGCCACCCCCGCCGAAGTAGCGGAAGTGCTGGATACCTTATGGGGTGGACCGGAAACGGTCATTGTGATTAGCTCCGATTTGTCGCATTTTTTGCCGTATGAATTGGCGCAGACCGTCGACCAAGAAACCGTACACAGCATCCTGAGCATGAATGGCACGCTGAATCATCATCAGGCCTGTGGCAGCACACCGGTCAATGGTTTGGTTCTGGCTGCGAAACGCCACCACCTTAAACCCAAGCTACTGGACTTATGCAATTCTGGCGATACCGCAGGGGATAAAAACCGTGTGGTAGGTTACGCATCATTTGCTTTTTTAGAGGAAACTGGCAATGCGTGAAATGCCTGCTGCCGCAATAGACAATCCCGGCAAGATACTGATCCCCATTGCGCGTGCCACCATTTCCAATGCGTTGGGTAAACCTTACAACGCAACCAATGAGGATTTGCCATGGCTGCATGAAAAAGGCGCAAGCTTTGTCACACTGACTCAAAATGAACAACTGCGTGGCTGCATTGGCACACTGGAAGCGCATCGCCCTTTGCTGATCGACGTAAAAGCCAATGCCCATGCTGCTGCATTTCGTGATCCGCGCTTCTCACCTTTGACGGTGCATGAGTTGGACTCCACGGAAATCGAGATTTCCTTGTTATCGGCAATGCAGCCATTGGTGTTTTCAGGCGAGCATGATGCATTGGCGCAGCTGCAGCCGGGCGTTGATGGCATCGTGTTCGAGTTTGGCCATTATCGCAGCACCTTTCTGCCGCAGGTATGGGAGCAACTACCAGATGCCGATGTTTTTATGGCACATCTAAAACACAAAGCAGGCTTACAGCCTAGTTTTTGGAACGAGGAAGTTAAACTCTATCGTTACACTGTAAGTAAATGGAAAGAAAGGGATATTACAAAAGAAGTGGAAGTCTTAAACAAGAGGGTATGAATATGATTGAAAATTCCGGTTACTTAGGCCGTTACTGGCATATGCTGGAGGATGGGCGCATGCAATGCGACTTGTGTCCGCGTGACTGCAAGCTGCATGAAGGGCAGCGTGGTGCCTGCTTTGTGCGCATGCGCCAAAATGACCAGATGATACTCACCACTTATGGACGCTCATCCGGCTTCTGTATTGACCCCATTGAGAAGAAACCACTCAACCATTTTTACCCGGGCAGTAGTGTGCTGTCTTTCGGCACGGCCGGCTGTAATCTGGCATGCAAGTTCTGCCAGAACTGGGATATCAGCAAATCCAAGGATATGGATCGGTTAATGGATCAAGCTTCACCCGATGCTATTGCTGCTGCTGCGGAAAGATATCAATGTAAAAGCGTGGCATTTACCTATAATGACCCAGTGATCTTCGCCGAATATGCGATGGATGTGGCCGACGCCTGCCACGCGCGCGGCATCAAAACCGTGGCGGTGACCGCCGGTTATATGCATGATCAAGCCAGACGCGACTTTTACGCGAAAATAGACGCCGCGAATGTCGACCTGAAGGCATTTACCGATGAGTTCTACTTCAAGCTGACCGGTTCGCATTTGCAGCCGGTACTGGATACCTTGCGTTACCTTAAGCATGAAACGAATGTCTGGTTTGAAATCACAACTTTGCTGATTCCCGGCCAGAATGACTCCAGTGAAGAAATCACTGCCATGTGCCAGTGGATCAAGAATAACCTGGGCGCTGATGTGCCGCTGCACTTCTCGGCCTTTCACCCGGATTACAAAATGTCGGACATCCCTGCAACGCCCGTTGCTACGCTGGTACGTGCGCGAGAAATCGCGATGCGTGAAGGCCTGAAGTTTGTTTACACCGGCAATGTACACAATCTGGATGGAGACACGACATTCTGCCCCAACTGCAACACGCCGCTCATTGTGCGCGATTGGTATCAAATCAATCAATATCGCCTGACCAAAGATGGACATTGCCCCGATTGTGCTACCAGCATCGCAGGCAGATTTGCGGAACAGGCTGGCCACTTTGGTAGAAAACGCATCCCGATTGCGATCAATTCGGCACACATTTAAGGAGAACCATGATGGCGGCTAAAATCGAGAAGCTTGTGCACATTCCAGTAGATCATGTGCACATTGAAGGCATGCTGAAGCTGCCCGAAAATGCCAAAGGCATCGTCCTGTTCGCCCACGGCAGCGGCAGCAGCCGGCATAGCCCGCGCAACAACTACGTGGCGAGTGTGCTGCATGATAGCGGCATCGGTACGCTGCTCATGGATTTGCTCACGCCGGAAGAAGATACGGATTACCAGACGCGATTTGATATTCCACTGCTTACGAAACGCCTGCTGATTGCCACAAGCTGGGTTTGGACAGAACCCCTCACCAAAGACCTGCCGATTGGATATTTTGGCGCCAGCACCGGTGCCGCGGCTGCATTGCAGGCTGCGGCCGCTAGCGGTGAAGAAATTCGTGCGGTGGTTTCTCGTGGTGGCCGCCCTGACCTTGCAGGCCAGAGAAGCCTTGGCCATGTTACTTGCCCAACCCTGTTATTGGTGGGCGGCTGGGATGATGTGGTGATTGAGCTAAACCGCGAAGCTTACGCCTGCATGCTGTGCGAAAAAGAACTCTCAATCATTCCGAATGCAACACATTTGTTTGAAGAACCCGGCACGTTGGAAGAAGTGGCACGCCAGGCCACGGCATGGTTTGTTAAGTATTTGAAACCACTGCAAAAACAAGATTGATTCACCCCTGCAAGTGCAAGACTGCAATCATTTCATCAAATTGTTCATAAGTAGTTTCCCTTATTGATTGAGATTAGAAATGAGCGCCAAATCTAATTAAATTCGAGCTGCTAAAAATAATGGAAGAGTAGCCGTCTAATATTATTGCACTCACGCTTGTTGTTAAATTTTGGCATTCTGCTGGGTTAGTAAATTGGTGGAGTGATACTGTGTTCCCTTGAGTCAGCGTAATCAGAGTCACAAAGGTTTAAGTCGGAGGAAGTTCCGCATGAAATGGTATCGCAGCATTCCAGTTCTCTTGTTCGTTGTGGTAATAATTCCTACCTTAGCCGCAGTGGTATATAAGTGGGAGGATGAAAAAGGCATAGTCCATTACTCAGATAAACCACAAGAAAACAATAAGAAAACACCGAAAATTATTAATTTGCCTGACGCTTCGCCAGAGACCATTGAACGTGCACAACGCTTGAATAAACAGTTAAAGGAACAGAAGATAAAAGAAGAATCTCGGGCTACCAATGAACGAATAGCACAGCAAAAACAAGAAGAAGCCCAAGCAAATTACAGTCAGCACATAAAGTCATGTGGCAGGGCACGTCAGGAACTAAACACCTTACACAATGGGCGGGCTTTTCGGTACCATGAAAACAATGTAATGGAATTTCTTGATGATAAAACCACGAATGCCGAAATTAATAGACTGAATGCATCCATTGAAGCTGAATGCAATAAAAATCCAGGGGATCTAAAACTAGAGCTGCTTGAAGCCGAACGGTTTAGTGCACAACAAGTCATTGAGGATAACTGTGTAGTTGCAACCGACCGATTGATGTTGATGAACAAGCCCGAGGCAAAAAGCCCTTCCTCCGATCTAAAAGAGGCAAAACAGAACGTTGATTTTTGGTGCAAAAATGCTACCGGGGATAAAACAATTATTCTGCGCAGAAACATCATTCTAGAGAATAAATGGAAGGATAAATGGGGTGAGAAACGATTATTTGACTTTTAAATCAGGTCTGAGCTAGTACATATTATCGCAATTCTTTTTAATTCCAATTGGATTACCCCATGTTGTAGCACGGGGCAGGCTCAAGTCGCGCTACACTTGTACAGAATGACGGGGAAAACCAAGCGCGGGCAACTAAGGCTAGCAGATTATTTCTCGCACCTGAGTTTTGCTTTAATGGTATCACCAGCCTTGTATTCCTGTAATGTTTCCTTAGAGGCATTAAACTCATGCAGCGTACCGTTGGTATCACGTAGCGTGATTTTTTCCTGATCCATATCCACCTTCACAACTTTCCCTTCCAGCTGCTCTGGTGTGCCCTCTTTAGCGCAGCTGACAGCTGCACCTTCTGCCATTACGATGCCACTCTGCATAGTCAACCCGACAATCGCTATAGCGGTTAAACGTTTCAATATATTCATCTTCGCCTCCATCAATCTTTTGTGATATCGTAAATAGCACCAGCCGCAGCGCCAATACCGGCGCCTATCAAAGCGCCTTTTTTTGCACCATGCCCAGTACCGGCACCCACTGCGGCACCTGCGCCCGCACCTACCGTTGCGCCAGTCACCGTTCCACACGCTGAAGTAAACAGCGTGACAAGCATCAATCCAGAAACTACTATCGCCCTCGTCTTGTTCATGTTTTGTATCCTTTCATCAAAAAGAAATGCAATTACAGCTGTTTAATAGCGCGCGAATACCAAATATCGTTGACACCTGAATTGGGAACAACTAACAACCTTGCCTTTGTATTCTAAGCCGGTCACGGCTGGGAAAAATAACCTGTCAATCCTACAAACCCGAATAAAAAAACCCGCCTTTCAGCGGGTTTTTTTTACATCAAAACCTTATTACTTAGTCACCTTAATCGGCACATACAATGTGTTATCTCCACGCTGTACCAGCACAGCCACAGACTTGCCTGCAGCGATAGCGTTAATTTGCTTGTTGAATGCTTCCACGCTTTGCGTTTCGGAGTTGTTCAGGCCAAGTATCACATCGCCGCGACGAATACCTGCCTGCGCAGCTGCACCAGTGCTTTCTGCCACCAGCAAGCCGTTTTTGCCGTTAAGTTTTTTCTTTTGCTGCGGAGTGAGCTCTTTAAGCGTAAGGCCAATTTTATTTGGCTCTGCCTTAGGCGCGGGCTTGCCCGTAGCTGGCGTGTCACTGGAATCAGAAGGCATTTCGCCTATGCCGATATTCAGGGTTTTTACCGCGCCTTTGCGTAGAATCTCCACGGCCGCAATTTTGCCGGGCTTGGTTGCGCCCACTGCGCGCGGCAAATCGCTTGATGCGATAATCGCTTTGCCATCAAACTTGGTGATCACATCACCGGGCTCCAAACCGCCTTTGTCGGCCGGGCTGTTTTTCTCCACACCGGCAATCAGCGCGCCATTGGTGTTTTTCATGCCAAATGATTCGGCAAGCTCTTTGGTGATCTCCTGAATCGCGATGCCAAGCCAGCCACGCGTGATTTTGCCACTCACTTTCAGCTGGTTAGAAATATCAATCGCAACATCAATCGGGATGCTGAAAGACAAACCCATTGAACCGCCGCTACGGCTATAAATTTGCGAGTTAATACCCACCACTTCACCACGCAGGTTATAGAGCGGACCACCGGAGTTGCCCGGGTTAATGGCCACATCGGTTTGAATGAACGGCACAAAATTCTCTTGCGGCAAGGCACGGCCTTTAGCACTGACGATACCTGCTGTCATGGTGTTTTCCAGGCCGAATGGCGAGCCAATGGCCGCTACCCACTCGCCTACTTTTAATGCAGCCGGGTCGCCGATGGTGGCTTTAGGCAAGTTGGTCGCTTCGATTTTAATTAAAGCCACATCGGTACGTTTATCTGTACCAATAATCTTAGCTTTGAATTCACGTTTGTCATTTAATTTAACCAGCACTTCATCCGCCTCGTTCACCACATGGGCGTTGGTTAAAATATAGCCATCCGTACTGATAATAAAGCCCGAACCCAGCGATTG
>JBGANY010000010.1:0-92149 GCA_044222005.1 Methylotenera sp.
GGCTATTAGAGCTACCATGAAGGCTATGCCAAGCCTGTTCAAGGGCTCTAAATTCACTAAAGCGCTTTATATGGATTTGCTTGCGCTGTTGTTTGAAATTCTGTCCAAAATTCGTAAAGACGGCATGATGGCGATTGAGAACGATATTGAAAACCCGGAAGCCAGCCCGTTATTCAGCAAATATCCCAAGATACTTCACGACCACCATCTGGTGGAGTTTATGACTGACTATCTGCGCCTGATGGTGTCTGGAAATATGGATGCATTTCAAGTTGAAAACCTCATGGACAATGAGATCGAAACGCATCACATGGAAGGTCACGTTCCGGCGCATTGTATCGCCAAGCTGGGCGACGGGCTGCCAGCTTTCGGTATTGTGGCCGCGGTGATGGGCGTGGTGCATACCATGGAAAACGTGGCATTGCCGCCAGCGGAGTTGGGTATTTTGATTGCGCACGCACTGGTGGGTACTTTCCTGGGTATTTTGCTGGCTTATGGTTTTGTTGGGCCGCTTTCTGGCTTGCTGGAGCAGAAGCTGGAAGAAAGCACCAAGATGTATAACACGGTGAAAGTTACTTTGCTGGCAAGCCTCAATGGCTATGCGCCCGCGATCGCGGTTGAGTTTGGCCGCAAAATACTTTACTCGACTGAGCGCCCTGGCTTTGCCGAGCTTGAAACCCACGTTAAACAGGCCAAAGCAGGCAAGTAATATCCTGCAAACCAAGATAACATCAGACGGAGCTTGCAATGGCTGAAGATCGTGCTAGACCGATTATTGTAAAAAAGATTAAAAAAACCGCAGCTGGGCATCATGGTGGTGCCTGGAAGATCGCCTATGCTGACTTTGTCACGGCCATGATGGCTTTCTTTTTACTGATGTGGTTGCTTGGCTCTTCGTCCAAGGCTACCCTGGAGGGGATCTCAGAGTACTTTAAGATGCCTTTGAAGGTGGCTCTGCAAGGCGGCCCAGCCGTGGCAGCCAGCGATTCTGTGCTCAAAAATACCGGCGGTAAAGACATTACCAAAAAGCAGGGGCAAGTTAAACCTGTGGAAGACAAGAAAATTAAAGAAAAAATGGTGGATGTCACGGACGCCAAGCAAGCACTGGAAAAAGCTGAAGCGGCAAAACTGGAAGAACTGAAAAGCAAGATAGAAAAAGCCATCGAAGATAGTCCGGCCTTAAGCAAGTTCAAAAACCAATTGTTGCTGGATATTACTTCTGAAGGGCTACGTGTTCAGATTGTGGATGAGCAGAATCGGGCCATGTTTGCTTCGTCCAAGGCAGATATGCAACCTTACGCGCAGCAGATTCTGCGTGAGATCGGCAAGATGCTGAATGGAGTCCCCAACAAAATCAGTTTGTCAGGTCACACCGATGCTGTGGCCTATGCCGGCGGTGATAAGGGTTATAGCAATTGGGAGCTTTCGGCAGACCGCGCCAATGCTTCGCGGCGTGAATTGATCGCAGGCGGCATGGATGAATCCAAGTTGCTGCGTGTGGTGGGGTTGGCCTCTGCATCCCTATTTGACAAGGAAAATCCGTTAGACCCCAGCAATCGGCGCATCAGTATTATCGTCATGAATAAGCAGGCAGAAGAAAGCGCTTTGCGGGATGATGCTGCAGTTCATCTACCCTCAACCGCAGACCAGTCGGAGATTGACAAAGCAGTGTCGGCACCGTAGTTTAATCATGGTTACCAGATTGATTATTAATTGGTTTGGATCCTGAGGGATTGGCAAATTAAATGAATAAAAATAATTTCATGGGATTGCGAGCCAAGATGTTGCTGGCTTTGGCAGCAGGTGTGTTGTCATTGTATGCATTGCTATTTTTCTCTGCGCGAAGCGTTCTGATTGATGGTTATGCTCAGCTGGAGAAAGAAAAAGCTGGGATTCTTCTTAGCAGCGCAATTGGTTTGCTTAATGAGCAATCGAGCCAACTCAGTACCATTGTACGTGATAATGCACATTGGGATGACTTGTACCAATACATGCATAAACAAACCCCTGCTTTTATTGAATCCAGCTTCGCTGATGCCACGCTTGCTAACATAAAGGTTAATGCTATTTTAATAGTGAATACTAAAGGGGAAACCTTAGTTAAAAAAAGCCTTAACAATACAAACGGCAAGCCATGGCGCATACCAGAATTCATAATGCAGGAGGTTAAGGAAGGTGGCGCATTTATAGACCCATCTAAGAATGATCTGTCAGGCTTATTTTGGACACAACAAGGCGTCTGCATTGTTTCAGCGTTTAACATATTAGATAGTCAAGAAATGGGGCCACGTCGGGGAACTCTTATCATGGTTCGTCTGCTTGACGAGCCTTTACTACAGCATATTGGAAAAATTCTTGGAACCAAACTTTCTGTTGAGGCTATGCGGGATGATGAGATTGCTTTTTTATCGCCCAATATAACTAAAGGTGAAAAAGTAGTTATACCAATCAGTAATAGCCAAGTAGCAGGATTTGTCGCACTAAAGCCTATTGCTGGTGATACTAAGCTTGTTTTAAGTACAGTAAGTGACCGCAAGATTTTTGAACAAGGCCAGTCAAACCTAAAGTTTTTATATTGGGCATCACTATTGGTTGCATTAATGCTGGGTGCTTTTAGTTGGCTGCTAGATAAATTGGTGCTTTCACGGTTGGCACATTTGAGCGAAAACGTGAAGCGAATTGGTGAATCAGCCGCTATGGAGGGGCGTGTGCAAGTGCTGGGTGGGCATGATGAGATGTCTAGCCTCTCGCAGAGTATCAACGTCATGCTGGAACGTCTCGACGAATCGCAGCATGCGCTGCAATTTGAAAAGGAGCGTGCCCAGGTTACGCTGGCAGGTATTGCCGATGCCGTGATTACCAGTGACACAGCAGGTCGTGTACTCTACATGAATACGACAGCGGAACGTCTAACGGGTGTTAACATCAGCGACGCAATAGGCAGCACGTTGCAATCGCTGTTTCACTTGATGAACGGGGATAAAACCGCATCGGTAGGGAGTGAATGGTTAATTGATGCTGAAAGCAATCTGGACGAGGTGGTTTTGGAACGTGCTGATGGGCAGGAGTTTATCATCAGCAAATCGGCATCCCCGCTATATGATTACCAGGGCGCTCTTTTTGGCACCGTTACTGTATTGCACGATGTGACGATGCTGCGCACACTCTCCAACCAGATTTCCTATCAGGCTCGGCATGATTCACTTACTGGCCTGGTCAATCGTTATGAGTTCGACAATAAAACACAGGCGGCCATTGAGGATGCAGCAACAGAAAATCGTGTCCATTGCATTGCTTACATTGATTTGGATCAGTTCAAACTAGTGAATGATACCTGCGGCCATGCGGCAGGGGATCAGCTGTTGCGCCAGTTAGCCGAGCACCTTAAAGCAAAAGTTCGCAACGCTGATACACTTGCACGTCTGGGTGGGGATGAGTTTGGATTGCTGTTAATGGGTTGCGATTTGAAAAAAGCGCAAAAAATTGTCGATGGCATGTTAAATATGGTGCGGGAATATCGTTTTACTTTCGATGATAAAGTTTTCAAAGTAGGCGCCAGTATTGGCTTGACTGAAATCTCATCAAACCAGCGCCTGACACTGAGTGAACTTTTAAGTACCGCTGATTCTGCCTGTTATGCCGCTAAGAAAGATGGTGGCAACCGTATATATTCACATCGTCCTGACGACGACGATATAAAAGAGCGAAATAATCAGCTGGAATGGGTGTCGCGCATCCATCGGGCATTGGAGAAGCAACAGCTTGTTTTGTATTTCCAGCGTATGGAAAACTTTATGCTTGGCAACGAACCTCATTGCGAGTTGCTGGTTCGTATGCGGGGTGAAGACGGTACGCTTTATCCGCCAGGATATTTTCTGCCGGCGGCGGAACGATACCGCATGATGCCGCAAATTGATCGTTGGGTGGTGGCAAAAGCGCTGTCTATTATTGCGCGCAAAGGTGCAGATTTCACTTATGTGTGTGCGATTAATCTTTCAGGGCAGACTTTAACGGAAGAAGGATTTTTAGAGTACGTCATTGATCTAATTAAAGAGTATGGCGTGGACGCAAGACGAATTTGTTTCGAGATCACGGAAACAGCAGTGATTGCCAACTTGAATAAGGCGCGCCAGTTTATTCGTGGATTGCGCGAGATTGGCTGCCGCTTCTCGCTGGATGATTTTGGCAGCGGTTTGTCCTCTTTTGCTTACCTGAAGAATTTGGAAGTAGATTTTCTTAAAATCGATGGTATGTTCGTAAAGGCTATCGTTAACAACAAGATCGATCGCGCTATGGTCGAGTCTATCAACAATGTGGGTCACGTGATGGGGCTACAAACTATCGCCGAATTTGCTGAAAATGATGACATTATCAATATGCTTAAGGAAATTGGCGTGGATTATGCTCAAGGCTACGGAGTGGCTATGCCTGAGTTGTTTGAGTAGTAAGTTCTGAATAAAGCGAATAAAAGTACATGCCATGCAATCCAATATCCATGCGTGTTGCAGAGCATGCCGTTTTGTATGTATTTGGTTAAAGCAGTTATTTATCCGCAGTGTCTGACGGGATTTTTTTCTAAGTATGCCCATTCCTCATCACTGTAAAGCCGCGAGCGAATGTGAAAACGCATGCCTGTGCCGTTATCGTATGAGAACTGACCGCCCATGCCGGGGATGGCATCCAGCGTTAGATGCGTGTGCTCCCAATAAGCGAACTGGCTCTCTGACATATAAAATTTAACGCCGTGTACTTCGCCTAGTTCAACATCTGATGCGCCAAGCATGAACTCGCCCTTGCCATAGCACATGGGTGTGCTGCCATCGCAGCAGCCGCCGGATTGGTGAAACATCAGCTCGCCATATTTGGCGCGCAGCTGGTCAATTAGCTGGTTGGCTGCGTCGGTGCTGTCAATACGCGTGATAGCCTTGCTTTTGATGTCGTCCACTTTGCCTCTCCTTCAAGCAATAAGGGCGGGGATAAACCCCGCCCAGTATTGTTCTAACAAACTTGTAGCTTCAATTAAAAGAAGCCGAGTTTATTCTCATTGTAACTGACCAGCAGGTTTTTGGTTTGCTGGTAATGATCGAGCATCATTTTGTGATTTTCGCGACCGATACCGGATTGTTTGTAGCCGCCAAATGCTGCGTGGGCGGGGTAGAGGTGGTAGCAGTTGGTCCATACACGGCCGGCCTGAATGCCTTTGCCCATCCGGTAAGCCAGGTTTCCGTTGCGCGTCCAGACGCCTGCGCCCAAGCCGTACAGCGTGTCGTTAGCGATTGCCAAGGCTTCTGCTTCGTCTTTGAAGGTGGTTACTGAAACCACTGGGCCAAAAATCTCTTCCTGGAAAATACGCATTTTGTTGTGGCCTTTAAAGATGGTTGGTTCAATATAAAAACCATCTTTAATTGCAGCGTCTGCCTGCGCTTTGCGTTTACCGCCAGTAAGCAGTTGGGCGCCTTCATCCTGACCAATTTTAATATAGCTCAGGATTTTTTCCACTTGTTCTTGCGAGGCTTGTGCGCCTACCATGGTGCCCATGTCGAGCGGGCTGCCTTGTGTGGCGGCTTTTACACGCGCTAACGCACGCTCCATGAATTTTTCATAGATGGATTCCTGGATCAACGCGCGTGATGGGCAGGTGCACACTTCGCCCTGGTTTACCAGGTACAAGGCAAATCCTTCCAGCGCTTTGTCAAAGAATGCGTCATCCGCATCCATGATGTCTTCAAAGAAGATGTTCGGTGATTTTCCACCTAGTTCCAGCGTGACCGGGATCAGGTTTTGTGAAGCATATTGCATAATCAGGCGGCCAGTGGTGGTTTCGCCTGTAAACGCGATTTTGGCAATCCGGTTTGAACTGGCAAGCGGTTTGCCTGCTTCCAGACCGAAGCCGTTCACGATGTTGAGCACGCCCGGTGGTAGCAGGTGACCGATGGTTTCAAGCACAATCATGATTGAAACCGGAGTCTGCTCCGCCGGCTTCATGACGATACAGTTGCCTGCAGCCAATGCGGGCGCCAGTTTCCAGGCCGCCATCAGAATCGGAAAGTTCCAGGGAATAATCTGCCCAACTACGCCAAGCGGCTCGTGATAATGGTATGCCACGGTCTGCTCATCAATTTCGCATATAGAGCCTTCTTGTGAGCGGATACAACCCGCAAAATAACGGAAGTGATCGATGGTGAGCGGTATGTCGACATAAGTGGTTTCACGCAGCGGCTTACCGTTATCAATGGTTTCGGCAATGGCAATGGCCTCCAGATTGGCTTCAATGGCGTCAGCGATTTTGTTGAGGATGTTGGCGCGCTCTGCATAAGAGGTTTTGCCCCATTTTTCCCGCGCTGCATGTGCGGCATCCAGTGCAAGATTAATATCTTTCTCGGTAGAGCGGGCGGCCTGACAGAATATTTTGCCTGTTACTGGGCTCACGTTATCAAAATATTTGCCTTCGACCGGGGCAACCCATTTACCACCGATGAAATTGTCATACCTGGCTTTGTAGGGGTGTTTTACGCCAAGGTCTTTCAGTGTATCTAAACTCATGCTGACTCCTCTAGTTTTTCTATCGTTAATATAGTATTTCTATGTTTAAACCCGCATTGCATTGTTAAGTTTTTATTTGATACAAAAGTTAGCCTAACCCTTCCAAAACCCTTATTAATAAAGGGTTTTATAAAGGTAGGCTCGACCCAAACAATAAACCTTAGTAATAGGTAAATCAAGTAAAAATAGCAATATTTATCTAATTTTTATTCCATCATCTTGCTAATTTTGCAGAGCAATTGTGGCGAACATTTGCTGCATGCGATATAGTTTGCGCATTCAACTATATAAATAATATTCTTAACAGGAATTCCCCTTTTTATGCCCGATTCATCCACAACTTTTGGTATTACTACAAGAGAGTTCTGGCATAACATCAGCCATCCGACAGATTCCACTTTAGGCAAGGCCATACTCACCATTCTGGTGTTTGCCGAGAGCCTGGTTTGCATTTTCTGGATATATACACTTTCGGGGCTTGGGGAAGGCTACGCCATCATGGCTGCTGTGCCCTATGTCTATATTATTGTTTCTTATGCCAGCCTGCTGATATTTTACCGCAGCAAAAAATTCGAATATTTCACGTTCACGCAACTGGTGATGTTGCTGGTGATGCCGTTTTTTATGCAGTGGGCGATTGGCGGTTATGAGGCTTCCAGCGGCATCGCGATCTGGGCGATTTTATCTCCCATCGGGGCGCTGATGATTCTGGGTACGCGCCAATCTACGCCGTGGTTTATTTTGTTCGGTCTGCTGGCGGGGCTTTCGTGGCGGCTAAATTACATGTTTGTCGGCAACACTTTGCCTATCCCCCCCCATATTAAAGATACATTCTTTCTGATGAATATAATGGGAGTGGCTTGTATCTTATATGCGGTGATGCGTTATTTCCAAAGCCAGAAAGAGCGCACTTTACTTGAGTTAAGCATGGAGCAAGCAAGGTCGGAAAAACTATTGCTGAACATTCTGCCAAAATCGATCGCCAACCGGCTGAAAGATAACGATATGCGCATTGCGGATAGCCACGAAGCGGTGACCATATTGTTTGCAGATATCGTTGGCTTTACCAAAATGACCGCATCTATGCCGCCGGCTGAACTGGTGGATCTGCTGAGTCAGTTATTCTCCCGTTTTGACAAACTGGCCGACCAGCTCGGATTGGAGAAAATTAAAACCATCGGTGACGGCTATATGGTGGTGGGTGGCGCGCCGGTGAGTCGAGATGACCACGCGGCAGTCATAGCGCAACTGGCATTGGGAATGCAGCGAGAGCTTGCCGCATTCAATGAGCAAACTGGTAACAGCTTACAAATGCGTATTGGTATCAGCAGCGGGCCGGTGGTGGCAGGTGTGATAGGCACCAGTAAATTTGCTTATGATATTTGGGGCGATTCGGTCAATATGGCCAGCCGCATGGAAAAGACGGGCATGCCGGGCACCATTCAGGTGAGTGAAACCACTTATCAGCGGTTAAAAAATCACTATACATTAGAACCACGCGGCCCGATCGAAATCAAGGGCAAGGGCGAGGTGAATACCTATTTACTCAAAAGCTAACGATTTTGTTTGAATTTCATCATGCTTAATTCATATTAATCTTAAGCCGGTATTGGTGCATATGCGGCACATCGTATATAATCCGCCACCTGCAACTGATTATGTTATAGCAAGCTGCGGAGAGCCAGTTGTATTCGGAGAGATGGATGAGCGGTTTAAGTCACCACCCTGGAAAGGTGGCACAGGGGTAACCCTGTCGAGGGTTCGAATCCCTCTCTCTCCGCCAAAAGTTAAAATCAGCCAGCATCACAAAACATCAAAAACACTAATAAATACAACACTCACAGCCAGTTTAGCGCATCAATTAGCATCATTTTATATCTTGCAATCTCAATCTATTTGGGGGTAACATTGGGGGTAACTTAACTTACCCCATTTTAGAGTTACCCCAATATGGCACTCACAGACACCGCAATACGAAGCAGCAAGCCATTAGACAAGGCATATAAGCTTTATGATGAAGGTGGACTTTATCTGCAAGTTACCCCAAGCGGGGGTAAGTGGTGGCGTTTTAAATATCGTTTTGAAGGTAAAGAAAAACTACTCTCTTTCGGTACTTATCCCGAAGTTTCATTATTAAGCGCAAGGCAACGCCGTGACCAAGCAAGAACGCTACTAGCAAGCGATCCGCCTATTGATCCCAGTGAAAAGCGCAAAGATGAAAAAGCCGAGCGGGTGGCGAATAAAACAAACACTTTTGAGTTATGGGCTGGTAAATGGTGGCAGCATTGGCACACCAGCAAAAGCCCACGCCATGCCGATTACGTTAAACGCCGCCTAGAGGCTGATATATACCCCAGCATAGGCAAGTTACCCATTAACGAGATTGAAGCGCACCAAGTGGTAGATGCTGTAAAGGCTATTGCAGAGCGTGGGGCTTTAGATATTGCTAAACGCGCACACCAAACCATAGGCCAAGTGTTTAGATACGCCATAGCCCATAGCAAAGAAAGCAAGGCCAAGCGCAACCCTGCGAGCGAGATTAAACCCAGCGACATTATAGAAAGCCGCCAAAAGGTGAACTATGCGCGGGTGGAGCTTAAAGAGTTGCCCCAGCTATTACGCGCCATTGATGCAAGCAGCTCTCAGCCATTGACCCGCCTAGCCGTTAAATTGATGGCTTTAACCTTCGTCCGCACCACAGAGTTGATAGGCGCAAAGTGGAGTGAGTTTGATTTTGATGAAAAGCAATGGCGGGTTGCACCCGAGCGCATGAAAATGAAAACGCCGCATATCGTGCCGTTATCACGCCAAGCAATTCATATTTTAGAAGTGCTTAAACCAATGACGGGGCATGGCGAGCTGGTTTTTCCTAACCAAAACAACCATAGCAGGCCCATGAGCAACAACACCATTTTGAAAGCGTTAGAAGTGGCGGGTTATAAGCACAGAATGACAGGGCATGGCTTTAGAGGGCTGGCCTCAACCGCATTGCATGAGCAAGGCTTTGACCACCAGCATATTGAGTTGCAACTTGCACACCAAGAGCGCAACGCCGTTAGCGCGGCTTATAACCATGCGCTTTACCTAAAACAACGCGCAGCCATGATGCAGCATTGGGCAGATTATTTAGATGAACTCAAAGCGGGTGCGAAAGTAGTAGAGTTTAAGAAAGCGTAAAGTTTAGCTACACCTAGCCCGACGGGGCGAACACCGCAAACCCTATGCGGCTGGTGTGGCTTCTTGATTGGGGCGCAAGGGGCGAAGATTGAATAACTTTCCTTTTAATAGAGAGCTAATTAACGAAGGCTCTATTTCGAAACGTAGGCATATATCCAAAGGCAGTATTTCAAAAAACAAAGAGATAGTTGCGGTTGATTTAAACAAATATAAAAGCATAGTTACAATTACTGGCCAGTTTATAACTGAGGTATGGGAAATGCTAGGTTCTGAATCAGCAAATCCACAAATATTTAAAGAGGACTATTTAATTCGTTATGAACTTGAACAATTATCAAGATGGCTTTTGGAGTTTTTAATATGCGACAAGAAACGTAGCTATGACCAAATAGTAAAGGCTGCGCGAATTGTTAGGGATGAGCTATGGCGCTTTTGGAGCCCTGTTGATCCAGAATTACTTCTTGATCCTACTTTCGATCATACAGACTTGTTCACTGGCTCTGAATGTGAAGAAATTGGACCAAAGTCTTTTAGGACGTGGATAATTTACTCTGAACCTAATTTGGAAGATGTGCCTGATGACTGGTTGCAGCAAGATATTTGGGCGTTTGGAGAACCCTGGACATTTAGTGAGATATATGCGGTTATGGCCTTGTGGTCAGCTGATGAGGCAGCAGTTTATGTAAATCTAGGTAAACCTTACAAAGCATCAATATGGCTTCTTAGAACATATGAACAATATTATTGGGCAATAAATAATGAATTAGGCTCAATTGAAGCTTTTAAAAAGCAGCAAGCTAGTCAAGGCGGAAAAGCAAAACGCGATAAATATATACCACTTAAAGAGTTTGTTAAAGAATTAGTGAAATCAAAGAGCTATCCAAGCAGACGAAATGCAGCTCAATCAATTAAGCCAGCGGTACTAGAAAAAGCAAAAGCATTAGGAATAGCGTTAAGTGATATGCAAGCAGAAATAACAATTACTGGTTGGCTAAAAGAGATGGGTTTGCCAGAAAACATAATACGTTAACAAGCTTAGGTATTATCTTATCTAGTAAGCGATACAGACTTAAAAATAGCGACATTGCAAAATGCCAATATGCCGTGTGACACAGGGTTACGCGGGATAATATGAAAGGCATCAAATGCAACTTAAATCAAAATCAACCCCAGCAATTCCCGAAGCCCTAGTCCAATTTGACCAACTGCCCGATAGTGCCTATATCCGCCTGCCCGTGATCCAAAGACTGTATGGCGTTTCTAGCGCCACTATTTGGCGTGGTGTTAAAAACGGCACGATACCCAAACCAGTAAAACTTTCAGAACGCTGTACTTGCTGGTCTGTAAGCCTTGTTCGCGCTGCACTCGCAGCAAAGGCGGTTTAAATCATGGCGAAACGTAAACACCCAAAAAATAAAGGGGCGGCCGCGCAAACGACCAACCCCGAGTCTAAAACTACCAAACCAAATTTTAACGATAACAGCGCATTTAATCAACGCTTAAAGCTATTAGATTACTTGTTAGAGCATGGCAGCATCACCAGCAGCGAAGCGCGTGAAAAGCTTGATATTTATTATCCACCCGCGAGAATTTTTGAGCTACGACAAGCGGGTTACTTAATCAACACAGTTTGGGATAACTGGACAAGCGAACACGGCATTAAACACCGTATAGCCCGCTATGTGCTTACACGTAAAGAGCCGCTAGAAAGCGTGATTGAAAGCGAGGCGGCATAATGTGCTACCTTCAGCTTTATAACCGCGCCTACGCGCTTGCAATACGCTGTAACCACTATGCAATAGCGCATGATTTGGCCTATATGACAGATTTTGACTTGTTCGGCGTGATCAATTTTCTAGCACAATTGCGAGAGAGATAAAACGTGGCCGCTAGTCATCTAATTCGACTAGGCGCAATCAAAGGTAAAAGTGGTGTTTTAGAAGCGTTAAAGCATAACAAGCGAACGTTGCAGGCCGAACGTGGCGCGGGTGCAAATATTGACGTGACTAGAACACCGCTTAACTATTGTTTGACAGACCCAGCTACGCCCGAAGCGATTGCCATGCACGTAAAGGTGCAAATGGTGAAAGCTGGTATTGATACACCACGCATAAACCAAGTCATGGCGGTTGAAGTTTTATTTAGCTTGCCGATTCAATGGCATAGCCATAGTACGCATGCGTTTTTTAACGATTGCCTTGCATGGGTAAAACAAACTTTTGCGGGTGAGCTGCTAAGTTTTGATGTTCACCTGGATGAAAGTTCGCCCCATGCTCATGCTGTTATATTGCCGTTAATAGATGGCAAAATGCAGGGTAACAGTTTGATAGGTGGCAAAGGAAACTTAATGCGCTTAATTAACTTGTTTTACAGCGAGATAGCGACCCGTTACGGGCTTGCCAAAGCCTCTAAAAAGCGTTTATCTGCCAAAGACAAACAAAGTATCGAGCGGCAAGTTTTAACGCGCCTAAAAGCCGATGCAGCAATGCAATCGTGCGTGTGGCCGTGTGTGCGAGATGCAATCCACAAAGACCCGATGCCATACGCGCAAATGCTCTCGATTGAACCTGATAAAACCTTACATCAAGCTAAATCATTCGTTGACCACAAACGCAGCAAGGGCAAAGGCAGCTTTGTGACCTAAAACGCTATATAGCGAATTAAGCCTTAAAACATACAAACGCTATCCTGTGTATAGCGTTTCTTTTTTAGCAAGGTTACAGCAAGATTTAAACAATAAAATGCTGGTGACAGGTCAGCTAAATAATAGCCAGTTAATTCAATAAGTTAGAGTTGAATCAATTAGTTATTATCGTTGAAATGAGAGGGCGCAGTTAGCTTAAAAACATGCTGAAAACAGGAATAAAGTAAGCAGTACGCGAGCGAGGCTGGTTAACACAATTCAAATAAAGTTGTTATAAATAATCGTTATAAAACAAATAGTTACGCCATGTTACAATGGGTTTTTAAATTTAATAAAATCAAAGCATTAATTTCTAAAGTAGAGGGTTTATATCCATAAAGCGTTAGTCAATAAGGGCTATTGTTAGCAAAACTAATCAGTAGATAATAAGACTATGCTGGATATAGTATGGCTAACTTATATTCGAAATGTTTTTGTAGATATATTTTAAAAGCAGGGGCAAATGCTAATGGAACTCGACTTGGGTATCGAAGTGAGCGAAGTAACTTTCGATGAGTTTGAACGTCGAAAAACTCCAAGGGTAGGTGGTATTATAAATTCTTGATTTAATCAAATGCACTCACTCAGTGCATTGAGATTTATTTAGAACATAAAGCTAATTCATTGACTCGATAAAAGAGTTTCTGGCGCCCATACAAAGACTGTCAAATAATTGACGATTCAGGCAGCAAGATAGCACTATGGCAAAGCAATTTTCTTACTCGTAAAAGAGGTCACATTAAGTTTATTGGGGTAACTTTGGGGGTAACCACAATATTGATATTTTGTAATGCCTTATTATTAAAGCCTTACAAAAGACTTTATGAATGACTCTCTCGGCCAACTAATGCATAATATCAAAGATATCCATATCTTCAGTGCCGGCAAAGCGCTTAATATCAGCGCGGGTACCCTTTTCAGAGGTATCGAATTCTTCAAACTCATCGCCTGCCAAATCTTCCAGCATTTGATCTAATAATTTAATTTTATCGGGGCTTGTTTTTGTTGTGGTAGCCATATCAAACCTAACCTTTCTGTATCTCAACTAGCAATCTACTAGTAGTTAATAATAAGCATTTTGCGTGCCAGTTTTAAGATGCATGCTTGTGGTTAATATTGGGCAGATATTTTGCCTCGATATTGGTTTGCGGCTATGATTGGTAAGCCGATTAATGAATGGTTTATATGAAACAAACATTAGAACAGGCGCCAACGGCGCCAACACTTAAGCAAGCGTTCTGGTATTGGCTGAAACTCGGCTTTATCAGCTTTGGCGGGCCTGCGGGGCAAATCGCCGTTATGCATCATGATTTGGTAGAAAACAAGCGCTGGATTTCGGAAAAGCGTTTTTTACATGCACTGAATTATTGCATGGCGCTGCCAGGGCCTGAGGCGCAGCAGTTGGCAACCTACATCGGCTGGATCATGCATCGCAGATTAGGTGGCGTGATTGCAGGCGGGTTGTTTGTGCTGCCTTCGCTGCTGATTTTAATGCTGCTCAGCTATGGTTACATGCGTTTTGGCGATGTGCCTGCCGTAGCGGGCGTGCTGTACGGTATTAAACCGGCAGTGGTGGCGATTGTGCTGTTTGCGGCGTACAGAATCGGTGTGCGTACGCTTAAGAATGGTGCTCTATGGAGTATTGCCGCTGCGTCATTTGTGGCGATTGCTATTCTTAAAGTACCGTTCCCGCTTATTGTGTTAATTGCTGCTATTGCTGGTTTTATGATGAATCGTTTTCGGCCGGTGTTGCTTGCGAGTGGAGGCGGGCATCTGGCCAGCCAGAAAAGCTATGGAAAAGCAGTCATTGATGACGATATGCCAACACCCAGCCATGCACGGTTTAGTGTTAAAGGCTTTGTAAAAATTTTGGTTGTTGGCATAGCGATATGGCTGGCAGGCATGCTGTTATTGATATTGCGTTATGGCTGGGATGCTACCCTTACGCAAATGGCGTGGTTTTTCACCAAGGCGGCCTTGCTCACTTTTGGCGGCGCGTATGCGGTGTTACCTTATGTGTTTCAAGGTGCGGTAACGCACTACGGTTGGCTTTCCGCAGCACAAATGATGGATGGCTTGGCATTGGGTGAAACCACACCCGGCCCGCTGATTATGGTGGTGGCATTTGTGGGTTTTGTGGGCGGCTGGTCACATGTTCCGCTTGCAGACCCCCTTGTGGCGGGCATCGCAGCCGCTTGTGTGGTCACTTTCTTTACTTTTTTGCCATCATTTATTTTTATATTTGTCGGTGCACCATTGATTGAATCAACGCAAAATAATTTGAAACTTACCGCACCTTTAACAGCGATTACTGCTGCGATTGTAGGTGTAATTGTAAGTTTGGCAGTATTTTTTGCACAACATATCTTTTGGCCGAATGGCCTAGAAGCTAATATTGATTCGGTTTCCTTAGTGTTAACTTTAATGGCAGGGCTGGTGTTACTTAAATTTAAGCTGAATATTATTAAGCTAATTGGAGTTTTTGCTCTGTTCGGTCTGGTGCATCACATAATCTTTTAAAATTCAGTGCTTGAAATTATGCGAACGAAAAAATTCTGGGCAGGTCGTATTGGCTTAGTTAATTTAAAGAAAGAATAATAGAATGAAAAATTTATGGGCCACTCTGTTAACTATGTCGGTAGCATTACTATCAAGCAAGATGGCCAATGCAGCTTGCTCAGAATTGTACAATCACAAATTAACCACATTGCAAGGCAAGTCGCTTAATTTGTGCGACTATCAAGACAAAGCGATTTTGGTAGTAAATACTGCAAGCAAATGTGGCTTTACACCCCAATTTGAGGCACTAGAAGGCCTGTACAAAAAATATAAGAAACAAGGTTTTCTGGTGATAGGCTTTCCATCAAATGACTTTAAGCAAGATCCAGGTAATAATAAGCAAATCGGTGACTTTTGCAAACTTACATATTCAGTAGAGTTTCCGATGATGTCTAAAAGTTCAGTTTCAGGCGCTAACGCTAACCCATTTTATAAACAATTAATTGCAAAAACTGGCACTGAGCCACAATGGAATTTTTATAAATATGTGATCTTGCCTGGAGGCAAGCAGGTTTATGCCTTTGAGAGCATGGTATTGCCTGATTCAGCCGAAATTATGGGGAAGATCAAACCTTATTTGAAATAAGATAATACTGGAGAAATCTTAAGCTGCTTGCTTGGCAGGCTGTCTTATCTTTTCCATGATGATAGCCGACAACTCCTCAACAGAGCGGCTGGTGGAATCTGCCCAGGTAATGCCGGCATTACGCATCAGGTTTTCCGCAGTGGCGATTTCTTTTTTGCAGTTCTCAAGTGAAGCATAAAAACTACCATTTCTGCGTTCGTTACGCACTGCATGCAGACGCTCTGGCTTGATAGTGAGGCCAAAAATCTTGTCGGTATGTTTATGCAGTACAGCCGGCAGGGTGCCACGTTCAAAATCTTCTGGAATCAAGGGGTAGTTAGCCGCTTTGATGCCAAACTGCATGGCAAGGTAAACGCTGGTAGGGGTCTTTCCGCAACGAGAAACGCCGATTAAAATGACTTGCGCTTCTTCCAGGCCAGAGTTCGTCATGCCGTCATCATGATTCAGGGTGAAGTTAACGGCATCCATACGGTCGTTGTATTTGCTGCCCATCACGCTATGCGCAATGCCGGCCCCGGTGAGCGGCTTTTGGTCAAGCTCTACGCCTAAGGGATCAATAAATGTGTTGAACAGGTCGATAAAATAGGCGTTGGATTTTTTGATGGCGTTGCGTAACTCCATGTTGCCCAGTGACATAATCACCACTGGGCGTGCACCGTTCTCTTCAGCGGCTTGCGAGATGGCGTCCTGCGCCAGCTTGATTTTATCCAGCGTGTCAGTAAACGGCATGCGCACCTGAGTAAAGTTGGTGCCGGGAAAATGCTCAAGCAGCTTGCCCAAGGCACCTGCAGTAATGCCGGTGCCGTCAGAAATGAAGAATGCAGTACGATTTAACATGATAGATTGCCCGTAATTAAATAGTCATTATTTCTTGGTGAGTCGCTGCCAGGTAGCCACAACGGTGTCCGGGTTCAGCGAGATGGATTTGATGCCTTCAGCGACCAACCATTCTGCAAAGTCAGGATGGTCGGATGGGCCCTGTCCGCAAATACCCACATATTTGCCCAAGCGGTTGCAGGTATGAATGGCCATTTTAAGCAATTCTTTAACAGCATCGTTGCGCTCGTCAAAACCATCGGCCAGAATGCCTGAGTCGCGGTCCATGCCTAATGTAAGCTGGGTCAGGTCATTTGAGCCGATGGAGAAACCATCAAAGTAATGCAGGAATTGCTCGGCAATCAGTGCATTTGACGGAATCTCGCACATCATAATCAGGCGTAAACCATTCTCGCCACGTTTCAGCCCATTGGCGGCCATGATTTCGGTGACGGCTTTTGCTTCGTCCAAGGTGCGCACAAAAGGAATCATGAGCTCTACGTTGACCAAACCCATTTCATCGCGTACTTTTTTCATGGCCATACACTCCATGGCAAAGCACTCTTTGAAGTCTTCTGCCATGTAGCGAGCCGCGCCACGGAAGCCGATCATCGGGTTTTCTTCATCCGGTTCATAAATCTCGCCGCCCACCAGTTTTTTGTACTCGTTCGATTTGAAATCAGACGTGCGCACAATCACCGGTTTTGGATAGAACGCGGCGGCAATGGTTGCAACGCCTTCAGCCACTTTGTCAATGTAGAACTGCTTCGGGCTTGAATAGCCGCGCGCACGGTTTTTGATGGTGGTTTGAATGGCATGCGGCATGGCGTCCACGTTCAAAATGGCCTTGGGGTGGATGCCGACCATGTTGTTGATGACGAACTCCAGTCGCGCCAAGCCTACGCCATCGTTTGGTGTTTTGGCAAAACCGAATGCCATGTCAGGATTGCCGACGTTCATCATGATTTTGCAAGGCGCAGGGGCGAGTGCCGATTGCGCCTGGGTGCTGACATCGAATTCAATTGCGCCATGGTAAACAAAGCCGGATTCACCTTCAGCACATGAAACGGTCACAATCTCGCCTTCACGCAATACGTCTGTCGCGTTGACTGCGCCTACAATCGCTGGAATACCGAGTTCGCGTGCAATAATAGCCGCGTGGCAGGTGCGGCCGCCACGGTTGGTTACTAGAGCACTGGCGCGCTTCATCACCGGTTCCCAGTTAGGGTCTGTCATGTCGGCGACCAATACATCTCCAGGCTGCACTTCGTGCATGTGTGCCGGATCCAGCACGATACGTACTGGACCAACGCCTACTTTTTGTGTGACCGCACGACCAATCACCAATGGTTTTTCGCTGTGCTTGTTTAATGTGAAAGTCTCTGTGACGTTGTTCGCAGATTCCTGTGATTTTACTGTCTCGGGGCGTGCCTGCAGAATGTACAGCTTGTTGTCTACGCCGTTTTTGCCCCATTCAATGTCCATCGGGCAGCCGTAGTGCGCCTCAATGGTCATAGCGTAACGGGCTAACTCTAAAACATCTGCATCGCAGAGTGAGTAGCGGTCGCTGTCTGTTGGATCAACATCAATGGTGTGCGTGCTTTTGCCGGCACGCGTGGCATCGCTGAATACCATTTTAATGAGTTTTGAGCCGATGGTGCGGCGCACAATCGAAGGTTTACCTTGTGCTAAAGTTGGTTTATGCACATAGAATTCATCCGGGTTCACCGCGCCCTGTACCACGGTTTCACCTAGGCCATAAGATGATGTGATAAACACTACATCCTTGAAGCCGGACTCGGTATCAATGGTGAACATCACACCGGCACAGCCAATATCGCTGCGCACCATCTGCTGCACGCCTGCAGAGAGTGCCACATCCGCATGCACAAAGCCTTTGTGCACGCGGTATGAAATTGCGCGGTCATTATATAAAGAAGCGAATACTTCCTGAATGGCGTGCTTGATATTATCCAAACCCTGAATGTTCAGGAATGACTCTTGTTGTCCCGCAAAAGAGGCATCAGGCAAATCCTCGGCCGTGGCAGAAGAGCGCACCGCAAAGGTGGCGCCATTGCCGGATTTTGCAGTCAGGATGGCATAGTTGTCAGCAATGGCTTTGTCCAGAGCAGGTGGAAAGGGAGCAGCCATGATCCATTCGCGAATCTGCTTGCCGCATATTGCAAGCGCTTGCGTATCATCTGCATTGAGCTTATCCAGTAAATCATTAATCTTTTTGTCTAACCCATTTTGCGCCAGGAATTCACGGTAGGCATCGGCCGTTGTTGCAAAGCCCGTTGGCACACGCACGCCTTTGGCCGATAACTGAGAAATCATTTCTCCTAAAGAAGCGTTTTTACCGCCGACAGAAGGGACGTCGGTGTTTCGTAGATTTTCAAATGGAATAACGTGGGCTGACATGATAGTTCCTTCGATGTTCAAACAGGGGATTAAAATAATTTTTACAATGCAGTTACATTTTGCCTAAATAAGCAGGCGCTGTCACCTGAAAAATAGCGACTCAATGCTAAAATTTTGTGCGCGTGCCGGTAGTTGGCATACTAAAAGTCATCACTGTCAGCTAAAATGGTGATAAACGATGAGAAAATGACGCTCAGACGATGCGTGCATCAAAAACTAAAAACCTTGAATCAACACTTATGGCTGCAGCTATCCCCGATAAAATCACAGTTAAGAGCACCGCGCGTTTGCATATGGGTTTTTTTGACCTGCACGGTGGTCTGGGGCGAAAGTTTGGCGGCATCGGGTTAAGCCTGGCTGTGCCTGCGATTGAATTAACTGCAATTTCAGCTGGGAAAGAAAAAGCACAGGTCACAGGCGCCCCCCAAGTTCCTGCAGCGACGGTGGCACGGATATCTTTCATTGCGGAACAGTTGATTAAACAGCTGCAGCTTGCCGGTGGTGTCAGCATTAACATTCAGCAGCATATTCCCGAACATGCAGGATTAGGTTCCGGCACACAGCTGGCTTTGGCTGTCGGGGCGGCTATCGGCGAGCTATATCAGCTAAAGTTAAGCGCGGCACAAATTGCGGAACTGACCGGGCGCGGCGGGCGATCCGGCATCGGTATCGCAGCTTTTGAGCATGGTGGATTGTTGATTGATGGCGGTCGCGCTTCAGCCGTTGCGTCTGGCAAGGCCTTGCCAAAGGTGCCACCTCTGCTGGCGCGTTATGACTTTCCCGAGCAATGGCGTATTTTGTTGATATTGGATACCAGCCAGCCGGGGATTCATGGGGAAAATGAGCTGGAGGCATTTAATCGGCTGCCGGTGTTTTCTGAAAACTTGGCGGCGCATTTGTGCCGGCACGTGCTGATGCAGGCCATGCCGGCGTTGGTCGAGCAGGATTTAACGGCCTTTGGTAATAGTATTCAGGAATTGCAAGCGCATGTTGGCGACTATTTTGCGCCAGCGCAGGGCGGGCGTTATGCAAGTCCGCAAATCGGGGCAATTTTGCTGCACTTGGCGCATGCGGGCGTGGCCTGTTTTGGGCAAAGCTCATGGGGGCCAACGGGTTTTGCCGTATTCGAAAATGAAGCGGGCGCCATAGGCATGCTGGATACTTTGCAGCACCAGTTTGCGGCATTTAACAATATTTCATATCAAATCGTGCGCGCCAGTAACACCGGCGCAACGATACAAATTTCTTAGAGAATACATTTATGGAAAAAGTCTCGATTTTACATCTCATTACAGCAGCCAAAAACGCCAGTCCGTTCGATGTGAACATGGCGTTCGATGCCGGGTTTGATAAGATCATGCCTTACACGCATGTTGAGTTGGGCGAAGTGGCGGGGTTGGCGCAGGATGCGATTTTTTCGCGCAGCCCTTCCGGCATCAAGCGGGAGGCGATTTTTATTGGCGGGCGTGATATCGACTTAACCATGGATATGCTAGCAGCAGCCAAAAAAGCCATGTTTCCGCCGTTTCAGTTTTCAGTGTTCGTAGACCCTTCAGGCGCGTTTACCACGGCTGCCGCCATGCTGGCAAAAGTAGAGTTCCATCTTAAAAAGCATTTTCAAACCAGCCTGAGCGGTAAGAAAGTGGCTGTATTTGGCGCAACCGGTCCAGTGGGTGGTTGCGTGGCCGTGATCGCTGCCAAACAGGGTGCACAGGTTGAACTGGTAGCGCATAGTAGCCTGGAGGCTGCGCGAGATAAGGCGCAAAGTTATAACCTGCGTTACGGCACCAGTATCAGCTATGCGGACGGCATGGATGAAGCCGCAAAGCAGGCCGTGCTGGATACGGCAGATATTGCACTATGTACGGCAGCGGCGGGAATCCGTGTGATTACGGCTGCACAAATCACGCATTCCAAATCGTTAAAAGTCATTGCCGACGTGAACGCGGTTGCGCCGACGGGTGCTGAAGGGGTGGATGTAATGGCGGATGGCGTGGCGATTGCTGCAACTGACGTTGTCGGCATAGGCGCGCTGGCAATTGGCAACTTGAAATATGCCACGCAGCATAACTTGCTCAAACAAATGCTGGCCACAGATAAACCGCTTTATCTGGAATTTATGGCAGCGTTTGCAATGGCGCAAAATTTAGCAAGTGCCTAAAAAGCCTGGTTTCAAAAAGTTGGTCATCGCCGCAACTTCGGCACGTGGTTATGCACAAGCGGCGGTCTCCAGCGGCTTCGAGGTCGTCACGCTGGACGCCTTTGCCGATGCGGATACGCAGCGCATTGCCAGGCAAGCCTTCAAGCTGAAAATGCATGCGCAGGGTGTAGATGCGGAGGATTTCAAGCGTATTTTTACACAAATAAACCTCGACGATTTGGATGGCTTTTTGTATGGAAGTTTGTTCGATGCTGAACCTGAATTGTTAAGCTGGCTTGCGGCGCGCATGCCGCTGATAGGCAATGCGCCAGAAGTGCTTGAACAGGTTAAAGGTTTTGGTTTTTTTAAGTTGTTGGATGCACTTAACATTTCACATCCGGAAGTACGCTTAGATGTACCTGAAGATGCTGCTAACTGGCTCTCAAAAAAGCTGGGCGGCTCAGGCGGCATGCATATCAAGCCTGCACATTTGGGTGAAGCGGGCGGCCATTTTCAGAAGACTTATTATCAGAAAAAGATGGTTGGAAAGCCTGTATCCATGCTGTTTGTGGCAGATGGAAAAACGGCGCAGTCGATTGGTTTTAATCAGCAATTCGTTGCGCCGATTGCAGATATGCCGTATCGCTTTGCGGGCGCGGTAGGTGGCGTAGATTTGCCTGCGCAGGCGCAACAAGCATTTGAGCGTGCAGCGCAGCAGCTAACGGTTGCCTTGGGATTGCGTGGCATCAATAGTCTGGATGCCATTTTAGACGGCGAAGCACTGTGGATTCTGGAGCTGAATCCAAGGTTAAGCGCGACTTTTTATTTGTATCCAAATTTGTTTGCAGCCCATATGCAAGGCAGCGCAGGAGATTTGACAGGTTTTTCACTGCAACAAGTACCAGCTAAGGCCCAGTTGATTTTGTATGCTGATGATGCGGTTGAAATTCCAATTGATTTTGTCTGGCCAGATTGGGTGGCCGATATTCCATCTGTAGTGGATAAAGCATCCAGTGTTAAAATCGCCCAGAACGCCCCGGTTTGTACAGTGCTTGCAGAGGCGGAAAATGCTGATTCGGCATATGCATCAGTGTTACAAAAAGCACAAAAATTAAGAGAGATGATTTATGACTAAATTAGACACCAGCCTATGGCCTAGCATCAATGCGCTTTCCGGTCCATTGGTGCAACAGTTGATTGAAAAAGCGGAAGTGTTGCAACTGGGGGTGTCAACGCATGAATCCGGCGCGACAGTTGTCGATGCTGGCATTCTGCATGCAGGCAGTGCAGAGGCGGGGCGATTGATTGCCGAAATCTGCATGGGCGGTTTGGGCAAGGTAGAGTTGAGTGACAAAACGGCTTTTAAGGACTGGCCTTCAGGTATCAAAGTGCAGAGCAAAAGCCCTGTCTTGGCGTGCCTTGGCAGCCAGTATGCGGGCTGGGCGCTGAGTCATGAAAAGTTTTTTTCGCTTGGCAGCGGCCCAGCGCGCGCAATCGCGCAGCGTGAAGAATTGTTTAAAGAGCTTGGATATAAAGACAGCGCACAGAACACGGTACTGGTGCTGGAAACGGACAAGATTCCGCCGATGGCGATCATAGAAAAAATCACACGGGATACAGGTGTGCATGCAAGTAATCTAACGCTGATATTAACGCCGACGACCAGTATTGCGGGCGTGGTGCAAATCGTGGGACGCGTGCTGGAAGTGGCGCTGCATAAGGCGCATACGCTGCACTTCCCCCTGGCGAATATCGTGAGCGGCCATGGCGAAGCGGTTCTGCCGCCAGTTTCCAAAGATTTTATGACGGCGATGGGGCGTACCAACGATGCGATTTTATTTGGTGGTTTTGTGCAGCTCAACGTGAAATGCAGTGACGATGAGGCCAGAAAATTAGCGCAAGAGTTACCCAGTAGCGCCTCAAAAGATTACGGAAAAACGTTTGCCGAAGTGTTCAAGTCTTACAATATGGATTTTTACCAGATCGATCCGCTGCTGTTTTCGCCTGCCACAGTCGCGATTAACAACCCGGAAACGGGCAATAGTTTTGTCGGTGGCGAGTTTAACGAACTGTTGATAGAAAAATCCTTTAATAGTTAAATCAATATTATATTTTATTTAATTAAAGTAAACTATTAAAAGTGCGCCGCCAAATTCAGCAAATCCTGATTTTTACCGACGATGCTGGCTGGCATGGCGAGCAGCTTACACAGGCTCTTGCCATACATGATGTTGAGGCGGTTTTTGTATCGTTACAAGATTGTACGATTGATCTTTCCGGCAGCAAATCGCAAATCAATATTCCCGATGTTGATGAATTACCTAAAGCTGTGTTTGTGCGCGGTATTGCAGGCGGCACGTTGCAGCAGATCACCACGCGCCTGAATATTCTGCATATCCTGAAAATGCAAGGCGTTAGCGTTTACAACGACGGCAGGGCAATTGAGCGCACGGTAGATAAAGCCATGACCAGTTTTTTGCTGTATCAGGCAGGCATTGCCACGCCGCACACCTGGGTGTGCGAATCGCGCCAGCAAGCGCATGCGATTATCCAGGCTCACATGGTCAATAATCAGCAAATGGTCATCAAGCCGCTATTCGGCTCGCAAGGGCAAGGTGTGCGTTTGCTTGATGCGCAAACCGCGCGGCCTTTGCCGATGGATGCTTTCGTGGATGGCGTGTTTTATTTGCAGGCGTTTATCGAAGCGCCGCATGATCACCGCGTGTTTGTTATCAATGGCCGCGCGGTGGCCGCCATGCGCCGCAGCGGCGCGGATTGGCTGCATAACGTGGCGCAAGGCGCGCAATGCAAGGCTTCCGACGAAGCTGATGTAATGAATTTGGCTGTGCAGGCGGCCAAAGCGTTGGATATTGCGTATTGCGGCGTGGATATTATCCGTGACAGCAAAGGTAAGCTATGGGTGCTGGAAGTGAACAGCATCCCCGCCTGGCGCGGCTTACAGAGGGTTGTGTCGGTCAATATCGCACAGGTGCTTGCAGACGATTTTTTAAGGCTTATTTCAATAACATGAATTTGAATCAACAATTGTCATTTGCCTTCAAAGCCGCTTGTATGGCGGAGCTTGAGGCTTTGAAGCCAGGCAATGTGCACATCTTTGCAGATGGCCATGGCATGACGGTGCAGGATTTTATCTTAAGCGCCGAAGCTGCCTCTGAGGTGATCTCCAAGCTAGGCTTAAGCTTGGGCGAGCGCATTTTGGCGAGCGTGGAGGTTACACAAAAAGTAGTGGACTGCAATACCAATCTGGGCATGGTCTTGCTGTGCGCGCCGTTGATTCACGCGGCTTTGCTGTCAAGTTCAGACACATTCGCCGAAAAACTATCAAGTGTCCTTGCCAACACAACCATCCATGACGCGGAACATGCTTTTGCTGCAATCCGTTTGGCAAATCCTGCCGGCTTGGGCGAGAGTGCGCAGCATGATGTGCAGCAGCCTGTTAATTGCACGCTGCTGCAAGCCATGCTGGAAGCCGCACCGCGGGATATGATCGCGCAGCAATACAGCAATGGCTTTGCAGAGGTTTTAGACGGTTTGGCGCGTTATCAGCAAATGCTGATACAGTGGCAGCGCCCGGCCTGGGCTGCAACGGCACTACATTTGCACTTTATGGCACGTTTTTTAGATAGCCATATTGCACGCAAATACGGTGAAACCGTTGCCAGGCTTGTGCAGGAGGAGGCGGCAGCGCATGAGGCGGAATTATTAAAAACTTATAATCCAAAAAACTATCAGGCACCGTTGTTAAGGTTTGATGCAGAACTGAAAAAACGTGGGCTAAACCCTGGCACCAGTGCGGACTTGACGGTGGCAACTTTGTTTATACATGCAATGGATATTTGCTAGGAATATCTGGTATAGCCATATAGAAAATAAAAAATTTAAGTTACAATGTATGACTGGGTTCAGTCAAAGAATTTTAGTTAATTTATTTTTGGAGGATGCAATGGCGAATTTATTAGACCAATTAAAAGCAATGACCACTATCGTGGCTGATACAGGCGACGTGGAAGCAATTAAAAGTGTTAAACCAGTGGACGCAACAACCAATCCATCATTGGTTTTAAAAGCAAGTCAATTACCACAATATGCACCTCTGATCGAAACAGCGATTGCTTATGCAAAAGCACAAGGCGGTACTAAGGAGCAGCAAATTGATAATGCTGCTGACAAATTGGCGGTATTGATTGGTACAGAAATTACTAAAGTAGTGCCAGGCCGTATTTCAACTGAAGTAGATGCGCGTTTATCATTCAACCTGGATGCAATGGTGGCTAAAGGCCGTAAATTGATTCAACTTTATAAAGATTCAGGCGTGGACAAAAGCCGTGTGCTGATTAAATTGGCTTCAACATGGGAAGGTATTAAAGCCGGTGAAATTCTTGAAAAAGAAGGCATCCAATGTAACCTCACATTGTTATTCGGTTTCGGCCAGGCGCGCGCATGTGCTGAAGCCGGCGTATTCCTGATTTCACCATTCGTTGGCCGTATTCTGGACTGGTACAAAGCGAAAAATCCAGGCACAGAATACACACAAGAAACAGACCCAGGTGTTGTTTCAGTGCGCGCTATTTACAAATACTATAAAGAGCACGGCTACAAAACAGTGGTGATGGGTGCTTCATTCCGTAATACTGGTGAGTTGATTGCCTTGGCTGGTTGCGATCGTCTTACAGTTTCACCGAACTTGTTACAAGACTTAGCGGCCACTGAAGGCACATTAGTTCAAGTGTTAAAAGACACTGGCGCAACTAAAACACCTCCAGCGAAAATGACAGAGGAAGAATTCCGCTTCGAATTAAACCAAGACCCAATGGCGACAGAAAAGTTAGCTGAAGGCATTCGTGGCTTTGTGGCTGATCAGATCAAACTCGAAGTGGCCTTAGCAGCAAAACTGTAATAGCAACAGTGATGTTAAACCGTAACTAAGTTGTAATAATTACGGTTTAACATTGACAACAATAAGCTGGGCACTTAAGATTGAGGGTCCAGCTTCAAATTCGCTAAGAGCCAATTGGAATCTATGTTCCTGAGCAATTAGCAGAACGATTTGGTTGTAAATAAGTAGTAAAATTATGTGACTAATCAAATAGTTACAATAGATATTTAATTAAATACCTTAGGTATTAAGTTATTAATAAAAATTTTTAATCGGAGAAAACCATGGCACAAACCCAAATGGCATTAGATTCATTAGATTTTGACGCAACTGTTGCATTAGCAGCTACTGTTGCTCCACACGTAGACATCTTGGAAATCGGTACACCTTGCATCAAGCACAACGGTATCAAACTGCTTGAAACATTGCGCGCAAAATTCCCAAACAACAAAATCTTAGTTGATTTGAAAACTATGGACGCTGGTTTCTACGAAGCTGAGCCGTTCTACAAAGCCGGTGCAGATATCTGTACAGTTTTAGGTTGTGCTGATATCGGTACAATCAAAGGCGTAATTGATGTTGCCAACAAATACGGTAAAAAAGCGCAAGTTGACCTGATCAACGTAGCTGACAAAAAAGCACGTACACAAGAAGTGGCTAAATTAGGCGCACATATCATCGGCGTGCACACTGGCTTAGACCAACAAGCCGCTGGTCAAACACCATTTGCTGACCTGGCAATGGTTGCCGGTTTGAATTTAGGTCTTGAAATCTCAGTTGCAGGTGGTGTTAAAGCTGCTACTGCGGCTCAAGTACGCGACGCTGGCGCTTCAATCATCGTTGCCGGTGCTGCTATCTACGGCGCTGCTGATCCAGCTGCTTCAGCTGCTGAAATCACAAAAATCGCTCACGGTTAATTCACGACACTCAATAAGTAATTATTGATGTGAGCTAAGAAAATCCCGACCCAGCAATGCGTCGGGATTTTTTATTATAATGAGCAAACAATTAGTCATGTAAAAGGAAATTAAGATGGATCATCAAAAATTAATTTTAGACAGACTCACTACCATTTTATCTGAGACTGACAAAAGCAACGCGGCAAAATTAATGAAGCTAGTTGATGAAGCTGGCCGTATTTTTGTAGGTGGTGCAGGCCGTTCCGGCTTGGTATCACGTTTTTTTGCAATGCGTTTAGTGCACAGTGGCTATAACGTGAACATGGTGGGCGAAATCGTAACGCCAGCGATTAAAGCGGGTGATTTGCTGGTGCTGGTTTCAGGCTCAGGCGGCACGGAAACTTTGTTGCCATTTGTTAAAAAAGCAAAATCTGTGGGCGCTAAGCTGGTGGTTATTTCCATGAAAGCGAAATCGGCGATGGCCGATGTGGCAGATTTGACCATTCAAATCGGTAACGATAACAGCTTCCCACTGACAAAAGGCATGCCAATGGGTTCTCAGTTTGAGCTATCAACCTTGATTTACCTTGAGGCCGTTATCGGTGACATTATTGAGGCTAAAGGCTTGACTGAAGAAGGTATGCGCGCGATCCATGCTAACTTGGAATAGCGCAAATCCGGAGTAATATTTTCTCTTCAGGTTTCGCATTATAACGAGTGGCTATGCCACTCGTTTTTTTTCGTCTGTGAGAACGAAGATACAAGAAAATATGCACTTTTGCACAATCAAGTTGTCTCATTATTAAGTACAAAACATGATTCAATTTTGGACGTAGTTTTTCAAAAAAGGAGAATAAAAATGGCAGTGATTGATCGTGTATTGGTAGGAGAAGCGCTCGTTATTGAAAATCGTAAAGAGGGTCATGGTCATGGGTTGGATTTGCTTAATGTAGCGCACATAGACTTGATTATGGGGCCGCGCGGCAGCCCTGCTGAACAGGCATTCTGTCGTGCGCTGACTGACCAGAAGGATGGTGCTAATGGCTTGCTTGCAATTACCGCACCGAATATGATGACCAAGCCCGCTACTGTTATTTTTAATAAAGTAACGATTAAAAATGGCAAACAGGCATTACAGATGTTTGGCCCGGCACAGCGCGGGGTATCGATGGCAGTCATGGATTGTGTTGCAGACGGCACAATCCCTAAAGAAGAGGCGGAGGACGTTTTTATCTGTGTGGGCGTTTTTATAGACCGCAAGGCAGATGATGACAGGCGCGTGCAGGACTGGAATTATAGGGCCACCGTGCAGGCCATTAAAAATGCAGTGGCACGAGAACCGAAAGTAGAGACGGTTCTGAAAAAGTACCAGGATACCGTGCACCCATTTCAAGCCAAATGATGACGATCTTCTGAATAAAAAGCCCGGTTTTTCGGGCTTTTTATTTGGCTAGCATTCAGATTGAACTAAACTTTCCAATTGTTGTGCCGAGAGCTGCTTTTGATGTAATGCCGTTGCGATTAAAGCACCATGCACACCCATTTTTTTAAGCATAGTTAAATCATCCAAACCCCTTACACCACCAGCCGCATATAGATTAAAACCTGTGGCGCGTGGCATGATTTCATTCAAAAGTTTGATGTTAACGCCCTGGTTGGTGCCGACATTTGCCAGTGACATCACAATCACATCATCAGGCCAATAGCTGTTGTCTTGCAACAATTCTGCCGGACCTCGGTAGCCGGTTGGCATGAAGTCTAAAGACAAGGTAAAGTGCGTGTCTTGCTGATTTTTGAGCGCTAGAAAATTTCCTATTCCGGAAAAGTTTTCGCTGGCAAAAATCAAGTTAGAATGGAGTTTGTTCCAGATATTCAGCTCGGTTTGGTCGCTGATGCCTGCATCAACCCATAGCTTGAGATTGGGGAATTGCCGTGTAATGGACTCGACAACTGGATAGTTTGTTTCATATGTGCTTTTCAGTTTTTGTATCGCATTCAGGTCCGCAATATAAAGCTGCTGGAAAGGATAATAATCAAGCAATGCCGCCACTATATCCAGCGGTTTGCTTGAGCTTGTAAGGAATGATTGAATTGGCTGGTAATGTCGGCGCTCTCCTCTTTTGGCGTGCACGACAACGCCGTCTAACAAATCAATTACCGGGATTATTTGCATTATTAAACTCGAAAATCAAAAACTGGAGAAAATATTCGTCTGTGAGTTTATCACTGGCGGCGGCCTGTGTGCGGAGCTAATGCCGGAATCACTCGCAAACGAAGGCGCCATGATGCGTGACGCCTTGCTGCGCGACTTATCGCTATTGCCTTACAATATCAACACTACGGTAGATGCGCGTTTGAACAAGCCCGAACATTGTGGCGCGTGTCTGGAAATAAATGCGCATGATGATGTATGGCAGGTTTGGCAAGATCAGATAAAGGCCGCAGATGCGGCTTGGCTGATCGCACCGGAAACAGACGGTTTGCTGCATTATTTAACCCAGATCGCCACCCAGGAGGGTAAGCTGGTATTGGGTTGCGGGCCAGTCTCCATCAAAATCACCAGCGAAAAAATGGCGACTTGCCTGGCTTTGGAAGAAGCGGGCATCGCTACTATACCGACCTATACTTTTGAAAACTGGCCAAGAAGTCACTGGATATGGCTTGCGAAGCCCAACGATGGCGCGGGTTGCAGCGATACTGCCTGGTTCAATAACGCGGATGACTTGCAGGATTGGATTGAACAGAATGATAAGCAGCTCACGCATGTGATTCAGGCCTATCAGCCGGGCGACTCTGCGAGCATTTCCTGCGTGATGAAAAATGGCGAAGCGCGCTTATTAAGCTGCAATACACAGATGATTGAGATTATTAATCATATGGTGAGCTTCAAAGGTAGTGTCATCAATGGCATGTGCGAACACTGGGCGCAATTCGAGGTGGTTGCAAACCAGATTGCAAAGGTGTTCCCCGATTTAGCGGGTTATGTAGGCATTGATGTGATTGTGGACAATGATGACATTTACGTGGTGGAAATCAACCCGCGCCTCACCACCAGCTACGTGGGTTTGCGTGAAGCGATCGGCGTGAATCCGGCCGAACTGATTATCAACACCCTCACGCAGCCAAATTTTGAGTGGCCCCTGCTGCAACAGAACAAAGTCAAAATTCATGTCTGATATGGTGGGTTGGGATATCGGCGGCGCACACTTGAAAGCAGTGCTGCTGGACGGCAAAAGCGAAACCATCAATATATTGCAGCTGTCTTGCCAGCTCTGGCGTGGTTTGAATCAATTGGAAGTTGCAATTACTGCTGCTCTGCAAGCCTTTAAAATTAAGCCAGGCGATGCACAGCATGCCGTTACCATGACCGGTGAACTAGTGGATCTGTTCCCAAATCGGCATACTGGGGTAATTGAAATTTCGGCTGCGGTAGCAAGGTTATTGGGAAAGGATGTTTTATTTTATGCCGCTGATAGTGGTTTTGTGGCGATAGAGCGTGTTTCTGCAGATACGGCTCACATTGCCTCAACCAACTGGCACGCGAGCGCCAGCGCGCTTGCAATGCATGTAAAGGATGCAGTATTGATAGATATCGGCAGTACCACGACAGATATTATCGCGATAGTGGCAGGCAGGATGGCGAAGAATGGGTTGTCAGATGCAAGTCGCATGCAGGCGGACAGTCTGGTTTATACGGGCGTGGTACGTACGCCGGTGATGGCCTTGGCGCAAAAACTGCCCTTTGAAGGTATTGAGACCAACGTCGCCGCAGAATATTTCGCCACCATGGCCGATGTGTACCGCTTGACGGGCGAGCTTCGGCCTGAATCCGACATGGCCGACACTGCGGACGGAAAAGGCAAGAGTGAGTTGGAAAGTGCGCGGCGGCTGGCGCGTATGGTCGGCCATGATGCAGAAGACAAGCCGCTACAAGTCTGGAAAAGCCTGGCGAATACTTGCAGAGCTTTGCAGCTGAATCAAATTAGAACCGCAGTGCTAAAACACCTTAAACCTGGCATGATCATTATTGGCGCAGGCGCGGGCAGTTTTCTGGTGAAAGCGCTAGCGGATGACTTGGGGTATGATTTTAAGCACGTCTGGGAGCCAATATCCATGGGGTGTGCAGAGCAGGCTGACTTAGAGATTTGTTTTCCGGCTTATGCGGTGGCATATCTGGCGGCGAAGCGATGACTATGTTGAAACATGAGCTTGCTTATCACCACGACAGCGCGCGCTTGTTTGAGCGCATCGCGCATCAGCCATGGGCAATGCTGCTGGACAGCGGGCAAATGATTAATCCCGCCACGGGCAAGGCGGGCAGCCAGTACGGGCGTTACGATATCATAGTAGCCGAGCCGTTTATAACGCTGGTTACGCAAGGTAATCAAACCGTAATCACACAAAACGGTACAGTCAAAATTTCTGAAGAAGACCCGTTCTTTCTGTTAAAAAACATCCTGAATCAATATCAGGCACCCAAAACGGACATGCCGCTTGCGGGCGGTACCCTACCATTTGCGGGCGGGGCAATGGGTTATTTTGCATATGATCTGGCGCGGCGGCTGGAAAAACTGCCCAACAGTGCACGCCCTGCAGTCAATATACCGGAAATGATGATCGGCATCTACGATTGGGCGGTTGTGGTGGATCATCGTGAGCAGCGCAGCGCTCTGGTTTCACACGGTTTGCATGCTGAAACACACAAAAAATGGACTGCCCTGCAAGCCTTGTTTGATGGGCCTTGCGAGGCAGCGTTCACAGAGGATAAACCGGGTAAATTCGAAGTTACGACAGCAATCACCTCAAATTTATCCAAACTGCAATACCAGCAAGCCTTCGCCAAAATCAAGGCGTATATTACCGCGGGCGATTGTTACCAGGTGAATCTGGCACAGCGTTTTTCCGCAGAGGTGGAAGGCGATAGCTGGCTGATGTACCGGAAACTGCGCGAGATCAGCCCTGCGCCATTTATGGCCTATATGCAACTGCCTTTGAACGACTCCGAAAACTTCCAGGTGCTTTCTGATTCGCCGGAGCGGTTTTTGCAGACCAATGGCAGTCACGTGGAAACACGCCCTATTAAAGGCACACGGCCAAGATCAGCCGATGCTGAGCAGGATTTAGCCTACTCGAAAGAGCTATTGACGAGCGTAAAGGACAAGGCTGAGAATCTGATGATCGTGGATTTGCTGCGCAACGATTTAGGTAAAACCTGCGTAATTGGCAGCGTTAAAGTGAATAAGCTTTTTCAGCTGCAAAGTTTTGCCAATGTGCATCACCTGGTGAGTATCGTTGTGGGTAAGCTGAAGTCTGGCAAAACGGCTGTGGATGTGCTCAGGGATTGTTTTCCGGGTGGTTCGATTACGGGTGCACCCAAGCTGCGTGCCATGCAGATTATCGATGAACTGGAGCCGCATCGGCGCGGTTTGTATTGCGGCGCGATCGGGTATATCGGCTTTGATGGCGACATGGATACCAATATCGCGATTAGAACCGCAGTTGTATGCAAAAACATATTAAGTTTTTACACCGGAGGCGGTATAGTGGCGGACTCGGACGGATCAAAAGAATACGCCGAAACGCTGGACAAAGCGTCCAGTTTTACAACAATAACAAAGTTTTTTACGAGGCTCTGATTAAGCTTCTTAACTATGAATAAAAATACAGAAAAATATTAAGTCGAAAGGAATAATCAGGTCCACAATGGAAAAACTACTTAGGGGATCATCAATGTGGGTTGTCAAAATTGGCGGTAGCTTGCTAGGCTCGCCGGAGTTGGAACGTTGGCTAAAAATATTCGTAAAGTTTAGCGACGGAAATATCATCATCGTGCCCGGCGGCGGCGTTTTCGCCGATGCGGTGCGAGAAGCTCAAAGATTATCTAAAATCAGCGATGCCTGTGCACACCGACTAGCGGTGCTGGCGATGGATCAATTCGGATTGCTGCTGGCCAACTTGAATCCGTTGCTGGCAACTGCTGCCAGCGAATTGGAGATCGCCGAACGTACCTGGCAACATCGTGCCATTGTCTGGCTGCCAAGCAAAATGGTGCTTGCAGATGATTCCATTCCGCAAAGCTGGGATGTGACTTCGGACAGCCTGGCTGCATGGCTGGCAGAAAAACTGGATGCACGGCACCTGATTCTGCTGAAATCTGACAAGCCCAATGAAACCGTACTCAGTCTGAAAGTGATGACTAAAGACGGTCTGATTGACGAGGCTTTCAGCGATTTTGTGCTGAACAAGCCGTTTTCGCCCTGGGTGATTAAAAAAGCTGACTGTACGCATTTTGAAGACGGTGTTGATATCGAAATACTGGGCAAAATTGCTTCTTCAATGCATTGACTGACAACCATGGCTGCCAAAGTTTATTCTGAACAGGAAACCGTCGCGAAGCTTGAAAACGAGCTGCCGCATTGGTATCTGGAGAATGGCTGGATACGCCGCAAATATAGAACCAGCGGCTGGAAAGCCACGCTGATGGTGGTGAACACGGTAGGGCACTTGGCCGAAGCGGCCTGGCATCATCCAGACTTGACTGTTTCTTACGCCTTTGTGATTGTGAAACTGTGCACGCATGATGCCAAAGGAATTACCGACAAGGATTTTGAGTTGGCTGCCAAGATCGAGCAGGTAATTGGCTGGCAGCCTGCGCTGGAAGGCGGCGCATTAACCGGCACGCCGAATGAGGATCAGCGTTTTAAATACATCAAATACGACTGAGTGTCTAGTTTCGACCCAATTCAGCTGCTTGAATAGTCAATTCATTTAGGTTGTTCTGGTTTTCGAATTTCACAAGTGGTAGAAACTACTTCTTGCTGGTTATTTTCATCTTTGACAATTGTTTGCGGTGGATCGACAGTCCAATCCATGTCAATACTGTAATTCTTTCCTGCTTCCAAATACATAACCCAAGTGCTTTTGCAGGTCTTGTCAGGAATAAAAGGCGCGCAAGTAATTGCTAGCGGAAAAAGATATGGTGCAAGAGCAAAAGTTGCACATGGTGGCCGTGCTATCGCCCGCGCTGCGTTTTTTGATTTGTTATCGTTATCCCACCAACGGCTAAGTAACTTGAACTCATAATCGCCTGGTTTGAAATAGCCTATATTATTTTCTTTTCTATTAAATAGTTTGTGCTTATCGATTTCAACATTCAAATCTATTGGTATTCTAAGTTCGGATGTGCGCTCTATTTTTGGTATTGGCAATGAAACTACTACAACTTTGTCAGGCGGCAGTGTTTCACCATCATAAAACTTGCCATGCTGTGAAGCACATCCCGTCAAATCAGCACAAGCTAAGAAACAAATAGTCGTAATTACCTTAGTAGAGTATTTTGCATAGGAAATTGTTGGGTAATTTAGATGCATTATTGAATAGATGATGAATTTTGATTGGATTGGAAATGCATGAATCTTGTGGGAATTGTTCTTATCTGTGTAACGGGTTGGCTTACCATTCTAGGTTCAAACCAGTCTTATAAGTGACTGCTTACGGCCTTGAATTCAAGGCTGAATGCAGACATTCTAGCCTGCAACCTAGAACTATTCAAATCTCTTTCTTTTCAAATCGCCCAAAGTGCAGCATGATGGTCGGTAAAATCAATAGGTTAAGAATGGTCGATGTGACCAAGCCGCCGACGATTATCGTTGCCATCGGGCCTTCGATTTCACGTCCCGGTTGACCGCTGCCTGCTGCGAGCGGCAACAGGCCCAGCGCGGTGACGAGTGCAGTCATCAGGATGGAAGGCAAGCGTTCCTTCGCGCCCCTTACACAGGTTTCCAGGTTCCAAACGCAATTTTCTTCATCTACCAGATGTTGGAAATGCGATACCATCATGATGGAATTACGCAAGGTAATACCGAATAACGTCACGAAGCCTACCAGCGAGCCCAGCGAAATCCAGCCGCCGGTAAACAAGGCCGCCAGCACGCCGCCAATTAGCGCGAAAGGTAGATTGGCAAAGGTGAGCAGCAAGTTGCGCAAGCGGCCGAACGCAATATACAGCATGAGGAAAATCGCGACGCCTGCCAATAAAGAATGCACAATGAGATCTTCGCGCGATTGCGCGTTGGCCTCAGCCTCGCCGGTAAATTCCAGATAATTGCCGCTGCTTAATTTGATATCTTTTTTAATGCGTTTTTTAAGCTCGGCACTCACACTTTCAACGTCACGCCCTTGCACATTGGCAGTAACAGTCTGAATGCGTTTTGCGCCTGCATGCAGAATTTTCGAGCGGCCATTCTCTTGCGTAATAAACGCTATATCCTTTAAATGCAACAGCTTACCTTCCGGGTTAAACAATGGAATGTTGCCAATATCGCCAATGTCATCGCGCGCCTCTTCCTCCAGCACTACGCTTAAGCCGACGACGCGGCTGCCAAAATACACCTGCGAAACCGGCACGCTTTCATAAGCCGCGCGGATGGTGTCCAGCACATCAACGGCCTGCAAGCCCCATATCGCAAGCTTGTCCGGGCGTAGGCGGATCACCGCTTCCGGCGTACCTGGAGGCGATTGCACCAGTACATCGCTTGCGCCCTTGGTGTCATAGAGCAGGTCGGCGATTTTTTGCGCATCGCGGTCCAGCGCGTCTAGATCGTTGCCGTAAATATTGATGACGATTGAAGCGGCATAACCTGAAATCGTTTCTTCGATACGTTCGGTTAAAAAGGTATTGATGGCGAAATTAACGCCGACAAATCCGGGTTCCGCTTTGCCGTCGCTATCTGTATCGACGGCTTCACCTGCAAGCTCCTCGCGGATGTCATTTAGGATGCGGTTTTGCTCCTCACCTGAAAGTGTTCCGATTTCTATCTCAAATTCGCTGTAATGGGTGCCAAACGTGTCGGCAGCATTGGGCGCGCGGCCAACCCATTGCGTCACTGATTTAACCCCTTTAATGCCGCGTAAAACTTTGGCTACTTGCTTGCCAAGCCGCAAGGACTCTTGTTCCGAGGTGCCTGGCACAGCAGTCATGTGCATGATGAAATGGCCTTCATGCAGCGCGGGAATAAACTGGTTTTTGAATAAAGGCAATATGCCCAGGCCAAGCGCAATCAGTACAAAGCTGACAGCAATCACCAGTTTGTAATGCTTTTCGATCGCATACAGAAGCTTGACGTAACCGCCTTTAATATGGCGGATGATAGGCGAATCTTCCGTATCCAGCTGGGCTTTGCCGAGCATCAGGTAACACAGTGCCGGCGTGAGCGTAAGGGCGACCACGAGTGAGGCCATAATGGCCGCAATATAGGCAAAGCCTAATGGTGCGAACAGCTTGCCTGCCACGCCAGACAAAGTCAGCAGCGGCATAAATACCAGCGCTACAATGACTGTGGCATAGACCACAGAGCTGCGCACTTCCATGGAGGCATTGAACACGACCTTGTGCACGGGCAATGGCTGGGCGAGCAGGCGATTTTCTTTCAGGCGCCTGAAAATGTTTTCAGTATCGATAATCGCATCATCCACCACTTCACCCAGCGCGATTGCCAAACCACCCAGCACCATGATGTTGAGGCCAATGTTGAAATAGCTCATGACTACAATTGCGGTGAGTAGCGAGAGCGGGATAGCAGTGGCGGAGATAAACGCGGTGCGCGCGTTAAACAGAAACAGAAATAAAATGGTGATGACCAGAATCGAGCCGATGAGAATGTCGGTGCGCACGCCATCTATCGCGGTTTCAATAAAATTGGCAGGGCGGAACAAGCCTTCATGCAAGGCCACTTGCTCGTTTTTCAGGGTGGGTTTCAGTTCCTGAAGCGCGGATTCTATGGCCTGGGTAACCGCGTGGGTATTGGCTCCCAGCTGGCCTTGCGCCGACAGGTAAATACCGGTTTCTTCGTTAATTGCCGCGCTGCTGATGGAGGGTGCCGCGCCCTCTGTCACACGGCCTATATCGCCTAATCTGACAGTGAGGCCGTTCTTGTGCAGCAAAGTCGCTTTGGCCAGAGTAGCTGCAGTCGTTGCCTGGCCTTCGGTTTTTACAATAATGCGCTGATTGCTGTTTTGAATAAAACCGGCCCCGCTGACGCCGGTGGCTTTCTGTGCAGCTGCGACGACGTCATTGATGTTTAGCTGGTAGCGTACCAGCTTCGCAGGGTCAATTTGTATCTGAAACTGCCGCACTTCGCCCCCAAACACATTTACGTCCGCCACGCCCGGAATCGCCAGCAGATGCGGCACAATGGTCCAGTCTACCAGTGTTCTCAATTCCATCAGGCTGCGTTTTTTGGAGGTGACGCCAAAGCCTAAAACCGTACTCGCTGACGAAGTGAGGGGGGTTATATTAGGTGTGATGCCTTTCGGAATCTGGTTGCTGAGCGTGCTCAAGCGCTCCGCGACAACTTGCCTGTTTCTGTAGATGTCAGTGTCTTCGTCAAAGATGACCGTGACAATGGACAAGCCCGGAATGGATTGCGAGCGCATGTCCGCCACGCCGACCGTGCCTGCAATGCTGCTTTCAATCGGTTGGGTGACCAGGCTCTCGACTAACTCGGCTGATAGACCGGGAGATTCGGTCTGGATAATGATTTGCGTGGGCGAAAACTCAGGAAAAACGTCCAGATTGCTGCGAGTCAGGCTGTAGATGCCGTATACCACCACCAAGCTCGCCAGGCCAATGATCACGCCATAAAAGCGGATGGAGAAGCGAACGATTGCCGACATCATGGCAATTTAATCCTCATTCTAGTTACAACATAACGCGGCTTTGCCGCATTAGTTTCCACTGAAATGAAGACTGATTTTTTACAAAAATCAGTCTTCATTTTCATTCTTAATCTGGTATTTAAATTCTTCAGAAAGCAGTAGCTGCGCACCGCTCATGACAACTTCACTATTGGCGTCGATGCCTTGATTAAACCAGCCGGTAGCCACTTCGGTATCTGCGGCGATCGGCTTGCGCACAAACTGATCTTTGCCTTGCTTGAAATAGGCCCAGGGCTTGCCGGCGTACCATACGACGGCGTTACTGGGGATGATAATGCCGTTGGCGCTGTCGCCCGCATTGGGATCCATCTCGACATCGACGCGCATGCCAATGCGCAGCGATTCAGCCGGTGCGCTGTAATAGAATGTTTTGCCAAAACCGCTGCTGTCGCCGGTAGCGGCGGGCGAGACATACACTGCTTTAATGGGTGCGACGGATTCATTGAGCGCTGCAACATGAATGCTGGAACCCGCTTTGGGTGTCGTGATATTTAAAGGCAGGCTCACTTGAATAAGTACATTTTTTCTCTCCAGTAAATTAGCCAGATGCGGCGCTGATTTGTCCTCAAAAGCCAATGTTGACAGCACTTCACCCCATTGCAGCTTCAAGCTGGTTTGCAGATTTTTGAGTTGTGATTCGCTGGCCGTGATTTTAGCGTTATCCGCATTCACTGCAGCCAGTGCTTCCTGCACAGCACGGTCCGATACGTTTTTATCGTCCGCATTGAGTACCTTAAGGCGCTGATACTGCTGCATGTTGCTGGCGCTGGCTGCGCGCGCAAGCGCTATATCGGTTTTCAGGCTTAAGGCCCTGGCTTTCGCCTCAGTTAAACTGTCAATGCTGACCACGTTGCCGTAGCTTTTTATTGCTCCCTGAAATTGTGCCGAACTCACCTTGGCTGTGGTGATGCCGCTATTCTGCTGGGTGGCGGACGGCAGGCTGACAATACTGATGCCGGCTTTTTCACTTACTCGGCTAGGACTTTCAATCTCCTCTTGCTGCTCAGCCCGGTAAGCTTCGTATTCATCGCGCCCATAAAACACCAGCACCCAAAAAAGCGTTACGATGAGCAAGGCTTGCAGCGCAATAATAATCGTCAACTTCTTATTCATGATGTACATCCGCAGATATGGTGGTGGGCATAGAAAAATCTTCAAACAACGGGCGTTGCATCACATCTTCAACTGCCAATGCCGAGTGCAAGCTGTTAAATTGCGCCTCTAGCAGCTGCTGTTCGAGCACGCTGGTGTTGAGCTGGTTCTGCGTCAAATCAAGACGGTCAATCAAGCCTGCATCGAATTGGCGCTGCAGCTTCTGCGTCAATTGCCCTTGTGCTTCCAGTTGCGCTTTGAGTCCATGCGTATTTTCCAGACTTGCTTCGTAAGCAGCCAGACTTTGCCCTAAATCACCGATAGTTCTGGCTTGCAAGGCGTCGAATTGCGCGCCCTCAACCTCGCGCAGCTGGGTAGCCTCTGCAATCAGCGTTTGATTTTTATTGAGTAAGTTTAATAAAGCAGAAAACCCGAGTGACCAAATGCTATCGCCAAATTCAAACGCGAATCCCGGCGTGAGCGAGATGTCAGGCGTTTGTTTGGCCACTTCCAGCTTGATTTTTGCCTCAGCAGCGGCGTATTTTTCCAGGCTGCGGCGAATGTCTAGGCGGTTGAGCAGGGCGCTTGTCTGCAAATCTCTGTTTTTATCGGGGGTGTTTAAAAGGGCTGATTGCTTAGCCAGCGCCTCATCCAAGTTCAACGGCTTCAGGGCCATGCCATTAAAGTGTTCTAGCGGCAAGCCCACGTCTGTGGCTAAATTCGCGCGGATTTCTGCTAGTTTGGCTTGTTCATTTGCAACAGTAAACTGGGTCTTTTGTTGACGTAGTTTTGCGGCGCTGAGCTCGGCGCTGGAGATTGCGCCTAAGCTTAGACGTTTGTTCAGCAAATCTACCAGTTTGGTTTGAATCGCCAATTCATTTTTCAGTGCATCTGCCGTGGCGATATTTTGATGGTAGCGCAATAAATCCTTGGCGATCAGGTACTGTGCTTCCTCGACTCTAATTTGGCGCTTATTCCCGGTTTCGATGGGAATTTCCACGTTGAAGCCATACGCCCAGGGTCGAATGTCGCCATTGGCTTGATTGCTATGCGCGATATGGCCACCTATAATAGGATTTTGCTTTTGTGCGGCAGTCTTCAGGCTGGCATTGGCTAGCGCCAATTGAGCTTTTGCGACTTCCAGTTTCGGGTGGTGATACAGCGCGCACCAGGTAAGTTCGTTCAAACCCCAGGCGGCAAAAGGTAATTGGTTCTCGGTATAACCCTGCTTGATTAAATAAGCTTTAAAACCATCTCCGGTGATGTTTTTGCTCAGGAGTTTTGCCGAAGTGTGCGCCGGATCCAGCCGCTTGGCCTGATATTTTTCGTGCGCGCAACTGGCAGCAAGCAGGCTCAAGCTCAGTGTAACGACCAAAAATTTTGATTGAGGTAAGAAATTCACGACAGGAAACGATACACATTACATCTTAGTTTTCAATGCTGGCGTGTACTGAGTTGAGAGCGTCTTGCAGGGTTTCTTCTGAAAGTTTGTTAATCGTGGTTGCCAGCAAATCAGCAGCTTCAACCGTGCGGATCGGCAGGTCATGCGTATTCAGTTCGGCAATCAGGCCGGCCGCTGCGCCTGCGATAATCAGCAAGGTTTCGCGCTCTTTCATTAGCAACTCAAGCTCGGCGCGCAGCATATTGTTTTCATTGGAATAGGTAGAGTTTTGCATATCATTATCTTTAAAATGGAGTGCTAGACTGTATCTTGCTATCTGTATGGCGTTCTTGTCAATCTGCTTAATGAATGCCCGCATAATTTTGTTCTTGAGTTCCTGTTTCTCTTATCAAATGTGGCAAAGTTGCGATACAATACGCGTTTTATTGATTTGGGTAATGCCTGAATCAAATGCGAGAGTGGCGGAATTGGTAGACGCACTGGATTTAGGTTCCAGCGCCGCAAGGCGTGAGAGTTCGAGTCTCTCCTTTCGCACCATCAACAACTAATCGTTTTCTATCATTAGGAAACAACTTTTACAGGAAATGCAACATGGCAGCATCTGTTGAAACAATCAGTAGTTTAGAACGTCGCATGACAGTGAAGGTGCCATTGGCGCCATTAGAAGGTCAAATCAGGCAACGCCTCAGCCAGATTTCACGCACGGCCAAATTTTCGGGTTTCCGCCCGGGCAAAGCGCCAATCGGTTTGGTGAATCAGCATTATGGCGACCAGGTGCGTGATGAGGTGTATTCCAAGGCCGTAGAAACCAGTTTTGGCGATGCGGTAGAAGAAAACAAGCTGCGCGTGGCCGGTTTCCCGAATATCGAACATAAGCCTTTTGCAGAAGCGGCGACCGAGTTTGAATACACGGCAACATTCGAAGTGTTTCCAGAGGTAAAGCTGGGCGATTTAAGCAAAATCAAGCTGGAAAAGCCAACCTTGGAAGTGACGGATGCCGACGTTGAAAAAACGCTGGACGTGCTGGTAAAACAACGTGTTAGCTACGAGCCGGTGAAACGCGCCGCCAAGAAAGACGACCGCGTCAATGTGAGCCTGACAGCCAGTATCGACGGCAATGTGGTGGAAAGCACGGGCGACAAGGGGATTGACCTTGTGCTGGGCGAACCGAACCGCATGGCGGCTTTCGATGATGAACTCATCGGCGGCAAGACCGGGAGCAGCAAGACTTTCGAAATCACTTACCCTGCAGACCACAATCCTGCTGAGCTTGCTGGCAAAAAAGTGAGCTACACGGTGACTTTTAACAGTGTTTCCCAGCCGGTTCTGCCCAAGGTTGATGCGGAATTCGCCAAGAGCCTGGGCGTGGATGACGGCGATGTGAACAAGATGCGCGCTGAAATCAAGCTAAGCCTTGAACAGGAAGTGGAAAAACGCATTAAAGCGCGCGTAAAAGAAGGCGTGTTTCAAGCGCTAGTCGCTGCGGCTGAGTTCGAAGTGCCCAAGGCGCTGATTGGTGCCGAAATTAACCGCATGATGCAAATGACTGCACAAAACCTGCAGCAGCGCGGCATGAACCCTAAAGATATCCAGCTTGAGCCGGGTATGTTTGAGGAGCAGGCGAAACGTGGCACGGCTTTGCGCCTGATATTGAGCGAAATCGTCAACACAAACAGCCTGCAAGCCAATGCTGACCAGGTGCGCGCGATGGTGGACACTTTTGCGAACAGCTATGAAAAGCCTGAAGAACTGGTGAGTTGGTATTATGCCGATGTAAAACGTCTGGATGAGCCAGCCGCGCTGGCGACAGAAGAGAATGTTGTGAACTGGGTGCTGGAAAAAGCCAAGGTCAGCGCTAAAAAAATCAAATTTGATGAATTAATGGCAGGCCAATAATGACAAATAGTATGAGCGAGATTATAGCAAACGGCATGTCCGAGCCTCAGGGGCTGGGCTATATCCCGATGGTCATCGAGCAAAGTGGCCGCGGTGAACGCTCGTATGACATTTACTCGCGCTTACTGAAGGAGCGTGTCATATTCCTGGTTGGCCCGGTCAATGATATGAGTGCTAATCTGGTCGTCGCGCAATTATTGTTTTTAGAGGCTGAGAATCCGGACAAGGACATCTCGCTGTATATCAATTCTCCCGGCGGCTCGGTGACCGCAGGCATGTCGATTTACGACACCATGCAATTCATCAAGCCGGATGTGAGTACCTTATGTATTGGTCAAGCAGCAAGTATGGGCGCGTTCTTGCTGGCGGCTGGTGCCAAAGGCAAGCGCTTTAGCTTGCCCAATTCGCGGGTCATGATTCACCAGCCGTCCGGCGGTTTCCAGGGCCAGTCATCCGACATTGAAATTCATGCCAAAGAGATTTTGTATTTGCGCGGTAAGCTAAATGAAATTCTGGCGTATCACACTGGAAAAACAGCCGCAGAGATTGATCGCGATACCGAGCGCGATAACTTCATGAGCGCGGACGAATCAGTTAAATACGGCATGATTGACAAGGTTATTGCTAATCGCTCTGAAGCGGCATAATATAAAAGCAGTTTTGTACGATTTAAGGATGTTGCATGGCCACTAAAGCCGAAGGTGAAAAGTTACTCTATTGCTCCAGTTTTGTACGATTTAAGGATGTTGCATGGCCACTAAAGCCGAAGGTGAAAAGTTACTCTATTGCTCTTTTTGCGGCAAAAGCCAGCATGAAGTCAAAAAGTTAATCGCAGGTCCGTCCGTGTTTATCTGCGATGAGTGTGTCGATTTATGCAACGACATCATCAAAGAAGAGGTGCAAAACCTCAGCGACATCAAGTCTGCCGACAAGTCGCTGCCTACTCCGCAGGAAATCTGTGCCATTCTGGATCAGTACGTGATCGGTCAGGTACAAGCCAAAAAGAACTTATCAGTCGCTGTCTATAACCACTACAAACGCCTGGGCCATAACCATATTTCACAAAATACTGTCAAAGACGATGTGGAAATCCAGAAAAGCAATATTTTGCTGATTGGCCCGACAGGCTCCGGCAAGACTTTGCTGGCACAAACACTGGCGCGCCTGCTGGACGTGCCGTTTGTGATGGCAGATGCCACCACCTTGACCGAAGCGGGCTATGTGGGCGAAGACGTTGAGAACATTATGCAAAAGCTGTTGCAAAAATGTGATTACGACATCGAAAAAGCGCAGCGTGGCATCGTGTACATCGATGAAGTGGATAAAATTTCCCGTAAATCAGATAATCCTTCCATTACGCGCGATGTGTCGGGGGAGGGCGTGCAGCAAGCCTTGCTTAAGCTGATCGAAGGTACGGTTGCTTCTGTGCCTCCGCAAGGCGGCCGCAAGCACCCAAATCAGGAGTTCGTGCAGCTGGATACCACCAATATCCTGTTTATCTGCGGTGGCGCGTTTGACGGCTTGGACAAAGTCATTCGTAGACGTTCTGAAAAGGGCGGCATCGGGTTTGGCGCAGAAGTCAAAAGTAAAGATGACCTGCGAGAAGTGGGTGCCGTGTTACGTGATGTAGAACCGGAAGATTTGATTAAATTCGGTTTGATTCCGGAGTTTATTGGCCGTTTGCCCGTAGTGGCCACGTTGGAATCCTTAGACGAAGAAGCGCTGATGACGATTCTAACTGAGCCAAAGAATGCGCTTACCAAGCAATATATCAAGCTGTTCAAAATGGAGGGCGTGGATCTGGAATTCAGAGAGTCTGCCTTACGTTTGATTGCCAAAAAAGCGCTTGAACGTAAAACAGGCGCGCGAGGCTTGCGCTCTATCATGGAGCACGCGCTGCTGGAGATCATGTATGACTTGCCTTCTATCGAGAATCTGGTCAAAGTGGTGATTGATGAAGGCACCATCAAAGGCGATTCCCAGCCTATCATGATTTACCAGGATGCACCCAAAGTAGCTGAAACAGCCAGCTAGACAATCACTTCAGGAAAGCCTGACAAGACTATTGCAATTAAAAATGAGTCATTTATAGTGATACATATATAAAGCCTTCAAGGTTAAATATATGTTATTTGATTGACTAGCTCTTGAAGAATCAAAGAATGTTCCCAACTTAAGAGCATTGGTAGTATTTACCGTGTGAACTTGAAAGTATTTTATGACCGAACAGACTTTGCCAGATAATGTATCCCAACTTCAGCATGACATGATGCCGCTACTGCCTTTGCGCGATGTGGTGGTGTATCCGCATCTGGTGATTCCTCTATTCGTGGGGCGTGCCAAATCGGTCAAAGCGCTTGAGATTGCTTCTGAAGGCAATAAGCAGATATTGCTGGTCGCCCAGAAATCTGCCAACAAAGACGAACCTGATGCCGATGATTTATACGAAATTGGCACTTTGGCGACCGTGTTGCAGATGCTAAAACTGCCCGATGGCACTGTCAAAGTGCTGGTCGAAGGGTTATACCGCGTGCGTGTTTCTGATTTTGTTGAAACCGAAGAATGCTTTCTGGCTAAAGCCGAAAAAATTGTGCACCCGGAAGAAAGCGACAGTGAAACTGAGGCGCTCATGCGCACGGTTTTCACGCAGTTTGACCAATACGTCAAACTCAACAAGAAAATTCCACCTGAGATTTTGACTTCACTGGCGACCATTAACGACGCGGGTCGTTTGGCAGATACGATTTCCGCCCACCTCACCCTGAAACTCGAGGAAAAGCAAAAAATCCTCGAAATGCTGAGTGTCACCGAGCGTTTGGAACATTTGCTGCACTTGATGGAATCTGAAATCGATATTCTGCAGGTGGAGAAGCGAATCCGTGGCCGTGTGAAACGGCAGATGGAAAAAAGCCAGCGCGAATATTACCTGAATGAACAAGTGAAAGCGATTCAAAAAGAGCTCGGCGAGCAGGACGAAAGCGTCGAGATGGATGAGCTTGAAAAGCGTATCAATGAATCCGGGATGTCAAAAGAAGCACTGGCCAAGGTGAATGCAGAACTAAAGAAGCTAAAAATGATGTCGCCGATGTCGGCAGAGGCTTCTGTGGTGCGCAATTATATCGATACGCTGGTAGGATTGCCCTGGAAGAAAAAAACCAAAATCAGTAAAGATCTAAAAGCCGCCGAAGCGATTCTGGATGCGGATCACTACGGATTAGAAAAAGTCAAAGAACGTATTGTCGAGTATCTGGCAGTGCAGCAGCGCGTAGGCAAACTGAAAGCGCCGATCTTGTGCCTGGTAGGGCCTCCTGGCGTGGGCAAGACTTCGCTTGGACAAAGCATTGCTAAAGCGGTTAATCGCAAGTTTATACGCATGGCCTTGGGCGGCGTACGTGATGAGGCGGAAATTCGCGGTCACAGGCGCACCTATATCGGCTCAATGCCAGGCAAGGTATTGCAAAGCATGAGTAAGGTGGGCGTAAAAAACCCATTATTTTTACTCGATGAAGTCGATAAAATGGGCCAGGACATGCGTGGCGACCCGTCGTCTGCATTGCTGGAAGTGCTTGATCCGGAACAGAACCACACCTTTGCCGATCACTACGTTGAAGTTGAATATGATCTGTCTGACGTGATGTTTGTAGCAACGGCCAACACTATGAATATTCCTGCGCCATTGCTGGACAGAATGGAGATCATTCGCCTTGCGGGTTACACCGAAGATGAAAAAATCAATATCGCGATGAAATATTTGCTGCCCAAGCAGCTTAAAGCGCACGGACTCAAGCCGGCTGAAATCAGCATTGCTGAATCAGTGATTCGCGATATCGTACGCTTTTATACGCGCGAGGCAGGCGTTCGCCGTCTGGAGCAGGAAATCGCAAAAGTGTGCAGGAAAGTAGTAAAAGAATTGCTGCTTAACAAGACCAAGGCTAAAAATAGCCGTCCAGCTTCGGAAACTGAAAAAGCAAAGCCGGTTAAAAAAATTGTCGTCACTTCCAAGAACCTAGATAAATATTTGGGCGTATATCGCTTCGATTATGGCGTAGCGGCGAAAGAAAACCAGGTAGGGCAGGTCACAGGGCTGGCCTGGACGTCTGTGGGGGGCGAATTGCTTACGATAGAGGCTGTGCTATTGCCAGGTAAAGGCAAAACGATCACTACGGGTAAACTTGGCGATGTGATGCAGGAATCGGTACAGGCGGCTATGAGCGTGGTGCGCAGCCGGGCTAAGCGGTTGGGTATTCCTGAAGATTTCTATGAGAAAAAAGACATCCATATTCACTTGCCTGAGGGCGCTACGCCAAAAGATGGGCCAAGTGCAGGCATTGGCCTGACTACGGCGTTAGTTTCGGTGCTAACGGGCATTCCTGCACGTGCAGACGTGGCGATGACCGGCGAGATTACCTTGCGCGGTGAAGTGCTCGCGATTGGCGGTTTGAAAGAAAAGTTACTGGCTGCGCATCGCGGTGGTATTAAAACAGTGCTGATCCCAGAATCAAACGTAAAAGACCTGGTGGATATTCCAGAAAACATCAAGAGCCATTTGCAAATCCATCCGGTTAAATGGATCGATCAGGTATTGGAATTGGCTTTGGAAACCATGCCGCAGCCTTTGGAAGAAAAGCCGGTTGAAATTACTGCAGCGGTTCCGGAAATTACAGCAGCAGATGAGAAGGCACCGATAACGCACTAATTTCACCGGCTGTTATCTTTATTTTCATTTATCGCATAAAATCAGCCGCAAAGCCTTGACAGAGGCTTTTGTAGCTTGATATAAAGTCATAACAGGATAGGCCTGTTATTTTAGTTAATAACATTAGAGGGGATTACTCGTGAATAAATCAGAATTGATTGATGAAATTGCAAAAGCAGCAGGCGTTTCGAAGGCTGCGGCTGGCCGTACTTTAGATGCAACGACAGCTGCTATCACTAAAGCGCTTAAAAAAGGTGATTTAGTTACTTTAATTGGTTTCGGTTCATTTTATGTAGGCAAACGCGAAGCCCGTAATGGCCGTAATCCCCGCACTGGCGCAACAATTAAAATCAAAGCTGCAAATTCTCCTAAGTTTAGGGCTGGTAAAGCGCTTAAAGATGCTGTAAACTAGCGGTCTTTACTGATTAAGCAATTAATCAGTATTAAAGCAGTTAGTTGTAAGCTTTATCATGTCTTTGGCGATAAAGCTCCCGGGGTGCTTAGCTCAGTTGGTAGAGCGTCGCCCTTACAAGGCGAATGTCAGCGGTTCGACCCCGTTAGCACCCACCAATAACTAACATGTATCGCCTCAAAATATATTTAAGAGTGCTAGAGTTTTTAGCACTCTTTCATTTTGAGTGCTTTATTAGACGCCAAAGGCGGTAACAATATTGACGTTTTACAAATAGTAAACTGGAGTGGTAGTTCAGTTGGTTAGAATACCGGCCTGTCACGCCGGGGGTCGCGGGTTCGAGCCCCGTCCACTCCGCCAACAAGTCTGAGTTGTTGCTGCTCTGATGCAACTTAGCGTGAAAGCCCCGCCAGTAGCGGGGCTTTTTCTTTTCCAGATTCTCTGCAGTCCTAGAACTGCCTCATTTTTTCTAGAATTTATCTTTTTTCTCAGTGGCCCAATTTGACAGTCCTCGGTCTTTATTTGCTAAAGCCAAGCAGGGACTTCTGAATATTCCAATCATTAGGGAGTGCGCGGTGCTGTTTGAGGTATTTGAGGGTGAGGTGGGCTGGTGAGGATGGGTCTGATGATATCAGGCGCGAGAAAGGCTTTATTGATCATACGCGTGACATGTGACTGATCCAGATGTTCTGCTTCGGCTATCTCTTTAATGCTTTGGACTTTGCCTGAAGTAATTAAGCTGAGCAAGCAAGGCTAGGTGTCTACCAAACCGTTGGTAGTCCACAATTCCAATCATAAATAACCGAAAATCAACGACGGTAGTAATAGAATGGCCGCTCGTAGTATGGGTTCCAGTAAGGATAGTTCTGCCGATACTGCTGGCGAATCATTGTTTGCTCATACTCCTTTTGGATGCATTCTCGCCATTTGTCTGTGTTTTTTTCGAATCCCAGTTTTTCACAGGCTGGCCCATGTACCTGTATCTTATATTCCATCAGTTTTGTTGCCTGTTTCTGCTCGGCAAGTGGATCCGATGCGCACCCATTAAGCAACGCTATCAAGCTAATTATGAAAATTGCACGTGTAATCATATAATCTCGCTAAATACACTTTAGTACCTAATTGGTATTTGTAATTAAGAAAAAGTTCACTATTATTCTTAAAGACAACTTCCCCGATTGATGTCCTATGGAGAGGCGGTTGTCGTAGCTTATTAGACCCTAACCTGATATTCAGTAGAATTTCTTTTTTAGCTAGTGGGGCATAGCTTAAAGATCAGTAAAATACCAGCAGCTCAATCTTTTTCTTTTTTTACCAGCTTACTCCCAGCATTAGCCCTGCTCCAAGATCTATGCTAGACATGGTGTCTCCAGCGGTGATGTAGGATTGCAATTTGTAAGTCGGGTTAAATCGGTGCGAATAATAAACCGTATATTCGCGGATATTGGTATTGAGGTAACAAGTGGATTGCCTTAAATCAAGCAGCAAACCTGCGCTATTTGAGTTATTTATTTTGTAGGCCATACCTAAGGTGCCGTACCAAACATTGTGCAAGTACAGCTCTAAATCTTTGGGATCACCAAGCACTTTATAGCCGACTGTTCCTAATAAAGTGACTTTGTCTAGTGTTTTGTAGGCGTCTAATTGAACCGCATAGTCATTTTCACCGGTGCCAAGTCCCTTTTTGACAGAGGCTGTTCCAAATTTAACTTTCGCTCCAACATCTAAAATGATTTTTTGCTCTTCTGATTGAAATGCAGTGTAAGTGATGCTGGCAACGACATCACCTAAACCCGATTCACTGGTATGTTTATTAGCATTGTCGGCGATAATTATCTTGCTATCACCACCAGTGGCACCGCCAGGGCCTTCAATTTGTAGCCATGGAACCGTGACTTTGACTAGCCAGAGATCATGTTCATATTTACCAATAAAGGGGATGTATTTGATTTTGGTGGCTTCAGATTGGCCATACTTTCCTGTGCTGTAATCAAGCCCAGTAGTAATCCCAAAATGGCCTTCTTCTGCTTTTGTTTCGAGGCTGATAGTAAACATCAATGCTACAAAGATTAGTCTTTTCATTTTTATTTAATATGCATTATTTATATTACATGCCTATGTTTCATATCAGGATGTTGTTTTTCAAGCGAGATAATAGTAATTAATGTTCTGGTGTTTCAGGTCTTTCTACATGTTCAGGCACTTCGATTTTCTCAGGTTTTTCAATCTTTTCTGGTTTTTCAATCTTTTCTGGTTTTTCAATCTTTTCTGGTTTTTCAATCTTTTCTGGTTTTTCAATCTTTTCTGGTTTTTCTATAGATTCAACTTTTTCTGGCCTGTCCGTAACACCTGTATTCTCATGCGATTCTGACTTATGCTCTTTAATTGATTGCGATTTTTCAATTGTTAGCGTATTTGGACGTTGCTTACTTCCGCCACGCTCTAATATTTTATCTTCGGGTAAATATTCGATCATCCTCGCACTGATGTTGCCAGTGCGGTCAATCTTGCCGTGTACGATAATGGTTTGGTTTTCACCTGAGTTTAATCCTTTAATTTTGGTGTTAGTGTCAATATTAATGGACTGATTCTGCATATTAAATTTGTGGTCCATTGGTGCTGGCGCAATCCCTTGCATTACTATATTTTCTGTAACTCTGGCTACTCGTTGCGTTGCGCTTTCGTTGACTTGACTTACATGTAAAGCGCGGCCGTCCCAGTGTCCGCCTACCTGAACATTTCCACCAGCATTGATTTGTTTGGTCGTTGCGATATTGACACCATTTATCTTGCCTGTTTGATCGATAACCCCGGTAATCAAGGATGCTGTGTTAGCGGCTGCCAAATCTACACGTAACGCATGTACGAGGTTGTTTGCACTAACTAGGCCGCTGATTTTCACCGTCTGATTTGGTTTTAAATCTTTGCTACCCTGTGTGCTGCGGCTCACTTTGACTGTTTGCCCCATAACCTGAATGGTGTTTTTGGCTGTGTTAATTTTTTCTATTTTGCCAACCATGATATGCGAAACGCTGATACGCTGCGCTTTTAGCTGATTGCCTTTGTGGATTGATTCAATTGCTACGAGCTGGCCAATGTTAAGCGAATTAACTGAGGCTTGGTGTCCATCGACGTCTACAGCCGTTTGACTGTCGTAATGTACTTCAAGTCCATTTACACATATGCTAGCAAACCCGGTAATGATACCAACGATACCAGTGCCGCCCACCCCTTCAAGTGCTTGCTGACCCGTTCCACCGATACCGGCATCGGCCTCAATGCCTGTGCCGCCGATACCTTCCTGTTGATAACCAGTGCCGCCAATACCATCTTGTTCAATGCCAGTGCCGCCAATCCCAGCATTACAAATATTGGCTGCGGCTCCAGCATTAGCTGTAAATAATGCTAATGTAATTGCTATTAAAGTGGCTGAAAGGCGCTGCACGGTTTAGCTTGTCCTCATCAAGGCTTATTCTTATCATCATCAGTATGATAAAAATACACTCCAAAATTTATTCTTTGAGTTGCCTTGTCAGATTGCCTCCGCGTGACCGTTTCAGTTTGTGCAGCCTTTAGAGCTGCCGCACGTCGGTTCACCGCTTTAATAGCTGTCATCGCATTTTGTTTGGCAAATTGGTGCAGTATTTCTATATTTTCAGCAGTTAAACCATCATAGTAAACACAACGTTCCAGCATGGGATTGTTTAAACTATTTAAATTATTTTCTGCTGCGGCCATATGATCGTGCACATTCATGCCAAAGAATGCTAATTTTTCTTGAAGATCAAGATTTGGTATAAATGCCTGAATGTTTAAATGCACATAGTCGTTGTTGTCTAAACTAACAAAGCCTAACCTCAACCACTCATCCAAAACAGGACGTGAACGAAAATCCTTGCTAATGCTGGCAACCAATGATTCGAAAGATACGGCACCTTGACTAGCGAGCCTTGGCAAAGCCAAAGGTTGGCCAGAGGAGTCTAAATATTCTTTTTTCCCCAGCCACACTCCGATAATTTGGGCTCCAAGGGACGGTACTGGTTCCGGTGGGTCTGTTTTTTCACTGCGAATGCGATGTACATCTTTGCGGTGTACTCCGGTCAGCAAGGTAATCCGGCTATTGGTTTGTGTTTTTCCATTCAGTCGAAAATCTTCTTCAGCTACGCTTACGAATACACGCTTTAAATCTTCCAGCAACATAGGGTAATTGATGCCGTGAGATAGCATCAGCCGCACTAATGGACGCAATACTTTGCGCAAAGTATTATGAAGCGCGACTTTGGCTTTATCTGAAGCATTGGCGAGACGAATATTCATTTCAGTAGTCTAGTATGGATTGCTAGTAAATTATATGTCATGCGACTGCTTTGCCATAATGTGTTTCAACCATTACGCCAATTTCTTTTAGAAAAGGTGTGGGTAATACGCCGCCGGCACAAATGATGACAGCATCGTTTGAAATTTCAATTATGTCATTGTTAGCCAGTTCAATTTCTACTGTATCGGAATGTATTTCCTGGACATTGGATTTAAGCAATACTGTAAGCCGTTTCGCAGTTTCCGCTTGCTGCAAGCGTTCTCTATTTTTAGGCTTAACGCGACCAAAAGCCTCACTGCGATAAGAAAGCGTAACTGTAGTGCCAGGCTGTTCGGAAATAGTGATTGCAGCTTCCAGCGCGCTATCGCCACCGCCCACAACCAAGACATGCTGTCCACGGTATTGCTCGGGATCAATGAGGCGATACACAACTTTGGCATGATCATCTTCTCCTCTTACTCCTAGCTTGCGTGGCGTGCCTTGCCGGCCGATGGCTAGCAGCACATTGGCTGTTTGATAGGTGGCTTTCGAGGTTTTAACTTCATAGCCCTTTGCTGTTTTTGAGATTGTCTCCATACGCTCATTAAAATTCACCTTGAGATTTTGTTCGCGTAATACACGCAACCAGAATCCGAGAAGCTCTTCTTTGCTGATGTCGTACATTTCGACTCTACCAACAATTGGCAACATGACGGGCTGGGTCATGGCAACTTTGTTGCGTGGATATTTATAGATTGCACCGCCAAGGGAGTCCTCCTGTTCTAAGGTAACACAGTTAAGTTGATGTTCTTTGGCGGCAAGTGAGGCAGATAGCCCCGCAGGACCTGCGCCGATGACGACTACATCATATTCGTTGCCTTCATTTTTCTTTTTCAGAATGGAGTCAACCGCCTGTTTGCCTTGCTCCGCAGCCTTGCGGATCAATCCCATGCCGCCAAGTTCGCCTGCGATAAAGATATTGGATACGTTGGTCTCAAAAGTTGGGGAAACAAAAGGTATGTCCATGCCGCGTTTTTCAGTGCCAAACACCAGTTGGATGGCATCCACAGGGCACGCCTCCATACAGGCGCCATGACCAATGCAGTGTGTAGGGTCGGTTAGCATGGCTTTGCCGTTAACTATGCTAAGCGCCTTTTCTGGGCAGGCTTTTACGCAAGCTCCCGAGCCACAGCAGCGGCTCAGGTCGATGGCTGGGTGTATCGATGCGGGCTCGGTGAGTCCGGCTTCTCTTGCTTCATGTAAGCGTGCACGGCCACGACGATTAATTTTCTTCTGGCGGATGATGTAGATTGCCAGAATCAAAAGAAATGGCGTGATATATAAGAGTAAAGTTATATTTGGCATGTTTGAAATGGTTGGAATCATGATAATGAGTCTTGAGTTTAACTAAAATTCATTAATTTTGCAGATTCAATATACAATATGCTGATTTCAAAGATGCATAATATGTGAGAAAATTACACACGTCAATTTTATAGAGATTATGATGCTTATCAAATCTGCCTTAAACTAACTAATGTTGCTCACAGCTAATCAGAAGGGAAATCTCATGCTAAGGAAGCATAGTGTCAAATAGGATTTGGTACTTTCTTACTCGGTCAATGATGCTGATCATAGCGGCTATCATCATATGGCTCGGCTGGAAAGTTGCTCATGGTGATTACTACAAATCTGGTGAGGGGTTGGGGTATAACCTGGGTTTGGCCGGCGGTTTGATGATGTTGGCTTTGCTGATGTATTCATTACGCAAACATATCAAATTTATGCAAGGCTTAGGCAAGCTTAAATATTGGTTTCGCATCCATATGATGCTTGGGGTGTTAGGCCCGACATTGGTTTTGTTTCATACAACCTTTCGTACCGGCTCCATCAATGCGGCGGTGGCGCTTTATTGTATGCTTCTGGTCGCGGGGAGTGGTCTGATCGGCAGGTTTGTTTATACAAAAATTCACCGGGGGCTTTATGGTAGCCGTTCATCGCTGAAAGAGGCGTATGAAGAAATGGCTGGCAGTTCGGGCAATATCAAATCAAAGTTGCATTTCTTTCCGAAAGTTGAAAATAAAATTAAAAGTTTCGAATATGAAGCCTTGGAAAAGAAACGGGGGTTTTTTGCCGGCGTGTGGTTTTTCCTTAGTTTCGATGTCCGTCGAATGCTGCTTGCCTGGCGATGCAAGCGTTATATACAGTTGAAGCTTGGTCGGGATAAGCGCGATCTTGCAGATGAAGCAGCCAGCCTTGTCCGTCAGTATTTAACACAAATTCAAACGGTAGCCCAATTCAAAAAATTCGAACAAATATTTTCTGCATGGCACATTTTGCATATACCGCTGATGTATATGATGGTCGCAACCGCTATATTCCATGTTATTTGGGTACATATGTACTAAACAAATGCTGCGTACTTTAAGCCTTTTTATACTTGCTTTTTTCCTGTCATTCGATGCAGGCGCAGATACGCTTGAAAGCGTGATGATGCCGGGCAAGGTGATACAGGGGCATGTGAAATGGGAAGATAACTGCCAGAAATGCCATAAAAAGTTCGACAAAGAAGGCCAGAACCAGCTCTGTAAGGACTGTCATAAAGACATTAATAAAGATGTTGCGGATAAAAAAGGCTTTCATGGGAAGATGAAAGATGGCAAGAACTGCTCTGAATGTCACACCGAGCATAAAGGGCGTGGTGCAAATATTGTCATTTTGGATGAAAAAACATTCAAGCATGCGCAAACAGATTTTGACCTTAAAGGCGGTCATCTAGGCGAGAAGGTGCAGTGCAAAGATTGTCACAAACCTAGAATCAAATACAGAGATGCGCCTTTAACTTGTATTGGCTGCCATAAAAAAGATGACAAGCATAAGGGCACGTTAGGCGAAAAATGTGCAGATTGTCACGTTGAGAAAAACTGGAAGGATATAACGTTTGATCACGATAAAAGCGATTTCAAACTTAGGGGTGCACATGCAGAAACCAAGGTGTTGTGTAAAGATTGCCATAAGGACAATCTGTTTAAACAAACGCCAAAAGATTGTTATTCATGTCATAAGAAAGATGATGACCACAAAGGTGTTTTTGGTCAGAAATGTGTTGATTGCCATACGGAGAAGAACTGGAAGGAAGCGACATTCGATCATAAGGTGGATGGGCACTTTGCCTTGCTAGGCAAGCATGATGGTGCTAAATGCCAAAGTTGCCATAAGTCAGCAGGGCAAAAATTACCCAAGACCTGCGTTGGCTGCCATCGTGCGGATGATAAACATAATGGGTCGTTAGGTGAAAATTGTGCAGACTGTCATCACGAGCGCAGTTGGTCTACGTCCACATTTAACCACGATAAAGACACTCGCTTTGCGCTAAAGGACAAACATAAGTCAGCCAAGTGTGAAGCCTGCCATACTACTGGCGGGTTAAAGTATGAGAAGATTCCGATGGACTGCTACTCCTGTCACAAAAAGGATGACGCACATAAGGGTAAGTTTGGCGACAAGTGTGGTGATTGCCACAATGCACGCGATTGGAAGAAAGATAATTTCAACCATGATAAGACTAAATTTCCACTCAGGGGGAAGCACAAGCCCGCCAAATGCGAAAGCTGCCATAAGAATGGATTGGAAGAGAAGCTTAAAACTGGCTGCAACGATTGCCATCAAAAAGATGATCCGCATAAATCTGTGTTCGGTGCAAGTTGCGAGAAGTGTCATAACGACTCGGATTGGAAAAAAACCACTAGCTTCGATCATACAAAAGACACTAAGTATCCTTTGAAGGGCAAGCACATTAAAACTAAGTGCGAAGCCTGCCACAAGCCTCCACCAGCGCCATCTAAGCTGTTGCCGACGGCTACTTGCTTCTCATGCCATGAGCGTGATGACGTGCATAAAGGTTCAGAGGGTAAAAAATGCGAGGATTGCCATACTGAAGCCACATGGAAAGTGAAGGATTTTGATCATAATAAAACTAAGTTCCCCTTGCTTGGCAAGCATGGTCCTGTCGAGTGTAAAAAATGTCATCTGACCGGTAAATTTAAAGAAGCGAAATCGGATTGTTATTCATGCCATCAAAAAGACGATAAACATAAAAAGCAACTGGGAACGTTGTGCGAAGATTGCCATAACGCTAGGGATTGGGCCGTGTGGGATTACAATCATGACAAGCGCACTAAATTTAAGCTGGATGGGGGGCATAAGAATGTAGCATGTTTGGATTGCCACCGATCGGCTTTTACAGGCAAGGTAAAGCAGAGCAGTACGTGCTTTAGCTGTCACTCTAGTGACGATGTGCATGGCGGCAGCTTTGGACCGCAGTGTGATCGCTGCCACGTCAATACGAATTTTAGAGAAATCAAGGTTAACGCTGGAGTAGGCAGATAAATAAGCTGCAATAGCTTAATTAATAGAATCGATTTATATTACAAAAAATAATATTAAATAAAATATATATAACTTTTATATAAAAAGATTGACGCTTCATTCTTTCCCACATAAAATCCGAATATTGTGTATAAATTTCCCACATTTTTGCTGGGAGTTAAATTACAATATTTGGGGTCGGGATATGACAACGGGTATGCAAATCAATTGGAGGTTAGTGTCAGCATTCTTTTTAGCATGCTTCCTTTCTTTTGTATTGGCGAGTCCTGTTGCAGCGGCTACCAAAACCGTTAAGGGTGGTTTTAAGTTTGATCACTCAAAAACAGGTTTCGCTTTAACCGGCGAGCATGCCGCTGCGAGATGTGAAACTTGTCACATTAATGGTATTTTTAAAGGCACGCCAAGACAATGTTCTGGCTGTCATGTTAATGGCAGTCGAATGAATGCGACCGCCAAGCCAACTAATCATATTCCAACGGTAGATAAATGCGAAACCTGCCATATAACTCCTTCTTGGAAACCAGCAGTATTTAGCCATGTAGGAATAATGCAAGGCGCGTCATGCGCTAATTGTCATAACGGCACCTCAGCCCCAGGAAAGCCTGCAAATCATATCGTTACTTCATCAGGATGCGAAACCTGCCACACAAATGCTGGTTGGATCCCTGCCAAAGGATTTAACCATCAAGGTATTACAAGCGGATGTGCTAGCTGCCATAACGGCACAAAAGCTAAAGGCAAATCATCAAATCACATTCAAACTACCGCCGCCTGCGAAACTTGCCACAGTTCCACCACATCATTTCTAGGTGCTATTAAGTTTGATCATGCAGGTATAACTAACAATTGTGCCAGCTGTCATAATGGCTCAAAAGCAAAAGGTAAATCCACAAGGCATATACCTACAAGCGCAAGTTGTGAATCATGTCATACATCAACAAGTACCTTCTTAGGCGCAAAATTTAATCATAATGGGACCACTACGGGCTGCGCTTCCTGCCACAACGGCACCAAAGCGCTGGGCAAGGCCACCAACCACATCCCGACCACGGCAGCTTGCGAGACCTGCCATAGCTCGACCACCAGCTTTGCCGGCACGAAAATGAACCACAGCGGCATCACCACTGGCTGCGCCAGTTGCCACAGCGGCAGCGCCTTCCAGGGTGTGACCCCGGTCTCCAAACCGACGACCCACATTGCCACCACCGCGGCCTGCGAGACCTGTCACAAGTCCACCACCAGCTTCAAGGGTGGGGCGACCATGAACCACAGCGGCATCACTACGGGCTGCGCTTCCTGCCACAACGGCACCAAAGCGCTGGGCAAGGCCACCAACCACATCCCGACCACGGCAGCTTGCGAGACCTGCCATAGCTCGACCACCAGCTTTGCCGGCACGAAAATGAACCACAGCGGCATCACCACTGGCTGCGCCAGTTGCCACAGCGGCAGCGCCTTCCAGGGTGTGACCCCGGTCTCCAAACCGACGACCCACATTGCCACCACCGCGGCCTGCGAGACCTGTCACAAGTCCACCACCAGCTTCAAGGGTGGGGCGACCATGAACCACAGCGGCATCAATACGGGCTGCGCTTCCTGCCACAACGGCACCAAAGCGCTGGGCAAGGCCACCAACCACATCCCGACCACGGCAGCTTGCGAGACCTGCCATAGCTCGACCACCAGCTTTGCCGGCACGAAAATGAACCACAGCGGCATCACCACTGGCTGCGCCAGTTGCCACAGCGGCAGCGCCTTCCAGGGTGTGACCCCGGTCTCCAAACCGACGACCCACATTGCCACCACCGCGGCCTGCGAGACCTGTCACAAGTCCACCACCAGCTTCAAGGGTGGGGCGACCATGAACCACAGCGGCATCACTACGGGCTGCGCTTCCTGCCACAACGGCACCAAAGCGCTGGGCAAGGCCACCAACCACATCCCGACCACGGCAGCTTGCGAGACCTGCCATAGCTCGACCACCAGCTTTGCCGGCACGAAAATGAACCACAGCGGCATCACCACTGGCTGCGCCAGTTGCCACAGCGGCAGCGCCTTCCAGGGTGTGACCCCGGTCTCCAAACCGACGACCCACATTGCCACCACCGCGGCCTGCGAGACCTGTCACAAGTCCACCACCAGCTTCAAGGGTGGGGCGACCATGAACCACAGCGGCATCAATACGGGCTGCGCTTCCTGCCACAACGGCACCAAAGCGCTGGGCAAGGCCACCAACCACATCCCGACCACGGCAGCTTGCGAGACCTGCCATAGCTCGACCACCAGCTTTGCCGGCACGAAAATGAACCACAGCGGCATCACCACTGGCTGCGCCAGTTGCCACAGCGGCAGCGCCTTCCAGGGTGTGACCCCGGTCTCCAAACCGACGACCCACATTGCCACCACCGCGGCCTGCGAGACCTGTCACAAGTCCACCACCAGCTTCAAGGGTGGGGCGACCATGAACCACAGCGGCATCACTACGGGCTGCGCTTCCTGCCACAACGGCACCAAAGCGCTGGGCAAGGCCACCAACCACATCCCGACCACGGCAGCTTGCGAGACCTGCCATAGCTCGACCACCAGCTTTGCCGGCACGAAAATGAACCACAGCGGCATCACCACTGGCTGCGCCAGTTGCCACAGCGGCAGCGCCTTCCAGGGTGTGACCCCGGTCTCCAAACCGACGACCCACATTGCCACCACCGCGGCCTGCGAGACCTGTCACAAGTCCACCACCAGCTTCAAGGGTGGGGCGACCATGAACCACAGCGGCATCAATACGGGCTGCGCTTCCTGCCACAACGGCACCAAAGCGCTGGGCAAGGCCACCAACCACATCCCGACCACGGCAGCTTGCGAGACCTGCCATAGCTCGACCACCAGCTTTGCCGGCACGAAAATGAACCACAGCGGCATCACCACTGGCTGCGCCAGTTGCCACAGCGGCAGCGCCTTCCAGGGTGTGACCCCGGTCTCCAAACCGACGACCCACATTGCCACCACCGCGGCCTGCGAGACCTGTCACAAGTCCACCACCAGCTTCAAGGGTGGGGCGACCATGAACCACAGCGGCATCACTACGGGCTGCGCTTCCTGCCACAACGGCACCAAAGCGCTGGGCAAGGCCACCAACCACATCCCGACCACGGCAGCTTGCGAGACCTGCCATAGCTCGACCACCAGCTTTGCCGGCACGAAAATGAACCACAGCGGCATCACCACTGGCTGCGCCAGTTGCCACAGCGGCAGCGCCTTCAGGGTGTGGCCCCGGTCTCCAAACCGACGACCCACATTGCCACCACCGCGGCCTGCGAGACCTGTCACAAGTCCACCACCAGCTTCAAGGGTGGGGCGACCATGAACCACAGCGGCATCACTACGGGCTGCGCTTCCTGCCACAACGGCACCAAAGCGCTGGGCAAGGCCACCAACCACATCCCGACCACGGCAGCTTGCGAGACCTGCCATAGCTCGACCACCAGCTTTGCCGGCACGAAAATGAACCACAGCGGCATCACCACTGGCTGCGCCAGTTGCCACAGCGGCAGCGCCTTCCAGGGTGTGACCCCGGTCTCAAACCGACGACCCACATTGCCACCACCGCGGCCTGCGAGACCTGTCACAAGTCCACCACCAGCTTCAAGGGTGGGGCGACCATGAACCACAGCGGCATCACTACGGGCTGCGCTTCCTGCCACAACGGCACCAAAGCGCTGGGCAAGGCCACCAACCACATCCCGACCACGGCAGCTTGCGAGACCTGCCATAGCTCGACCACCAGCTTTGCCGGCACGAAAATGAACCACAGCGGCATCACCACTGGCTGCGCCAGTTGCCACAGCGGCAGCGCCTTCCAGGGTGTGACCCCGGTCTCCAAACCGACGACCCACATTGCCACCACCGCGGCCTGCGAGACCTGTCACAAGTCCACCACCTCGTTTGCTGGAGCAACCTTCAACCACGCTGGTGTTGTGGCTGGCACTTGTGCAACCTGTCATGGTAAAACCTCTACAGGTAAGCCTGCTGGGCATATCCCAACGACTGCTTCTTGTGACTCATGCCATAAAAACTTTACATCGTTTGTTGGTGCAACAATGAACCATACCGGCATCACCACCGGCTGTGCAACCTGTCACGGCGGTACATATGCGAATGTAAAATCGAAACCAGCAACACATATTGCTACGACCGCAGCTTGTGAAACTTGCCACAAGTCTACAACTAGCTTTGCAGGCGGTGCGGCAATGAACCATACTGGCATCACTACGGGCTGCGCTTCCTGCCACAACGGCACCAAAGCCTTAGGTAAGCCAGCTACGCATATCACTACCAGTGCGGGTTGTGAGACTTGTCATAAATCGACCACAACTTTTGCCGGCACGACTATGAACCATATCGGTATCGTGACTGGTTGTGCCAGCTGCCATAACGGCGCGACTGCATTAGGCAAGCCAGCTACACATATCGCTACCACTGCCGGTTGTGAAACCTGCCATAAAAACTTTACCTCTTTTGCTGGAGCTACCTTCAATCACACCGGCGTCGCCCCTGGCTCTTGCGCAACTTGTCATGGCAAAACTGCAACGGGCAAACCTGCAAATCACATTACCACTACGGCTTCATGTGATACTTGCCATCGCACCACGGCTTGGGTACCTGCTACCTTCAGCCATACTGGCATAGTGACGGGGTGTGCAACTTGCCATAACGGTACAAGCGCTAAAGGCAAAACGCCTACCCATGTTCAAACCAGCATGGGTTGTGAAACTTGCCATAAATCGACCACGACGTTTGCTGGTGCGACAATGAATCACACAGGTATCGTGACCGGCTGTGCTACTTGTCATAACGGTACGACGGCTAAAGGCAAACCGGCTACTCATCCTGCAACCAGTGCAGGCTGTGAAACTTGCCATAAATCGACGACATCGTTTGCTGGTGCTGCTTTCAACCATACCGGCGTAGCAGCAGGAACTTGTGCAAGTTGCCATAACGGCACTACAGCTAAGGGCAAGCCTTCCAACCATTTGCCTAGCACGCAGAGTTGTGATCAGTGTCATAAAAATACAACTAGCTTTAGTGGAGCGAGTATGAATCATACGGGCATTACAAGCGGTTGTGCGAGCTGTCACAATGGTACTTATGCAAAAGGCAAACCGGGTGACCACCCGAAAACCACGGCAGATTGCAGTAGTTGCCACACTGTTAAAACGTTTAGTAAATAATTGGTTTGTTGTAAAAATGTTGTTTGGCTAGTGAATTAGGTGGTTTGGCGTGGGAAAAAATTGCCAATTTGCATTAAGTTGCTATACTAAGCGCATGATAATTATAAGATTTAGAGGAGTAGTAATGCGTAGTTTGCGACTTTTTGTCCTGTTGTTTTGGGCGAATTCGGCTTTTGCGGCTGCCACCGCCCAATCAGAAGTAGCGCAGATATTAGATGAGCCAGATGTTGTGGTCGCAGGCGAAGAGGCTGATATACGAATTAACTTTACGACCCCGATTACCTATTTGCGCAGCTTCCCAGATGGCCCAAGTGATACTTTGCGCATCGCAATTAGCATACCTGACCCGTGCGTAGCAGAGCAACTGGTGGTACAGGAGTCAAAAAACTCACCTAAAAGCAATACAATCACGCCTTTTACACTCACTTTTCCGGAAATTATCAGAGTTCAAACTAGTAATGCAGTTTGTAACATCACTAAAAAGCGAGTTGATACCAATAAAACACTTCTTATTCGCTTTGCCAACATTAACACTTACAAAGTAAGGCTGGGCGATGATAACCACAGTATTATCATAAGAGTACCTTTGCTGGCGAAGCCTGAAGCTACTTTTGTAGAGCCTAAGCTGACAGTGGCAATGCCTTCGGAAGGCGCATCAGCAAAAGAACTGATGACATCTGCCAAGGCGGCAATGAAGGCTGGTGAATACGAGAGTGCCACGGTGATGTTCAACCGCTTGCTAAATTTACCGCCAAATGAGTTCTCGCAAGAAGCGCAGGAGCTAGTGGGTAACGCACGTGAGAACAACGGAGATTTTGCAAAAGCCAAAATTGAATATGAGCTTTACCTAAAACTTTACCCGGAGAGTGAAGGTGCTTTGCGGGTAAAACTAAGATTGGCTGATATTAATGCTGGTAAGGCAAAAGTAGCTGAAAACAAGGCATCCACCAAAAAACAAATTAACCAGGTGAACCAAACCAGTATGTTTGGTAGCTTATCGCAGTATTACTATGGCGGCAGGACATTAACCGAGACAAAAACTCCTACAGGGAAAACCAACGACCGTCTTACCGACCAGTCTGCCTTGGTGACCAGCTTTGATATTACCGAGCGCTGGCGCCATAACCAGTACGATGACAAGCTTGTGGTGCGCGACGCACAAACGCATAATTTTCCGCCGGGTGATAACTTTAGAGATATCAATCGATTAACAGCTGCGTATTGGGATCACGAAGATAAATCGTTAGGCTATATGTTCCGTTTAGGACGTCAGCCAGGCAACTCGCAGGGTGTGCTGGGCAGGTTTGATGGCGGCTTTTTAAAATATTCATTCAATGATAATTTTAGAATTACGGGCGTAGCCGGCGTACCAGATAATGGCTCGCACTCACCTATAAGAACCAATCGTCAGTTTTATGGCACGGCTTTAGAGTTTGGAGCGCCTAGCAGCACCATCACTGGTAATGTCTACGCCATTCAACAAAATGCGGATGGCTTTGCTGAGAGACGCGCTTTAGGGACTGAGCTGCGTTACTTCAGCAATGCGACATCTTGGTTTGGTTTATTGGATTACGATACCATATATGACCGGGTTAACATTGCCTTGCTGCAAGGTAACTGGACTGATAGCAGGGAGATTACATATAACGTCCTGTTAGATCATCGTAAATCGCCTATTTTGTATGCTGAGACCGCGATTCCAGCAGTGGCTGGAGTTAGGTCTGTAGGAGCTCTGCAAAAAGTGATGACTGATAAGCAGATTATTAAGACGGTAAATGAAGCGACAGCAGACACAGATACAGCGTTGTTTGGTGCAACTAAGCAGATTACGCCAAAATGGCAATTGGGCGGTGACATTCGCATGAACCGTACATCTGGTACACGAGGAACAGGAATAGAGTTTGTACCGGGCATTCTGGCGACTCCAAGCACTGGCACAGCTTACACTTATTCATTGCAAGGCATCGGCACCAATACTATATTTGCAGATGATACTTCGGTGATTAATACCAGTTTTGTTGATGATCCTGCCTATTATGCTGAGATTCTCGGGTTAACTAATGTGGCGACATTTCGTACAAAATGGCACGTTACCAGCTCGATCAATTTTTATCATCAGAGAAGCGATGCCAGTCAAAATGACTTGAAATTATTTAAAGTTGCGCCTACCTTGCGCGTTTCTTATCAGATGTTTGATAACGCGCAATTGGAAGCTGAACTTGGTTTTGAAAAATCATATTCAGATGATAATACGAATACAAAAATCAGGTCGTTACGCGAGTCTATGTTTGTTGGATATAGATGGGATTTTTAGTACTTAATCAGTTGTTCATTTCAGGTTTAATAGTCTTAAATATACACTTCCTGCTTTTTTTCGTTCTAAAAAGCGTGCACGCGGTGAATTTTCAGGTGGAGGAACTATGAGCATAGCCTCATTAATCATTGGTTTTATATTGGGCGCAGTATCAACGATTATTTTTACATCAATATTCAAATTGCCAAAAGATAAATTACCTGGCGGAAATGGCTCCAAAATTAACCCGTTGCTGGGTATTTTTTTACTCGTACCGATTATAGCAGGCTTGATTTATTGGAAGACAGGAACCCCGGATGCGGCTAGTGTGAGCTCCCCAATGACCACAATGCCGCCGATGGTAATGGATTCAGCACGACCTATGGGAGAGGGCCATGACATGGGCGACTTGGGTGCGATGGCGCAAAAGCTGGCCGCTAAATTAGAAAAGTCACCTGAAAATGCAGATGGATGGGTTTTGTTAGCACATACCTATGTAGAATTAAAACAACATAAGGATGCGGTAAGCGCGTTTGAAAAAGCTGTAAATTTAATACCAAACGATGCGCAGTTGCTTGCAGACTATGCCGACGCGCTGGCTGTCACAAATAATGCTAAGTTCGATGCTAAATCAATAGATTTGATAGAAAAAGCGCTGAAAGTTGATCCAAACCATCCAAAGGCATTGTTGTTAGCAGGCACAATCGCGTTTAATCAAACCGATTACGCAAAAGCAATCCGCTTGTGGGAACATTTGCAGCCTTTGATCAATAAGGACGATGTGGCTTTAGCGAAAGACGTGGCAGGTAATATCGCAGAAGCTAAAGCTTTAATTAGTAAAAATTAAAGTTATCGAAGATAGCCAGGGTGCTCCTAAAATCCGATTATTGTCTGGTACTATTAGACATGATCCTCGGCCATCCAAAGAAGCGGATCGATTAATTGTACTACCCACATTATTGTAGACACCGTTATATTTTGACTAACCCTTAAATTCCCTGTTCATAAATTTAATAATTTATTGGGAATTCATAATTTAATAGGGCGGTGTAGCATGTTGTCTTAAATTAATAAGTAATAATTTGCGAATATCCTGTAATTTTCCCTGTTAGCAGGAAATAATGTGAGAGAATCTCACGCATGACTCGCTGCACCGCCAATTCAAAGAAAAAGCGAACTTAACGGTTCGCTTTTTTTATGCCTGATTCAGACTAATCACCTGCCACCAGATTCAAGATGTAACCGTCATTTTCTACAACTGTTATATAATAGATCGTTATGCAATTAGCGATAAAATTTAGAAAGTTTAAAGCATGTTAGAAGCGATTCGGAAGCACACCACAGGTTGGCTGGCCAAACTTATCCTGGCCTTGATTACTATTCCTTTTGCCTTGTTTGGCATCGATTCATATTTGAACCAGGCGGGCAGCAATGTTGCAATTGCCAAAGTGAATGGGGATAAAATTTCGATTCAGGAATACGGCAATGCGATTGAAAATGTGCGGAATCGTCTGCAATCAGAAGGCCAGAAAGTAGATGCAGCTTTGCTGGAAAGTCCGGAGCTGAAGCAATCGGTTCTTGATGGCTTAATCACGCGCCGCTTGGTGAATGAAGAGATCCATCGGGCTAATTTTAAAATCAGCGATGAGCAGTTAAGTCAGCATATTTTGAGCATGCCGGAATTCCAGCAAGAAGGTAAGTTTTCTGAGGATATTTATCAAAAAACCTTGGCGCAGAATAAACTCACCGCATCAAAATTTGAAAATGACAGGCGCAGAGAATTGCTGGCACAGCAAGCCCGTGATGGCTTGGGGATGCTGGTATCGATTCCCAAGGCAATGGCAGAGCAAACCTTGAAATTTGCGCATCAGCAACGCGATGTCAGCGTGGCGGAGATCAAAACCGCACAATTTTTGACGCAGGTGAAAGTGACGCCAGAGCAGGTTAAAGCCTATTACGATTTACACAAAGATAAGTTTAAAGTGCCTGAGCAAGTCAAGATTGAGTTCGCTTTGCTTTCAGCCGCTGGCCTGGTTTCCCAGGTATCGGTAACGGATGCGGAAGTGAATCATTTTTATGATGAAAATGCGGCAAGATTCCAGGGGAATGAGCAACGCCATGCAAGCCATATTCTGATTGGGTTTGGCGCGAACGCTTCTGCTGAAGAAAAAGCAGCGGCGAAGGATAAAGCGGCTGATATCCTGGCGCAATTGAGAAAAAATCCAAAACGTTTTGAGGAGTTGGCCACCAAAAACTCGCAAGACCCCGGCTCTGCCACCAAAGGCGGCGATTTGGGCAGTTTCGGGCGCGGTGCCATGGTGAAGCCGTTTGAAGATGCTGTGTTCGGCATGAAGGTCAATCAAATCAGTGACCTTGTAGAATCCGAGTTTGGCTACCACATCATCCGGCTGAACGGGGTCACAGGCCAAAGCACTTCTTTTGACAGCATGAAAGCGCAAATCAAAGGCGAGCTGATTTTTCAGAAAGCGCAGGCCAAGTATGCCGAACTGGCGGATGAATTCAGCAATACCGTTTATGAGCAGTCTGGCAGTTTGAAGCCCGCCGCGGATAAATTCGGCTTGCAGGTGCAAACAAGCGGCTGGATGAGCCGCGAAGACGGCGCCAAATTTTTCAAGAATGACAAGCTCATGAGCTTAGTGTTTTCTGACGAAGTGCTCAAGGATAAACGTAATACTGAAGCGGTAGAAGTTTCGCCAAACAATCTGGTTTCGGCACGAGTGGTGGACTATAAGCCATCTGCACCGCGTAGCTTTGATGAGGTTAAGGGTGGCATCGAAGCCTTTTTAAAACTCGAGCAGGCAGAGAAACTGGCAACCGAAAAAGGTGAGGCTGCTTTAGCAAAACTTAAGGCGGGAGATGCAGGTAAAGATCTGGAGTGGATTCCTACGGTGACAATTGACCGGAAGAACGCACAAGGCTTAACAGAGGGCGTAATGAACCAGGCCTTTAAAATCGATACTGGTAAATTGCCTGCCTATGCCGGGTTCATGAATGGCAAAACAAGTTATACCATTGTGCAGGTAAGCCGCGTGGATAATGCGCTGGCAGCGGATGAGGAAGCGAAAAAGAATGCTGAAGCCGAGCTGCAAGCGGCTATGGCGGCGGAGTACATCAGTGCTTACGGAAAATCGCTCAAAGCAAAAAGTGATATCGTGGTGAACCGCAAGCTGCTAGAAGCACCTGCCCAATAGGACGGGATGAAATAAAAAGCCGATGCCAAGTTTTATTCTTGGGCATCGGCTTTCTTATTTGGCAAGCGCTCAGTCGATTTGGCCGGCAGCGGTGATATTCATGCCGCCATCCACGTAAGTAATTTCACCGGTGATCCCAGAAGCCAGATCGCTGCATAAGAACGCCGCAGCGTTGCCCACTTCCTCAATCGTAACATTGCGGCGCAATGCCGCGTGTTTTTCGTTAAAGCCTATCATTTTGTCGAAGTCTGCAATGCCGGAAGCTGCAAGCGTTTTAATGGGGCCTGCAGAAACCGCATTCACGCGGATGCCTCTTGGCCCCAGGCTTTGTGCCAGATAGCGCACATTAGCTTCCAAACTTGCTTTGGCAACGCCCATGACGTTGTAATTTGGCATGGTGCGCTCTGCGCCCAGATAGCTCAGTGTTAACAGGCTGCCATTGCGTCCTTGCATCATCGGATAAGCAGCTTTGGCAAGGGCGGAGAAACTGTATGAGCTGATATCATGCGCGATGCGGAAGTATTCGCGGTTAACTGCATCCAGATAATCGCCTTCCAATGCTACTTTTGGCACAAAAGCAACCGAGTGAACCAAGCAATCCAAGCCGTCCCAATGTTTTGCGAGCGCAGGAAAGAGGGCATCAATCTGCGCATCTTCAGCCACATCGCAAGGCAATACAATTTTTGAATCAAAATCTGCCGCTAAATCAGCCACGCGTTTTTCGTGTTTTTCCACTTGATAGGTGAACGCAAGCTCTGCACCTTCACGCTTCATGGCGCCAGCAATACCATACGCAATGCTACGGTTGCTTAATAAACCCGCGATTAATACTTTTTTGCCCGCTAAAAATCCCATATCTCTATCCTAATGTATTTGGCCTATTTTTCTGAACTGGAACGAGGGTCTAGCGCATCGCGCAAACCCTCACCAACTAAATTATACCCCAATACGGTGATTAAAATCGCCAAACCGGGGAATAGCGACAGCCACCAGGCAAACTGGATGTAATCCTTGCCATCGGTAAGGATGTTGCCCCAGGAGGCCTGCGGTGCCTGTACGCCTAACCCTAGAAAACTGAGCCCTGATTCCATCAGCACCGCACCGGCAATACCTAGCACTGAGCTTACTATAATCGGCGTGAGGCTGTTGGGCAGTAAATGCGTAAAGATCAGGCGCGCATCCTTAGCGCCCAGCGTGCGTGAGGCCATGACAAACTCGCGTCCGCTCAGGCTTAGAAATTCTGCGCGCACCAAACGCGTGACGCCCATCCACGAGGTCAGCCCGATCACAATCATGACATTGACGATGGAAGGTGTTAAAAAGGCGATGACGGCAAGAATGAGAAAGAAGCTGGGGATGGACAGCATCACATCGACCAGGCGCATGATGAGCGTATCTACCCAGCCGCGATAATAACCGGCAATGGCGCCCAGCAAGATGCCGATGGCCGTGGAAATGCCTACCGCGACCAGACCGACCAGCAATGAGATGCGGCCGCCAAACAGCATGCGGCTTAACACGTCTCGCCCCAGGCCATCTGTGCCCATCCAGTGCTGCCAGGATGGCGCAAGCAATATGGCTTTCACGTTAATATCATCTGGATCGTATGGTGAAATCACAGGCGCCAGCATGGCAAGTAAAAACACCATGACAATAATGATGAAGCCCGCCTTGGATAAAGGATTGGCTAGCGCTTTTCTGAATATGCTGTGGTTCATGTTTAATCTCTTACCACACCGCGTCTTACGCGCGGATCAGCCCAGGCGTAGGCGATATCAGCAATCAGGTTACCCAGCAAAGTGAGCGCGGAGCCGATGGTTAAAATGCCCATGACCACTGGAAAATCGCGCATCATGACGGAATCGTAGAATAATTTTCCCATGCCGGGGATGGCGAAAATGGTTTCTGCAATGACCGAGCCGCCAATCAGTCCCGGAATGGATAAGCCAACAATGGTAATGAGCGGCAACAGGGCATTGCGCAGAGCATGCGTATACACAACTTTGTGCTCGCTTAAGCCCTTGGCGCGCGCGGTGGTGATGTAATCCTGATGAAAAACATCGAGCATGCCATTTTTTACAAATAACGTAATGCCCGCCAAACCCGTGATTGAAGGAATCAGTACTGGGAGAATTAAATGATTTGCCGAGTCCTTAAGTTTGCCCCAGGTATCTAAAGATTCATAGTTAAGGCTATGCAGGCCGGAAATCGGCAGCCAATTATTCACGACCCCGAGCCAATACATGAGCAGCAAAGACAGCCAGAAACCGGGAACGGAAAAGCCGATAAAATTAAACAGCGTAATCGATTTGTCCTGCCACTTGGTGTATTTGCGGGCGGCGATAATGCCTAGCGGTATCGCCAGCACCAGCGTGATCATTAAACCTAGTACGTTAATGAGCAGCGTGATTGGCAGAGCCTCCTGAATCAAGCCTTTGCTTACATTGCCATCTTTATCCTTGGTTTGCCAAAACACGGGTTTTTGATGGCTGGCGAAAGAGGTTCCGAAATCCAGGGTAGCCATGCGTTTGAGCCACAGGCCATACTGCACAATCACCGGCTTGTCCAGGTTATAAAGCTCACGCAGTTTTTGGCGTGACTCTTCTGAGGCTTTCGGGTTGAATGAAGCTTCGTTGCTGGTAATGTCACCTGGCGCCAGGTGCATGATAAAGAAGGAGATCAAGCTGATTCCGATTAACAGTGGAATCATCCATAACACACGTTTAAAGAGGTATTTAATCATGCTGACATTTAAACATATTACTTGGCTGTTATTTCATTACGTCCGGTTTCGCTGCGCCTGAGCGGCTCGGGAATATACCAGTCGTACGAATTCCAGCCGATGCCGGCGGGCGGCGCGGGATTGTCAATGCCTTTGACCCGCTTGTGAATAGCGGTAAGACCATAGCCGGCCGACAGATACACAATCGGGCTGTCTGCTAGCAATACGCGCGCAAACTCATGGTAGATTTTCATACGTTTGTCGGGGTTAAGCTCCAGGCGACCTTGCTCTAAAAGCTTGTCAATAGTTGGGTTGTTGTAGCCAATGAAATTGAATTGCCCCGGCGCCTGCTGGCTGGAGTGCCAGATATTGTATTGGTCTGGATCCAGCCCCAGGCTCCAACCTAGCACGACCACATCAAAATCGCCGGTTTTAATGAAGCGGCTGATAAAGCTCGCCCATTCAATGGCGCGGATTTTGACATCAATGCCAACTTCTTTCAACCGGCGCTGAATCAGCACCGCAGATTTCTCACGCTCCTTGTTTTGATTGGTAACGATTTCGAATGAAAATGGTTTGCCGTCCCGCTCCAGAATACCGTCGCCATCACTGTCCATAAAACCGGCTTCTTGCAGCAATGCTTTGGCTTTGGCAGGGTCGTAAGGGTAGGGCTCCAGGTCGGAGTTGCTCCAGCGTGTGCCTGGCTTGTAAGGCGAGGCAATGTTGATCCCCAGCCCCAAATACACGCCATCGATGATCTCTTGTTTATTAATGGCGTAATTAATGGCGCGGCGTACACGCGCATCATCGAAAGGCTTGTGTTTCAGGTTGAATCCCATATAAGTGTAGCTGTTGCCAAGCTCTTTATACAGCGCCAGTTTTTGCTTTAGTTCGAGCCGCGCCGGAATGATGCGCGCATATTTAATGGGGTCTAGCGCCATGCTGTCGATGTTGTCCGCCATCAGTTCCAGAAATTGTGCGGAGCTGTCCGGAATGATGCGCGTCACGAGGCTGTCAATTTTCGCCTGACCAAGCACTGAAGTTGGGTTGCGCGACAGTTTCAGATTCTCGCCATGCGTCCAGCTATCCAATTTATAGTAGTTACTGCCTACAGGGTTGCGCGCAAAAGCGGTGGTATGTAGATCTTGTCCTTCCAGTAAATGCTTAGGAAGAATCTGCAGCCCCGCCCAGCTGTCAAGCGCGGGCGCGTATGCCTGCTCATAAGTCACGCTGAAAGTAAGCGGATCAGGCGCTTCCGCTTTTTTTACCAGTTGATAATCCGATGCGTAAGGACTTCGGGTTTTTTCGTCAATCACCGCATGCCAGGTCCAAAGTACGTCTGCGCTGGTCAGTGGCTGGCCATCTGACCATTTGAGATTGGGCTTGAGTTTGAAGGTGATGGTTTTTTGGTCAGCAGAGATTTGCCAGCTCTCGGCAAGTTCACCTTCTAAATCCAGATTTTTATCGTATTTAAGCAGCCTGTTAAAAATATTTGATGAGATGGCTGAGGACGCCGATTCCCCGGCAATCATGGAAATCAGGCCGGAAGGTTCGCCAATCATGGCATCAATCAAAGTACCGCCGGGTTGACTAGGGTAGCTTTTATTAAGGCTGTTTAAAGCTTCCTGGGATAAATCCTGCGCGGGGCGATCGCAAGCGGTTAGCAGGGTTAACAACAAGAAGACATTTGCGACTTTAGCATTTCCTTTTAGTATCTTGTTGTTTAGAAATGCAAGATTTTTCATATCCTGATTATTTTAATCGAAGATGCGATCGGGCGCTAATACGTCTGGAGGATTTGTGATTGTTCCTGATGGTTGATTTGTGTGAACTCAATTTTGTATGCCTGGTGCTGCTTGCAGCTTTGTGCGCATTGTAATTGGCGGTTCTATAACCGCTGTCTTTAATGGTCAGGTTCTGCCCAACCCTTAATTTGCTATTTCTAAGCTGATTGATTTTCATCAAGGACTGCGCACTGACATCATACCGGTTTGCCAATGCCTGCAACGTTTCACCTTTTTTGACTTTGTGTGAAACGTGTTGCGCAGCCTTAGGCGCATCTTTATTCGCTACAGTAACGGCTTCATTGCTTTCCATGTCGCTTGCATCAATGGCCTGTGCTTCAACAACTGGTGTGTCGAGGTCTGCCGATTGTTCTTTGTAGGATGCGGGGACCAGCATAGCTTGCGAGGTGCGCAGTTTGTTCGATGCTGACAAATCATTTACATCACGCAACTGGCTGACATTGATGCCAAATTTATTGGCAATATGATCCATGCGCTCGCCGCGCTTGGCGTGATAAGTTTGCCAATTGGTCAGCGGCTTATCGTAGTTGGCGAGATTATCTGCAAAACGCTCGGCTGCCCAGACCGGCAGCAGCAATTGGTGCTTTTCACCAGTGGATGTAATCACCGGGCGATTGTAACTTGGGTTAAGCGAGCTAAATTCCTCGTAAGAAATCTCGGCTAATTGCGCCGCCAGTTTGGCGTCAATTTGTTTGGGTGTCGTCACGCGCGCGAAATAAGGACGGTTTGGAATAGAGCCGATATTCAGACCAAATTTTTCTGGATCGGTGACGATATTTTTGATCGCTTGCAACTTAGGAACGTAATTTTCTGTTTCTGCGGGCAAATCCAGGCTTTGATAGTCTGTAGGCAAGCCTTTTTTGCGGTTGCGGTCAATCGCCCGCTGTACGGTGCCTTCACCGGCGTTATAGGCGGCCAGGGCTAGCTCCCAGGTGCCGAACATGCCGTGCAGTTTTTGTAAATAATCCAGTGCGGCGTTCGTCGCAGCGGTAACATCCCGGCGATTATCTACCCACCAGTTTTGCTGTAAGCCAAAGTGTTTTCCCGTAGAAGGGATAAATTGCCAAATGCCGGAAGCGCGACTGCTTGAATTGGCCTGCGGATTAAAAGCGCTTTCTATCATGGGCAATAGCGCGATTTCTGTCGGCATGCCGCGTTTCTGCACTTCTTCTACAATGTGGAAAAGATATCTTTGGCCGCGCTCCACCATGCGTTTTACATATTCTGGACGAGAAGCGTACCAGGTTTCGTGTTTGGTGGTGTAGGCCGATTCGAGATTGGACATGGCGTAACCGTCTTTAATACGCGCCCATAAATCGTCTTGAGGGTTGCCGTTGTCTATATCGGCCAAAAAATTCTGTACCGGATCGCCCGCCAGACCGCCCGCCACGGACTCATTGAGAATCTCGATCTCAACACCGGACACATTGGTTGTAGCGGCTGCGTGGTGGGAAAAGGCGCTCGCAACGACCAGAACGAAAAGGCTGATCAGGCTGATAGCGAGCTTTTGCTGTTTAGTGCTTGTCAGTGAGAGTGCTTGAGCCTTTTTTACTTCCATGGGAGCAATGCCTTACAAAAACGGTACTGAATGGTAGCCATTGATATATGATTAGTCAAGTGAAAGTTCCACTTTATAATTTTATGTTATGTAGATGATTAATAATGATTTCTTAAAGTTCTAAGTGCAGTAAAAACAGACAGCTCATCACTGCTTTTGGAATGCGAATTTTTAACAATTCCATCTTGACTGCAACGCAAGAAAGGGTTGGTTTTAAGCTCCAGTTCTATGGTGCTGGGCAGGCTTGGCAATTGCAGCATTCTTAGTTTATCCACTCGTTGTTTTCTATCCAATAAGTCTACGTTTTCTGGTTCTACAGTGAGCGCAAATGCGATGTTTTTAGCGGTATATTCATGCGTGCAGAATACTTTTGTGCTTGGAGCAAGCGTTTTCAGCCGCTGCAATGAGTTTAGCATCTGCGCCGGCGTGCCCTCGAACAACCGCCCGCAACCCGCGCCGAATAAGGTATCTCCACAAAATAAATATTCATCGTTTACATAGGCAATATGTCCCAATGTATGCCCAGGTAGCCACATCACGCGAAAGCTTTGTGCAATTTTTGGCAGGGTGATTTCATCGCCTTCGCTTAATGGAGTGTGTTTGAAGTTAAAAGTTTCATACTTTGGTGCGTAAACCGGTACGTCCTGATGCGCTTGCAGCGTGTTTACTCCGCCCACATGGTCACTGTGGTGATGTGTGATTAAAATAGCAGCCAATTCCAGGTGGAGTTTTTCAAGTGTTTCAATAACAGGTTGCGCATCTCCCGGATCCACAGCAACTGCATACCGCGTATTATGCAAAAGCCATATATAATTGTCGTCAAAAGCAGGGATGGGGATAATATTGAGCATGATTTTAATGGTAGTTTTGTTTACATAGCAATGCAACAAGCAGCACAAAATAGTTACCTGTGTCAGCACGACTGGCTTAGTTGCACACTTGGGCAGTATCTGCTGGCCCGCGAACAAGCCATGTACGATGCCGTAGTGGGCGATATCTTTGGATTTAACGCGTTGCAATTAGGCATGCTGCAGATGGATGCACTTAAGAACTCGCGCATTCCGCATCTGCTGCATGTGGGTAATTGTGAAGGTGATGCTTATTGCGAGAGCGATTATCTGCCATTTGCCGAAAATTGTATTGATTTGATTTGCTTGCCACATGTGCTGGAATTCAGTGAGAACCCGCATCAAACCTTGCGCGAGGCAGAGCGTGTGCTGGTGGCGGAAGGCCATTTGATCATAACCGGCTTTAATCCGATGAGTGCCTGGGGCATCCGGCAGATGCTTACAAAGGACAACAACTACCCGTGGCATGGGCATTTTTTCACCTTATCACGCATCAAAGACTGGCTGGCTTTGCTGGGTCTGGAGTTTGTGAGCGGGAGCATGAATTGCTACGAGCCGCCAGTTAACGATGAGAAGTGGCTGAATCGCTTTGCATTTATGGATAAAATGGGCGACAAATGGTGGCCAATGATGGGCGGGCTTTATTTTATCGTCGCTAAAAAACGCGTGGCCAACATGACTTTGCTCAAGCCAAATTGGAAAACCGGATCGATCAAATCCAGACTGGCCGTGAGCAGCAATCCTAAATCTAAACCGCATCAGCAAAAAAACCAGAAAATGAAGCGAAGTGAATGAATCAGCTAGTGGAAATTTATGCAGATGGGGCATGCAAAGGCAATCCTGGCCCTGGCGGCTGGGGAGCGTGGCTGCACTATGATGGCAAACATAAGTCCTTGCATGGCGGCGAAGCGCTTACCACCAACAATCGTATGGAATTAACGGCAGTCATCCGTGCGCTAGAGGCGCTGAAGCGGCCATGTAATGTTAAGATATATACGGATTCAGTATATGTGCAAAAAGGCATTAGCGAGTGGATTATTGGCTGGAAGGCGCGCAATTGGCGCACTGCAGACAAAAAACCCGTCAAAAACGATGATTTGTGGAAAGCCTTAGATGTACTTGCTAGTCAGCATAGTATCGAATGGATCTGGGTGAAGGGACATGCCGGAAATATGGGCAACGAGCATGCGGATGCGTTGGCCAACCAAGGTGTAGCAGCGTTTTTATAGAAAAGTTAACCAGTATGCGACAAATATTTTTAGACACAGAAACCACCGGTTTATACCCGGCCCAAGGTCACCGCATCATAGAGATTGCGGCAGTGGAAATGGTGAATCGTCGCCCGACCAACAATCATTATCATGTGTATTTAAATCCTGAGCGGGAGATTGATTCTGCCGCACAGGAGGTGCACGGTATTACGTTGGAGTTTTTGCAGGATAAACCCTTATTTGACGCGATTGCACAGGATTTGATCGCGTTTATTCGCGATGCTGAACTGATTATTCATAACGCACCGTTTGACGTGGGTTTCTTGAACAGCGAGCTTGGCCGTATCGGGCTACAGCCAATTGAGACGATGTGCGGTAGAATCACCGATACGCTAAAGATGGCGAAAGATTCCCGCCCCGGGCAGCGCAACAACCTGGATGCGCTATGCAAGCATTTTGGCATCGATAACTCAAAGCGTACTTTGCACGGCGCTTTGCTGGATGCGGAGTTGCTGGCCGAGGTGTATATGGCAATGACGCGCGGCCAAGATAGCTTGATGATGGATTTGGGGCAAACGCAGCAAATGGCCACGAATCAGTTTGTGACCAATGGTGTGCGTACCTTGAAAATCATCAAGGCAGATGGGGCGGAGCTTGCTCAGCATGAGGAATATGTGAAAAGTCTGGCAAAAGCAGGGGCCAAGCTTTGGTAATAATTTGAAAAAATTAAAGGTAAAAAAATGAATAATTGTATTATTGTTACAGGCGGCGCGGGCTTTATTGGCAGCAATTTTGTCAATGACTGGGTAAAACTGGGCTTGGGCACCGTAATTAACTTGGACAAGCTCACATATGCAGGCAATCTGGCCAATCTGGCGGATATCGAGCAAAATCCTGAACATATTTTTGTGCATGGTGATATTGGCGATAATGAACTGGTAGGCTCGCTGCTGAAGCAATACCAGCCGCGCGCTATTGTGAATTTTGCAGCCGAAAGTCATGTCGACCGCTCTATTCATGGGCCCGGCGAGTTCATTCAGACCAACATCGTCGGCACGTTTAATCTGCTTGAAGAAGCGCGCGCCTACTGGACCGGGCTAAGTGATGCCGATAAAGCCAATTTTAGATTTTTGCACGTATCAACTGATGAGGTGTATGGTTCTTTAAGCGCTACTGACCCCGCTTTCAAGGAAACCAACGCTTACGAGCCGAACAGTCCGTATTCTGCCTCCAAGGCGGCTTCCGACCATCTGGTGCGCGCTTATCATCATACCTATGGCATGCCGATGCTGACAACCAACTGCTCGAACAATTATGGCCCTTATCATTTTCCAGAAAAACTGATCCCACTGGTGATACACAACGCACTTAATGGCAAGCCACTGCCGATTTACGGCAACGGTAGCAACGTGCGCGATTGGCTGTACGTGGGGGATCACTGCAGCGCGATTCGGCGCGTTCTGGAAGCCGGGCGGGTAGGTGAAACTTACAATATCGGCGGTTGGAACGAAAAAACCAATCTAGAGGTCGTGCACACTTTATGCGACATGCTGGATCTGCAAAAACCAAAACAATCGGGCAGTTACCGCGATCAAATCACGTTTGTGCAGGATAGGCCAGGGCATGATCAGCGTTATGCCATTGATGCTACCAAAATCGAGCGGGAACTTGGCTGGAAGCCAGCGGAAACATTCGATAGCGGTATACAAAAGACGGTCAGCTGGTATCTTGCGCATCAAGACTGGGTTGACAATGTGACCAGTGGCGAATACAAGAACTGGGTAAATAAAAACTATCAGGAACGTGGCGAGGAGTTGGCATAATGGGCATGAAAGGCATTATATTGGCAGGCGGATCCGGCACCCGGCTGTACCCGGCTACACAAGTGGTTTCTAAGCAGCTGTTGCCGGTGTATGACAAACCGATGATTTACTATCCGCTATCCACGCTTATGCTGGCAGGCATACGTGAAGTGCTGGTAATTTCTACTCCGCAGGATACCCCGCGTTTTAGCGAACTGTTGAAGGACGGCAGCCAATGGGGCATGCATATCAGCTACGCGGTACAACCCTCACCAGATGGCCTGGCGCAGGCATTTATTATTGGCGAACAATTTATTGGTGAAGACCCTTGCGCTTTGGTATTGGGAGATAATATTTTTTACGGGCATGAGCTTGCGCAAACGGCACAAAATGCTGCACAGCGCACCAATGGCGCCACTGTATTTGCCTACCCCGTGACCGATCCTGAACGTTACGGCGTTGTCGAATTCAATTCGCAGGGCAGGGCAGTGAGCCTGGAAGAAAAGCCAAAATCGCCAAGATCACGTTATGCTGTCACTGGTTTGTACTTTTACGATAACCGCGTTGTCGAGATTGCTAAAAACATGAAACCATCGGCACGCGGCGAACTGGAAATTACCGATGTGAATCGTCAGTATTTAGATTGGGGCGCACTGCAGGTAGATGTGATGGGGCGCGGCATGGCATGGCTGGATACCGGCACACATGAGTCATTATTAGATGCAGGAATTTTTATACAAACCATCGAAAAACGTCAGGGATTAAAAATCGCCTGCCCGGAAGAGATCGCTTATCGCATGGGCTTTATTGGTGCCGCGCAGCTTGAGTCGCTGGCTAATAAATACGCCAAAAATGGGTATGGGCAATACCTTAAGCAAGTGCTGACAGAGCAGGTGTATTGATGAATGTCATCAAGACTAGAATTCCGGAAGTCATCATTTTTGAGCCCAAAGTATTCGGGGATGAAAGAGGCTTCTTTTTCGAAAGTTATAATCAGAAGGCTTTTTTTGAAGCGACGAATTTGGACGTCAATTTTGTGCAGGACAATCATTCAAAATCTGCCAGGAACGTGTTGCGCGGCATGCATTACCAGATAGAACAGGCGCAGGGAAAACTGGTACGTGTCACGCAGGGCGAGGTATTTGATGTAGCGGTGGATTTGCGTACATCATTACCGACGTTTGGACAATGGGAAGGCACAATATTATCTGCTGAGAACAAGCGCCAAATGTGGATACCGCCCGGTTTCGCGCATGGCTTTCTGGTGCTCTCAGACACGGCCGAGTTTTTATATAAAACCACGGATTTTTACGCGCCGCAATTTGAATGCTGTCTTAAATGGGATGATCCAGAGGTCAATATCAAATGGCCTTTGCAGGGTACGCCGATATTGTCAGCCAAGGACAGTCAGGGCTTAAGTCTGCAGGCAGCCAAGAAATTTCCTTAACCAAGTTTTATAAATGCAAAAAAAATTACTACTCACAGGGGTTAAAGGGCAAGTAGGGCATGCATTAAAAAATAGACTGCTAGAGTACGAGTTATTTGCTTTATCACGCGAGCAGCTTGATCTAAGCAGAGCCCATGATATCCGCCGTGTGGTGCGTGAAATCAAGCCAGATCTCATTATTAATCCAGCGGCTTTTACGGCGGTCGATAAGGCTGAAACCGAGCCACAACTTGCCTATGCGATTAACGCGACTGCCCCGCAGATATTGGCAGAAGAAGCCGCCAGGCTGAATGCCGCGTTCATTCATTTTTCTACGGATTATGTGTACGATGGTACAAAAGATGCCCCATATCTAGAAGGTGATATAGTCAATCCTGCTTGCGTATATGGAAAAAGCAAACTGGCAGGTGAGGAGGCAATTCGTGCTGTAGGTTTACCGCATCTGATCTTGCGCACCAGCTGGGTGTATGGCGTTTACGGCAAAAATTTCTTAAAAACCATTCTGCACCAAGCTTCTGATCGCGATAGTTTGCGCATTGTGGTCGACCAGTTTGGCGCGCCGACAAGTAGTGAGAGTATCGCAGAGGGTGTTGTTAAATTGCTGAATGTTTGGCAGCCAGATATGGAGAATCAAACCGGAGTTTATCACTTTACCAATAGCGGAAGCACCTCGTGGCATGGATTTGCTTGTGAAATCATCAATGAATACAGCCGACTCGCTATACGCCGCAACTGGCCCGCGCTTAAGGTGAATATTGACAATATCGTGGCAATTACAACGGCAGAATATCCAACACTTGCACTGCGCCCGGCGAATTCCAGGCTGGATAATACCAAACTTAAGCAAGTGTTCAATCTGGAATTGCCGAGTTGGCAGCAAGGCCTGCAGCAGGTAATGCAAGCAATGGCTTTTTAGTTTTAGTTGGTTTTAGCTTAACGCATCTGCCCAGCTATTGGGCGTTTCGTAGAGCCTGACGCGCTCTAATCTTAGGTGGTTCCCATAAATGTCTTTATACTCACTCTTGAGTATTCTAAAAGCTTCAGCAGCCATATTTTCGGCGGTCGGCACAGTCGGGAAGATGACGGTTTTGTGGTTGGGTAATGAACTTAAAAAATCCAATACCGGCAGATCGTCCTTAAATACCAGAAATGCGTGATCCCAGACATCCACGACACTTTCCTTTGCGATTTTTTTTACGTCGGAAAAATCCATCACCATTCCATTTTCAGAAGCATTTTCCTGACTGATAATGTCGCCAGAAAGCGTAATTTCAAGCGCATAGCGATGGCCATGCAAATTACGGCATTGGCTTTTGTGGTTGGGGATGCGATGCCCTGCATCGAATTCTAGTCGTGTAGTAATTTGCATGCCGCTATTATAGCAGGTCGGAAACCGCTGATTAATGCTGTTTTGCCCACGTGACAAACTCGTCAAAAGGCATTGGCTTAGCAAAAAAATAGCCCTGGCATTTATGGATTTTCATTTTTTTGATCAGTGCCAGACATTCTTTATCCTCAACGCCCTCAGCCAGCACCTCTTTCCCCAGGCTGTTTGCCAGCATGGCAATTGACTTTACGATTTCAAAATCATGCTGTGAATGACTGATATCGCGCACGAATGACTGATCAATTTTGATTAAATCGATGGGCATGTTGCGCAGCCGCGAGAGCGATGAAAAGCCCGTGCCGAAGTCATCCAGGGCAAGCCTGAAACCGCTTTCAGCTAGCGCTTTGATCACGGCGCTGGTGGTTTCGTTTTCTTCAAGGATGCCGTTTTCAGTGACTTCGAGAATAATGTCTTTCGGCTGGATCTTCCATAACGCTAGCGCCTGCAGCAGCAGGTGAGGCAGTTCAATATCATATAAATCTTCAGCGCGCAGATTAATCGTGAGGTACACTTTTAAGTGATGTTTATGTATAAGCTCACTGGATAATCGGCATGCGGAATTGATTAACCAGCGCGTGAATAAGTTGCTTTTACCCAGCTTGTTTAGAATTTCGATAGTCAAGCCCGGCGATATGTAGTAGCCAGCCTCTTCCGACCAGCGCAATAACAATTCAGCACCGACACATTTTGAGTTTGACAGATTGACGATGGGCTGGAAAAACAAAGTCAGACTGTCTCCGGAAAATGCTTCCAACACTTTGAGTTCCATATCATGCTGCGCGGCCAACTGTTTTTCCAGTTCCTGCGAGTACATCACAAACTGCTGCTGGCTGGAAAAAGCACTTTCCAGCGCCAGTTTGGAACAGCCATATAATTCATGCGCTTTTTGAGAGGATTTCTTGGCAAATGCACAGCCAGTGAATGGTGTGACTAGTACTGATTGATTGCCTATGGGCACCATTTGCTCGAAGGCGCGTTGCAGTTTGGCTGCGAGTAAATTGAGTTGAATGTCATTGTTCAGGTTGGGAATCAGGATATCAAACTGCAAGTTTCCGGTATGGTATAGCTGGTAATCAGGTGATATGTTTTGCTTTAGTCTGAAAGCGAGCTTTCGGCTTAATTCAGAGGCAAGCTGTTGTGAAAAAATGGGATTATGTTTTGCAACTTGAAAATGTATGGAAAACAAGCCAATCAACGGGTTTCCCTCTTTGTTTTTGATAGCATGGTCTATGCTGCCCAAAATTAGATTGGCATTAGGCAGTTGCGTAACGGCATCAAAATTGAGTGTGTAATCAAGGCGTAGTTGCTGATGCTGATAATTGGTTTCAGCAAACAGATCAAACAAAAAGCAATGCAGTTTGGCCGAGTTGGAGATGCCTAATTTCGTTTTGAATTCAAAACAGCCGAGAAGATTGAATATGGCTTGCGCGCTTGCGCCATCCTGTATGGCGTTGAGCCACAAAAAAATCAGCTGATTAATATCGGCAGTAAAGGCTTTTAAGTCATGTCCGGATTGCCAGCTTTTGAGTGCTGAACTCAGCTGAGATAAAAACGGGTTTAATTGCAGGTTTTTTGGTGTTTCCGTTTGCCCAAGCGCTTTAACATTGACTTTCAGGTTGGAAAACAGCGCTTTTGGTTTAAGTCCGTAGGCATCTAATTTTTCTAAAACAGCTTGTTCAGTATAGGCAATCTCAACTTCCTGTATTTCCTCCTCCTGAAGTTCTTCACTGGCCGACGTATCTTCCATCATCATTTGAGGCTACCAGTCATAAACCATTTCTGGTCTAAACATAAAAATCACTTGGGTTTAAGCCGTAGCTATCAGGGGGCAGGCTTTTTATTATTCTGTAGGGCTCGCCTGCCGGCGTTGATGGGCTGTTCAGCAGGTTCAAAATAACAGGCGATGTGTAGCGCGATTTGTCGGGCGCCAGCAAGAGCATTAATCTTGGCAGAAGCCTTCGAACCTGGTTCTGTTGTATGACCACGCCCACTTCGCCCGTATTAAGCTCAACCAGGGAGCTGACTGGATACATGCCCATGAACTGGACCAGCTGATCGATTAATTCACTGCTGAATAGTTTTCCGCTCAATTGATGAATTTTATCCAACGCTTCCTGGTGAAAAACGCCTTTGGCATAAGATTTATGGCTGGTGATGGCGCAATAGGTGTCAATTAAGCCTGCGATTTGCGAAGTCAGGCTAATCTGGTTTTCTTGCAACTGATTAGGGTAGCCGCTGCCATCCACGCGTTCATGATGCTGTGCCACCATATCAATCACCGGAAGCGGAATGTCCGGTGTTTTTTCAAGAATTTTCAGGCTTTCGTCCACGTGTTTTTTTGCGTACTCATACTCTTCACGCGAGAGCTTTCCTTCTTTTAACAGCACATCGGCAGAAAGTTTTACCTTGCCGACATCCTGTAGCAAGCCGGCCAGGCCCAATTCTTTAATCTGTTTTTTAGACAGCGCCAGGAAATTGCCGAAAGCCATTAATGTGATTGAGACGTGCAAGGCGTGATTGTATGAGTAGTCGTCGGTCTGCTTCAGTTTTGCCAGCCACAGCAAGGCATCGGGTACGCGGCCAATACTTTCAACCATACTGTCCAGAATTTCACTTACAGCGGTCAAGTCGAGATTTTGCTCATTTGCCACCGCATCAAATATCTCTCTGGTAGCCACCTGCGATTGTTCATAAATCGGATAGATAATCGCGATTTCATTTTCGACAGGCGGCTCTTCCTCGTAAATTGTTACTTTGTAGCCGTCACTGGAATCATTGCCTGCTTTATTGTTTTTAGAACTGTCATCAATCGTGGATTTAAGTTTATTGCGTCTGAACAGGTTGCCGAAAAAACCGCCTACATCCTCGGCCAACTCTTTGGCCATTGGCTTTTGCTGAGGATTGGTTTCGGTTTGATAGGGTAAGGCTTCTTGCGCCGCCGTATTCGCGCCATATTTCAAGTTATAAACCGTGCCGTCCTGGCTGTTGCGCTCAACATTCCGGGGTGCCTGGTGATTTTTTAGTTCGCGAAGAATGTCGAAGAAAGAGGTCTTGTTGGCAAACCGAGGATCTATATTGCCTGCGGGTTTTTTGTCTGAAACAGCCTTTCCAGGATCTTTGATGCGTATCACCGCACCTTCGCGTTTGATGGCGACATCTTGTCTGGCTGGGGCGGAAAACAGGCTGCCGACGGATCTGGTACGGTCAATATAGACGAATTTGCATATTGACCTGAGCTTGTCCAGGTCGGATTGATCATCCAGCAAAAAGCCTTGCAGCATGAATGGCGTGCCTTCCCAAGGCCTATCCAGATCGGTCACATACATGCCAAGCTCGAGTCTTTCAGCCGCTATCTGTTCTTTTTTTAAATCAATCATTTTTAGCCAAGCTATTAATATGTGCCCAAGCACTTTGCGCTAGAGATGATAAATGATAGCCACCCTCAAGTGAAGATACAATCCTGTTTTTCGCGTATTTTGCAGCAAATTCTTTTATGAATTCGGTTATCCACACATAATCCTCTTCAATCAGGGTTAAATCTGCCAGCGGATCATTCAAATGTGCATCAAACCCTGCTGAAACAAATATAATCTCTGGCTTAAAACCATCCAAGGCAGGCGCGAATTCTGACATGACGGCTTTCCTAAACCCTTCGCGCTTGGTATGCGCGGCTAACGGCACATTAATCATGTGATTACTACGCGTTTCTGCGCCGCTAAACGGATAAAACGGATGCTGAAAAGTAGAGCAGAGCATGACGTTCGGATTGCTGCTGAAGATATCCTCGGTTCCATCGCCGTGGTGAACATCAAAGTCAACAATGGCAGCCCGTTTGATTGGGTATTGCGACAGGGCGTGCGCGACGCCGACGGCAATATGGTTAAAAATGCAGAAGCCTGCGCTATTGGCGCGTCCTGCATGGTGACCGGGTGGGCGCACACAGCAAAATGCATTTTTGGCTTTGCCTGTTAACACTAAATCTGTGGCCAGAATGACTGCACCGCTTGCATGCAATGCCGCGGACAAACTCATCGGCCCCATAGCGGTGTCGCCGTCTAAGCGCACCAATCCTGCCTTGGGGGCAATGCTGTGAATGTAATCAACATAATCGGCAGAATGCACACGCTGGAGTTGTGCTTTGGTGGCTGCCGGCGCCTCGTAAAACTGCAGCTTTTCTTTTAAATCGGAAGCATTTACAGCATTCTTTATAGCAGTGATGCGCGCAGGTGATTCGGGATGGCTGCCGTCCATGACGTGCAGCAAAGTATCCGGGTGCGAAATAAAAGCGGTATTTGCCATATTAATCGTGATGCTCTTGCGCTAAATCCTGATAATAACTCAATCTTGATGCCGATATTTTGCCATGATTGACGGCGTTTATCACCGCGCAATCCGGTTCATGCAGGTGTTTGCAGTTATTAAATCGGCATTTGCCCAAATACGGCCTGAATTCTTTAAAAGCCAGCTCCAACGCTTCCTGAGTAAGATGGTGCAGGCCAAACTCCTGTAAGCCGGGTGAATCAATCAGGCTGCTGGTTGTATCTAAATGGTATAAATGTGCCGCCGTGGTGGTATGTTTGCCGCTATCCAGCGCGTCGCTCATCACTTGCGTGCGTACTTGCTGTTCGGGCAGCAGCTTGTTGATAATGGTGGATTTACCCATACCGGATTGGCCTACCAGCACACTTTGATGATTGGCAAGATATGGCCGCAGTTCAGTAATGTCCTCAACCGCAGACAAATACACGACTTGATAGCCCAGATCCTGATATAGCTGTAGTGTTTTTTTTGCGTCACCAGCATCAGCCAGGTCACATTTATTCAGCACAATCAGTGGCTTGATGTTGGCGGCTTCCGCCGCTACCAGACAGCGGTTGAGCAATGCTTCATAAAAGCTGGGCTGGGTTGCCAGCACAATCACGATTTGCGTGACATTAGAGGCGAGAATTTTGCTTTTGAAAGCATTGCTGCGATAGAGCAGGGATTTGCGCGGCTGGCTTGATTCTACAACGCCTTCAGCGGTGTCGGTGAGCTTGATGGTGACAATGTCACCACAGGCTAAATCGGTTTTTTTTCCGCGCGTGACGCAGCTGATGCGCGATTTGTCTGCCAACTCAACTTCGTAACGCTTGCCGTAAGCGGCAACCACCAAGCCCTGTAACATCTTCAGGCCCAGCTTAACATTTTAAAATTTGCATTTATTTTTCAAATTTGTAGTAAGTCTGGTTCAGATAAGCCGCCACATTAAGCTCCTCATCTTCAAACCACTTCAGGCCAAGCATGGTGTTGCAGCTGCGCACTTGAGCCACTAAGCCTTTGGATGTTTTCACTTTTGGATCTTCGCGCGTGTAAATGCCAGAGCCATCGCCGCCGTAGCTTGAGGCGTGGCAGCTGATGCAGTTTTTTTCAACCAAAGCCTTGCCCGCTTTAATATCTGCCTTGGCAAACATATCGTTGGCTACAGCATTCAAGCTAAACAAATATAACAACGGCAGTAATATTTTTGTCATCGCTTATACCTTTCATTCGCTAACATGCAGTGCTAATTTGCAGTATACGCTGCTAATTTAGAAATGCGAATGCTGGCGGGCGGGTGAGAGTCATAAAATGCCGAGTGCAATGGGTCTGGCGTGAGCGTAGAAGCGTTATCGCGGTAAAGCTTAACCAAAGCTTCAATAAGGTGATTAGCACTGGCGTTCTTTGCGGCGTAATCGTCAGCTTCGAACTCGTTTTTGCGTGAATAACCTGCCATCAGCGGGCGCAGCAAAAATAAAAACACAGGTGATACCAGCAAAAATAAAATCAATGCCATGTGATTGCTCGGTGTAGTGACGCCTAATCCATTATAAAACCAGGTCTGATTCATCAGCCAGCCCAGCAGCGCCAAGCCTAGAAAGCATACAAAGAACATCAGGGCGATACGCTTGATGACGTGATGATGTTTAAAATGCCCTAGTTCGTGCGCCAGTACTGCCTCGATTTCTTCCGTGCTTAAGCGGTCTAATAGCGTATCAAAAAACACCACACGTTTACTGCTGCCAAAGCCGGTAAAGTAGGCATTACCGTGGCTGCTGCGAGCAGAGCCATCCATCACAAACAAGCCTTGCGATTTGAAGCCGCATTTAGTGAGAAGCGCTTCAATGCGCGATTTAAGATTTTCATCGGCAAGCGGTGTAAATTTGTTGAATAATGGCGCGATAAAAGTCGGGTAAACCGCGAGCATGAGGATATTAAAGATGCTCCAGATTACCCATAAATAAAACCACCAATATTGGCCCGCACCCTGCATCAGCCAAAGTGCTGCAAACAGAATAGGCAGGCCCAATGCCAGGCCGACCAGGCCGTGCTTGATTAGGTCAGTAAAAAACATTCTTGGCGTCATTTTGTTAAAACCGAACTTTTCATCGATGACAAAGGTTTTATAGTATTCGAAAGGCAAGTCTATGCAGGCGCTGATCAGCATGGCACTGCAAATCACCAATGCGCCGCGAATAATCTCGTGGTCGGTCAAAACATTGCGCCAGCTATCGTCCAGCCACTGCAAACCGCCGCCAATGGTGAATGCGGCCAATAATAAGGCTTGCATCACAACCTCAGCCAGTGCCAGCCTGGTTTTTGCCGTGGAATAGTCTGCCGCTTTTTGATGAGCCTCCAAAGAAATATTCGCAGAAAATGCACTAGGTACTTGAGTGCGGTTTGCTTGCACGTATGCGATTTGCCGCGACCCCAGCCAAAGCCGGGCAAGCGTCGTTGCGATGAGTAGAACGATAAAAACGAGTGTTAAAGTTGTCGCAGGTGAGAGTATGGATGCCATGATATTTCTAAATTTAAGTTAAACTACACGTATTCTGAAGCATTTGCAGGGAATTGGTTCACTGCTGGTGCTGTTATACGCTATTTTAATGGAAATCATGATGGAAGCCGCAAGCAATAATATCAACAACGATAATTTAATCTGGCTGGACATGGAAATGAGTGGCTTGTTGCCAGATTCAGACCGCATTCTGGAACTGGCCGTGGTAGTCACTGATGCCGAATTATACGTGCTGGGCGAATCGCCAGTTTTAGTCATACACCAGTCAGACGCGGTACTGGATGGCATGGATGCCTGGAATAAGGGCACGCACGGGCGCAGCGGCCTGATTGACAAGGTGAAAGCGTCTACCTTGGATGAAGCCGCCGCTACCGAGCAAATGATTGCCTACTTAAAGCAATTTGTGCCTGCCGGGAAATCGCCCATGTGCGGCAATTCTATTTGTCAGGACAGGCGCTTTATGGCGCGTTATATGCCTGATCTGGAAGCCTATTTTCATTACCGCAATCTGGATGTGAGCGTATTTAAGGAGCTTGCACGGCGCTGGAAGCCGGAAATTTATTCAGGATTCAAGAAAGCCAGCAAACATGAGGCCTTGGCGGATATTTACGAATCTATCGACGAGCTGAAGTATTACCGCGAGCATTTTATAATTAAGTAAAAATAGCCGGAATTTAGAATAAAAAAAGAGGCGTAACATCATTTTGTGTATACGCCCCTAGGGAGGAGAAGTTAGCTTTGGAGAAGCTTGATTAATATCAAGCATCAACCATGCCAACTTTCCGTCTACTGATTTGAGAGTGTTTTTTCGTACAGTTTTAAGTAAGCTTTCGCGCTGGAATCCCAGCCAATGTCCTGTCGCATGCCATTGCGCTGAATTTTTTGCCATAACGCTTTGTTTTTCCAGATGGCCAAAGCGTGTTCAATTGTGACCAAAAGTGATGCACTGCTGACATTTTTCATCACAAAGCCAGTGGCAGTATCGTTGTTAAGGGTGGTTTCATTGGTGTCGCATACCGAGTCCGCCAAGCCGCCTGTGGCGTTGACAATCGGCGGGGTACCGTAGGCCAGGCCATACAACTGGTTAAGTCCGCATGGCTCAAAGCGCGATGGCATCACAAACATGTCGCAGCCTGCCATAATGTTGTGCGAGAGATGCTCGTTATAGCCTGTAGTCATGGAAACTTGACCTGGGGTTTTTTGTGCCAAGTCATTGAAGCTGGCTTCCAGGGCTTTATCGCCACTGCCTAAAATGGCAAACTGGCAGCCTTGTGCGATAAGTTGAGGCATGATTCCGGGTAATAAATCCAGCCCTTTTTGATGTGTGAGCCGACTCACTACGCCCAACAATGGTGCATCTGCATCAACATGAAGCCCTAGCTGCTCCTGCAGCGCTTTTTTAACTGCCGTTTTCCCAGAGAGATCGCTGGCGCTGTAGTTTTTAATGAGACTGGGGTCTTTTTCGGGCGACCATTCTTCCGTATCAATGCCATTTAAAATGCCGGTCAAATCCTCCTTGCGGATTTGCAGCAGGCCTTGCATGCCAAAACCAAAAGTTTCTGTTTGAATCTCCTGCGCATAGGTCGGGCTTACGGTGCTTAATTTGTCTGCGTAAAAAAGTCCCGCTTTCAAAAACGAAATTTGACCATGATATTCAAAGCCGCTGATTTGAAAATTTTCTACCGGGAGCTCTAATGCCTTAAGCCATCTGACATCATAGCAACCTTGAAAAGCGAGGTTATGCAGGCTTAGAATCGACTTGGTGGTGGAGAAATCCAGCAGCTTCATGTAGGCAGGCGCCAGGCCGGTTTGCCAGTCATTACACTGAATCAAGTCCGGCTGCCAATTCTGAAGCGGACTGCGCTTGCTGCAAAGCAAGCTGGCCACACGGGAAAGCACACCGAATCTGAGCGCATTGTCCAGCCATTCAACACCATGCTTGTCGCTATATGGGCCGCCATCGCGTTCATACAGTTGCGTATTCTGAATTGCGATTACGTCGGTATCGCTATCTGGCATTTTGCCCATTAATAGGGTACAGGTCTGGCCAAGCACTTCTATGGTAGCGACTGGTGAAACATCTCTTAGTTTTTCTAAAACTGCCCGGTAACCCGGCAGCAGTATTTTGATGTCGCCATCAAATTCTGCCAGATTGTTCAAGGCCTTAGGCAGGGCGCCGCTTACGTCGGCGAGGCCGCCTGTTTTAATGAGTGGGTAGGCTTCTGAAGTGGCAAATAAGACGCGCAAAATATACCTTCTTTATCATGACGTTGATACGTTATTATAGTGCATAAACGAATGGCTATAATATAGCCTTAGGGGGTCATAGCATGGGATTGAACGGTTTTGTGGCCGTAGGGGCTGGCGCAGCACTTGGCGCCTGGCTACGTTGGGGATTGGGCATCATGTTGAATGCGACGTTGCCTGCATTGCCACTAGGTACATTGTTGGCAAATCTGGTGGGCGGTTACTTGATGGGCTTGACGATAGGCGTGTTTGCTTTGACTTCTAGCTTTTCGCCCGAGGTTCGGCTTTTTGTCACCACAGGCTTTCTTGGAGGATTAACCACTTTTTCCACATTCTCTGCCGAAGCGGCTACTTTGCTTGCACGCGGGCAATATGGCTGGGCAGCTGCTCATGTATTGATTCATGTATTGGGTTCGCTGGTTTTAACCGGCCTGGGCATACTTACAATACAGCTGATAAGGGGTTGATGCGATGCAAGGAATTTACCTGAAGCTATTCGTTCCAGAGACATTACGCCACCATGGCAACTTGTTATACGAGTGGATTTTGAAGCAAGCCGAAGCCATCGGCATTCCAGGTGGGTCGGCTGTACGTGCGTTGGCGGGGTTTGGCCGCAACGGGCGCTTGCATGAACAGCACTTTTTTGAATTGGCAGGTGAACTGCCGATTATCATGGAATTTTTTGCGACAGATGAAGCAATCAATCGGCTGTTGGCGTTGCTAGCGGCAGAAAATCATGCATTGTTTTACATTAAGTTTCACGCTGAAGCGGCCATTGTAGGTGAATAGCTGATGATACGGTGCTGCATTTTTAATGCGGCAATGTTGCCAATGACGTACTTGAAATCAATTAAAAAGCCCGACTAGTCTTACTAAAAGCCGGGCTTCTTAATTTTTAGAACTAACTAATTTTAATTATTTATTTCTGGGTTTCCACCATCACCAGCGGTGCATCATCTGTTTTGGATTCTGCATTTTTCTTCCAGCCTGGCGCTTTACGCGGACCTTTTGGTGTTGCTGGTTCTGCCACAGGCGCGGCCATTTTTGCATCGCCTTTGGTTTCTACGAGCTGTAGGCCACTTGCGGCCAAATCGAGCGGTTTTGCCGATTTAGGTTTGCGTGCAGCAGGTTTCTTCTCGGCCTTTGCCTTTGGCGCCGTCTCTGGTACACCGGCAGTTTCAGCTATGGGCTCTGCTGATTTTGCAGCTTTTTTAGGTTTGCCAGGCGCTTTTACCGCCTCTTCAACAACAGGCTCAGAAACCAATACTGGTGCGGTCGCTACAGCATGCTCTTTTGGAGCAGGTTCATTCTGAACCAAGTCATTTGGCACAAAAGCTGGTGTGGCGGCATCTTGTTCGCGTGACATCTCACGATTTTGGTCACGGTTGGCATCGCGATTTTTGTTGCGGTTACGTCCGCCGCGGCGGCTGCGGCCGCTGCGCTCTTGACGCGGTGCCTGATTGGTATCTGCCGCGATGCTGTCAGCAGGCGTTGCTGGAGCAACTGCTTCAGCTTTCTCGACGCGGTTTTCGATGGGTCTTTCGGGACGCGGCGTACGCTCTGGACGCTGTTGACTGGCTTGCTGTGGACGTTGCCCTTGTTGCGGCCTGTCGCCACGCTCGCCAGTGCTTATATTGGCCCGATCGCGATTGCTGCGGTTGCGATTGCGGTCGCGATTGCTGCGGTTACGGGAGCTATCGCGAGCCTCGCGTGCGGTTTTGTCTTCCGCTTTTTCTTCAACCTTGACTTCGCCCGTGCCGCCCAGCCATTTTTTAATGCGGCTTAAAAATGAAGTTTTGGCTGCAGGTGCAGCAGGTTTTTCTGCCGCGGCTCTTTCTTCAACAATCGGCGCGGATGTCGCAGGCGTAATACCTTTCACCAACGCCTCGGGCGCGCTGGGTTTTGCCTCCTCGCTCAGACTGCGCACATAAGCAGTTTCGGCAGGCAATTCCACCATTTTATAGCTGGCCTGCGCGGTTTCTTCGTTAACATCATCATGCTTGATGCGTGTGATGCTGTAGTTTGGCGTTTCCATATGGATATTTGGAATCAATATCACTTCCACGCCCATACGCTGCTCGATTTTATGAATATCAGCGCGTTTTTCGTTGAGCAGGAAGGTGGCGGCTTCAACCGGCAATTGCACCTGAATAATCGCGCTGTTGTCTTTCATGGCTTCTTCTTGTGTAATGCGCAAGATATGCAATGCGGTAGACTCGATGCCGCGGATATGTCCGGTGCCGCTGCAACGCGGGCAAGCGGCATGGTTGGTTTCGCCTAGGCTTGGGCGCAAGCGCTGGCGTGACAGTTCAAGCAAACCAAAGCGTGAAATTTTGCCGGTCTGTACGCGCGCACGGTCAGCGTGCAGGGCATCGCGCAAGGCGTTCTCTACCTCGCGCTGGTTGCGCTGGCTTTCCATATCGATAAAATCGATTACTACCAAGCCGCCCAAATCGCGCAAACGCAATTGGCGCGCAACTTCTTCTGCGGCTTCCAGATTGGTGTTAAAAGCGGTTTGTTCGATGTCACTGCCTTTGATTGAGCGGCCAGAGTTCACGTCGACAGACACCAGCGCCTCGGTATGGTCAATCACAATGGCGCCGCCGGAAGGCAAGCGGACTTCACGTGAAAAAGCGGATTCGATCTGGTGTTCGATTTGAAAGCGCGAAAATAGCGGCACTTCATCCTGATACAGTTTTACACGGGTCACATTGCCTGGCATCACATGGTTCATGAATTGCACGGCCTGTTCATAAACATCAGGCGTATCGATTAAGATCTCACCAATGTCCGCGCTGAAATAATCACGGATCGCGCGAATGACCAGACTGCCTTCCTGATAGATCAGAAACGCGCCGGCCTGGATATGCGAGGCTTCCTCTACGGCGGTCCAAAGCTGCGTAAGGTAATTCAGATCCCACTGCAGTTCTTCTGCAGTACGGCCAATACCGGCGGTACGTGCGATGATGCTCATGCCTTTCGGCACTTCCAGTTGCGCCATCACGTCGCGCAGCTCGTTGCGGTCCTCGCCCTCGATACGGCGCGAAACGCCACCACCTCGCGGATTGTTCGGCATCAATACCAGATAGCGGCCTGCTAAAGAGATGAAAGTGGTAAGCGCTGCGCCCTTGTTGCCGCGTTCATCTTTATCGACTTGAACGATGAGTTCCTGGCCTTCTTTAATCACGTCTTGAATGCGGGTTTTACCGCCTTCGGATTTGTCCGAGAAATAGCTGCGGGAAATTTCCTTGAAGGGTAAAAAGCCGTGACGTTCGGTACCGTAATCAACAAATGCGGCTTCTAGTGAAGGCTCTACCCGGGTGATGACACCTTTGTAAATATTGCCTTTGCGCTGTTCTTTTCCAGCGTGTTCGATGTCCAGATCAACAAGCTTTTGCCCATCGACAATCGCAACGCGTAATTCTTCCGATTGCGTTGCATTAAATAACATGCGTTTCATTGTGTGCTCCCGCGCTCATGCGGGCAGACATGTTGTACTTTAGGATTAAAGTTCTGAAGTTGTGATTTCACCCAGACATGGTCTAAGTTATGTTTTAATCGTGCGTCTTATATGGCGCAACACGATGCAGCTGAAATCATCCGTGCCTGCAGAAAAAGCTGGCATTACAAATCGCGAAGAGCTTCTACGATTTTTCGATTGATTAAATATGGTTTTGCTACATCTTAAAATATATGCCGACGTTTGATTTTTCTCATACCTTTATCAACACAGGGGCATAAATCCGTTAAAATTCTGTCTTCAGTAACTTTAGTCGCGTTTATGTTTATTTGTCTGCGGCGGCTAGAGCGCAATTTTTTTATCGCTACTTTAAATATGGCGAGCGGTATTAGCCAAGTATTTTTTGTCACGTTTAGCTGTTATTGAGATACGCTAAAGCGATTTAGATTCAATAACATGCTAAGTATAGGCGTTATCGCCCATTTTAGCAAAAT
>JBGANY010000022.1:0-10729 GCA_044222005.1 Methylotenera sp.
TGTACTCCCAATAATTGCTAATATTTCCTGATCGTCTGCTATTTCCCGTTTACTTTTCGCATACTGATTTTTTATTTTTACAATCAGCATACCCTCAGCGGCAATCGCCACCGCCTCATGCACATAAGGCAACGCGGATACTGCTTTACTCAGCGCTCTCGCCTGCGCTTCGCTCGTTTCTTTTAAATGATACATCTTTGTACGAACGGCCGGGGGAGTTTTCATACTAAAACTGAGCAATAACCAAACACTCATCAGCACTGCACAAAACATAAAGACGATTGAATAACTGTAATGATGTGCCAAATAGCCACCTGCCAGGCCACCTGCTGCCACACCCAGCGATTGTGAGGTGTTGTAAACCCCCATTGCAGTGCCTTTAGCTGCTGCCGGAGCCAGTTTGGAAATGAGCGAGGGCAGGCTGGCCTCCAATATATTAAATGCCACGAAATAAGCAAATAATGAAAACACAATACCCCAGAAACTGGTGATCAGCCCTGCAAAACACAACTGTGCGATCAGCATCAACGCTACCGCGCCAATAAAAACCGGCTTCAACAGGCCGCGTTTTTCCCCCACAACAATCGCAGGTATCATCAGTACAAACGAGCCAATTAAAATGGGCAAATAGACTTGCCAGTGATGATTCACATCTAAACTGCTGGTGTTTTGAATCGCAAAAGGCACCACAATAAACATCGCCATCTGTGCGGCATGCAGCGCAAAAATACCGAAATTCAAGCGCAATAATTGTGCGTTTTTCAGCACATCCTTAAGCTTTGCCGGCACTGCACTTGCGTCGGAATGAAAGTGGCTGGCAATCGGGTTGGGTACAATGAATCTGATCACCAGTATCGCTAGAACAGCCAACACCGCAGTGAGCCAGAAAATGCCGGCGATGCCTGTCCAATGTGCCAGCGCCGGACCCAGCACCAATGAAATCGCAAAAGTCACCCCAATGGTTGCACCTATCATCGCCATGGCTTTGGTGCGGTTTTCTTCACGCGTCAAATCCGCCAATAACGCAGTCACAGCAGCTGAAACCGCCCCCGCCCCCTGCATGGCACGTCCTATAATTACCGTAGTGATATCCGTCGCCAAGGCTGCGACAATGCTGCCGATGATCAGCATCGCCAGCCCGAGATAAATCACATTCTTACGTCCAAATTTATCCGAAGCCATGCCAAAAGGCAATTGAAACAAAGCCTGCGTCAGCCCGTACGCACCCAACGCCGCCCCCACTAGAATACTGTTATCCCCGCCTTGATAATGCGTCGCGTAGATAGCGAAAATGGGCAAGATCAAGAACATACCCAGCATGCGCAAGCCATAGATAGAAGCCAGGCTGACGCTTGCTCTAAGCTCGCTTTGGGGCATTTTTTCGATTGAACTCATTAAATATTTGAAATTATTTTGCTAAAGGCGGTATATTAACAGGTTGCCTCAAATTTAGAAAAAAGCCTCATGGATTTTATTCGCATACGCGGTGCCCGTACCCACAACTTAAAAAATATATCGCTGGATTTGCCGCGCAACAAAATGATTGTTGTGACCGGGCTCTCAGGCTCTGGCAAATCCTCGCTGGCTTTTGATACGCTCTATGCAGAAGGCCAGCGCCGTTATGTAGAAAGCCTTTCAGCTTATGCACGGCAGTTCCTGGCACGCATGGATAAGCCCGATGTCGATTTGATTGAAGGGCTGTCGCCCGCAATTTCGATCGAGCAAAAATCCACTTCACATAATCCGCGCTCCACTGTTGGCACGGTCACCGAAATCCACGATTACCTGCGGCTTTTGTACGCGCGCGCCGGCGACCCGGAATGCCCGGAGCATGGCATCAAACTGGAAGCGCAAACCGTTTCGCAAATGGTGGATGCGATACTCAAACTGCCGGAAGACACCAAGCTGATGATACTCGCACCGGTGGTGGCAAACCGCAAAGGTGAGCAGCTTGACTTGTTTGATGACTTAAAAGCGCAAGGCTTCGTGCGCCTGCGCGTTGACGGTAAGATTTATGAAATCGATGCCTTGCCGCAGCTTGCCAAAACCACCAAACACAGCGTAGATGTGGTGGTAGACCGCCTGAAAGTTAAGGAAGACATGAAGCAGCGTATTGCGGAATCCTTCGAGACCGCATTGCGTTTGGCCGAAGGCAAAGCCATCGCGCTGGAGATGGATACCGAAAAAGAGCATCTGTTTTCGGCCAAATTTTCGTGCCCGGTGTGTGATTACTCACTTGCCGAACTGGAGCCGCGCCTGTTCTCGTTTAACAACCCGATGGGCGCATGCCCCAAGTGCGACGGCTTGGGCAACGTCAACTTTTTCGATCCGAAGCGCGTGGTGGCTTTTCCGCATTTATCTCTGGCCAGCGGCGCAATCAAAGGCTGGGATAAGCGCAATCAGTTTTATTTCCAGATGCTGCTGAGCTTGGCGGCGCACTACGGCTTTGATACTGAAACTCCTTTTGAAAACCTGCCAGAACCTATCCAGGACGTGTTGTTAAACGGTTCCGGCCGCGAGCAGATCGCATTTAAATACTTAAACGAGCGTGGTACTTTCTTTGGCAAAACGCATAATTTCGAAGGCATTCTAAACAACCTGCAACGCCGCTATCGTGAAAGCGATTCCCTGGCGGTGCGCGATGAACTCTCTAAATACATCAATAGCGCGCCCTGCCCAGATTGTGCGGGCACACGCTTGCGGATAGAGGCGCGCCACGTCAAAGTGGGCAATAAAAACATTCACCAGATTTGTGAAGTGCCGTTAAAGCAAGCACTCACTTTCTTTGAAGCGCTTGAACTGCAAGGCGCAAAACTTGCCATTGCCGACAAGATCGTAAAAGAGATTCAAAGCCGTCTGAGATTTCTAACCAACGTCGGGCTGGAGTATTTATCGCTTTCGCGCTCGGCCGAAACCTTATCAGGTGGAGAAGCGCAGCGTATCCGTCTGGCCTCGCAGATCGGCAGCGGTTTAACCGGCGTGATGTATGTGCTGGATGAGCCCTCGATCGGCTTGCATCAGCGCGACAACGACCGGCTTCTGGAAACGCTGAAACGTTTGCGTGACATTGGCAACACGGTGATTGTGGTGGAGCATGACCACGATGCGATTCTGGCGGCAGACTACGTGGTGGATATTGGCCCCGGCGCGGGCGAGCATGGCGGACAAATTGTGGCTGAAGGCACGCCGGCAGAAGTCCAGGCCAACACCCAATCGCTTACCGGCCAATATTTAAGCGGTAAAAAGAAAATCGAATACAAAAAAACCCGCACCAAAGCCGACCCGGCACGATGGCTGAAGCTCAGCAACGCAACCGGCAATAATTTGCGCAATGTTTCGGTCGAAATCCCGGTCGGCCTGCTGACCTGCGTCACCGGCGTTTCCGGCAGCGGCAAATCCACCCTGATTAACGACACACTTTACCGGGTCGTCGCGCAGCATTTATACGGCAGCAATACTGAGCCGGCACCATTTGGCGAGGTAGATGGCTTGGCATTTTTTGATAAGGTGGTCGATGTTGACCAAAGCCCGATTGGCCGCACGCCGCGCTCCAACCCGGCAACCTATACTGGGTTATTTACCCCAATCCGCGATTTATTCGCCGGCGTACCGGAAAGCCGCGCACGTGGCTATGGGCCAGGCAGATACTCTTTCAACGTCAAAGGCGGCCGCTGCGAGGCCTGCCAGGGCGACGGGGTGATTCGCGTAGAAATGCACTTTTTGCCGGATGTATATGTGCCATGCGATGTTTGCAAAGGCCACCGTTACAACCGTGAGACCTTAGAAATCCACTACAAAGGCAAAAACATTCATGAAGTATTAGAAATGACTGTGGAGCAAGCGCATGAATTCTTTAAAGCGATTCCCGTCGTGGCACGCAAGCTGCAAACCTTGCTGGACGTGGGTTTGGGCTACATTACGCTTGGGCAAAGCGCGACCACATTAAGTGGCGGTGAAGCGCAGCGCGTTAAGCTCTCTCTGGAATTAAGCAAGCGCGACACGGGCAGGACGCTTTACATATTAGACGAGCCAACGACCGGCCTGCATTTTGCAGACATCCAGCTTTTATTGGACGTTATTCACCGTCTGCGCGATGCGGGCAACACCATTGTGATTATCGAGCATAATCTGGACGTGATTAAAACTGCGGATTGGCTGATTGACATGGGCCCGGAAGGCGGCGATGGCGGCGGCATGGTAATTGCGGAAGGCACACCGGAACAAGTAGCAGAAAACAAAGCAAGTTATACCGGAAAATACTTGAAACAGCTTTTAAAATGATGCTCTGGAAGCCGCATGGATATTGGTCTGCAGAGCATCGAATATAATGTATTATTTAGGACGTATCAGCAACGCGTAATACACCGAATTGAAGCATCGCAATGCCTTTCTGTTATTGATGATAGAATTATTTTTTTATTATTATTCTGATCGATATGGCCATATCCCGATGTAACAAATGTGGAACCGTCACAGAGCATGAACGAGAGCTAGTCGAAACTCGCCATAGTTGTGTTAAATGTGGGACATCAACATTAATCTACGACACCCTCTTTTTCGTAAGCAAGCTATCAGAGATGTATTTCGCACAGCGAAAAGAACTGGATGAACTTCGTATATCTCCTTCAACATCAGCGCAGATCGAATCAGACAAACCCAGCAAACACTTCGACATTCACAATTCTGACTTGCTGAGTTCAGAAGCGCAACATGCTCCAATCATTGAGTGGTTTAAGACGAAAAACATCACAGCCTCGGTAAACATTAACGCTATAGACACAACAGGCTTTTTTGACGAGGCAGCTATTGCCATTGGCTCGGACTACGCACTATTTGGTGAAGTTTGCGAGCGGATTCGCTACGCCCAACTAAAGGAATTCAACAGTAACCTTATTTATCTGGATAAGAAATCTAAACAAGATGCTAAAGCGCTTGAATCCTTTATTCAGCGTCTTTACGATCACTCTCTGATCGCTCGTTGTATCAGTAATAAGAAAGAGAAAAATATTCGCGTTGTTCTGCAAAACGCCCCCAGTGTAAGACGTTTTTTTGCTGGAGACTGGCTCGAATGGTATGCGCTGATGATTGGCCTAAGGATATGCCAAGAACGTAACGTTGAATTTTCTTGTGCTCGAAATATGATGCTTTCCTTTTTACCTGGCGAAAAAAGAGAATTGGACGTATTTTTCCTCATCAACAACACTCAACCGCTATATATTGAATGTAAGGCTGGGGATTTTCGACAGGATATTGATAAATACGTAACACTTCGAAAACGCTTAGGAATAGATCAGAAATATTTTATTCTCTGTGTTGCCGACATCGACGTAGAGCAGGCCAAGGGGCTGAGTGCCATGCATGGCATTACATTCGTCAACACCCAAACGATTGGACAACATCTTTCAACATTATTCTAGCTCATCATCTTTCAGAGGCCTGCTAGTTCGGCCTAGGATAAACTAAGGAATCTCTGCAAAGCGCATTCTGGCTTGTATGGTGGCGGTGCGGCGGTTTAAATATCGCGTGCTGCGATGTTTATCATAAAAGCGCGGGTTGGGAATCATGGCAGCCAGCTTTGCGGCTTGTGTTGTACCCAAACCGCCCGCGCTGGTCTTAAAGTAATGCCGCGCAGCCGCTTCCGCGCCAAATATGCCGTTGCCCCACTCAATTACGTTCAGATAAATTTCCAGAATGCGGCGTTTGGTGAGCATTTTTTCCAGCATCACGGTGATCACCGCCTCTTCGGCCTTGCGCCAGGGCGTACGCTTGCTGGATAGAAACAGGTTCTTGGCCAGCTGCTGACTGATGGTGGAGCCGCCTGCCACGATTTTGCCTTTTTTCAGGTTTTTCTCGTAGGCTTTTTCGATGCCTTCCCAGTCAAAGCCGTCATGCTGGCTAAATTTGGAATCTTCGCTGGCAATTACCGCGCGCTTCAAATGATTCGAGATTTTGCTGTAATCCACCCATTTATGCTTCAGTTCGGCATCAGGTCTGGCTTCTTGAATAATCTCTAAACGGTCTTCCATAAAGGCGCTGGAAGACGGGTTGAATCTGATCCACCAGCAAATGTGCAGAAAAATCCAGAGTTGATACAACAGCACAAAAGCAAAAAAAAGCACGAAAGCGCGCTTGAAAAGGCCGCCCAGACCCATTGGGCGCGCGTTTGGCCTGGTGTTAAAAATCCAGCGGATCATGCTTTGCGTAACTGAGCGATAACCGGCGCAGTTTGCGGCCGCACGCCGCGCCACAAGTAAAATGCTTCGGCGGCTTGCTCTACCAGCATACCAAGGCCATCCGCCACTTGCGCGCCAGCCGCCCTGGCCTGCGCCATAAACGGCGTTTCGCGACCATACATCATGTCGTAAGCCAAGCAGTTTTTAGTAAATATTGTGTCGGGTATTGGCAAGGCGGTATCGGTTAATCCTGTTGAGGTTGCATTGATAATGATATCGAACGACTGGTTTTTCAAGCCTTCGAACGCGCATGCAGCGACTTTGTTGGCAGACTGATTCGCCATCTTTTGCGCTTTATCCAGCGTACGGTTTGCCACCACCAGCGTAGCTGGTTGTTGCGCCAATATAGGCTGAAAAACACCCTGAGCCGCGCCGCCCGCACCGAGTATCAATATTCGCGCGCCTTGCAGGACGATGCCAAAATTATTCGCAATATCACTGATCAAACCAGCTCCATCGGTATTGTCACCTTTAATCTGGTTGGTGGTGAAAATCAACGTATTGACAGCCCCTGCATGTTGCGCGCGCTCAGTCAGAACATCACATAAATTGTACGCCTCAAACTTGAACGGCACAGTGACGTTCGCGCCTTTGTAACCCTGCGCAATCAGCTCGCGCACCTTTGCTATAAAACCATCGAGCGGCGCCAGCATAGCCTCGTAGCAGATATCCTGCCCGGTTTGTTTAGCAAAGGCTGTGTGAATTTGTGGCGATTTGCTGTGTGCGATGGGGTTGCCAATCACGGCATACTTATCCGTCATATCTCTTTAATCGCTTCCAAAAGCCTGTTTAGTTTGCCCACGGCAATCCGGCTTTTTTCCAGCCATTGATGAGCGTGCGTTGCTTTTTATCATTCGCCTCGCCCTCAAAACCTTCCAGCATATTGTATGCTTCGGTAATTGTGCGAGCGCCCGCCGGTCCGGCACATAAAAATAACCAGCGCTTCCTTATCAACCTGCATCTCCAAATGCGCTGCAAAATCTGGGTTGGCGACCATGCCCGGGTAAAACGCCCACTCTATATGCGTTGCACCAGGGATTTTACCAACCAATTCCAATTCAGCAGTTGTGCGCACATCGACCAATTTTGCATGCGGTGTATTTTGCAATACTTCGTACGCCTCCTGCGGTGTAAGCGCCCCGGAGTAAGGCAATTGATTCTGCGCCGCTCTTTGCTGCGCATTCTGTAAAATCTGAGTGATGTTCGTCATATGGAATCCTTTTTAACTGGCACGGCAAATTATTCACTGAATGAAGTATAACCCGAAACAATTAGCATATTAATGCATAAATTTACATTGCACTATTTTGGTGCAACTTTTGGCAATTAGCACTATTTTTGTGCTTGATGATTTTCATCCTTTTGCTAAGTGAATGACTAAAAAACGATTTTTGCTATTTTTCACTGGCATAGTTCCTGCTAATATTACATGTTGATAATTTATTCAATTAAATTGTTTTTGTCCAAAATCTAGACTAGGAGATATTAATGTCTGTTGCAAATGTAATGAAACTGGTGATTGATAACGACATCAAGTTCGTTGATTTTCGTTTCACCGATACGCGTGGTAAAGAGCAGCACGTGACCGTGCCTGTATCACACTTCAATGAAGACAAATTTACCGAAGGCCACGCATTTGACGGTTCTTCAATCGCTGGCTGGAAAGGTATTCAAGCCTCAGACATGCAATTGATGCCGGATCCATCTACCGCCAACATCGACCCGTTCATGGATGAGCCAACCCTGATCTTGACTTGCGACGTGGTTGACCCGACAGACGGCAAAGGCTACGAGCGCGACCCGCGCAGCCTGGCAAAACGTGCCGAGGCTTACCTGAAATCGACCGGCTTGGGCGACACTGCTTACTTCGGTCCTGAACCGGAATTCTTTATTTTCGACAGCATTCAATGGAATGTTGGCATGGGTGGCTGCAGCGTGCAGATCAACTCGGAAGAGGCTGCCTGGGCAACCGGAGAGAAATTTGAAGGCGGCAATACCGGTCACCGTCCAGGCATCAAAGGCGGCTATTTCCCGGTGCCTCCCGTCGATTCATTGCAAGACATCCGCTCTGCCATGTGCATGACGCTGGAAGCCATGGGTGTGCCTGTGGAAGTGCATCACCATGAAGTGGCAACAGCTGGCCAATGTGAAATCGGTACTAAATTCAGCACACTGACACAACGTGCCGACTGGCTCCAAATTCAAAAATACGTCATCCTGAACACCGCACACGCTTACGGCAAAACAGCCACATTTATGCCTAAACCATTTGCTGGCGATAACGGCAGCGGCATGCACGTACACCAATCTGTATGGAAAGACGGTAAAAACCTGTTCGCAGGCAATGGCTATGCGGGTTTAAGCGAGTTTGCGTTGTACTACATCGGCGGCATCATCAAACATGCCCGCGCATTGAACGCGATTACCAACCCAGGCACCAACTCTTACAAACGTTTGGTACCGCACTTTGAAGCGCCGGTGAAATTAGCTTACTCAGCTAAAAACCGTTCTGCCTCCATCCGCGTTCCTTTTGTGCATGGCGACAAAGCACGCCGTATCGAAGCGCGCTTCCCAGACCCAATCGCCAACCCTTATCTGGCTTTCTCTGCATTATTGATGGCTGGTTTGGACGGCGTACAAAACAAGATTCACCCAGGCGAGCCAGCGACAAAAGACTTGTACCATCTGCCGCCGGAAGAAGACGCACAAATCCCAACCGTATGTTCTTCATTAGAACAGGCGCTTGAGGCTTTGAACAATGACCGCGAGTTCCTCACACGCGGCGGCGTATTTACCGATGACTGGATCGATGCTTACATCGACCTGAAAATGGAAGAAGTCAACAAAATGCGCATCACACCGCATCCTGTTGAATTTGGCATGTACTACTCCTGCTAATGTGATTTAACTTTATGCACCAAAAAAGGGCGGCTTAGGCCGCCCTTTTTTATTCTTTAGCTGTTGCAAGAATTGCACTTATTTTATTTCGCACTGTCACAGTCAACGACAATAGCCAATACTTCGTTGCTAACTGTAAGACTCTCATCTAAACTATTGGTATGACTAAACAAATTACTTTTTTGAGCATTTTTTTATCTGTCCTGATGCTGCCATTTTTGGCACATGCGGAAATCTATAAACATGTGGATGCCGAGGGACGCGTCACCTATTCTAACGTCAAGATCAAAGGCGCAAAAAAACTCGATCTGGAGCCGGCTGATACCAGCTTCGGCACAGACTCCAGCGGCGAGAAAAAACGCGCGCCACAGGCGAAAACGCCAAGCCCGGCAAGCTTTCCCAAGGTAGATGCAGGTACGCAGAATCAGCGTGACGGCAAGCGCAAAGAGATCTTGCAGGCAGAATTAGAGAGTGAGAAAAAAGCGCTTGAAGAAGCTAAAAAGGCCTATGACGAAGGCGCACAAAAGCCAGAAGTTTATCAACAGAAAAACGCAGACGGCACTTCAAAAACCTTCCGCAATGTTGCTAAATTCGATGAGAAAATGAAAGCATTGCAAGACGAAGTGGACGCACACCAGCGCAATATTGATTTACTCACTAAAGAAATCAACGCCCTCAATTAATATGTCAAGCCAGCCTAAAAAGCTGGCTTATCTTTTGCTTAAGCTTAAGTACAAACACAAGCAACGAATCAATTGCTATACAATCTCTATGCTATCTTTGGCTTAAGCTATGTTACAAAATATCCCTTCTGGTTTTGCCGGTTTAGAGCACCTCGCCACTGCGGTGATGCTGCTCGACCAGTCGCATCGCGTGGCTTATGCCAACCCCAGCACGGAGATTTTATTTGCACTGAGCGCCACGCAGATTTACGGCAGCCATATATCCGAAGTGTTCCTGAATTGCGAGATTCTGCAAATCGCCATTGATAATGCGGTTAAAAATAACAGCCCGTATCGCGAACACGAATTTGCACTCAGCACGGTGCGCCAGCAATCGTTTGCGGTCACGTGTACGGTTACCCCTGTCGATATTGGCCAGGCTGCTTTGCTGCTAGAGTTCCAGCAGATGGATCAGCAGCTGCGCATCGCGCGCGAAGAGCGCATGCTGATTCAGCAGCAGGCCAATTCTGAATTGCTGCGTAACTTGGCACACGAAATCCGAAACCCGTTGGGCGGCTTGCGCGGCGCGGCGCAATTGCTGGAGCACGAACTGCCGCAGCCCAATTTACGCGAATATACGCAAGTGATCATTAAAGAAGCGGACAGGCTGCAGAGCCTTATGGACCGGCTGCTGGTGCCGCACCGCGTACCTAAGTATGAGCCCACCAATATCCACGAGGTGCTGGAGCGCGTGCGCAGCCTGTTATTGGCCGAATCGCCCCACAACATCATCGTCCGCCGCGATTACGACACCAGCCTGCCGGATTTGATCGGCGACCGCGAGAAGCTCATTCAAACCGTGCTGAATATCGCGCGCAACGCGGTACAAGCCATGCAGGCAAGCGGCACGCCAAATGCGCAGGTCACGCTGCGCAC
>JBGANY010000023.1:0-9974 GCA_044222005.1 Methylotenera sp.
CTTCTCTAATTTGATCGGTATTTGCTTCCATGTTCAATGCTGGCTCTCTTTATGTTTTCACATTAACGGGCTTAAACAGCTGCGTGTATTGTAACAATATATTCTCAAGCTGCAATTCGTTGCTCAATGGGTGATTTGCCATCCTTTTAGCCTCCAGCAGTTTTTGCTGAAAACCGAGCAAGGCCTTCAAGTTTACGCTTTTACACAAGGCTTGCAAAGCGCCGCTGTGTTGAGAATGGTAATGCAATGCCTGTGACAGCTTGCATGCAGTCAAGTCAAATATCCATTTTTGCAGCGCATCAATGGCGCGCTCCATGCCTATCGCTAAAAATAAAGGCGCACAGACAAAGGGATCCAGCCTAGCGCCTTGTGCCAGATTCTTAACCAAACTGACGCTGGCCCCACCCTCTTCTGCGACCTGCAAAGCCAGTAATGGCGCGCCTCCCGCATAGTCCAGCGCATTCTCGGCATCTTTAACGCCCTGCTGTTTCAACCACGCAAGCGCCTCTGCTCTGGCAGGCAGCGGCATATCAATGGCCTGGCAACGACTGACGATAGTAGCCAGCAGCCGTTGCGGCTGGCTGGTTACCAATAAAAACAAGGTATTAGCAGGTGGCTCTTCCAGCATCTTCAGCAAAGCATTGGCCGAAGCAATATTAAGCGTTTCCGCCGGCGAAATTAAAATAACACGCGGACTATTGACCTGATGGCTGGAAAGACTCAAATAATCAACAAGCTGGCGGATCTGTGCGACTGAAATCTGGCTTTTTTTTGCAGTCTTTTTCTTTGCCGTTTCTTCTGCATTTTCAGCATCTTCCGGGCTGATCAAGCGAAAATCCGGATGATTGCCTTCTGCCAGCCATAAGCAGCTTGGACATTTCCCGCAGGCTTCATGCAGCTTATCGGGCTGCTGGCATAACATGGCACGTGACAAATGGATGGCGAACGCATGTTTGCCTGTGCCGGCACGTCCGCGTAACAGCAATGCATGCGGCATGCTAGTGCGTTGCTGCATGATGTGTAGCCATTGCTCTTTTTGCCATATGTACATAAAAGTTTTACTTTATTAATTATATGGTTGAAACTAATTGTTCAACTGTTTGTTTAACTTTATCAAGCGCCTGGTTTGCATCTATGATGTGAAAACGCGCTGGATTTTCCTTAGCGCGCGTTAGGTAAGCCTGGCGTAGTTTGTCAAAAAACGCTGCATTCTCACGCTCAAACTTATCCGGCTCACGCGCGCTTGCAAGCCTGGCCAGGCTGATTTCGACTGGCACATCAAAAAGCAAAGTCATGTCCGGCTGCAAATCGCCCTGCACCCATGTTTCGAGTTGTTTGATCTTATCGCTGGAAACGCCTTTGGCACCGCACTGATAGGCGTAAGTGGCATCGGTAAAGCGATCCGAAAGCACATAGGCGCCGCGTGCCAGAGCAGGCACTATCACATTGGCGATGTGTTCGCGCCTGGCTGCAAACATCAATAAAGTTTCCGTCTCCGGATGCATGGACTCATGCAGCAGCAAAGTACGCAGCTGCTCGCCAAGCTTTGTTCCGCCGGGCTCCCGCGTTGAAACCACTTCTAAGCCGCGCGTCTCTAACATCGCAATAATATTTGGAATATGCGTACTTTTCCCAGCGCCATCCATGCCTTCTAAAGTGATGAATTTCCCGCTGTGCGGAGTTTGAACTGTCGTCATTTAGTTTTTCCGGTTTTTAGATTGGCCATTCAGCTGATATTTTACGACAGCACGATTATGCTCGGCCAATGAGTTTGAAAATTCATGGCTACCATCGCCCTTGCCCACAAAATATAATGCTTTCGTCTTTTCAGGATGCAATGCAGCCTCGATGGAAGCCAGACCAGGCATGGCGATCGGCGTAGGCGGCAGGCCGCTTCTGGTATAGGTGTTATAGGGGGTGTCCGCTGTCAAATCTTTGCGGCGGATATTGCCATCATATTGGTCACCCATGCCATAAATCACGGTAGGATCCGTTTGCAGACGCATGCCGATACGCAGACGACTCAGAAAAACACCCGCGATCATTTTCCTCTCGGATGCCTTGCCGGTTTCTTTTTCGACAATAGAGGCCATGATAAGCGCTTCGTAGCTGTTCTTATATGGCAGATTTGGCGCACGGTTAGCCCATGCCGATGCCAGCTTGCTTTGCATGCTTTCGTATGACCGTTTCAGCAGCACAATATCAGTAGTATTGCGGTTGAAATAAAAGGTGTCAGGAAAAAACAAACCCTCGGGATGTTTTTCACCCTTGCCCACAATACGCATCACTTCAGCATCAGATAAATGCTCAATGGTGGTTTTTACCGCATCGTTTTTGGCGAGTTTCACACGCATCTGCTTGAAAGTTTTACCTTCAATGAAGGTAATGCTGCCCTGCATCGTCTTGCCGTGGTGAAGCGAGCGCAACAGCTGGTAGGGGTTGATGTTTTTATTGAGTGTGTATTCTCCCGCCTGCAGATAAGACTCTTTGCGCAAGACTTTGGCTAAAATCACAAAAGGCCAGGCATGCGGAATGACACGCTGCGTAACCAGCTGATCAGCAATGCTCTTGAGGCCGCTTTTTGGTTTTATGTTAATCTCCTGCGCGTCCGGCGTGAGATTAAGCGGCGTTTTGGCATACATAAACAGCCAGGCGCCGAAGACCAGCACCAAGAAAACGCTTGCCAGCAACGTAGTTTTAATGAGTTTAATCATGCTTTGAGAGCCGCTCTGGTATTGGCTGCCAGAGCACCTGCCTGCCAGACTTTGGTTTGAATTTCCCTGATTTGCCATGCGCCATACAGGCTATTGCAGATCATCACCTCGTCTGCGGACAGCAGCTTTTCCACGTTGAATGTTTCTACAGCAATTTTCAATGAAAGCGAATGTGCAATATTCATGATGCGCTGCCTGGTGACACCAGCCACACCGCACTGCCGTAGATCCGGCGTCAGCAGGACATCGCCAAATCGCCCAAAAATATTGGCGCTGGTACACTCAATGACATTGTTGTCGGCATCAAGCATGACGCCGTCTGTAATCGTGGGGTCGTTCCATTCCATACGCGCCAGGACGTTTTCCAGGCGGTTCAAATGCTTAATGCCCGCCAGTTTGGGCTGATGCGCCAGCCGTGTTTCGCATACATATAAACTAACGCCGTTCACAAAATTTTCTTCCGGGTATTGCGGCATGGCCGTTTTAATGACAACGCGCAGCGGCATTGTCACAGCAGGCGGCGCATAGCCGCGCTCACCCTCCCCGCGCGTAATGATGATTTTTGCTATGGCCAAGTGATTTTCAGTCAGGCCATCCAGCAAAAACAATTGTTGCAAATCACTCATCAAAAGCTCGGCACTCGGGCATACAATCCCGATTGCGCCACAATCCGCAACCAGTTTCTGGTAATGCAACGGCCAGTTTTCTGGCATACCATCACGCATGATCAGCGTGCGAAAAATTCCGTCGCCGTAGGCAAAGCCGCGGTCAAAAGGAGAGATGGCGTGATCGAAACTGCCGTTGATGAGATATGTGTGCATGCGCGTCATGAGTCGCCATTAAACCATAGCCGGGGCCAATAAAAAAGCCTGCAAGGTTCTAATTTGCAGGCTTCGGACGAATCTAAAAGTTAAACTTTCTTGAAAACCAGACTTCCATTGGTCCCGCCGAAACCAAAATTATTCTTCAGCGCGTAGGTGATTTTCATATCGCGTGCAGTGTTGGCACAATAGTCCAGGTCGCATTCCGGATCCTGGTTAAAAATGTTGATCGTCGGCGGAGAAACCTGATTATAAATCGACAGCACGGTAAACACAGACTCCAGGCCGCCTGCGCCACCTAATAAATGCCCTGTCATCGATTTAGTCGAGTTCACTACCAGCTTGTATGCATATTCGCCAAAAGTCGCTTTAATCGCGTTGGTTTCATTCGCATCGCCTAGCGGTGTCGATGTGCCGTGCGCATTCATAAACTGCACCTGATCTGGATTGATTTCCGCATTCTTAAGCGCATTCACCATGGAACGGCGTGGGCCATCCATATTGGGTGCAGTCATGTGGTAAGCATCTGCGCTCATACCATAACCGGAAAGCTCAGCATAAATGCGCGCGCCACGTGCTTTGGCATGCTCGTATTCTTCCAGCACCATGACACCGGCGCCTTCTCCTATCACAAAGCCATCACGGTCTTTGTCCCACGGACGGCTGGCCGTAGCCGGGTCGTCATTGCGGTTAGATAACGCACGCGCTGAAGCAAAGCCGCCAACGGAAAGCTCGGTAATCGCAGCTTCTGCGCCACCCGCCACCATGACATCGGCATCGCCATATTCGATCATGCGCGCCGCATCGCCAATACAATGCGTGCCTGTAGTACAGGCCGTCACAATGGCGACATTTGGGCCTTTTAAGCCAAACATAATGCTTAAATTGCCGGAAATCATATTAATGATGGTGCCTGGAATGAAAAAAGGCGAAATTTTGCGTGGGCCGCCTTCATCATAGTTGTCATTGGTAGATTCAATCAAACCCAAACCACCGATGCCGGAGCCAATGGCAACACCGATGCGCTCGGCATTCTGCTCAGTCACCTCGATGCCGGAGTCTTTGAATGCCTCGATACCGGCAGCCAGGCCGTATTGAATAAAAGTATCCATTCGGCGCGCATCTTTGGCGGGCAAGAAATCTTCTACGTTAAAATCTTTGACCTCACCCGCTATTTGCGATGAAAAATTACTCGGATCAAATTTCGTAATCCGGGTAATGCCGGACTTGCCAGCGATTAAATTTTTCCATGCCGTAGATGTTCCAATACCTACTGGAGACACCACTCCCAAGCCTGTGACGACTACTCTGCGTTTTGACATAATGATTGGAAATCAGCCCTCTTGCGAGGGCTGATTTAAATTGAATTTATTTGAGGTTAGTATTGATGTAATCAATTGCTAACTGGACTGTCGTGATTTTCTCTGCTTCTTCGTCAGGAATCTCGCAATCAAACTCTTCTTCAAGCGCCATTACCAACTCAACGGTATCGAGTGAGTCAGCACCTAAATCATCTACAAATGAAGATGCGTTTTTAACATCCGCTTCATTTGCACCTAATTGCTCAGCAACAATTTTTTTTACACGTTGTTCGATGTCAGACATCTAAATTACCCCTTTGATTAAAAAATAGCTCTTTCAGCTAAGTACATATTCTAACAAAACTCTGCAAGAATACAAAAATACTTCAAATAATTTACGCACAATACATGCCGCCATTGACATGAATGGTCTCACCCGTGATGTAAGCCGCACTGGGTGAAGCCAAAAATGCGACCGTCGCGGCGATTTCCTGCACATTGCCCAAGCGCCCCAAGGGTACACGTTCCAGCATTTTGGTTTTAATAGCCTCAGGTAACTCAGCCGTCATGTCAGTTTCGATAAAACCAGGAGCGACGCAGTTCACGGTAATATTGCGGCTGCCCACCTCAGCTGCAAGTGATTTGGCAAAGCCTGTCATGCCGGCTTTGGCTGCCGCATAATTGGTCTGGCCAGCATTCCCCATGTGGCCGACTACGCTGGAAATACTGATAATACGGCCAGTACGCGCTTTCATCATCGGACGCAGCACGGACTGGCTCATACGGAATACCGAGGTTAAATTGGTAGAAATCACTGCATCCCAGTCCTCATCGCTCATGCGCATGAGCAAAGTATCCCGCGTAATGCCAGCGTTATTCACCAGAATGCTCACGTCACCAAATTGCTCAGAAATTTGTTTAAGCACTGCTTCGATTTGTGCCGCATCATTCACATCCAGCGCCATGCCGGCACCTTGAATACCAGCCTGCTGCAACGCGGCATGAATACTTTCTGCGCCGCCCTTTGTCGTTGCAGTGCCAATCACGACAGCACCCTGTTTACCCAGTTCCTGCGCAATCGCTGCGCCAATACCGCGACTGGCACCTGTGACCAAGGCAATCTGACCATTTAATATTTGACTATTCGACATTAAATAAACCTCATAACAATTTGATTTATATTACTTTATAAACTCTAAAATAGCTTCATTGCTGGTTAGGGCAGCGCAAGGCAGCTCGGCAACAATACGTTTTGTTAAGCCCGCCAGCACTTTGCCCGGGCCGCATTCTGCGCTATTGGTAACGCCTTGTGCATAAACCGCCTGCACGGTCTCCACCCAGCGCACGGGAGAATATAACTGGCGCACCAAAGCATCTTTAATTTTATCGGAATCACTATAACTTGCTACATCAGCATTATGAATCACGGGTATTTGTGGCGCATTGATTGTGACACTCTTTAAATATTCTGCCAGTTTTTCTGCGGCCGGTTTCATCAGCGCACAATGTGACGGAACGCTGACAGGAAGCGGTAACGCACGTTTCGCGCCTTTGGCTTTTGCAATCTCCATGCCGCGCTCGACAGCCGCCTTATTGCCGGCGATCACCACTTGGCCAGGTGAGTTCAGATTAACAGCCTCGCACACCTCGCCTTGCGCAGCTTCTGCGCACACGGCACGCACCGCATCATCATCCAGGCCTAATATCGCGGCCATCGCACCAACGCCTTCAGGCACTGCACTTTGCATGACTTCTGCGCGATATTTAACCAATGGCAACGCATCTTTATAACCAAGCGCAGCTGCTGCCACTAAAGCTGTATATTCACCCAGGCTGTGACCCGCACAAATACTGGGCTGCAGGCCGCCTGCCTGTTGATATGCGCGCCACGTGGCAACGCCTGCCGTGAGCATCAAAGGCTGCGTATGTTGCGTGAGATTTAACAATTCATTAGGCTCGTTCGCCATCGCCCAGAAGTCGATGCCCAGAATATCCGACGCTTCGACAAAGGTTTGTTTAACAATCGCAGAATCGCCGAATCCGGCCATCATGCCGACAGATTGCGAGCCTTGACCGGGAAAGAAAAATGCAGTTTTGTTCATACTTTTAAATCTACTCAATTAAAATTTAATCAGCGCGGAGCCCCAGGTAAAGCCGCCACCAAAGGCTTCCATCAGTATTATTTCACCCCGTTTAATGCGGCCGTCGCGTACCGCTACATCTAAAGCCAGTGGAATCGAAGCGGCAGACGTATTGCCATGCCTGTCTACCGTAACCACTACCCTGTCCATGCTCATATCAAGCTTTTTTGCAGTGGCTTGTAAAATCCGGATATTGGCTTGGTGCGGAACCAGCCAATCAATATCGCTTTTCTGCATATTGTTGGCGGCTAGCGTTTCATCCACGATCTGGTCTAGCGTATTGACCGCCATTTTGAACACGGCATTGCCTTCCATATGCACAGTTTCGTGTCCCTCCACCTTGCGCGGTACGTGCAGCATTTTCTCATAATGACCATCTGCGTGCAGATGCGTAGAAATAACGCCAGCTTCGGTTGAAGCCTGCAATATGACCGCGCCTGCGCCATCACCCCACAAAATACTGTTGCTCCTGTCGGTGTAATCAGTGATGCGCGAAAATGTATCCGCCCCTATCACCAGGGCACATTTTGCGCCGCCCGCTTTGATAAAGTTATCTGCCGTGGCAAGAGCATAAATAAAGCCGCTGCACACGGCTTGTATATCAAATGCAGGGCAGCCGGCAATGCCCAGCTTGCGCTGCAGCATAGTGGCCACACTGGGGAAAATTTTATCTGGAGTGGTAGTCGCCACAATGATTAAATCAATGTCGCCTGCCTCGACGCCTGCGCTGGAGATGGCATTTTTAGCGGCTTCTAATGCTAAATCGCTGGTGTGTTCACCTTTTGCGGCAATATGCCGCTCACGGATGCCGGTCCGGGAGAAAATCCATTCATCGGTGGTATCCACCATTTTTTCCAAATCGGCATTGGTCAGGATTTTATGTGGCAGATAGCTGCCGGTACCCGCAATTTTTGAACAAATCATGCGTTTTCTTCTGCCTCGGTTGCCACTGAATGTGGTTGTATATGCTCGATTTCCAATTGCTGTTGAATGCGATGCAGCACACCGCTGCGCGCTTCTTCTACAGCCACATGGATCGCATGGTAAAACGCGACGTTATCTGCCCCGCCATGACTCTTTACCACAATGCCACGCAACCCCAAAAAACTTGCGCCATTGTAAAGGCGGGGGTCCAGGCGTTTTTTAAACGCTTTTAAAACTGGCAATGCGCCCAAGGCATGTCGTCGCCTTCCACATTGCCATAAAAATTCAGATGGCTGGCACGTAGCAGTTCAGCGGTTTGCTTCACCACCTCGTTGCCCTTAATATCCTCAGAACCTATATTGAGCAAGCCCACAGTAGGGTTTGGCTTATGTTCGATACAGCTTACCAGCATCGCCCCCATCACCGCAAACTGAAGCAAATGCTCGGCCGTGCAGTCAGCATTGGCACCAAGATCCAGCATATAGGTGTTGCCTTTTTCAGAAGGCAATGCTGAAGCAATGGCGGGCCTATCAATTCCTGGCAGGGTTTTTAATACGAATCGCGCAGTCGCCATCAGCGCGCCGGTATTGCCCGCGCTCACGCAGGCATTGGCTTCACCTGATTTGACCAGGTTGATGGCCACGCGCATGGAGGAATCTTTTTTGTTTTTAAGCGCACTTTGCGGCGATTCGTCCATCAATACCACTTGTGTCGCATGATGAACGCGCAAGCGCGGGCTTGTGGTAGCCTTGTGCGCCTTTAGTTCCGCCTGAATGGCGTCTTCCAGCCCTACCAGTACGATATTGAGCTGGTCGTCAGCTTTTAAGGCGTTTAATGCGGCGGGGACGGTAACATGAGGGCCGTGATCACCTCCCATAGCGTCTATTGCGATTGTGATATCCATCATTCGAATTAGATGTAATTATGGATTAAATGTCAACGCGAATAAGCAAACGCCGCACTATATTGAAGCGCGGCGCATTGGTTGAAACAGAATGCTGTGTCAAAAGACTGAGGGCTTGAATATTATCTATTCGCCTTTTGTCGCCACTACTTTGCGGCCACGATAGTAACCACTTGCGCTGATATGATGACGCAAATGTGTTTCGCCGGTCGTTGGCTCAACGGCCAAGGCTGGATTGGTTAAAAAGTCGTGTGAACGGTGCATGCCGCGTTTTGAAGGTGACTTTTTATTTTGTTGAACTGCCATGTGAATGCTCCAAAAATACTGCTGAAATGAATTAAGCGCGCATTTTAATTCAATTGCGCTTCAATGTAAATCAATAACTTAAAGATTTATTGAAGGACTTTATTTAATTTTTCCTTTTAACACGGCGAACGGGTTGGGTTTTTCGCCGCTTTGCATGCTTGATTTACTGCAATTTTTTTCATGCACAGGCGCCATCGGCATCGCTAAAAGCAGTTCGTCTTCAATCAGTTCCTGCAAATTCATCTCGTTATCGGCTTCCAGCCAATCCACCTCATCGTTATCATCAAGCGCATCAATTGTCGCGTCACTGATTAAATAATCAAACGCCAAATCCAATCGAATCGTCATCTGATCCAGGCAGCGCTGGCAAATCATCGGCAACTCAGCTTTGATACCTAAATGCAGGCCGGGCTGGCTAAACTGCTTACTAACCCCAGTCAATTCGAAGTAAATGGTCGCCGGCTTTGCGTCTTTATCATGAAGTGCCAGCACTTCAGCCAGTCTTGTCAAATCAGAAACCGCAAAACTGTCAGCAAGTTTCTGCTTTTTTTGTGCGAATTCTAAGTTATTAATAATCAATGATTTCTTCATAAATGTAAATAAATTGGCGGTATTTTATAACCAGGCGCATCCCTTAGCGCGCGCTTGCATGTTATACTTTCGCGGTTTGTTGGTTGATATTAAGGCAATGCCGTGTTCAAAAAAATTCTAGTTGCTAATCGGGGTGAAATTGCAGTGCGTATTGTACGCGCTTGCTCCGAAATGGGCATTAAATCTGTGGCAATTTATGCAGATGCCGACCGCCATGCATTGCATGTTAAAAAGGCAGACGAGTCCTACAACCTGGGCGCAGATCCGGTTGC
>JBGANY010000011.1:0-67675 GCA_044222005.1 Methylotenera sp.
CTTCGAGCTGCTCGTCGACGGCGCCGTGCTCGCCCAGGCCATCGCCCCCGTGACCGTCGCCAACCAGCGGACCTACGGCCGCGCCTTCGCCCGCTACAGCACGCCCCAGTCCGGCAACCACACGCTCGCCATCCGCATCCGGCGGAACATCCCCGCCGGCGAGGAAGTCTTCCAGCTCGTCGACAATGTCGCGGCGGTGTGCTACGCCAACTGCGACGGCTCCACCGTGAGCCCCACCCTCACCGCCAACGACTTCCAGTGCTTCCTGGACCGCTACGTCTCCGGCGACGCCTACGCCAACTGCGATGGATCGACCACCAGCCCCGTGCTGTCCGCGAACGACTTCCAGTGCTTCATCAACACATTCGCCGGCGGCTGCCCCTGATCGGCTCAGTCGCCCGCGATCAGCGCCGCGGCCATCTGGTGGTTGAGCGCGTGCCCGGACCTGTACGCCACGATCTCCCCCTGGATCGGCCGCCCGACGAGCGACAGGTCGCCGATCAGGTCCAGCAGCTTGTGCCGCGCGGGCTCATCGGCAAAGCGGTAGGCGTTGTCGACCGGGCCGTCCGGGCCGATCACGAGCATGTCCCGCGCCGAGAGATGCGCAAAGAGCCCCGCTTTCTTCATCGCCTCGGCTTCGGCAAGTGTGCAGAACGTCCGCGCGGGCGCCACATCCTTCGCGTACGTGCCCGAGGCCGAGTCGTACGAAGCTGTGTGCGGCGCGATGGGCGCCCCCGGGCCATAGTCCAGCTCGTAGCGGTACAGGCAGCCCGATCCCGACCGTGGCCGCGCCGTGATGCGAGAGCCGTGCGGGCCCGTCACCGTCGTCTCGCGCCCGATGCGCAGCGGCTCGATCGAAGCGCCGCCGAATCGCAGGCTAGCCTCCCACAGGGCCCGGACCAGCGGCGCCGCCGAGCCGTCAAAGATCGGGACCTCCGGGCCCCGGACCTCCACCGTGATGTCCGTGATGCCCAGGCCCTCGATCGCGGAGAGAACGTGTTCCACCGTGACCAGCTCCGCGGCGCCGGCCCGGAGCGTGGTGTTGCGCTGCGGCACCCCCGCCGGAGGCGCGGCCACGCGGCCCACGTGCGCCCCGACTCGCGACGAGTCCGGCACATCAGCGCGGAGGAACCCGACGCCGGCCCCCGCCGGCGCGGGTAGAAACGTCACCGCCGCAGGATGACACTGTAGTCATGGAAACTTGGCCTGGGTTTTTTTGTGCCAAGTCATTGAAACTGGCTTCCAGGGCTTTATCGCCACTGCCTAAAATTGCAAACTGGCAGCCTTGTGCGATGAGCTGAGGCATGATTCCGGGTAACAAATCCAGCCCTTTTTGATGCGTGAGCCGGCTCACTATGCCCAACAATGGTGCATCTGCATCAATATGAAGCCCAAGCTGTTCCTGCAATGCTTTTTTAACCGCCGCTTTCCCCGAGAGATCGCTGGCGCTGTAATTCTTGATGAGACTGGGATCTTTTTCGGGAGACCATTCTTCCGTATCAATGCCATTTAAAATGCCGGTCAAATCATCCTTGCGGATTTGCAGCAGACCCTGCATGCCAAAACCAAAGGTTTCCGTTTGAATCTCCTGTGCATAGGTCGGGCTCACCGTGCTCAATTTGTCCGAATAAAAAAGCCCCGCCTTCAAAAACGAAATTTTGCCATGATATTCAAAACCGCCGATTTGAAAATTCTCTATCGGGAGTTCTAATGCTTTTAGCCAGCTGACATCAAAATTGCCCTGAAAGGCGAGGTTGTGCAGGCATAAAATCGACCTAGTGGATGAAGAATCCAGCAGTTTCATATAGGCAGGCGCCAAGGCAGTTTGCCAGTCATTGCATTGAATCAGGTCTGGCTGCCAGCTCTGAAGAGGGCTGTGTTTACTGCAAAGCAAGCTGGCCACGCGGGAAAGCACGCCAAATCTGAGTGCATTGTCCAGCCACTCAACGCCATGCTTGTCGCTGTAAGGACCGCCATTGCGTTCATACAGTTGCGTATTCTGAATTGCGATTACGTCGGTATCGCTATCTGGCATTTTTCCCATTAATAGCGTGCAGGTCTGGCCAAGCACTTCAATGGTGGCGACTGGTGAAGCAGCTCTTAGTTTTTCTAAAACTGCCCGGTAGCCCGGTAGCAGTATTTTAATGTCGCCGTCAAATTCCGCCAGATTGTTCAAGGCCTTGGGCAGGGCGCCGCTTACGTCGGCGAGGCCGCCTGTTTTAATGAGCGGGTAAGCTTCTGAAGTGGCAAATAAGACGCGCAAAATATACCTTCTTTATCATGACGTTGATACGTTATTATAGTGCATAAACAAATGGCTATAATATAGCCTTAGGGGGTCATAGCATGGGATTGAACGGTTTTGTGGCCGTAGGGGCTGGCGCAGCACTTGGCGCCTGGCTACGTTGGGGATTGGGCATCATGCTGAATGCGACGTTGCCTGCATTGCCGCTGGGTACTTTGGCGGCAAATCTGGTGGGCGGTTACTTGATGGGCTTGACGATAGGCGTGTTTGCTTTGACTTCTAGCTTTTCGCCCGAGGTTCGGCTTTTTGTCACCACAGGCTTTCTTGGAGGATTAACCACCTTTTCCACATTCTCTGCCGAAGCGGCTACTTTGCTTGCACGCGGGCAATATGGCTGGGCGGCTGCTCATGTATTGATTCATGTATTGGGTTCGCTGGCCTTAACCGGCTTGGGCATACTTACAATACAGCTGATAAGGGGTTGATGCGATGCAAGGAATTTACCTGAAGTTATTCGTTCCCGAGACATTACACCACCATGGCGATTTGTTATACGAGTGGATTCTGAAGCAAGCCGAAGCCATTGGCATTCCGGGTGGGTCGGCTGTACGTGCCTTGGCGGGATTTGGCCGCAACGGACGCTTGCATGAACAGCACTTTTTTGAATTGGCAGGAGAGTTGCCGATTATCATGGAGTTTTTTGCGACAGATGAAGCAATCAATCGGCTGTTAGCGTTGCTAGCGGCAGAAAATCATGCATTGTTTTACATTAAGTTTCACGCTGAAGCGGCCATTGTAGGTGAATAGCTGATGATACGGTGCTGCATTTTTAATGCGGCAATATTGCCAATGACGTAGTTAAAATCAATAAAAAACCCGACTAATCTTAATAAAAGTCGGGTTTTTTAATTTAGGAACAACTAATTTTAACTATTTATTTCTGGGTTTCCACCATCACCAACGGTGCGTCATCCGCTTTGGATTCAGCGTCTTTCTTCCAGTTCGGCGCTTTACGCGGGGCTTTTGGTGTTGCAGGTTCAGCCACAGGCGCGGCCATTTTTGCATCGCCTTTGGTTTCCACAAGCTGTAAACCGCTTGCGGCCAAATCGAGCGGTTTTGCCGATTTAGGTTTGCGTGCAGCAGGTTTCTTCTCAGCCTTCGCCTTTGGGGCCGTTTCTGGCGCGCCAGCAACTTCAGCTACTGGCTCTCCTGATTTTGTAGCTTTTTTAGGTTTGCCGGGCGCTTTTATCGCCTTTTCAACAACAGGCTCAGAAACTAATACTGGCGCTGTCGCTACAGCATGCTCTTTTGGAGCAGGTTCATTCTGGACCAGGTCATTTGGCACAAAAGCTGGTGTGGCGGCATCTTGTTCGCGTGACATCTCACGATTTTGGTCACGGTTGGCATCGCGATTTTTGTTGCGATTGCGTCCACCGCGGCGGCTGCGGCCGCTGCGTTCTTGACGCGGTGCCTGATTGGTATCTGCCGCGATGCTGTCGGCAGCCGTTGCTGGAGCAATTGCTTCAGCTTTCTCGGCACGGTTTTCGACGGGTCTTTCTGGACGCGGCGTACGCTCAGGACGCGCTTGATTGCCAGATTGTGGCTGACTGGCTTGCTGTGGGCGCTGCCCTTGTTGCGGCCTGTCGCCACGCTCGCTAGTGCTTATATTAGCCCGGTCGCGATTGCTGCGGTTGCGGTTGCGGTCACGGTCACGGTTGCGGTCACGGTCACGGGAGCTATCGCGAGCCTCGCGTGCGGTTTTGTCTTCCGCTTTTTCTTCAACCTTGACTTCGCCCGTGCCTCCCAGCCACTTTTTAATGCGACTTAAGAATGAGGTTTTGGCAGCCGGCGCAGCTGGTTTTTCGGCTGTAACTCTTTCTTCAACAATCGGCGCAGAGGTGGCAGGCGTGATGCCCTTCACCAACGCCTCGGGCGAACTTGGTTTTGCCTCTTCGCTCAGGCCGCGCACATAAGCAGTTTCAGCAGGCAATTCCACCATTTTATAGCTGGCCTGCGCGGTTTCTTCGTTAACATCATCATGCTTGATGCGCGTGATGCTGTAGTTTGGCGTTTCCATATGGATATTGGGAATCAATATCACTTCCACGCCCATACGCTGCTCGATTTTGTGGATATCAGCACGTTTTTCGTTTAACAGGAAGGTAGCGGCTTCAACTGGCAATTGCACCTGAATGATCGCGCTGTTGTCTTTCATGGCTTCTTCTTGCGTAATGCGCAAGATATGCAATGCGGTAGACTCGATGCCGCGGATATGCCCGGTGCCGCTGCAACGCGGGCAAGCGGCATGATTGGTTTCGCCCAGGCTGGGACGCAGGCGCTGGCGTGACAATTCAAGCAAACCAAAGCGTGAAATCTTGCCGGTCTGTACGCGCGCACGGTCAGCGTGCAGGGCATCGCGCAGGGCATTTTCTACTTCGCGCTGGTTGCGCTGGCTTTCCATGTCGATAAAATCGATTACCACCAAACCGCCCAAATCGCGCAAACGCAATTGGCGCGCAACTTCTTCGGCGGCTTCCAGATTGGTGTTAAAGGCGGTTTGTTCGATGTCGCTGCCTTTGATTGAGCGGCCAGAATTGACGTCAACCGACACCAGCGCTTCGGTATGGTCGATGACGATCGCACCGCCGGAAGGCAAGCGGACTTCACGTGAAAAAGCGGATTCGATCTGGTGTTCGATTTGAAAGCGCGAGAATAGCGGCACTTCATCCTGATACAGTTTTACGCGTGTCACATTGCCAGGCATCACATGGTTCATGAATTGCACGGCCTGTTCGTATACATCAGGCGTATCGATTAGAATCTCGCCAATATCCGCGCTGAAATAATCACGGATTGCGCGAATGACCAGGCTGCCTTCCTGATAGATCAGAAACGCCCCGGCCTGGATATGCGAAGCTTCTTCAACTGCAGTCCATAGTTGTGTAAGGTAGTTCAGATCCCACTGCAGTTCTTCTGCAGTACGGCCGATACCGGCGGTACGCGCGATGATACTCATGCCTTTCGGCACTTCCAGTTGCGCCATTACGTCGCGCAGTTCGTTGCGTTCCTCGCCCTCGATGCGGCGCGAAACGCCACCGCCACGCGGGTTGTTCGGCATCAACACCAGATAGCGGCCTGCCAAAGAGATGAAAGTGGTAAGCGCCGCGCCCTTATTGCCGCGCTCATCTTTATCGACTTGAACGATGAGTTCCTGGCCTTCTTTAATCACGTCTTGAATGCGGGTTTTACCGCCTTCGGATTTGTCCGAGAAATAGCTGCGGGAAATTTCCTTGAAGGGTAAAAAGCCGTGACGTTCTGTACCGTAATCGACAAATGCGGCTTCTAGTGAGGGCTCTACCCGGGTGATGACACCTTTGTAGATATTGCCTTTGCGCTGTTCTTTTCCAGCGTGCTCGATGTCCAAATCAACAAGCTTTTGCCCATCGACAATCGCAACGCGTAATTCTTCCGATTGCGTTGCATTAAATAACATGCGTTTCATTGTGTGCTCCCGCGCTCATGCGGGCAGACAGGTTGTACTTTAGGATTAAAGTTCTGAAGTTGTGATTTTACCCAGACATGGTCTAAGTCTTGTTTTAATCGTGCGCTTTATGTGGCGCAACACGATGCAGCTGAGATCAACCGTGCCTGCAGAAAAAGCCGGCATTGCAAATCGCGGAGAGTTTCTACGATATGCCGATTGATTAAGTATGGTTTTGCTACATCTTAAAATATATGCCGGCGTTTGATTTTTCTCATACCTTTATCAACACGGGGGCATAAATCCGTTAAAATTCTGTCTTCAGTAACTTTAGTCGCGTTTATGTTTATTTGTCTGCGGCGGCTAGAGCGCAATTTTTTATCGCTACTTTAAATATGGCGAGCGGTATTAGCCAAGTATTTTTTGTCACGTTTAGCTGTTATTGAGATACGCTAAAGCGATTTAGATTCAATAACATGCTAAGTATAGGCGTTATCGCCCATTTTAGCAAAATATAAAGTCAAGCAAATTAAAGTTGAGCAAAATGATGATGCAAACAGAACGAAATAAAATGATAGGCGCACATGCGGTTGCCAATTTAACCGTCGACGAGGCGAGCGATGGGCAGCGTATTGACAATTTCCTCGCCAAAACACTTAAAGGCGTGCCCAAAAGCCATATTTACCGCATTTTGCGCAGCGGCGAGGTGCGCGTCAATAAAGGCCGCATCGATGCTTCGTACAAACTTGTTCTGGGCGATGTCGTGCGCGTGCCGCCGATACGCGTGGCAGCCAGTGAAAAGGAAGTGATGAATGCGCCGGCAACTGCAGTATTAGAAAAAACCATTATTTTCGAAGACGATGCGCTATTGGTGATTGATAAACCAGCAGGGTTTGCAGTGCACGGCGGCAGTGGTGTGAGCCGCGGCGTGATTGAACAACTGCGGCTGGAGCGCCCGAAAGCGAAATTTCTGGAGCTGGTGCACCGGCTGGACCGCGAAACTTCTGGTGTGCTCTTGCTGGCTAAAAAACGTGCGGCATTGGTGGCTTTGCATGAGGCAATTCGCAACAATCAAACCGATAAGCGCTATTTAATGCTGGTTGCAGGCGAGTGGACTGAAAAAAAGAAGCGCGTGGTGTTAGATTTGCAGAAGTATGTATTGCCTAACGGCGAACGCCGTGTGAATGTGGTAACCGATAAAAGCAAGGATAAATATGATGAGGCACAAGTTTCAGAAACTATCTTTTATCTGAAACAGCGTTTTGTCGGGTTCAGTTTGCTTGAAGCGCAGCTTGTTACAGGACGCACCCACCAGCTTCGCGTGCAATTGGCGCACCTGAGGTTTCCGATTGTTGGGGATGACAAGTATGGCGACTTTGCGCTTAACAAATCGCTGGTAAAAAAGGGTTTAAAACGCATGTTTTTACACTCTGCTGAAACAAATCTGCGGCATCCTGTGTCTGGAGAAAAACTGAAATTAGTGGCGCCTTTGCCGGTTGAATTACAAAAATTTATCGAAAAACTGGAAAAGGGTGGTGAAGGTAATGGCTAAACAGTTTGATTTAATCGTATGGGATTGGGATGGCACGCTGGCTGATTCCGCCGGCATGATTACCAACGCCATTGTAGATGCCGCCGCGCAGGTGGGCTTGCCAGCGCTGAGCCCGGATGCGGCGCGCAATATCATCGGGCTTGGGCTGAGAGAGTCTATTCATGCGTTGTACGGTGATATTCCCGCAGATCAGGCGCAAGCCCTGGCTGCGCAATACAGTGCGAATTATTATGCAGGCGAGCAGGCGATCCCCTTGTTCGACGGGGCAAAAGAAACCATTATTGAGCTTAACCGGCGCGGCTATAAACTGGCCGTGGCGACAGGCAAGGGCAGGCGCGGGCTAAATCTGGCCTTGCAGCATTGTGGTCTGGGTGGTTACTTTCATGCTACGCGTACCATGGACGAGTGTTTTTCCAAACCGCATCCGCAAATGCTGGATGAAATCATGGATGCTTGCGTAATACCCCCCGAACGAACTTTGATGATCGGCGATACCAGCTATGATTTGCAGATGGCCAAAAATGCTGATGTGCAGGCAGTTGCAGTGACCTATGGAGCGCAATCACATGATAAATTATTGAGTTACAATAGCATTGAAATGTTCCATCAATTTGATGAGTTAAGCGCCTGGTTATTGACCCATGCATAAAAACACCATTGTTTTAGATAGCCGTGATTTGCACGAAAAGTCGCTAGGTCTGCGTTTTCCCTTGCCGCAGTTAGGGGAATTCGCCACCGGATTTGTGGTGCGCTATCAAGGCAAGGCGCATGCCTATGTGAATCAGTGTGCGCATGTGCCGGTCGAGCTCGACTGGAATGAGGGTGAATTTTTTACGGTGAGTAAGGATTATCTGATTTGTGCCACGCATGGCGCGCATTATCGGCCTGATAACGGTTTTTGCGTGATGGGGCCATGCAAAGGCAAAAGCTTGCAAATGTTGCCTGTTACCGAGCAGAATCATCAAATTACCATCCATATCGACCAACTTCATCAATTACATAGAAAACCCTGAATAGGAAAAGAGCATGTCTGAGCAGAATGAACCGTCACACAGTAACTGGCAACAGAAAACCATAGAAAAGCTATTATTGTCTGGGCTGAAGGAACAGCAAACCGCGCGCCGCTGGAGCATCTTTTTTAAGGCGCTTACCTTTGGGTATCTGTTTCTATTGTTGATAGTGGTATTAGGGGTATTTGGTGGAAAAAACGTGGCTGGTCCGCATGCGGCTTTGATTGATATTAACGGCGTGATAGAGGCAGGTGGCGAAGTCAATGCGGACGCTGTGATCAGCAGCTTGAACGATGCTTATGACAGCATTGGCACCAAGGGTATTATTTTGCGTTTTAACACGCCGGGCGGCAGTCCGGTGCAGGCGGGTATTATCAACGATGAAATCATGCGCCAAAAGAAGCTGCATCCTAAGATTCCGGTATATGGTGTGGTGGAAGACATTTGCGCTTCCGGCGGCTATTACATTGCAGCGGCGACGGATAAGATTTATGTCGATAAAGCCAGTATCGTCGGCTCGATTGGCGTGCTGATGGATGGCTACGGTTTTACCGAAGTGATGAAAAAAGTTGGGGTCGAGCGCCGATTGATGACTGCCGGAGAAAACAAGGCTATGCTGGATCCGTTCTCACCAGTTAACCCGAAACATCAGGCTTTGGCGCAAACCATGCTGAATGAAGTGCACGAGCAGTTTAAGAACGTAGTGAGAAAGGGCAGGGGCGCACGCTTAAAAGAAACGCCGGAAGTATTCAGCGGCCTGTTCTGGAGCGGTGAGCAAAGCATCAAGCTGGGTCTTGCCGATGCGCTGGGCAGTGCAGATTACGTCGCGCGCGATGTGATCAAGCAGGACGAGATTGTTGATTATACCTACCAGGAAACCATGATGGACCGCTTTGCCAAACGCCTGGGCGCGGGAGTAGCGAAGGCGGTTGGGATAGATACGATAATGAAGGGGATGCAGCTGAGGTGACCTTGGCTGCCCACACGATCAACTAATTGAAGTGTGGGCAGGCAAAAAAGCTGGCCGATAGTGGCTTTGCTAAGGTTTATTCAACTGCTTGGTATGGTTGATCAGGCCGTTGGTTGAGCTGTCGTAATTTGTCACCACTTCGTCGCTGGTCAGTTGCGGCAGGATTTGCTGGGCGATCTGTTTGCCGTATTCCACGCCCCATTGGTCATAGCTGTTAATATTCCACATGATGCCCTGCACGAATATCTTGTGTTCGTATAGTGCAATCAGCTTGCCGAGCATATTTGGCGTAAGCTTGTCGAACAAAATGGAGGTGGTAGGACGGTTGCCTTCAAACACTTTGTGTGGCAGCAGTTTTTCGAGTGCTTCGCCTGACATGCCTTGCTTTTCAAGCTCTGCACGTGCTTCTTCCCTGGTTTTTCCCAGCATCAAAGCCTGCGTCTGCGCTAAAAAGTTCGCCAGCAGGATTTTATGATGCGCGTAACCATGTTTACCGATGGCATAATGGCTGTGCACGGGCATCAAAAAATCGGCTGGAATCATTTGTGTGCCCTGGTGAATGAGCTGATAAAACGCATGCTGGCCATTGGTGCCAGCCTCGCCCCAAATCACCGGGCCGGTTTTGTATTCCACACGGCTGCCATCGCGGCAGATGAACTTGCCGTTACTTTCCATATCGGCCTGTTGCATATAGGCTGGAAAGCGCGCCATTCCTTGGTCGTAGGGCAATATGACATGCGTGTCCACATGGAAGAAGTTGTTATACCAGATACCGATAAGTGCCATAATCACGGGCATATTCTGTTCGAGCGGCGCAGTTCTGAAATGGTTATCCATTTCATGCCCCCCTGAGAGCAGGTCTTCGAAGTTGTCCATGCCTACATACAAGGCAATCGATAGCCCGATAGCAGACCAGAGCGAATAGCGACCGCCAACCCAATCCCAGAACGCGAACATGTTGGCGGTATCGATGCCGAACTCTTGCACCGCTTTTGAGTTGGTTGAGAGTGCCACAAAATGTTTAGCCACGTGTGCTTCATCTTTGGCCATGTTTAAAAACCAGGTGCGCGCAGAATGCGCGTTGGTCATGGTTTCCTGCGTGGTGAAAGTTTTCGAGGCCACAATAAACAATGTAGTTTCAGCATTGCATTTTTCGAGTGCGCGCATCAAATGTGCGCCATCGATGTTCGATACAAAGTGAATGTCCAGATTGGGGCTGGCGTAGGGTTTAAGCGCGTCGCAGACCATCACGGGGCCCAGGTCGGAACCGCCAATTCCAATGTTTACAATGTCGGTAATACGCTTGCCGGAATAACCTTTCCATTCGCCATTGCGCACTTTGTCAGAAAATACACGCATTTGCTGGAGTACGGCATTTACGTCCGGCATGACATCGTGGCCATCCACATAGACAGGTGTATTAGAACGGTTACGCAGCGCAGTGTGCAAGACTGCACGGTCTTCGGTGATATTGATTTTTTCGCCCGCGAACATTCTGTCACGCCAGTTTTCAATATTGGCTTCGCGTGCCAGTTGGATCAGCAAAGGCAGCGTTTCGTCGTTCATGCGATGTTTGGAATAATCCAGCAATAAATCAGCGAACTTCAGGCTGTATTTTTCGAAGCGTTTTGGATCATTTGCGAACAAATCGCGCATGTGGGTTGAAGCTATGGTTTTTTCATGTTGGCAGAGTTTTTGCCATACTGGGTAATGTGTGAGCGTAGCCATTTGAATATTCGTGCTTTATTAAGTTATTTTATCAATTGTAAAAACATCCCAGCTTAAACGGTTAAACGTCTAAGCCGGTTTTAAAACCAAGCCTGCCAGCGGGGGCAGCGTAATGACAAGCGATTGGCTGCGGTTCATCCAGGTAATGTCTTCCGTGTGCAACCCTGCGCCGTTGCCCTGGTTGCTGCCGCCATAGCAAGCCGCATCACTGTTAAATACTTCTTTATAGGTGCCTGCTTGCGGCACGCCAATGCGATAACCTTCACGCAATACTGGCGTGAAGTTCAATACTATTATAACAAAACTATTGTCCAGCCCGCGTCTTACATAGCTGATAATAGATTGGTCAGAGTCATGACAGTCTATCCATTCGAAACCCTGGTGCACAAAATCAAGCGAATGTAGCGCTATTTCCTGTTTGTAGAGGTTGTTCAGATCGTGGCTTGCTTGCTTGATGCCCCGATGCCATTGATATCCCTCATACTTGTCGCTGAGCAAATGCCAGTCCAGACTACTGTTCACGTTCCATTCTCGGCCCTGGCCGAACTCGTTGCCCATGAAGTTGAGCTTTTTGCCCGGCGCAGTCATCTGATACGTCGTCAGCAGGCGCAGGTTGGCAAATTTCTGCCACGCATCGCCCGGCATTTTGTCAAGTAAAGACTTTTTGCCATGCACGACTTCATCATGTGAGAACGGCAGTACAAAATTCTCCGAGTAGGCGTAAAGCTGGCCAAAAGTGAGCATGTCATGGTAATAGCGCCGATGCACCGGGTCGTGTTCAATGTAGGCAAGCGTGTCGTTCATCCAGCCCATGTTCCACTTCATGTTAAAGCCTAAACCGCCTAGATATACCGGGCGCGATACTGCCGGCCATGCGGTGGATTCCTCAGCAATGGTGAGTACGCCGGCAAAGTCTTCACCCACCATGACATTGAGTTGCTTTAAGAACTCAATCACATCCAGGTTTTCTCTGCCGCCGTATTTGTTAGGCAGCCATTCGCCGGCCTTGCGTGAGTAATCGAGATAAAGCATTGAAGCCACAGCATCTACACGCAAACCGTCAATATGGAACTCGGATAGCCAGTAGTAAGCGTTTGACATCAGGAAGTTACGCACTTCATTGCGGCCGTAATTGAAAATAAGGGTTCCCCAGTCCTGGTGCTCACCCAGGCGCGGGTCTTCATGCTCATATAATGCCGTGCCGTCGAAGCGCGCCAAAGCCCAGTCATCTTTTGGAAAGTGTCCTGGCACCCAGTCTAAAATAACGCCGATATTGGCCTGGTGAAATGCGTCAATCAAGAAGCGCAAATCATCGGGCGAGCCGAAGCGATTGGTCACGCCAAAGTAGCCGGTGGTTTGATAGCCCCAGGATTCAGTTAGCGGATGCTCTGAGATCGGCATCAGCTCGACGTGGGTATAGCCCATTTCGGCGACATAGGGCACGAGCGTGCTGGCCAGATCGCGATAATTTAAAAAGTGACCCTTGTTGTCGCGTTGCCATGAGCCCAAATGGACTTCGTAACAGTTAAATGGGGCATGCAGCCAGTCACGTTTTTTGCGCGCATCAAGCCATTGCCTGTCTTCCCATTGGTGATAACTGGCACTGATTCTTGCGGCAGTGCCGGGGCGCTGTTCGAACTCAAAACCATAAGGGTCAGTCTTGACCAGAATATTGCCGGTGTGGCGGTTGCGAATCTCGAATTTATAGGTGTCGTGCGTGGTGAGGTTGGGAATGAAAATATCCCATACTCCACTTGATCCGTGTGTGCGCATGGAATGGACACGGCCATCCCAATTGTTAAAGCTGCCGACTACGCTCACGCGCTCCGCGTTTGGCGCCCAAACTGCAAAACGGACGCCGGCGACATCATCTTGCGTGATGCATTGCGCGCCAAGGGTTTTGTAAGCTTGCAACAGGCGGCCTTCGCCAAATAAATAGAGCTCGTCCTGGGTGAGGCTTGTGCCAAAGGTATAGGGGTCGTGCGTTTCGTAGCTGTTGCCGGCGCAGTCTATTTTAAGCAGGCAAGGGGTTTCGAGGCGAGTTTCGCTTTGCAGACCAAACAATCCATCGGGATGGGATTTCTCAAGCTTGATCCATGCGTCGTCAACTTTAACGCTCACACCTGTCGCCTGGGGAATAAATATGCGATAGATGTAACTGCCATCGACTTTATGCTGCCCTAGAAAACTGAATGGGTCATGATGGCGCGCTTCTAAAATCAGTAACAATGAGTCAGATACGGCGTCAGACTCTTTCTTGCGCTTGGCTGCAGTTTGCGCGCTGGTTTTTGCTGATGTCGCTTTAGAGTGTACCAAGATGTATTCCCCCGAAATTTTTCTAAGAAATATTTATGTTTTTATTAATATTTGTTCATTACGTCATGTTACAGCTAGATTATAGCTTGCAACATTGATTATAATGTAAACGAAAGCAGTTGATATAGGAATTAAGTCGAATTTGCTAATTTAGTTTAGCCCAGCTAAGTTATCAAATGCATAATTAAAACTTCAGGAGGGCATCATGTCGCACGACCAGCATTCAGATCGTTTTATTAGTACATTAACCAAAAACACTGCTGCGATTATCCTTGCAGGTGGTCGAGGCAGCCGATTGAAGAACCTGACTGATTGGCGCGCAAAACCGGCAGTACAATTTGGCGGCAAGTTCCGTATCATAGATTTTCCACTTTCAAACTGCATCAATTCCGGCATTCGCCGCATCAATGTGGCAACTCAATATAAAGCACAAAGCCTGATTCAGCATATTCAGCGCGGCTGGGGCTTCCTGCGCGGTGAATTCAATGAATATGTGAATATTATTCCTGCGCAGCAGCGTATTTCAGAGGACTGGTACAAAGGCACTGCGGATGCGGTGTATCAGAACCTGGACCTGCTGCGTGAAGGCGGGGCTGAGTATGTGTTGATACTGGCGGGTGACCATATCTACAAGATGGATTACGGCAAAATGTTGGCGACCCATGCCCGCAACAATGCCGATATGACGGTCGCCTGTATTAATGTGCCGCTGGAAGACGCAAAGGGCTTTGGGGTGCTGGCTGTAGATGAAACCGATCGTGTGGTCGAGTTCGCTGAAAAGCCAGCCAATCCCAAACATATGCCTGGCGACCCTACCAAGGCGTTTGCGAGTATGGGCATTTATATATTTAATGCCAAGTTTCTGTATGAGCAGTTGATCCGCGATGCGGGCGATCCTAAATCCAGCCATGATTTTGGCGGCGATATCATTCCTTATCTGATTAAAAAGTATAAAGTACAGGCGCACCGCTTTACCGATAGCTGTGTCGGCGCCAAAAATGGCAATTACTATTGGCGCGATGTGGGCACGATTGATGCTTATTGGGAAGCCAATATGGAGCTTACCAAAGTGATCCCAGAGCTTAACTTGTATGACAGGGATTGGCCGATCTGGACGTATCAAGAGCAATTGCCACCAGCCAAATTTGTATTTAATGATGAAGGCAGAACCGGCAAGGCGACAGATTCATTGATTTCCGGCGGTTGCATCGTGAGCGGCTCCTGTGTGACCAGTTCCGTGTTGTTCTCAGATGTGCGGGTGCATAGTTATTGTGAAATCGAAGGCTCGGTGATTTTGCCTAAAGTAACTATCAATCGTAATGTTGTGCTTAAAAATGTAGTGATAGACCGTGGCTGTATCATCCCTGAGGGTATGCAAATCGGGGTAGATCTGGCTTTAGATGCTAAGCGCTTTTATGTGTCTGAAAAAGGCATTACTTTGGTAACGCCTGATATGCTGGGCCAGGATTTATACAGAGTAATTTAACATTATTAATTTAAAACAATAAGTTAATATTAATTTTTAATGTTTATTATTAAGAATGTGAATTAGTTTGAAGTCAAGTCGTTCTAAGCTTTACCTTAATCTCTTTTGGCACATGCATCAACCCGATTACCGCGACACGGTCAGCAATGAATACGTGTTGCCCTGGACATACCTGCATGCCATAAAAGACTACAGCGACATGGCTTTCCATCTGGAGGCGAATCCTAAGGCGCGCGTCACCTTCAACTTTGTGCCGATTCTGTTGGAACAACTTGAGGACTATAGCAATCAATTCAAGCAGAACACGATTCGTGATCCGCTGCTGGCCTTGCTGGTGCGGCCAAATTTGGGTGACATCAATCATGAGCAATGCTATTTGATTGTAAAAAGCTGTTTTAAAAGCCATCACGAAAAAATGCTGAGCCCGTTTCCCCATTATCAGCGCTTGTTGCATCTGTATCAGTTGGTCGAGCCAATGGCATGTGGCGATTTCCAATATCTATCGCCGCAATACAAGGCAGATTTGCTGGTGTGGTATCACCTGGCCTGGTGTGGAGAGAGCCTGCGCCGCAGCAACACAACGATTCAATCCTTGATGAACAAGGGCATGATGTTCACCTTGGAAGAAAGGCAGCAACTATTCAACATTATCGGCGAAACGATTTCCGGATTAATCCCGCGCTATAAAGCGCTTTTGCAGCGCAAGCAAATAGAAATATCTACCACGCCTTATTACCATCCTATTCTGCCACTGCTGCTGGATTTTAAATCCGCGCTGGATGTAATGCCGTATGCGCCGCTGCCAAAGTATGTAAAATATGCTGGCGGCCAAAGCCGCGCACAGGCACATGTGCAATCTGCGAAAGAATATCATACTAAGCTCTTTGGCAAGGCGCCACGCGGGATGTGGCCAGCAGAGGGTGGAGTTTCGGCTGCCGCATTATCGCTGATGGCCGAGAACGGCGTGGAATGGGCTGCTACAGGGCAGGGCGTGCTGGCGAATAGCCTGCTGAAATCGGATTTAAGCGTAACAGATAAAAACCAGTACTTGTATCAGCCATATCGTGTCACAAATGGCAAGCAGGATATTTTTTGTTTCTTCAGGGATGATAATCTTTCAGATAAAATTGGGTTTGAGTATGCAAAAATGCATACGCCAGATGCAGTAAAGGATTTTATCCAGACACTAGAATATATTCACAATGACGAAATAGAAGGCGACGTTTATAACAATCCGAAAATTGTAAGCGTTATTTTAGACGGTGAAAATGCCTGGGAATATTATCCATACAACGGATATTATTTTATAAGTGAGTTATATGCGGCACTAGCAAATCACCCTGATATAGTTATGGCAACTTTCAGTGATGTGGTTGATTTATATCAATCAAAGGAATACATAATAAAGGGATTATCCGCCCCTGAATTGCCACAGGTTGCAGCAGGCAGCTGGGTCTATGGTACTTTCAGCACCTGGGTAGGTAGCAAGGACAAGAATTTAGCATGGGACTTGCTGTGTGAGGCTAAAAGTACGTACGACAGCGTGATGGCCAAAAATATTCTGAATGCCGAGCAGGTAGCGACATGCGAGCGTCAGCTGGCGATTTGCGAAGGCTCGGACTGGTTCTGGTGGTTTGGTGACTATAATTCATCGGATAGTGTAGCGAGTTTCGATCAGCTTTACCGTCGCAATCTCATTAATTTATACACTTTGTTACAACAGCCTGTACCCCCGGTGTTGCATACTTCTATCAGCGCTGGCGGCGGTCACGCAGACAATGCTGGAACCATGCGCCGAGGACAAGCATAGTCCGGGCACAAACGATTAACGCTAATATAGTCATGGACTATTTGGCATGCACAATATTAATATAGGCACTGATGAAACAGCGATTAAATGCACCACTTCTAAAAAAACGCCGTGCAGGCGTTCTTCTTCATATCAGTTCTCTGCCAAGCGCGCATTACGTGGGAGATTTGGGTGAGGAAGCTTATCGTTTCGTCGATTTCTTGCATGACATCGACGCAACTGTCTGGCAAACCTTGCCGATTAACATGCCGCACGCCGACAACTCACCCTATCAGGCTTTATCCGCGTTTGCAGGCAACCCAGATTTTATTAGCCTGGAAGCCTTGCATGCACAAGGTCTCTTGTTAAGAAAAGTCGATACCGATGGCTTGATTACAAGCAAAACACAGCTGCTGGCAGGTGCTTATGAAGCGTTTAAAATACGGGCAGAGAGAAAAGAACAGCGCGCTTTTACGAGATTTTGTAAAAAACAGGCACACTGGCTTGATGATTTCGCATTGTTTTTGGCGCTACGTAACAAGTTTAATCAGTCTGGCTGGCATACCTGGCCAGAAGCTTATAAGAACCGCGATGCAAAAACGTTAAAGCAGGCGCATAAAGAACTGGTACATGAAATGACAGTCATTCAATTCACACAGTTTGTGTTTTTTACGCAGTGGCTAAGCCTTAAAGCCTATGCTGCGACAAAAAACGTGTATTTGTTTGGTGATATTCCCATTTTTGTGGCTTACGATAGTGCGGATGTATGGGCGCAGCCGCACTTGTTCAAGCTGGATGCTGACAAGAACATGACTGTAGTGGCTGGTGTGCCGCCGGATTATTTTTCAGCCACCGGTCAGCGCTGGGGAAATCCGCATTACAATTGGGATGCGATGGCTGCAGACGGCTACGCGTGGTGGATATCACGCATGGCAACGCAAAGTGAGCTGTTTGATATTGTGCGTATCGATCATTTCAGAGGTTTGGAAGCCGCATGGGAGATTGCCGCCAGCGAGGACACAGCCATCAACGGTCAATGGGTGCTGGCGCCGGGTGATGAGCTGCTGGCAGCTATCAAACAGGCTTTGCCCAATATCTGCCTGGTGGCGGAAGATTTGGGCATTATCACTGATAAGGTCAATGCCTTGCGAAACAAATATAATTTGCCGGGAATGAAAATTCTGCAATTTGCGTTCAGCGGCACAGAAGACAATCCGTACTTGCCAAAAAACATTGAAAAGAATAGCGTGGTATACACAGGCACACACGATAACGATACCACCCTGGGCTGGCATATCAGTCTGGATGAGCATCAGCGCGGGCACTTTCACCGGTATTTATCTGCAACGCATTCAAAAGAGCATCAACCCGATATTCCAGCAGATTTAATCAATATGGCGCTTTCATCCGCTGCCAATCTGGCAATCATTCCCATGCAGGATATTTTGGCGCTCGATTCCAGCCATCGTATGAACACGCCGGGTACATCTTCAGGCAACTGGCACTGGCGCTTTAACTGGCAGCAGCTTTCAGCGGCGCAGAAAAGCATGATGACGGAAGCCATCGCGCGTACTGGGCGGAAATAAGCGTGGCGATGCGCATTGGCATAGATGTTGGCGGTACCAATTTGCGTGTGGGTGTTTTCTCTGATTTGGTACAGATAGAAGAAACGCGCTTTCAGGCAAGCTTTTCGCGCTTATGCAAGGAGTATGCATCCAACCAGGCCTGGCAGAAAATACTTGAAGTTACCGCCAATGCAATACAAAGCGTGTTGCAGAAACATCCTGAAGTGGAGGCGATAGGTATCGGCTTTCCAGGCTTTATCGATCCGCAGACACACACCATTGCGCAATCACCCAACTTGCCGGGTTTGAAAGACGTGAATCTGGCAGCCGATTTAAGCCGTATCGTTGGCAAAAAAGTAGTGGTGGAAAACGATGCCAATGCAGCGGCCTACGGCGAATACTGCTTAGCAGGCAAGCCGAAAGGCGGCCTGATTTACATGGGGCTAGGCACCGGGGTGGGCGGCGGCTTCATCGATACAAGCGGCAGGCTTTATTCAGGTCAGCACGGCGTGGCGATGGAAGTCGGGCATATCATTATCGAGCCAGATGGCAGGCAGTGCGGCTGCGGTAACAAGGGCTGTATGGAGCAATACGCTTCAGCTTCGGGTGTTGCAATCAGTTACTTCAATGCCACGCAGCAGCAGCACACAGCAGAGCAGATTGCCGAGCTCGCCAAAGCCGGTGATAAAGCCGCGATCGCCGCCTATGAGATTGCCGCAAACGCACTCGCACAAACACTGGCCAGCATTGCGAAAGTGATTGACGTTAAAAACGTGATTATTGGCGGCGGCATGGCGGGTGCCTGGACGCTTATGCAAAAGCCCTTCACACAACGCCTGGATGCTGACTTGATTCCTGTATTGCGCGGAAAAATATCAGTCAAACTCTCTGCTGCGCATGATCAGGCGGGCATGCTGGGTGCGGCGATGTTGACTTTGAGGTGATTTGTCAGTAAGTTCTCGCGTGTGAATAAGTGCATAAATTATGGTGGCGCCAATACTACGGCTTTTTTAGTTAAAACTTTGCTTGCCTGCATACTGTTGCTAACCCATGTGTCGATTTACGGGGCAACAGTCATCTCCAGCAGTGTGCTGCCAGTCAGTGAATACACTCGCATTACCATTGAGTCAGATCAAGCTATTGTGCATTCAATGCTTATTCTTAAAAATCCAAATCGCATCGTGCTGGATTTAAAAAACACCCCAATAAATCAATCACTAAAAGCGCTTGTAAGTAAAACTTTGCCTGATAACTTTTACATTAAACAATTGCGGGTGGCTAGTTTTAAGCAAGGCGTTACTCGTATAGTGGTTGATTTGAATGCGCAGGCAAGGCCCAGTCTTACAGCTTATCAGCCTGTAGGTGAATATAAGCATAGATTGGCATTAGATATTTATCCCATGCAAGATGCCCCGATAACCCAGGAAAATGCTCAAGAAACTGTTTCAGATGGCCCTGCAGGAAACATAGGTGTAAATGATGATTCAAAAAGTAGCGGAGCTAAAATTATATTGGAGCCAGGGCCTATATACGAACCTGAGCCAAGCCAAGATGCATTTTAGCAAACCGTTAATTTATTGATGCTGCCGCAACGCCCATTCTACATGTTCCCTGACCAAGTCATTACTATCATGTTCACGTGCCTTTAAGGCGCTGATCACTGCCGGTGTACCAGGCGCATTGCCCAAGCCCACGGCAATGTTGCGCAGCCACTGTATATAGCCAATGCGGTAAATCGCGCTGCCAGCCATTTTCTGTTTGAATTCGGCCTCAGACCAGGCAAAACATTCCACCAGGCTGATGTTATCAAGGCCGTTTCGCACATTAAAATCGGGTTCTTGTGTGATTTCTGCAAACTTGTTCCAGGGACAAACCAATTGGCAATCGTCGCAGCCATACACTCTGTTGCCTATGAGTGGCCTGAATTCTACAGGAATCGCGGTTTTAAGCTCGATGGTGAGATAGGAAATACAGCGCCGGGCATCTACCTCGTAAGGCGCGGTAATGGCACGGGTAGGGCAGATGTCGATGCAGGCGCTGCAGCTGCCGCAGTGGTTGCTGGCTTTTGCATCAATCGGCAATGGCAGATTGGTGTAGATTTCGCCCAGAAAGAACCATGAGCCGTGTTCTTTATTAATCAGCAAGGTATGTTTACCACGCCACCCCAAGCCAGCTTTTTCTGCCAGTGCCACCTCCAGCACTGGCGCGCTGTCTGTGAATACTCTGAATTCAAATTCGTTTATATTCTCTGCAATTTTGTCGCAAAGTTTTTGCAGTTTCTGCCGCATGACTTTGTGGTAATCGCGGCCTAATGCGTATCTTGAGATAAAGGCTTTTTCACCGTCCTTCATCACATCCCAGCTATCCTGCGCTTTGGGCAGTAAATAATCCAGGCGGGCGGAAATCACGCGTACAGTATTTGGCACCAATTCAGCAGGGCGTGTGCGCTTCGTGCCATGTTTTGCCATATAATCCATGTCACCATGAAAGCCTTTGTTAATCCATGCCTGATGTTCCGCTTCCGCATCCGTCAAGTTGGTATCGGTAATGCCAATCTCGGCAAAGCCCAGTTCACGGCCCCAGCGCTTGATGTCAGCCGCCAGTGTAGCCAAGTCGTTAGAAGAATTTAAATGCATAGCGCCAATGATATTACACTTGCCCTGAATGATGAAGCCGCTACCCTGGCTTGCGGCGCGCGCTTTGCGCATATTGTTAAGGCTGGTCTGGTGGTGTACCTGCATGGCGATCTCGGCGCGGGTAAAACCACCTTTGTACGCGGCGTTCTGCATGGCTTAGGGTATTCTGGCAAAGTAAAAAGCCCGACTTATACCTTGGTTGAACCTTACATGATTGAACTTAATGCAATTTCTAGTTATAATCTATATCATTTTGATTTATATAGATTTACTAGCGAAGAAGAATGGGATGCGGCAGGCTTCCGGGATTATTTTAATCCGCAGAGTATTTGCATGATCGAATGGCCGGAGAAGGCTGTGCATGTGTTGCCGGAGCCGGATATTCATGTGCGGCTTTCGCTACTTGATAACAGGCGTAAAATTCAGTTTTCGGCAGGTTCGCCGTTAGGAAAGCAATGTTTAGAAGCCTTTTAACAAAACAGCTATTTATTTGTTTATTGCTAATCACTATAAATGGTTACGCGGCAAACACCATCACGGCGGCACGTGTCTGGCCTGCGGATGAGTACACCCGCATTGCGCTGGAGTCGACCGCGCCGATTAAATATCAGCTGATTATCCTGAAAAATCCAGACCGGTTGGTGCTGGATATTGAAGATGTAGAACTCACCAGTGTGCTCAAAACGCTTTCTGACAAAATCCTGTCGAGCGACCCTTATATCAAACAGGTACGCGTGGCCAATTACAAGCCGGGCGTGGTGCGCGTAGCTGTCGATTTGAAAGGCGAGGTGAAATCCAACCTGTTCGCGCTCGCACCCGCTGGTGACTATAAAAATCGTCTGGTGCTGGATATTTACCCATTGCAGGATGAATTGATGGCCATGCTGGATAAGCGAAATAACGAAGCAAGCTTGCAAAAACCCGTAATAGAGCCACTGCCGCCCAATACTGGCGCGGCAGATGGAACAGTCGCTGAACCGGCGCCTATGTCTGCAGATTCAACCGCGGCAAATACAGCTACGGCTGCAACGGCTACACCTAAGCCTGCCGATACCGCAGCGGTTGCGCCAGCGGACACAAATAAACCAGAAAGAGGCAAACCCGCCATCAATAAAGAAGATGGCCGTTTAATTACCATTGCCATTGATGCCGGTCATGGTGGAGAAGACCCCGGCGCACGCGGCGCCAATGGCAGCCATGAAAAAAACATTACCTTGGCCATCGCCAGAAAACTCAAAGAAAAAATCGATGCGGAACCCAGCATGCGCGGAGTTTTGACGCGTGACGGCGACTATTTTATTCCTCTGCATACCCGTGTGGTGAAGGCGCGCAAGTTCAAAGCCGATCTGTTCGTGTCGATTCACGCGGATGCCTTTACCAATCCTGCGGCACGCGGTTCTTCTGTATTTGCGCTTTCCGAAAAAGGCGCTACCAGCGCCAGCGCGCGCTATCTGGCTAAAAAGGAAAATGAATCCGATCTGATCGGCGGCGTGAGCCTGGATGATAAGGATCCGGTGTTGGCGAAAACATTGCTGGATTTGTCGCAAACTGCAACCATTAACGACAGCTTAAAGCTGGGCAAGGCTGTGTTAAGACATATCGGCGAAGTCAACAAGCTACACAAGCCGCGTGTTGAGCAAGCAGGCTTTGCCGTGTTGAAATCGCCGGACATTCCGTCGATATTGGTTGAAACAGCTTTTATCAGCAACCCGGAAGAAGAGCGCAAACTGAACGACAGCGATCATCAGGATAAACTGGTCGATTCCATTTTAAGCGGTATCAAAAAATATTTCGCCAGCAATCCCGCGCTGGCGAAAATCAAAATCGCCAAAGAATAACCATTTGAAAGAGGCATTGTCGCTTGCCACACGCTGCAAGCGCAAAACGGCCTGAATACCAAGTAGAATAGCGATATGCGCATCCAACTTTTACCTGACCAGCTCATCAGTCAAATCGCCGCAGGCGAAGTGGTGGAGCGTCCTGCCTCCGCGCTTAAAGAGCTGCTGGAAAACAGCCTGGATGCGGGCAGCACAGAGATTCAAGTTTCGCTCATGCAGGGCGGCATTAAGCAATTAAGGATTACGGATAACGGCAGCGGCATCGCGCAGGACGATCTGGCGATGGCGCTCACACGCCACGCCACCAGCAAGATCGCCAGTCTGGAAGATTTGGAATCCGTCGCCAGCTTGGGCTTTCGCGGCGAGGCGCTGGCGAGCATTGCTTCAGTTTCGCGCACGACCATTTTAAGCCGTGCCCAGGCCACGAAGCACGCCTGGCGTATTGCCTCGGAAGGCAGTGAAATCATGCCGCTAGAGCCTGCAGCGCTGGATGCGGGGACGGTTGTGGAAGTCAGCGATTTGTATTTCAACACGCCCGCACGGCGCAAGTTTTTAAAAACCGAAGCGACCGAATTCGGTCATTGTGAAGAGGCGTTCAGCCGCATTGCGCTTTCGCGCCCCGATGTGGCGTTTATGTTGCAGCACAATGGCAGGGCGCTTAACCGCTATGCTGTAAGCGAACCTGTAAAAAGATTCAGTGAAGTGTTGGGAGCAGAGTTTTCGGCTGAAAGCATCAGCATCGATGAGCAGGCCGCAGGGTTGCGCCTGTGGGGCATGGCTGCCAAGCCGACATTCAACCGCAATAGCCGCGATACGCAGTATGTGTACGTCAATGGCCGTTTTGTGCGCGACAAGCTTATTGCACACGCCATTCGGCAGGCCTATCAGGATGTGCTGCATCATGAGCGCCACCCCGCGTTTGTGCTGTTTCTGGAGCTTGACCCAAACTTGGTCGACGTGAACGTGCATCCAGCAAAAACTGAAGTGCGGTTTAGAGATGGGCAGGCGGTACATCGCTTTATTTTTCACTCGCTAAACAAGAATTTGGCCACGCCGACTGGCGCTTCCAGCGCAGTAACGGCAGGGCAGGCGCAGCACAATCCTTTCAACGCTCCGTATCCAGCTTATCAATCGCAGATTAATCTGGCGGCGAATGAAAGCCCAAATTTTTATCAAACGCTATTTGGTAACGTTCAAAACGCTGCTCTGCAGCCCAATAGGGACGCGGGGGTAGGCTTGCAGGGTTTTGAGCCATCATTTGCAGAAAAACGAGAATTTCAGCAAGAGTTTCCATTAGGCTTTGCCGTTGCGCAAATCCACGGCGTGTACGTGCTGGCGCAGAACGCGCAGGGTTTGGTGGTGGTGGATATGCACGCTGCGCACGAGCGCATCATGTATGAGCAACTGAAATGCGCACTTGATGCCAAGACTGTTGCCATGCAGCCATTGCTGATCCCGGTGAGTTTTAATGCGGACAAACTCGAAGTGGCGGCCGTGCACGAAGCGCTTGCTAATGGCGATCACAGTCTGCAACAGCTTGGGTTTGACATTGCCATTCTTTCGCCCACCACATTGGCGGTGCGCGCCGTACCTGCCATGCTGCAAGAGGCTGATGCCGTAACGTTAGCGCGCGATGTGCTGCGCGATTTGCGCGAATTTGGCGCGAGTAGGGCGCTCACGGAGCGCCGTAATGAGTTATTGGGTACCATGGCCTGCCACGCCGCCGTGCGTGCCAACCGCAGTCTCACCATTCCAGAGATGAACGCTTTGCTGCGTGATATGGAAGCGACTGAACGCAGCGGACAGTGCAACCATGGCCGGCCAACCTGGTTTCAGGTTTCAATGCAGGATTTGGATAAGATGTTTATGCGGGGGAAATAGGGCAGACCGTAGTTTACGTGTTCGCCAGGTGACGTTTTAGCAAGCGCTCCGCTAAGACTTCAACCAGCGCCAGATCAGGCTGTCTGGAACCTCTACGCCGTCGACAATGTAGGTCAGATCCTTGTGGTTATTTAATAGCCTCGGCTGGGTAGATTTTGCCATCGGCTTGCCGCAGAAAAGAATCTGGTCGCCTTCATTCAACAAGGTAGATTCTGCTGGTAGTAGCCAGGGCTCGTTGTTACGCAGCAGCAGAAGCGGAACTGCCGGCAGGTACTTCTGACGATTGGCGGGGTCCTGCGTCAGATTAAGCAGCGTTACTCCGCGGTTTTGCTGGATAAATGCAGTGACTGCCGGAGCATTTTTGCTGTTAATCGTGACGGCCCAGGTTTCGGGGACGGTTTCGCCTACAACCGAGACCAGATGACTTACCAGCGCATTGGCCCAGGCATTGCTCTGGTTGCGGGCAAGCGCCAGAAACTGTGCCAGCAGCGGCGAGATCATGTGGGCCAGGCACTCATGCGCGATAATGTCGTGTGGCTGCATGGTAATGTTCGCATCAAACTTCTTGAATAGCGCATTATTATGCCGCCTGTTTTTGCGCACGATGACAAACAGCTTTGGGTTAAGCTCATAGGCAGTCATGACGATCGATAAGTTATTGATGTCGTTATCTGTGCCGGCAATAATGCCTACCGCGTCGTGCACACCTGCTTCTATCAGGGTTTTTGCTTCTGCACCGCTGCCCACGATACAGTTTTCACAACCGGTGAGTTCTGGCGCGGCTTCTACAATGGTGGTGGTCATGTGCTCGCGTTCCAGATTTTTAACGACAGATTTCCCAAACCGCCCGTAACCGCATACGATCCATCTTCCCATGGGCGGACACTCGGGCGGCGGCAGGGTGTCTCCCGGTACGTCCGTAAGCCATTCGTGCAGAATATAAGTGCCGATCGCATGCACGCGCACAGCCAGCTGTTCGCCAAACAACACATAAGGATTAATGATGTGGTCCGTGCCGAAAGACGCCATATTGGCCGCGATGTCCTCCCGTTCAGCACGCGCTAGCACGGGTAGGTCTGGATTCATGAGTTTGACCGCCACCGCCACCGCCAGGTTGACATGATCGTTGTCGGTGAGCGTGACAACACCGCTGCACAAAGGGTGATGCACGCCTGCATGAACCAGTGTATCCGGCAGTTTGGCGTCGGCGCACAAGCTGGGGATCACATTTTTCGTGTCACTCAACTCCAGTTCATTGAGCTGCTCCTGCGTGGATTCAACCACCACTACGCGCATGCCTTTGTCATCCAGCGCCTTTGCCAGTACACTGGCCGATTCACCATAGCTGCACAGAATATAAAAGGGCTCCTGAATCAAGCGCACACTTTTGGCAAAGCGTTCTGTGGTCATCGCCTGACGTAGCGCAGTATCCTGCAATAAGGCAATTATTTTGCCCAAGGCATAAAACCATGGGATCACAGTCAGGTAGATGGACAGGGTCATCCAGAGGCGCTGCGCATGGCTGTACGGGTAGGGGATTTCACCAAAGCCAATGGTTGTCGCTGTGTAGCTGATGACATAAAAAGCCTGGAATACACTCATGTGCCAGGGATTGCCTTTGTCATCAACGCCGGGCATCAGCGTGAGCCCGACAATGGCGATGGCAAAGCTGAGGATGATCACGATCAGTGGCCGCCGCAGGCGCCGCAGGATCAGGAAAAGAATGTTATTCATATCGCCGGGAGTTTTGAGTATTCAAGCAGGTGCGCATTATCTGCGCTGGCTGATAGTCTCAGAGATGAGCAGGATGACAGAAACGAAATTCGCCATTAACGCGCCGCCGGAGAGCGAAACGATGTACACCATCAGCGAGGCCTCATCCATGCTGCCGCCCATGATAGCCCATAATATGGCGGCGGAAATGAGTTGCAGGTCTGCAGCCAGGCTGGTGGACAGCAATACAGCGCCGACCTGTGTGCGGTCGCCAAACTTTAACACGGTAGCAATCAGGCTTACCACGATGGCTGCGTAGAGCTCGTAGACATGGTGGTGATTGGGGTTGTCAATGTCGCCTAGAAAGAAGCCGAAATTCAGCGTCATCGCCAATACGATAAAAAAACCAAAAATTACTTTTTCCAAGTTCATTGAGAATCTCCCCGGTACAATGTGTAGTATATTCGTTTAAATATATTATACCGTTGTGCTGCAGCTTGGTAATAAGAGAAAATCCTAATGGGCAATATCGTCTAGCAGAATAAGCAGGCTGTGCCGAAAAAAACAAATTTTGAGCAATTAATTGATGACACGTATAGCTTACCCGCCGGCGGTTTTTCTTATGGGGCCTACTGCCAGCGGCAAGACTGGCGCGGCGGTGGCGCTGTATTCCAAGTTGCCTGTTGAAATCATCAGCGTGGATTCTGCATTGGTGTTTAAGGATATGAATATTGGCACAGCCAAGCCGGATGCTGAAACGCTGGCAAGAGCGCCACATCATCTGATTGATATCATTGACCCCGCCAGTGCGTATTCCGCTGCGAATTTTAGAAATGATGCCTTGCGTTTGATGGCAGAGATTACCGCGCGCGGCAAGGTGCCTTTGCTGGTTGGCGGCACCATGCTCTATTTCAACGCGCTGCAGGGCGGGCTAAGCAACTTGCCCGAGGCGAACCCTGCTATTCGTGCGGAAATCGAGGCAGAGGCTGCGAAAATCGGCTGGCCGGCCATGCATGCCAGGCTTGTGCACATCGACCCGGAAACCGCTGCGCGCTTGCAACCCGCGGATATGCAGCGCATCGAGCGTGCGCTGGAAGTGCATCGTATTACGGGGCGAACCATGACGGCCTTGCACCTGGCATCAAAAGGTGAGGCCTTACCTTACCGGCTGCTTAAAATCGCGCTGCTGCCCAGCGATCGCAAGGTGCTGCATGAGCGCATCGCACAGCGTTTTGACAGCATGCTCGCCAGCGGTTTTTTGGATGAGGTGAGGACATTGCTGGCCAAATATCCAGAACTCACGCCCGAGAGCACTTCCATGCGCTGTGTGGGCTATCGCCAGGCGCTGGAACACCTTGCTGGGCAATACGATGAAAAAGAGCTGCGTGACAGGGGCATTTTTGCGACGCGGCAATTGGCCAAGCGCCAATTGACGTGGCTGCGCGGCATGGATGACACGATAGAAGTGGATTGCCTGGAACCCGCGATGCATGAGATTGTGCTAAAGTTAATTCAGCAATTTATACAAGGATAGCGACATGAAAAACTGGATAAAAGAAAATTTGGTATTGGTCATCGGCCTCACGCTGCCGCTGTTATTGATTGTGCTCTTTTTCGTCGCCACGGTGATTCCCAAGGCGTTTGGCACGCCGCCGCAATACGAGATGCTGTTTACTACCGTACGCTACGATTATCAGAATCCGTCTGAGTACCAGCTGGATTTTTTCGTAAAAGACCAGCATCTGGTGGTGAAGTCAAAAAAGAATCAGGATAAGGGCAAAAGACTCATGGTTTATGATGGCAAAACCGAAAGCGTGCGCGAGATTGCCATTGATACCAGCAAGTTTTCTGATGGCAGTGAAATGGTGCTGGAAGAAACAAAGCATATCACGATCGACACGGCCAGCGTCTCGCCGGATGGGTATACACTGGACGGCCCCAACTATAGCGGCAGCGGCTTGCTGGGCGGGCTGTTTGGCGGCGGTTACCGCAACAGCGGGTTTCGTGTGAAAAAGGGCGGTGTGGGTTACAAAATACCTAATACCCAGCAGGATTATTACTACAACCAGGTGCAGTTTATCGGCTGGATCGTCAAAAAATAGGGGGGGGCATCATGTCGCTGAAAGAAGATGCTTTACAGGATATCGTTTCTCTCGCCAGACATAACAATATTTCACTAGAAGATATCGCGCAGGCGCTGAGCATGCCGCAAACGCAGGCCAGCAAACCGTCCAGCGGCGTGTTATCCAAGCTGTTTGGCTATATTGGCGGTATTTTCGTATTTGCGGGTATCGGCGTGTTTATCTCGATGTACTGGGATGATTTCGGCTCGGCTGCGCGCGTGATTGTAACGCTGGGCGTAGGCTTGGTGGCGTTTATCATGGGCCTGGTTTGTCTGGGCGACAAGCGTTATGAAAAAGCAGCCACGCCTTTGTTTTTAATGGCTTCGCTGCTGCAGCCAATGGGTATTCTGGTCATGCTGCAAGAGTACTCCTCGGGCGGCGATGTGCGCCACGGCCTGGCTTTCATGGCGGGGTATATGCTGATTCAGCAAGGGATGACATTTTGGGCGAAACGCCGAACTGTACTAGCTTTCAGCGCCATTTTATTCGGCTGTATTTTCTTTGCCAACCTGTTTGATCTCTGGGATTGGGATGAAGAATTCATCGGCATGGTGATTGGCACTTCGCTCATCTGCATCGCTTATGGTCTGCAGCAATCACGGCATCTGGCCATTGCTCCGTTCTGGTATTTTGTCGGCGCGTGCATTCTGTTGTGGGCGGTGTTCGATGCGGTAAGGAATACACCGCTTGAACTAGTCTATCTTGGACTGTCGGCGTCCATCATCTTTTTGAGCACCTACGTGCGCAGCAGAACCTTGCTGCTGGTCGGCACACTCTCGATGTTACTGTATATCGGCTACTTTACTGCGAAACATTTTGCCAATACTGTGGGCTGGCCGATAGCGCTGGTGATGATTGGTATTGCCCTGATTGCGTTGAGTTCGCTTGCAGTAAGGTTAAATAATAAATATATAAAATCAAATAGTTAAAATAATAATTTAATGTAATTTATAAATAATTTTTGATGCGGTTGGCGGCTTCTACACATTCGTCATTGGGCGCCACCAGCGCCATGCGGATGAAGTTCTTGCCAGGATTGATGCCATGCGCCTCCCGTGCCAGAAGGCTGCCTGGCAACACGGTGATATTCAAATCGCGATAAAGTTTTATCGCCAGTTCTGTATCACTTTCCTTACTTCTGGCCCATAAATAGAAGGCCGCGTCCGGCACTTCAACTTCCAGCGATGTTTTCAGCAGCGGCGTGACGGCATTAAATTTGGCTGCGTAAAGCCTGCGGTTCTCTATCACGTGCGTTTCATCGTTCCAGGCGGCAACGCTGGCCGCCTGTACAGCCGGGTTCATCGCGCAGCCGTGGTAGGTGCGGTAAAGCGTGAATTTTTCGATGATACTTTCATCGCCCGCCACAAAACCGGAGCGCATGCCTGGCACATTGGAGCGTTTGGAAAGCGAACTGAAAACGATTAAATTGGCATGCCTGCGGCCCAATAGATATGCGCCCTGCAGGGCACCTAGCGGCGGTTTTGTTTCATCAAAATAGATTTCTGAATAACATTCATCGGCGGCAATCACAAAACCGTATCGGTCGGATAATTCAAACAGTGTTTTCCATTGCTCCAGGCTCATGACCTTGCCAGATGGGTTGCCCGGACTGCAGACATAGACCAGCTGCGTGCGTTTAAGCACATCAGTTGGTACGCTTTCGAACGCCATCGCATGGTTATTTTCGGGTAGCGTATTTAAAAAGTAGGGTGTTGCACCCGCCAGAAAAGCTGCGCCTTCATAAATCTGGTAAAACGGATTGGGCGAAATCACAATCGGGTTAGGTTTGCTGCTATCAATGACAGCTTGAGCGAAAGCAAATAGCGCTTCGCGGCTGCCATTCACTGGTAAAATGGCCTTATCGGCATTTAACACCGGAATGTTGTAACGCCGGGAAATCCATGCGGAAATGGCTTCGCGCAACTCAGTCGAGCCGGCCGTGGTAGGGTAGTTGGCCAGCCCGGATAGATTGTTCGTCAGCGCGTCCTTAACCAGCTGCGGCGTAGCATGTTTGGGTTCGCCGATGGATAAATTAATCGGCGAAAACTCAGGATTAGGTGTAATGCCTTTGAACAGGTCGCGCAGGCGCTGAAACGGATAGGGTTGTAGCAAGCTGAGGTTTGGATTCATAGGCGCTATTATAATTTAGGAAACATGGTGAGGAACAGCAATAATAAAAACTCTTTTGCGGTATTTGGCCTGCTTTTTGGCGCGCTATGCTGGGGCATCATCTGGTATCCATACCGTCTGATGGCGGAAGCGGGAATTTCCGGCGTCGCTTCCAGTTTTTACACCTACAGCATAGCAGCGGTGATTGCCGGAATTTACTTTGGCAAGCATTGGCGCGGGCTATTCGCACAGCCCAAAAGCATATTCTGGCTGAGTCTAGCCGCTGGCTGGACCAATCTAAGCTATGTGCTGGCCGTGATTGATGGCGAAGTGATGCGTGTAATGCTGCTGTTCTATCTTTCGCCACTGTGGACATTGCTGCTGGCGCGTTTCTGGCTGAAAGAGCCGATCACGCAAATCGGATTTATTTCGATTGTCATTGCGCTCATCGGTGCTTACATCATGCTGGGCGGGCCATTAAGCGAGATGACACGTCATTTGCCAGTTCCGCGAAATACAGCGGAATGGCTGGCATTGTCATCGGGCATGGGCTTTTCGCTGACCAACGTGATTACGCGCAAATCTAGCCATTTAAGCCTGTGCGCCAAGTCGTTCGCAGTCTGGTTTGGGGTGATCGGCGTGGCATTAATCTTTTCGCCATTTCTGGGTGGCGAATTTCCAGCGCCGAGCTTTTTCAGTGCATATCATTGGCTGGTGATGGGCTTGATAGCCTTGCTGCTGATGACGGCCACATTGCTGGTGCAATTCGGCTTGACGCAACTCACCGCAATACGCGCTTCGGTGCTGTTTTTGTTTGAACTGGTGGTAGCCGCGATCGCCTCGTATTACCTGGCGCAAGAGTCTATGACGCTCAATGAGTGGATTGGCGGCAGCCTGATTGTCATGGCAGCACTCATCGCGGCATTGAATCATAAAGAATGAACCAGCAGGTTAGTTAAAGCCTCCGGCAGCACCCTCAGCGGCAAAGCGCATTTTAAGCGACAGGTCGTTGCGAGAATCGGCGTTTGCCAGCGCATCTTCTTCGCCAATCTTGCCATTGCTGAACAGTCTGAATAGCGACTGGTCGAAAGTGTTCATGCCGATATCATTGTTGTCCGCCATGATTTCTTTCATCTCGCCCAGTTTTTGTTTTTGAATGAGCTCGGCCATGTATGGGGTATTGATCATGACTTCCACCGCGGCAACACGCTTTTGTACTTTGCCTGGTATCAGGCGCTGCGAAATGATGCCCACCAGATTCAGGGAAAGACCAAGCAGCAGGCCGTGTTTAGCCTCGGTAGGGAAAAACGAGATAATGCGCTCGAGCGCCTGATTGGCGTTATTGGCGTGCAATGTTGCGAGGCATAAATGACCGGTCTCGGCGTAGGCGAGCGCCTGTTTCATGCCCTCCATGTCACGTACCTCGCCAATCAGTATGACGTCTGGCGCCTGGCGCATGGCATTTTTAAGCGCATTTTCGAAAGAGAGGGTATCTATGCCGACTTCTCTCTGGTCCACCACTGATTTTTTGTGGGTGTACACAAATTCAATCGGGTCTTCAATCGTGACAATGTGACCATTTTCATTCGCGTTGCGGTAATCAATCATTGATGCCAGCGTGGTTGATTTGCCCGAGCCGGTGGCACCTACCACCAGAACCAGGCCGCGTTTGCGCATAATGAGATCCCTGAGAACAAGTGGCAGGCCCAGTGTTTCAAAATCCGGAATCTCGGTTTTAATATGGCGAATGACCATGCCGACTTCGCCGCGCTGGCGGAATACATTGATCCGGAAGCGGCCGATATCCTTGCGGCCAATTGCAAAGTTGCATTCCAAAGTAGATTCGAACTCCGCAATCTGTGCGGGGCTCATAATCGAATAGGCGATTTCTTTTATCATGCCGGGCTGCATGATCTGGTTATTGACCGGCATTGCTTCGCCTTCGATTTCCATATGGATCGGTGCGCTGGTGCTGAAAAAAAGGTCGGAGCCGCCTTTTTCCGTCATGAATTTAAGCACTGGGGTGATATCAATTGCAGCCATAATATTTCCTATTTTCTTATAAGGCTAGTTTCAAGTAGGTTAACTTTATCACAAGCCGGGTTTTTGTCACATAGTTTGCCAGAGATGCAAATAGCGTTGCTCCAGTTCACGCGCAAATTGTGTCGGGTTGAATAATATGGATTTTTCCAGTTCCGCATGGAGCTTTTGTTTTAGGCGCGCCAGTTTTTCAGGGTGCTGCGCAAAATCCAGCGCTTTTTGTTCATACGCTTGCAATGAATTGGTGACTAATTCGGGTAGATTAACGCTTTGCAGCAAGCTTGCCGCCACGCGTGATGCAAAAGTATCGCCAGCACACGTCAGTAGCGGCAAGCGCATAAAAAGCGCGTCGCTGGCCGTAGTATGTGCGTTGTAGGGCAAGGTGTCCAGAAACAGGTCTGCATGCGCATGGCGGGCAAGATGCTCGGCAATCGCCACGCGCGGTGCGAAAATCAGCCGGTTTTTGTCGATGCCTGCGCTTTCAGTCTCTTTCTGTAAATTCGCTTTTGCCCACGGATTGCACGCCAGCAGCCACAGCACGCCGTTCGGTACTTGCTGCAGCAAGCGCATCCATACCGCAAACACCTCGGCGGAGATTTTGAATGTTTGATTAAAACAGCAGAATACAAAAGCGTTTTCAGGCAGGTCGTGCTCGGTTTTTGTGGTGTGCTTACTGACCGGGCGCGTGCTGTCGTTGGGCTGGTAGCACGGCAGGTAAAGCAGCTGTTCGCTAAAATCTGCCGGATTCGGCGCGGCGACTTTGTCGGTCAGCATAAAATCAAATAGCGGCTTGCCATTTAGTTCACCCATCGTTCCCGGATAACCCAGCCAATTGATGCTGATAGGTGCTGGTTTTAGTGCCACAATGCCGGTGCGGCTGCTTTGCGTAAAACCGGTTAAATCGACCAGAATGTCAATCCGGTCAGCATGGATCCTGTTTGCGGCTTCGATATCGCTTAAGCCCGTAATATCTACAAACTGGTCAAATGCCTGCTCCAGGCGCTTGCGCGCTGGGGTTTTGTCATCTTTTCCGTAAGAATAGGCGGTAATTTCGAACTCATTTCTGTCATGGTTTTCAATCAGTTCGGTGATTAAAAACGCGAGCGGATGCAATCTGAAATCAGCAGATAAATAACCGATGTTAATCTTTTTCTTTGGTTTTTTTTCGTCATTAAGGCCAAGCTGGGCGCGCATTGCGAGCAAGGCGCCATAGCAGTTCATCACCCAGTTGCTGGCACATTGTTTTTGTTCGGCGGCACTCGTGCCGGGCATTGCCAGAAAGGCAAACGGTGAAATTTGCGCACCGGGTTCACTTTTCACCAAGTTGCGCAGCTGCTGGATTTGCGCATCCAATCCAGTCCAATCACACACATGCTGTTTCTGGTGCACCAGATGCGCGAGGGCGTGATGCAGGGTGGGATTGATCTGTAACGCTGTTTGGTAGCTGGCGACGGCCTTGTCCAATTGCCCCAGTTCACGCTGCACATTGCCCAGATTGTTATGGACATCTGCATCATGCGGGTTTAAGGCGAGTGATTTTTTAAAACTTGCCAGCGCAGCCTGCGGTTTGCCTAGTTCGCGCTGGGCATTGCCCAGGTTGTACCAGTACACGGCGTTGCCAGGCTGATGCTGTGCGGCTTCTTCAAAACAAGCCTCGGCCTGGGCAAAACGGCCATGGTGGTGTGCCTGATTGCCCAGTTCCTGCAGCGTAAAACACAAAGCATTGCGAGCGTCGTTATTTTTAATGGAGAAGCTTAAGATGCGCCTGAAATAGCCCGCCGCTTCTTCAAAGCGCTGCAGTTCTACGCATAGATTGCCGCAAATGATGTGCAGATTCAACTCATTCGGATATTGCTGTAGAACCTGCTGATAGTGCTGCAACGCCAGGCCAGGATTGCCTTGCTGCTGTGCCCGCTGTGCATTGACAAGTAGTTGATTCACATTTTGCATGGCGCAATTTTACTTGTTAAAGCGAGTTTGCCAATTGTTTTAACCCCAATTCACGCAATAAAAACCGGCTGGGATTGAGTTTGCTGGCAAGTGCGCTTTCAACAGGGTAGTTTGAATTGGTAATAATACTTGCAATGAGCTCACCGCAAATGGGCGCAGTAATCATGCCTTTCGAGCCATGCCCAGCATTGACATATAAACCTTCCAGCCAAGGCAAATCGGCAGGGTCGGCATTGTGGCGTGGCGGTTTTGCGCGAATTGCCTGTTCGTCCAGCAGTTGCCCTGCCAGCGGTATATAATCTAGCGTATGGCTGCGCCAGGCTACACGGCCAGATACAGATTTTTTGTCCACATGTGAGTAGATGTCGGGCGAAATGACACGCAAGGCATTTAAATTTTCGTATGTGTCAGTTTCACTTAAATGCGGGTTGGTATCGTTGGGCGCATAAGTCGTTCCGATAGAATGCAGGCCATCTGCGGCGGGGCTCAGGTAATGGTCGCTACAAATAATTGTGTTTATTTTTTTACTTTCACCATTGAGCGCAAAGAAATTAACCTGGCCGCGCACCGGGGTGATTTGCACACTCACGTAAGGCTTGAATTGTTTGATGTCGTTGGCATTACACATCACAACGACGTCTGCTTCAAAAGCAGTATTTTTGTCATCGAATACCTGCCATTGATTGGCTTTTTTCTTGATTTTCAGCGCATTGGTGGAGATGTGCGTAGTGACTAGTGCCGAACTGCAAAGCGCTTCGCATAGGGCCGCTGGCCGAATCCAGCCGGATTGTGGCAGATAGATGCCGCCGGTTTTTAGTTCAATCCCAGCTGTTTCACTCGCCGCGTCGGCGTCTAAATGCTGCAGGAATGCAAGGGAGTCTTGCTGCGAAAGTGCTTGTTGCCGGGCTTGTTCACGTGTGTCAAAAGCCAGTTGCATCAATCCGCAGGCATTGAACATCGTAGGAGAGTCTGGCAATTGTTTTAATAATTCCAGCGTAAACTGAAAACCATGTAAAGCTAACGTGCTAGGGGCATCTGGCTTAATGCTGAATTTAGGGTACAGCATTGCAATCGGGTTGCCGGAACCTTCCTGCGCCAGCGCAGGATGTCGTTCGATCAGCGTGACGGCAATGCCGCGCCTGCCCAGCGCATAGGCAGTGCTGCAACCCGCAATGCCGCCACCAATGACAATGGCTTTTGTCATGCGCTTTTCCCCGTAAAAACGCCGTTCAGCATCTCGCGCTTTTTGCCGAAACCTGTGTGTTTTTGTACGTTAAACCCGGCTTCGCTTAAGCCTCTGCGCACTACGCCAGCGCTGGTGAAGGTGGCAAAGGTGGTGTTTAATCGTGATAACCTTGCCATATGAGAGAAGACTTCTGCTGACCACATGTCAGCATTCTTGGCTGGCGCAAATCCATCCAGTAGCCATGCGTCTGCCGTGTCATTGATTTGAACGAGTTGCGTGGTAACATCGCCGATCCACAAGTCAAGCTGGATGCGGCTTGCAGCAAGGTTAAGCTGATTTAGCCCTGATTCAAGTTTTGCATATTGTGAGATGAGTTCGGATGAGATCACACTGAATTGTGGCAGAAGTTGCATGGCGCGCTGTAAATCAGCAAGCTTAAGCGGGTATTTCTCGATGCTGATGTAATGCAATTTCGCATGAGGCGGCGACAATGCCAGCCAATGCGTGCAGACTGCCAGAAAATTGAGCCCGGTGCCGAAGCCGGTTTCGATAATAGTAAAGTGATTGTTGTTAAGTTGCGCAAAACGCTGTTTTAGTTGATTGTGAGCAATGAATACATATTCTGTTTCCTGCAGGCCATCCTCTGTTGAAAAGTAAATATCATTAAAATCAATAGAATATGGTTGATTATTAATCCAATTTATATTAGCGAACTGCATGTTATCCCGTCTTGGTTTTGTAGGGTATGCACAACTTATTTTTAGCATTTTTTATTTGAAACCAAATACAAGCTATATACTTACCGGTATGCTATGAATACATGATCGGAAACTATCCATATGAAGCGTTATTTTAATCTGAATTTTTTGATTTTAGCGGCAGTTGCGAGTTTACTTGCCGCCTGCACGCAAATCTCAACGCGATACCACGCTGAAACCCAGGATTGGCCAAGCTTTGGGCGTGATTACAGTAGCCAGCGCTTTTCGCCGTCTGTGCAAATTAACAAGGGCAATGTAAAAAACCTGGTACAGGCCTGGCAATATAAAAGCGGCATCACGGCGACTTTTCAAGCCACGCCGATCGTGCAAGGCGGTGTAATGTATCTGTCTTTGCCATTTAACCACGTAGTCGCGCTGGATGCCAAAACTGGCAAGGAGCTCTGGCGCTACAACCATGACAGACGCAAGGACTGGCAGATGTGTTGCGGCCCGGCCAACCGGGGCGTAGCAGTTTCGGAAGGCAAGGTGTTTGTTGGCGCAGTGGATGCACGTTTGATTGCACTGAATGCTAAAACTGGGGCTAAAGAGTGGGATATCGACGTGGTGGAAAATGCGATCACCACAGAAGCTCAGGATGCCCTGGATAAAAGCGACCCGAATTCTGCGCGCAAAGTGACGGGCGGCACCGGCATCGGCATCGCCATGGCGCCTGTGGTGTACAAAGGCAAAGTGATTATCGGCATCACCGGTGTGGGTTATGGCTTGCATATTGATAATCCGCGTGAAGATGCGCCACTGGGTGCGGTGATTGGCGTTACCGGCCGTTACGGCCGCCCGGGCTTTCTGGCGGCCTATGATGTAAATAACGGCAAGCGTATCTGGCAATTCGATACGATCCCTGAAAAGGGCTGGGAAGGCAAATTTTCTGAAACAACGGAAGATGGTGCGACCTTTAACCGCGATATAGCTGCCGAAAAAGCTGATTTAGCCAAGTATCCTGACGCGGCACGCTTTGGCGGCGGTTCAGCCTGGACTACGCCTGCGATTGATGCAATGACCGATACATTGTATTTTGGCACAGGCAACCCAAGCCCGCAGATGAACGATGTTTCACGGCCGGGTGATAACCTCTATACAGTTTCTTTGGTAGCGCTGGATGTCAATACCGGCAAGCGCAAATGGCATTATCAGCAGGTGCCGCATGACTTGTGGGGCTATGACTTGGCAAGCCCGCCGGTATTGTTTAATTACAGATTAAATGGCAACACAATTCCTGCAGTGGGCCAGGCCAGCAAAACCGGTTGGTTCTATGTGCATGACAGGGCAACTGGCAAGTTACTGAAAAAATCAGAGGCTTTTGTGCCACAGCAGAATATGTTCAAGAAAGCGACTTTTGAAGGCACGGTGGTATATCCGGGTATCTTGGGTGGCTCCAACTGGTCTCCCGTGAGTGTGGATGAAATCAATCAGCGCGTCTTTGTGGCAGGCATCCATGCGCCGATAAAATACACGCTGCATGAATCTCCTGCTAAAGACGACAAACCAGCTATCCGCTACGCGGCTAGTGAGCCTACCGGCGATCCGCGCTGGGGCTTGCTTTCAGCGATTGATTTAACTTCCGGGAAAATTGCCTGGCAAAACAAAACCGCACAACCCTTGGTAGGCGGCGTGCTGGCAACAGCGGGCGGCCTGGTGTTTATGGGGGAGGGTAACGGCAACTTTAACGTCTATAACAGCCAGACCGGTGAACTGTTATGGCAAACCAAATCAGACTTTGGCGTCAACGCGCCGCCGATTACCTACACGATAGATGGTGTGCAATATATTGCCGTGGCGAGCGGCGGCAGTTCCATATTTGGTTACAAGCAGGGCGACGCCGTGCTGGTATACAAACTTTCTGGTCAATAATTCTGCGCCACAGGGGTTGGCGGGGGTAAAATGCATTAATTTTAGGCCTTAATCGTTCCAGATTAAACTGTGGCTGCTGCTATCTGTCAATACGACTGGATGGCAAGCATGGTATAATTAACAATATACGATTTTATATAATATAAAGTAATATATTTATGTCGGCATCAATCTCTTCATTAGCCCCGGTTTCATCCTCTACCGATGTAAAGGATGAAGGCGTTTGGGTGGCGCTGGATGAGCCAGCTGAATGGTCCAGTTTCAGCCAGGCAGTCGATGACGAGAAGCATGTATGGGAATCGCATCTGGCAATTGAAGGCATGCATTGCGCAGCATGCGCGATCAATGTAGAAAAGGCGTTGAAAGCGGTTCCTGGCGTATCGAATGCTGATGTGAATGCGACAAGCGGACGCGCACGGCTGATGTGGGATTCGAGCGCTGTAAAGCCTTCTGACTGGATGCGGGCGGTTGCCAAAGCAGGCTATCGTGCCTTGCCGGCGACCGAGGCTTTTAGCCAGGACGATCGCCGCAAGAATCAACGCTTGATGCTCTGGCGCTGGTTGGTGGCCGGTTTCTGCATGATGCAGGTGATGATGTACGCTTATCCTACCTATGTATCAAACCCTGGCGACATGACAGCCGACATGCTGAACTTGCTGCGCTGGGCCTCCTGGATATTGACCTTGCCGGTACTGTTTTTTTCAAGCGGTCCATTTTTCAGCAATGCACTCAATGATATCAAGCAGCGCCAAATCAGCATGGATATGCCTGTTGCGCTAGGTATTCTGATCACCTTTTTGGCAAGCACGGCTGCTACATTCGAGCCTTCCGGTTGGTGGGGAAGCGAAGTTTACTTCGATTCGCTCACTATGTTTGTATTTTTTCTGCTCACAGGCCGCTGGATAGAGTTGCGTATGCGCGACCGCACTGCCGGTGCGCTAGATGCGTTGATGCGCCGCTTACCTAGCAGCGTAGATCGCATCAAAAACGATGGAAGCTTTGAGCGCGTCGCGGTACGCAGGCTCAATGTCGGTGATGTTGTGCGGATATTGCCCGGCGAGACGTTCCCTGCCGACGGTACGATTACTTTAGGCGGCACCAACGCGGATGAGGCGCTGCTGACGGGCGAATCACGTTCTGTTGCCAAACAGGTTGGTTCAGAGGTCATTGCGGGAAGCCATAATTTATCTGCAGCGGTACAGGTTCGCATTGATAAAATCGGGCAATCCACGCGTTACGCACAGATCGTCGCGCTGATGGAGCGTGTTTCAGTCGAAAAGCCGCGCCTTGCCTTGTTGGCAGATCGCATTGCACGTCCATTTTTATTGGCCGTATTAATCGCAGCTGCAGCATCCGCTGCTTTTTGGTGGCAAACTGATCCTGGCCATGCCTTGATGGTGGCGGTAGCCGTGTTGATTGTGACGTGCCCGTGCGCATTATCTCTAGCCACGCCTGCTGCCATGCTCACGGCATCGGGCGCTCTGGCGCGTGGTGGCGTGTTGGTGCGTAAAATGCAGGCGCTGGAAGCGCTTACCATGATTGATACTGTTGTTTTCGATAAAACTGGCACCCTGACGTATGACAAAATGACGGTAGGGCAAATTTCTACCTGCGACAAGCTGAGCAATCTGGAAGCCTTGCAAATTGCAGCTGCCATCGCCCAGCATTCCCTGCATCCGGTTTCCCGTGCGCTGGTTGTGGCCAATCAAAATCAGGCAGAAACAGAAGGGTCAGCTCAAGTCACAAATGTGCAGGAAGTTTCAGGATTCGGCCTAACGGCAGATTCAGCTTACGGTAGACTGAAACTTGGCTCGGCAAAATTTTGCGGCCTGGAAGATAACATAATTCAAAGTCTTTCAGACGATGTTTCCAGGGTGCATCTAGTTGCGGAGCAAGGCTGGCTGGCCAGTTTTGAAATTGTAGAAGCGGTCAAGCAGGACGCGGCTTCAGCGATTCAAGCGCTTCAGGAAAGTGGCATGCAAGTCGAAGTGCTGTCGGGAGACAAGCCGCAATCTGTCATGCGTATTGCAAAACTGGTGGGCATCAGCCAGGCCAAAGGCGGCTGTACGCCGCAAGATAAGCTGTCACACCTGCAGCGCCTGCAACAGCAGGGGCGCCAAGTGGCGATGGTGGGGGATGGCCTGAACGATGGCCCGGTACTGGCAAGCGCACATGTTTCCATTGCCATGGGGCAGGCGGTGCCCTTAGCGCAGGCGCAGTCGGATTTCGTGATCATGGGAGGCCAGTTGGCAATGGTGCCGCAGTTAATCGCGCAGGCCAGGCGTACCATGCAAATCGTCAAACAAAACCTGATCTGGGCAGCGGCTTATAATGCCATCTGTGTGCCTTTGGCGGTAGCCGGCATGCTGCCGGCATGGCTTGCCGGCCTAGGCATGGCACTGAGTTCACTGCTGGTAATACTCAATGCTGCGCGCCTGTCCAGTATTGCAACGCAGGTCACTAAAGGAGCATAATGGACATATTATTTTTACTCATCCCTTTATCCGTCATTCTTGTACTGGTGATATTGGGAGGGCTCTGGTGGGCCATTTATTCCGGACAGTTCGAAGATATCGAGGCAGAGGGTGAACGCATTCTGCATGAAGATTGATTTGTATCAAATGGATTTAAGACGTCGTGCGGCAGAATGCCGCAGGCAGCATGTGCAAAGAATTATCAATAAGTACTTAAGGGGGGACTAAATGCAAGACCTAAATACTCAATCAGCTACGTATGACGATGGCGTCGTACGGCAGTTTTCTATCATGGCCACGGTTTGGGGCGTGGTGGGCATGTTGGTGGGCGTGATTATCGCCGCACAACTTGTCTGGCCGGAACTCAATCTCGGATTGCCATGGACAAGCTTTGGCCGCTTACGGCCGCTACATACCAATGCGGTGATTTTCGCATTTGGTGGATGTGCCTTGTTTGCCACATCTTATTATGTGGTGCAGCGCACCTGTCAGACCAAGCTGTTTATGCCGAAGCTCGCCTCGTTTACGTTCTGGGGCTGGCAACTGGTGATTCTTGCTGCTGCCATTTCCTTGCCGTTAGGTTTTACGCAAAGTAAAGAATACGCAGAACTGGAATGGCCAATTGATCTGCTGATTGCCGTGGTGTGGGTGTCTTACGCGATTGTGTTCTTCGGTACCATCGCCAAGCGCAAAGTAAAGCACATCTATGTGGCTAACTGGTTCTTCGGTGCGTTTATCCTTACCGTAGCTTTGTTGCATATCGTTAACAGTGCAGCGATACCGGCAGGTTTCATGAAGTCTTATTCTGCTTATGCAGGCGTGCAGGATGCCATGGTGCAATGGTGGTATGGTCACAATGCGGTTGGTTTCTTCCTGACTGCCGGCTTCCTGGGTATGATGTACTACTTTGTGCCGAAGCAAGCAGAGCGTCCTGTGTATTCTTACAGCTTGTCTATTGTGCACTTCTGGGCACTGATTTTTACCTATATGTGGGCAGGTCCCCACCACCTGCATTACACCGCATTGCCTGACTGGACGCAATCTTTAGGCATGGTCTTCTCACTCGTATTATTGGCACCTAGCTGGGGCGGTATGATCAACGGTATAATGACTTTGTCAGGCGCATGGCATAAATTGCGTACAGACCCTATCTTGCGCTTTCTGATCGTTTCTTTGTCCTTCTACGGTATGAGTACATTTGAAGGCCCGATGATGGCGATTAAAACCGTTAACTCACTTTCACATTACACCGACTGGACAGTAGGCCACGTACACTCAGGTGCATTGGGCTGGGTAGGCATGGTTTCAATGGGCGCGCTTTACTATATGGTGCCTCGTCTGTTTGGTCAAAAACAAATGTACAGCGTCAAAGCAATCGAGCTGCATTTCTGGCTGGCGACTATCGGCATTGTGCTGTATATCGCTGCGCTATGGATTTCTGGCGTGATGGAAGGCTTAATGTGGCGCTCTATTAACGCTGACGGTACGCTTACCTATACATTCGTAGAAAGCGTTAAAGCAAAACATCCTTACTACATCATTCGTTTGTTAGGCGGGCTGCTTTATTTAAGTGGCATGACAATTATGTTATGGAATGTCATTAAGACGGCAACCAGCGGCAAGGCTGCAGTTGTTGCTATCCCACCCGTTGCTGCTCACGTTTAAGGAAAACCATTATGTCAAATCACGATACAAAAAGTGGCTTCAGCCACGAGAAGATTGAAACCAATAACTTTCTGATGATTGTGCTAATTTTGGTGGTAGTGGCTTTTGGCGGACTGGTGGAGATTGTGCCACTGTTTTTTCAAAAGTCCACAACAGAGCCGATTGCAGGCTTGCAGCCTTACACGCCTGTTCAGCTTGCTGGACGGGATATTTACCAGCGTGAAGGTTGCTACACCTGTCACTCACAGATGATACGTCCGTTCCGTGCGGAAACCTTGCGTTATGGGCACTATTCGGTTGCTGGCGAGTCTGTATATGACCACCCATTCCAATGGGGCAGCAAACGTACCGGCCCTGACCTGGCACGCGTTGGAGGCCGTTACAGCGATGATTGGCATCGTATTCACTTGAATAATCCGCGTGATCTTGTGCCTGAATCAATCATGCCAGCGTATCCATGGTTAGAGAAAACATTGGTCGATGCTGATGCTATCCCTGCACACATGCGCGCTTTACGTACGGTAGGTGTGCCTTATACAGATGCTCAAATTAAAGGTGCGGCCGAAGAGGTCAAAGGTAAGACCGAGATAGATGCGCTGATTGCCTATCTGCAGGTTTTGGGTACTCACCTCAAGTAACTTGAACATAAGTGCCTAAGGAAGAGGATCAAAATGGATATTAATACGCTCCGCATATTGGCTACCGTTGCCAGTTTTATAGTGTTCATTGGCATCATTGTGTGGGTCTGGCAGAATCGAAAAAAACCGGACTTTGAAGAAGCGGCGAATCTGCCTTTTACGGATGACCAAAGTTAAGAAGATTAAAGGAAAATTAAAATGAGTGACTTTACAAGTAATTTTTGGCCAATGTTTATCATAATCATCGCCGTAGGTGGTATTTTAGGTTGTGGATTGTTGCTGTGGTATACCAGCAAAATCAAGGTGGCAGGCACCGGCGGGGACAGTACCAGCGGACATGTCTGGGATGAAGATCTTGTCGAGATGAATAACCCGCTGCCACGCTGGTGGGTGTGGATGTTTATTCTTACCATTGTTTTTGCGCTTACTTATTTAGCGTTGTATCCGGGTGCAGGTAGTTATGCAGGTAAGCTGGGCTGGAGTTCGGCTGGTCAATATGAGCAAGAGGTGGCGACTGCGAACAAAGCATTGGAGCCGCTTTATGCCAAATTTGTTGCGATGAAAACTGAAGATCTGGCGAAGAATCCTGAGGCCGGAGCTATTGGTGAGCGCCTGTTCATGAACAACTGTGCGCAATGCCACGGCTCCGACGCAAAAGGTAGCCGCGGCTTCCCTAACCTGACAGATAGCGATTGGCTGTATGGCGGTAATCCGGAAAAAATTCACGAAACTATCGCAGGTGGCCGTATCGGTATGATGCCGCCAATGGCTGCAGCATTGGGTACAGAAGAAGATGTGAAAAATGTGGCCAACTACGTGCTTAGTCTTTCTGGCAGTTCTCACGATGCAGCGCGCGCGGGTCTGGGTAAGGAGAAGTTTGCTGTATGTGCAGCCTGTCATGGTGCGGATGGTAAAGGAAACCAGGATATCGGCGCACCTAACTTAAGCGATAAGATCTGGTTACATGGGGCAGGCGAAGCCGCTATCATTAAGCGTATTCATGAAGGTAAAACTAATCAAATGCCTGCCTGGGAACAAAAATTCACCCCAGCACAGCTACAAGTTTTAACGGCTTATGTATGGGGCTTGTCAAACAAATAGCTTCGTTGTGTGGTGTTGTTAGCAAGTAAGTTGAGTAAGTAATTGCTGATTTAAGAAAGTTGGATGGATGAACGAAGTACCTGCCGCTAAGACAGCGGAAAAAACGGCATCAACAAATGAAGTCGTCATTTCGCTGTACAAGGCACAAGATAAAGTTTATCCACGCAGTGTTTCGGGGTTCTTTACCAAATGGCGCTGGGTCATCATATGGCTGACCCAGCTTTTTTTTTACGGCATGCCATGGGTACAGTGGGGTCAACGCCAAGCGCTGCTGTTTGATCTGGAAGCCAGACGTTTTTATATCTTTAATCTGGTCTTGTACCCGCAAGATCTGATCTACCTGACCGCAATTCTCATTATTTCTGCGCTGTCACTTTTCCTGTTTACTGCAGTCGCGGGGCGCTTATGGTGCGGCTATGCCTGCCCGCAAACCGTTTATACAGAAATATTCCTCTGGATAGAAAGAAAAATCGAAGGGGATCGCGCTGCCCGTATGAAGCTGGATGCAGCAGCGATGTCAGGTAAAAAGCTCTACAAAAAAGCCTGCAAGCAATTTGTGTGGATTCTTTTTGCGTTATGGACAGGCTTTACTTTTGTGGGCTACTTTACGCCTATACGCGAACTAGGCCAAGCGGTTCTAGCCGTTAATTTAGGCCCTTGGGAAACATTCTGGGTGTTTTTTTATGGCTTTGCTACTTATGGCAATGCAGGTTTTTTGCGTGAGCAAGTCTGCAAGTACATGTGTCCTTATGCGCGCTTCCAAAGCGCGATGTTTGATGATGACACTTTAATCGTGACCTACGATGAAGCACGTGGCGAACCGCGCGGTGGCAGATCACGCAAGGCCGATAGCAACAGCCTGCAATTAGGTTCCTGTATCGATTGTAACTTGTGCGTGCAAGTTTGCCCGACCGGGATTGATATCCGCAAAGGTTTGCAATATGAGTGCATCGGTTGCGGGGCATGCGCCGACGTATGCGACACTGTCATGGACAAAATGGAGTATCCGCGTGGCCTAATCAAATATTCCACACAAAACGCGCTTACACATCACTGGACACGCAAGCAGATGCTGCAACGTATTATGCGGCCGCGCGTTCTGGTTTACAGCGCCATTCTTGGCCTGCTGGTGGCAGGATTGTTAATGAGCTTGTGGTTCAGGGCATCTTTCAGGGTGGATGTGGTTCGCGATCGCGGCGTGATGGCGCGCATGACTGATGATGGAAAATTAGAAAATGTGTATCGCCTGCAGATTATGAATGGGACGGAACGTGTCCAGCATTACCGTGTTGCTGCAACAGGTCTTAATGGCTTGGAAATTGAAGCGGAAGATAGGCATGCAGAAGAAAGTAATGAAAATGATACGAATTTTGAACATTCAATTACGGTTCAGCCGGCGGAGTCTCGCTGGCTTATCGTTGACTTAAAAATACCAGATGGTTCTGCCGAAACTGGCTCCCATAAAATTCAGTTTGAGGTTGAATCGGTTGAATCTAAAGAGATCGTGACTGAAAAATCAGTTTTCTTAGTGCCTAGATAAGATTAGCCTGAGCCTAAAAAACTAAATTAAGGATCATTCAATGAACGAAAAAGATACCAAACCCTGGTGGCAATATGGCTATGTTTGGCTTATTATCGCCGGCCCGCTATTAGTCGTCATCGCCGGTTTTGTTACTTTGTACCTCGCTATAAGTCGACCAGACCCGGTAGTTGATGAGGATTATTACCGCAAAGGTATTGAGATCAATAAAACGCTTAATGCCAAGCGTGATAGCCTCGCACCTGCTTTGCAGGCACGCAACCACGCAGCCACCGGAATTAAGCCAACCCAACCCTAAGCTATGGCGATGAGTACTGACATTGCAATCGTAGGCGCAGGACCTGCCGGTCTATGCTTTGCAAGGTCGCTTGCTGAAACTGGTTTACAGATTGTCGTGCTTGAGCGTCAGGCTGAAGCCGCATTGGCTACTCCAGCCTTTGATGGTCGTGAGATTGCACTTACCCACCACTCAGCAAAGCTCATGCAAGCGCTGGGATTGTGGGAAAGGATAGATCCACAAGCAATTTCGCCATTGCGCGATGCACGGGTCTTCAATGGTTCATCCCTTTTCTCGCTAGATATCGGCCATCGCGACACGAAGCAAAGCGAACTAGGCTACCTAATTTCAAACCATCTCATTCGCAAAGCAGCTTATGAAGCAGTGAAATCATCGTCAGCCATCACACTTAAAACTGAAGCACAAGTAAAAAACATTCAGACTATGGCTGATGGCGTTGAAGTGACGCTTGCAAATGGTGAAACCATTCATGCCAAATTATTAATTGGCGCAGACAGCCGATTATCTGAAACACGCCGTGCGTTGGGTATTGCCGCGGTTATGCATGACTTTGGCAAGACAATGATGGTGTGTGTCATGGAGCACTCAGTACCGCATGAACATGCTGCCTGGGAGTGGTTTGACTACGGGCAAACCTTAGCGCTATTGCCGATGAATGGTATGCGCTCAAATCAAGAGATGGTGGCACGTTTCAAGCACCGGCTTGGCACGATGCGTCTGGTTTCAACGCGCCATGCATACCCCTTAGTGACAGTATACGCAAAGCGCCTGGTAGGGCAGAGATTTGCTTTAGTGGGTGATGCCGCTGTAGGCATGCACCCAGTAACTGCGCATGGGTTTAATTTTGGCTTAAAAGGTATCTCAACCTTATCTGCCGAAATCAAAGCGGCGCTAGTATCTGGTAAAGATATCGCTTCAAATAGCTTGCTTCTGCGCTATGAGCAAGTGCATCGGCGTGACACACGCCCATTATTTCTTGCTACACATGCTATTGCAAAACTTTACGCAAGCGACAGTCCGCCGGCGCGATTGCTGCGTGCAGGCGCTATAAGAATAGGTAGCCGTATCACGCCATTCAAGCGTGCAGTAGCAGGGTTTCTAGCCGACGCACGCTAACACTCTATTATTTGGCTTTTTTTCACCCAAGCTGTAACCGGGTTCTTATCGTGTTACTCTTTACAATATGATACTGTGGCTAGAACTTCTGCTATGCTTTGCCGTCATTGGCTACGCGGGTTATTTACTTTCTCGCTATGGCGATATTATCGCCGAGAAGACGGGCATGTCGGCCTCCTGGGTGGGGCTTGTCCTGCTGGCCACTGCTACTTCTTTGCCAGAATTGGTGACCGGAATTTCCGCTGTCACGGCAGCAGATGCGCCCAATATCGCAGTCGGCAACGCACTGGGCAGCACCGTATTCAATCTTGCGTTTCTGGTCATACTGGATGCATTGTATCAGCGTGAAACGCTTTATAGCCGAGCAGCTCAGGGGCATATTTTATCTGCGTCATTAGGGGCGTTGCTGATTGCCTTTGCAGGGTTCAGTTTGCTGCTCGATCATGCAGGCATGAGTCCCGCACTAGGCCACATAGGGCTTTATACGCCATTCTTTGTGCTGATCTATTTTGTCGCTATGCGTATCGTATACCGTTACGAGAAACGTACATTGAACGCATACACCGAAGCATCCGCAGAGCGCTACCCGGAAACTACCTTGCGCCAAGCCATCACTCGCTACTCAATGGCTGCAGTGGCTGTGATAGCGGCTGGTTCATGGTTACCTTTTGTTGCTAGAGATATCGCCGAACTGATGGGCTGGGGGCAAAGCTTCGTCGGCACTTTGCTGGTAGCCGCAGTCACCTCTGCGCCAGAAATCGTGGTCACAATTTCAGCGCTGCGCATCGGCGCGCTGGATATGGCGATTGCTAATCTGCTCGGTAGCAACCTGTTTAACATTATTTATCTGGCGGTAGATGACCTGTTTTATACCAAAGGCCCCTTACTTGCCGGTGTAGATAGCAGTCATGCGCTTACAGCCTTTACTGCCGTCATGATGAGCGCGCTGGCGACGGTTGGTTTTATTTTTCAACCGCAGCGACGTACCGTGTTAAAACTCACATGGGTTAGCTTAGGCCTATTCCTGATGTATATCCTGAATACATGGATTCACTATCAACATGGATAATCATGCCGATGCAAAAACACATCACTGGCACACACTGTCAGCAGATGAAGCCGCACATCGGCTTGAAACCAGCCATCAAACTGGCTTAAGCGCAGCCAAAGCTGCGGAACGGATGGCACGCTACGGGCCAAATGCCTTGCGTGAGAAACGCAGACGCTCACCTTGGCGCATGCTGCTCGACCAGTTCACCGATTTCATGATTATTATTTTGATAGGAGCGGCAGTCATTTCCGGCATCGTTGGCGATGTGCAGGACACCATTGCTATCATCGTGATCGTCATCCTCAACGCAGTGATTGGGTTCATCCAGGAATATCGAGCGGAACGTGCAATGGCTGCGCTGAAACGCCTGTCCGAGGCCAGTGCGCGCGTACTACGCGACGGCCAGGTGGAAACTGTTAACGCATCTGAGCTGGTGCCCGGCGATGTGGTGTTGTTGGAAACTGGCAACGTGGTGCCGGCTGATTTCCGACTCGTTGAAGCGGCGCAACTCAGGATAGACGAATCAGCGCTGACTGGTGAATCCGTCGCGGTAGAAAAACAAATCCATCCTCTCTCTGTCGTCGATGCGCCTTTAGGCGACAAAACCTGTCTGGCTTATAAAGGCACTATTGTCACATACGGCCGCGGGCGCGGATTGGTGGTGGCCACCGGCATGCACAGCGAATTAGGTAAGATCGCATCATTGCTCAGCGAGGATGACGACAGCAAAACTCCGTTGCAAAAACGCCTGAAAGCTTTTGGGCAACGGTTGGCATTAGCCGCTCTGTCTGTTTGCTTGCTGGTGTTTCTCATTGGCATGATGCGAGGGGAGCCGCTTCTGCTCATGTTCATGACGGCAGTGAGCCTGGCAGTAGCTGCCATACCGGAAGCACTGCCTGCCGTGGTGACCATCTCGCTGGCCTTGGGCGCACATAAAATGGTCAAGCAGCATGCCTTGATCCGCCGCTTGCCCGCCGTAGAAACACTGGGCTCGGTGACTTTTATCTGTTCCGATAAAACCGGTACGCTGACGCAGAATAAAATGCACGTCACAACAATGTATGCAGACGGCGGATTTTGTAAAACATGGAAGGATAAGAAAAGGACAGAACCATGGTCAACCTTGTTCCACGCACTGGCATTGAGTAATGACGCGCATTTGGATCATCATGGCAAAATACATGGTGAGGCGACCGAAGCAGCTTTGCTGCGTGCCGCACAGGAAGCGGGTTGGAACAAAGCCGCGCTGGAGAGCGAGATGCCGAGGCTGATGGAACTGCCTTTCGATTCCGAACGCAAGCGCATGACCACATTCCACAAAACGGCAGAAGGTTCCATCGCCTACACCAAAGGCTCGCCGGAGTCACTGGTGCCGCAATGCGCCCGCATCCTAACCTCAAGCGGCGAACAGGCCATAGACCAGACTGCATTATTGCTGGAAGTCGAAGCGATGGCAGCCAATGGACTGCGTGTGCTGGCGATTGCCTGCCGCAGTTGGCCTGCGTTGCCTGACAGCCAGCAGCCAGATGAATTGGAACGCGATCTGGTATTTATTGGGCTCATAGGCTTGATTGACCCGCCACGCCGTGAAGCCAAAGAAGCGGTTTCATTATGCAAAACGGCGGGCATTACGCCTGTGATGATTACTGGCGACCATCCGGCTACCGCTCGCGCCATCGCACATGAGCTTGGCATTCTTGCTGACAGTGACGGCAGGGTGATGACCGGAGCCGAGTTGGCAAAACTGGATCAACAAACGTTCGAAGCAGAAGTCAAGCTAGTGCGGGTTTATGCCCGCGTTGATCCGGCACAGAAAATCAAAATTGTCCAGGCTCTGCAGGATAAGGGGGAAGTGGTGGCGATGACCGGCGACGGCGTCAATGACGCGCCTGCGCTGAGAGCTGCTGATATTGGTGTGGCCATGGGCAAAGGCGGCACTGACGTGGCGCGCGAAGCCGCGCACATGGTGCTGCTGGATGACAACTTCGCCACCATTGTACATGCGGTCAGCCAAGGACGGCGGATTTTCGATAACATTCGAAAATTCATTAAATACACCATGACCAGCAATGCCGGAGAAATATGGACTATCCTCCTGGCGCCATTTCTGGGTTTGCCTATTCCGCTATTACCAATTCATATTCTGTGGATCAATCTGGTGACTGACGGACTGCCCGGCTTGGCGCTGACGGCAGAGCCTGGCGAGCGCGGCAACATGAGTCGTCCGCCGCGCCCAATACACGAAAGCATCTTTGCGCACGGTATGTGGCAGCACATGATTTGGGTTGGCTTGCTGATGGGCGGCGTAAGCCTGTTGATCCAGGCCTGGGCGCTACAAGGCGGGTCGACGCACTGGCAGACTATGGTATTTACCGTCCTCACCCTTTCTCAACTAGGGCATGTGCTTGCCATTCGCTCTGAAAAAGATTCGTTATTCAGCGTTGGAATATTTTCTAATCCAATGCTTTTGTTCGCTGTGCTGCTGACCTTTATGCTGCAAATGGCAACAATTTACATACCCGCACTTAACCCCATCTTCAAAACCGAGCCACTGAGCATGAGCGAGCTTGTTCTTTGCCTTGCCTTATCGAGTGTTGTATTCATTGTCGTCGAAATCGAGAAATGGCTGATACGGCTTGGCTGGTTATATCAGAGTGAAAAAGCCGTTAGGATTATGGGCTAACTTGCACGGTTATACCAAGCGCACGCATGCGTTGCGCCATTGCCTCCAGCCATTCAGGCGACAGGTGGCTAAGTCGTTTTGCTTCTTCCTGCATGGATGGCCGTGCGATGCCATATAGATGAATGCCTTGTATAACTTCTTTAACCTGACTGACCAGCGCCAGATAAGCTGAAATCTCGTTCTCTGAGGGTGGCTTACCATCCAGTGCGAACATGCAGGTTTGAATAAAAGTCGGGCAAGTCGCCGCGCAATTTTTGAGGCGTTGTATATGGCTTTGTGGGTTGAGATTAACATCGTTGATGCGCATGATGCCTTCTTTAGTGCCCGCATCCAGCTTGAACCAGACCTCACCATTGCATTGTGCCAGATGGCTGACGCTGTCGAGCACTGACGGTTTATCCATCATGCTGCCGTTGGTGATTAAACGAATCTTGATCTTGCCCAGTAAACCAAAGTCTTTTAGCACCCGCTCGACCAGCATCACCGCTTGTGGAAACTCTTTTGCACTGGTCGGTTCCCCGTTGCCAGAAAATGCAATGTCTTTCAGCTGCCGGTCGGTTTCACTGACATGGCGCTGCATAAAATCGCCATGCAGCACATCGCTTAAAAGCCCCCGCAGCTCCTGCTCTAAAACGTCAAGCTCAATAAGGGGGGGAGTGCCGCGCGTGAGATTCGGCACACTGCAATATATACAGCGCCAGTTGCAGGCGTTATTAGGGTTGAGGTTGATGCCAATCGAAACACCGCCTGCGCGACGTGAAACAACAGGGTAAACATAGCGTAATCCGCCTACATCGCGGTTATGGTCACTAACAGTGAGGATGTTTTGCAATAATGTCATCGTTCGACTTGTTGTTGAATTGAATGGCGGATGTAGTTAAACAATCTGGCGTAATCAGTAAGGCGCTTAATAAATCTGGGGATTGAATATTTTTTTGAGTGCTTCCGGATCAAGAATGCGCACATAGCGTTGTTTGATTTCGATAATGCCGTCTTCGCTGAATTTTGAAAACGTACGGCTTACGGTTTCGAGTTTCAAGCCGAGATAGCTGCCAATTTCTTCGCGTGTCATTCTTAAGGTGAGTTCTGTTTGCGAATAACCGCGGGCATGCAGGCGTTGCACCAGATTCAAAAGAAACGCTGCCACGCGCTCCTCGGCGCGCATGTTGCCCAGCAACATCATGACACCATTCTCGCGCACGATTTCGCGGCTCATCATTTTGTGTACATGGCGCTGCAGCACTGGAAACTCTCGCGATAAGTCTTCTATGCCGGCAAACGGTATCGTGCACACTTCAGCGTCTTCAAGCGCAACAGCGTTGCAGCTGTGGCGATCCGTCACAATACCATCCAGCCCGATGATTTCGCCAGCCATTTGAAAGCCGGTCACCTGTTCACGGCCGTCTTCACTTGAAATGCAGGTTTTAAAAAAGCCTGTGCGTATGGCGTAAAGTGAAGTGAAAGTATCGCCGCTGCTAAACAGGAGCTCACCCTGCTTTACCCGACGGCGCTTTTCAACTATTTCGTCCAGTTTGTTTAATTCTTCTGAGTTCAAGCCAACCGGCATGCAGATTTCGCGCAGATTACAGTTTGAGCAAGCGACTTTAAAGGTTTCAGAACTCATGTTTTTCTAAGATATAACACCATCCCTTAAGCATACCGTTTTATAGCCTTTATTCATAGAGGGTTCTACTCAACATTTTGAACTCGGCGCAAATTATTATACGGAATGGTCTGTATGCTTAACGTGCCGTGGTTTGATTTGTATCAAGGAGTTTTATCTCTAAAGGTGGCAAAGTTTCATCCTGTCCAAGCGGGGTTTAAGGTGATGATTTCCAACAATGTTGCACAAGTAGCTACTGCGAGCGTTAGCGGCGTAACGCCTTCTATTACGCCCGCAATGCTGCAGAAATATGATGTTTCCGGTCCGCGCTATACGTCTTATCCCACTGCTGACCGCTTTGTGGAAGCTTTTGCAGAAGATGAATACAAACAGGCTTTGGATCAGCGGCGCGTAGGTGGCATGGCGCTGCCATTGTCAATTTATGTGCACATTCCATTTTGTGAGTCACTTTGCTTTTATTGTGCATGCAACAAGATCGTGACCAAACATCACGAGCGCAGCGCAGAATACCTGCGTCATCTTAGCCATGAGGTCGACTTGCATATCGCCCATTTAGGGGCTGGGCAGACCATTACCCAATTACACTTGGGGGGCGGTACGCCTACTTTCTTCTCTGACGATGAACTGAGCGAGCTGATGGCCATGCTGCGCCGCAGCTTTGTGCTGGCCCCAGGCGGCGAATATTCGATTGAAGTAGACCCGAGAACGGTCGATGAAAAGCGCCTGGCACATTTGACGAGCTTAGGGTTTAACCGGCTGAGTTTCGGGGTGCAGGATTTTGACCCTGAGGTACAAAAAGCGGTACATCGCATCCAGCCGGCAGAACAGGTGTTTTCTCTGGTCGAAGCCGCGCGCCGCTTAGGTTTTGAATCGGTGAACGTTGATTTGATTTACGGATTGCCGATGCAGACGTCCAAGTCGTTTGCACGCACGCTGGCGCAGGTGGTCGAGCTTAAGCCAGACAGGATCGCACTCTATGCCTATGCACATTTGCCTGAACGGTTCAAGCCGCAGCGACGCATCAATGCCTACGAGTTGCCAGCAGCTTCTGCAAAAGTTTCCATGTTGTCTGATGCGATTGCTACTTTTCTGGATGCGGGCTACGTGTATGTTGGCATGGATCACTTTGCGCTACCCAATGACTCGCTGGCAATCGCCAAGCGGCAGGGCAGGTTGCACCGCAACTTTCAAGGCTATAGCACGCAGCCGGATTGCGATCTGATTGGTCTGGGCGTATCGTCGATTGGCCGTATTGGTGCCACTTACAGTCAGAATGCCAAGACGCTGGAAGAATACTACGATTACCTGAATCAAGGCCGTTTCCCTGTAGTGCGCGGTCTGGCGCTGTCGCGGGATGACTTGGTGCGCCGTGCCGTGATTATGGCGCTGATGTGTCAAGGTAGGTTACAATACGAGTCCATTGAACTTGCTTATATGATTGATTTTAAAAGTTACTTTGCGACCGAGCTTGAAGCGATAAAAGAATTGGAAAGTACAGGTATGGTAGAACTCGAAGACGGTGCGATACAGGTCACAGACACTGGCTGGTTCTTCGTGCGTGCTGTTGCCATGCTGTTTGACCGCTATCTGCAAACCGATCGCAACCGAGCGCGCTTTTCTAAAATCATCTAAACCCCTCAACTATGCAATCATCGCTTGCGCTTACCACGTTTCTGATGGGGCTGGCTGGCGGACCGCATTGCATTGCCATGTGCGGCGCGGCCTGCGCCAGCATTCAAAGCGGGCAGGGCGGAAGTTATAATTTATGGAAATTCCAGGCCGGACGTTTAATCGGCTATGCCAGCTTCGGCGCGGTAGCGGCTGGTTCAGTTAAAAGCCTGGCTTGGTTTTCCGGCCAAACTTCAGCACTGCATCCTATATGGACGTTTTTTCACGTACTGGTGCTGTGCTGGGGGCTGATGCTACTCGCCTATGCTCGCCAGCCAGTCTGGGCGGACAATCTGGGTCGCAATATCTGGTCGCATGTGCGGCAGCTTTCGAATCTGCCCGGCGGCATCGTGATGACGGGCATGCTGTGGGCCTTGATGCCTTGCGGCCTGCTTTATTCGGCGCTGTTGGTGGCATCATTAAGCGCCAATATACTCAGCGGCGCGTTCAGCATGGCTGCATTCGCGGCTGGCACCAGCATTTCATTGTTCATCGGCCCCTGGCTTTGGCTCCGCCTTAAAAACGGCGTTAAATGGCTTAACGACGGCACCAGTATGCGCCTGGCGGGGCTTTTGTTGGCTGCTGTGGCAGGCTGGGCTATCTGGATGGATCTGGTACATCAGGTAAAGATCTGGTGTACATAATAATGTGAGTATAAAAAAATACCCCCACCAATAATGGCAGGGGTAAAGGGTCTGGACTGTTTAAATCCAGCTACTGAAAAGCGGTAATTAGAATTTTTTGCCGATACCGATACCAACTACCCATGGATTGATGTCAAGTGAGTCAATCTTAGTCCAAGCACCTGCAGGTGTATTCAATTTAACATCAGTATCTAGCCAGACATATTTAACGTCGGCATTAATTAACCAGCCATCTTTCAGGTTGATATCAACACCTGCCTGCAAAGCTGGACCCCAGCTGTCGCTGTCAATTTTGATTTTAGTGCCTGCTAATGGACCGCGACTAACTTTCAAGTTGCGGTCTAGCATGATGGTGTAGTTAATACCAGCACCAACATACGGATCAATCATTTGGTCTGGATTGAAGTGCCACTGTGCAGTTAACGTTGGTGGCAGGAGGTTAACACTACCTAAACCTTGATTGCCCACGGTTGCTAAAGCATCACCTTGAATACTGACGTTGTGGCGTGTACCTACGGCTAAAATCAATTCAGCTGCAATGTTTTTGGTGAAGTAGTAAGAAATATCTAATTCAGGAATCACTTTGTCGCTTACTGCCAACTCAGCGCCTGGAGACATCACTGTTGCGCCAAGACCAACGTTTTGGTTCACAGTTTTACCTAGTTTACTATCTTCATTCGGCGCAACATTCACTGCGCGTGCACGAACTACCCAATCACCAGCTTCAGCTTGTGCTGCTATTGGTGCAAATACTGCTGCAGCAAGTGCTACTGCTAACAACGTTTTCTTCATCACTAACTCCCTTTAAAATTTAACTGCTATCAAAAGATGATCGAACTTTAACTTATCTGAGAAGTGAGGCGGTTTGATTTGTATCAAATACATTATGCTTATTATCGGAATAACCACCCAAAATGCTATTTATGTTGTATTTTTGATACAGAATATGGATTGATATTCTCTAAGCCGATGCGCTGGATTAGAATTTTGCTGGATGGCATCCGCCCTGATAGCTAACTTTTGAATTGATGAGCTGATTTTGCACAACACGCTACGCATTGCGACATTTAACACCCACAAGGGTTTTACGCATTTTAACGCCCGCTTTGCCCTGCAAAGCCAGCGCGAACTGCTGCGAAAACTGCATGCGGATGTTATTTTTTTACAGGAGGTGCAGGATGTGCATTCAAAACACAGCCAGCGCTTTGAAACATGGTCGATATCAGGACAGGTTGAATATCTGGCGGATACGGTCTGGTCTGATTATGCCTATGGAAAAAACTCCGTATATCCTGCAGGACATCATGGCAATGCTTTACTTTCAAAATTCCCGATCGTCAAAACCGCTAATCAGGATATTTCTGCGCATACTTTGGAGCAGCGCGGCATGTTGCACTGCGAAATCAATATCCCCAATTGGGATATGCCTTTGCACGCCATCTGTGTGCACCTTGGTTTGTTCGCACATTGGAGACGCCAGCAATTAGTAGAGGTGGCTGAATATATTGAGCGATACGTTCCACCTGGCGCGCCATTGATTATTGCAGGTGATTTCAATGACTGGAGCACACGGTCTGCACGCGATTTTGCAGCACGCCTGCATATGCGCGAAGTGTTCGAGCATCATTTAGGTAAAACGGCGCGCAGCTTTCCATCCTGGCTGCCACTGTTGAAGCTGGACCGTATTTATGTACGCGGATTTCAGATCAGGCATGCGGAAGTGCATTCAGGGGCGCATTTCGTCAAAGTCTCTGACCATGCGATACTGACTGCGACGCTAACAAGAATATGACGCGTATATTATGACCCATTTTGTAAGTGGCAATCGGATCAAGCTGCTGCGCAATGGTGCAGAATATTTTCCTGCCTTAGAAGTGGCCATCACGAATGCCGCCAAAGAGGTTTATCTGCAAACCTATATCTACCAGGCAGATGCAACAGGCATGCTGATTGGCAATGCGCTTAAACAAGCCGCACGGCGCGGTGTGCAAGTGCATGTTTTGCTGGATGGGTTCGGATGCAAGGACTTGCCAAAAACCTATGTGCGTGAATTAGAGAGCGCAGGTGTACAGGTGATGTTTTACCGCCCTAAAATATCTCCATGGACATTCAAGAAGAACCGCTTGCGGCGCCTGCACCGTAAAGTGGCGGTGATCGATGGCACGGTCGGTTTTGTTGGCGGTATCAATATCATTGATGACTATGATATTCCGAAAAGCCATACACCTTTCAATGTGCCGCCGCGCGTTGATTATGCGGTCCGCCTGGAAGGCGCATTGCTGCCGGCCATCGCTGAGAGCGTACACAAACTGTGGCGACATCATGCGAGGCTGCATCTGTTAAGTGCGAGCATGGATTCTGCCAAGCCGATTCGGCAGCGAAAAATAAAAGACGGCATAAAGGCCGCTTTTGTGCTGCGTGACAACTTGCTGCACAGACGTGATATTGAAGACGCTTATCTGGAGGCGATTGCACAAGCCAAATCTGAAATTATTATTGCCAATGCTTACTTTGTGCCTGGCAAAAGATTTCGTCAGGCCTTATTAGACGCAGCTCTACGCGGGGTAGCCGTGAAACTATTGCTGCAGGGGCGTATGGAGTATTTTCTGATGTTTGCCGCACATGCGTTTTACAGAGAGTTTTTGAGGCATGGCATCGAAATTTACGAATATCGTAAAAGTTTCATGCACAGCAAGGTCGCGGTCATCGACAATGAGTGGGCAACGGTGGGTTCGTCCAATATCGACCCTTTTAGTCTGTTATTGGCGCGCGAAGCCAACGTGATTGTGCGGGATGCCGCCTTTGCCAATGAGCTTAGAGCCGACATTCTTGCATCAACGCAAGAGGGGGCGCATCGTGTGGCAGAGCAGGATTGGGGGCGAGGCAATATCGTTAAACGCATGGCCTCATGGGTGGCGTATGGATTGGTTAGATTTTTTTTAGGTGTAATAGGGTATTCAAATGAGCGATAATTAATACACCTTTGAAAAATGAGCCTTAATAACCGGTGATCGAAGAATGAGCAAACAGGAAACCAATCAAACAGAAACTACCAGCCAAGATGATTGGAGTTCACTCAATCATGTGCATACGCTTGTGCTGATGATAGTGACTGCTTTAGGCGTTTACTTGTGTTACAGGCTGGTTGCACCATTTTTGCCGGTGATTGTTTGGGCGCTGACATTAGCGGTTATGTTTGCTCCTCTGCAGCGCTGGCTTGAGGCCAAAGTTAGATACTCTACTGTTGCTGCGCTGATTTCCATCTTGATCATCGGCTTCATCGTCGTTGTTCCCGCGATATTCGTCGGGGAACAACTGCTGGAGCAGGTGGTAAAAGGGTCGCAGCTCATTGAGAGCAAGGTTGATTCAGGCGAATGGCGGCGTGTGCTTGAGGCGCAGCCGAAACTGACACCAATTCTAAATAAAATTGAGCGGTATGTGAATTTTCCTGAAATCGTAAAAACACTCAATGCCAAGCTGGGCTCAGTCGTGGGCGCTATTGTCAAAGGCTCATTATTACAGGTGTTAGGGTTTGTCCTGGTTTTTTATGTGCTTTTCTTTTTCCTGAGAGATCGCCATTCAGCGCTCAAGTCCATGATGGCTTTGTCGCCGCTCACACAAATGGAGATGGGCAGGCTGTTTAATCAAGTTGGCGACACTATTCACGCCATCGTTTACGGAACGTTTGCCATTGCGGTTGTGCAAGGGTGCTTGGGCGGGCTGATGTTCTGGTGGCTGGGATTGCCAGCGCCGTTGTTGTGGGGCTTGGTGATGAGTTTGCTGGCTGTTGTGCCCATGTTGGGCACTTCGGTCATATGGGCTCCTGCAGCGCTATTTCTGGCTTTGGAAGGGGATATGGGCAGTGCCTTGATTCTCACGTTATGGGGCATGCTTGTGGTTGGCACAATTGACAACCTGCTTAGACCGATTTTCGTAGGAAACCGGCTTAAACTTCACACCATTCTCGCTTTTATGTCAATTGTCGGCGGCCTGCTGCTGTTTGGCCCTGCAGGCCTTATTTTGGGGCCCGTGATACTTACTGTTACCATTGCCTTGCTAGAAATCTGGTTAACTCGAACCTCTGTGAGGGTGGTAGAGCCTCAGGGCTAATCAATGGATGCTGGCTATGGATCAATTTTGTTACTAAACTTTAGGATGACCTATCATCAAGACTGAATCGACAACCCCTCATTTGTTAGTACAAAGCATGTTCCAGCCTGCTTTGCCGCCGCGTAATCGTGATGCGCATAAAGGGTCTTTTGGCAGCGTGGCAATTATTGGTGGTGATACCGGCATGGTTGGCGCAACCTTGCTGGCGGCGCGGGCTGCTGTACATTGCGGTGCAGGGCGGGTATATGCCGCAATGCTGTGCAAAGATGTGCCGAGCGTGGATATGCACCAGCCGGAAATCATGCTGCGTTCACCAGCAGCGCTTAGCCAGTTAACTCAGCTGGATTGTGTCGTGATTGGTCCAGGGTTAGGGTTGTCGAATGCGGCGATAGAACTGCTGGAGTTTTGGTTAAGCAAGGATATATCCCTGTTGCTTGATGCAGATGCGCTCAACTTGATTGCCATCCATCTGCATTTGGCCGCTATCGTTGTCAGCCGCGATGCCGAAACCGTCATCACGCCACACCCGGGTGAAGCCGCCAGGCTGCTTGATACCAGCAGTGAACATATTCAGCAAAACCGTAGCGAGAGTGCACTGAAATTAGCCAAAACGCTGCGTGTTACCTGTGTGCTTAAAGGCGCCGACAGTGTTTGCGCACACTATGATGGCAGCTGGTTTGTCAACTCGAGCGGCAATGTCGGGCTGGCCAGCGGCGGCACCGGCGATGTGCTGAGCGGCATTATCGGCAGTTTGATGGCGCAGGGCTTAAATGGCCTGCAAGCAGCGAAACTAGGGGTTTATGTGCATGGTGCAGCCGCCGATGCGCTGGTTGAAAAAGGCATCGGCCCGGTGGGGCTGACGGCTTCAGAGGTGGCGCTGGAAGCACGCGATATCATTAATCTGCTGAACCAAGACAAGTAACTTGCGAGAAATGATTTTATTGCTGCAATCAATCTGATTAGCTCAAAGTTACAGTTTCAAGGTAATCCGGCACAACGACTTGCCAGCGCAGCGCCTCTTCGATATGAAGCCGCATCGCGTCTGCTGCAACTGGTTCACCATGGACAATAAAGGTCTTTTTCGGCGCCTTTTCAAAGCCGCCCAGCCAATCCAGAATCTCGGAATAATCCGCATGCGCGGAAAGATTTGAAATAAACTCGACATTGGCACGTACGGGTATATATTCACCATGAATCTTGATACTTTCAGCGCCATCCAGCATGGCAGAACCGCGCGTGCCAGCGGCCTGAAATCCAACAAATAGAATCGTATTATTGGGCTTGGGGGCAAATGCCTTCAAATGATGCACGACACGTCCGCCTGAAGCCATGCCGCTTGCGGACAGGATAATCATCGGGCCTTTGGTTATGTTCAGCCGCTTGGATTCCTCAACACTATTCACCATGCGTGCCGTATGGAAAAGTGCGCTGCACTGTTCTAGGCTCAGGCGATGTTCACCGCGGTGATGACGGAATATCTCTGTGGCATCCACCGCCATCGGGCTATTCAGATACACGGGGATGTCATTAGCGATGGCGCCTGAGGATTTAAGCTGATGAATGTAATAAAGCAACTCTTGCGCGCGCCCGACTGCAAACACAGGAATAAGGATAATGCCCCTGCGTTTTGCTGTTTTATTGATAATCGCAGCCAGCTTGATTTTAGGGTCTGCTTTGTCATGGAGACGATTGCCGTAAGTGGATTCAAGCACCAGGTAATCAGCCTGCTTTATGCGCACCGGCGATTTCATTAAAATGTCATTGGGCCGACCAATGTCGCCAGAAAACAGAATAGAGGTTTTTTTGTTGTGAATACGCACAAAGGCGGAACCCAGAATATGCCCATTAGGCGAAAACCTTAGCGTCAATCCACCATCCAAGTTAACGTCCTGTTCAAAAGCAACCGGGTTGAGCAATTTTAGCGCCGCTTCTGCATCTTCCTGTGTATACAGCGGCAATGCCGGGTGATGCTTTGAAAATCCGCGCCGGTTGGCGTATTCAGCTTCTTCTTCTTGCAGGTGCGCCGAATCCGGCAGCAATATTTCGCATAAATCACGCGTGGCTTCAGTACAATATACCTTGCCGGAGAATCCATTTTTTACCAGCAGCGGCAGGTAGCCACTGTGGTCGATATGCGCATGCGTCAGCACCACCGCATCTATATCTTTCGGGCTGATTGGCAGTTGCGCCCAATTTCTGAGTCGCAGCTGTTTCAGCCCCTGAAACAGTCCGCAATCAACCAGAATACGCATCATGCTGCCTGAGTCGGTTTCACAGGTAAGCAGGTATTTGGATCCGGTGACGGTTCCAGTCGCGCCGAGAAATTTTAATTTCATATTATTTTTACCTTTCTAGCGTTCTTTATTTAGTGCTATACGGTATTCCTCAAGTTTTGCTTCATAGTTTTCGGCTTCACCAAAATCTAAAAATCGTGCATAACGGACATGCGCGCCGAGAATTTTTCGTGCATGCTTGATGGGGCAAAAGTATTGCTCGGTGCGCGCGACAATTTCACTGATGTAGGCAATCATGCCGGCGCCGTAGGCACAATAAGTACAGTGAAATTTTTCTATAAAATTCAGGTAATTAAGTTGGTGCCGATCAAATATAATGTAATCAGCCCGACGTACTTTTTTGATGTCGTAAATCGGAAAGCAAGTCAGTTGGTAAAAGGTAATGAATATATCTGTAATCACCAGCGGAATAATCATCAAGTAAATGATTGGGCCGGTAATCAGATTCTGCGGGCGGTAAGTCACCAGCCAGCGAAAAAAATTCATTTTCAGCCGGCGGTGTGTTTCTTTGATGGATTGTTCAAACTCAACGCGTTTTCCCTTAATTTGAAAAAACATGCTGGATGGTTGTTCGCTGAGTGCCGTACGCAATTCGTCCTCAAGCACGGTAATCTGGTCAAGCAATTGCTGGATACGGTCGTTCATCAGTGCCCCAATATTTTTCTGAATGATACAAGATTAACACAGTGCCAGACAAAATATAGAAGTAAGCGCTACAAAAAGGTGGCCAGACTGGCCAGTCTTAGCGCGGATGATGATATTTGTTTTATGTTACCAGCTGCGAATTCGGCCAATATCGACATGCACGAAGTTAGATTTTGGATAATAGCCGACGCCACCCCCACGCAAGGCGATGGCAGCGCGCCGCAGCTCATCCAAAGGAACGCCTTCGATATAAAGATCGACCGCTTTGGCCTGCATGTGCAGGCTGCCCTTGGCAACCCCATCTGAATTGGCGGCTAGAGAGGCATTAGTGGCTGGAGAGCGATAGCCAGATATGATATGAAACGGTTGCGCGGTGCCTAGTGTGCTGTGGAGGCCATATAGCAGATCAAGCAAAGGCGTCTCGATCGGGAGTATCTGATCATTGCGGTAATCGCGCAAGATATGGTTGATGTCTGCCAGCGCGTCAGGCAAGTAGTTGCCCTCGGCCCAGTAGACAGTTTTCAGATTTTCGCCAGTGTGCAAATTGTAGAAATCCAGCTCGCGCACTACTGTTTTACCTTGCTCGAAAGCTGCGAAAGCGGGGCACGCACTCAGTCCGCTGAGTGCGAACGCCATACCGGCCTTAAGTAGACCGCGGCGCCCTTTGCAAATTTGATTATCCATAGCGATAGTTTATCCTTAATTTCATGGAATTTGGGAGTAAAGTGTCACGTCGCGCGCAATGCCGTCTTTCTGCTCCAGCACATCTGCGGCATGTAACCAGTTAATCCGATCGCTTAGCATGGCATCGTTCGCCAACTGCTCAAGCGCCGCCAATGAGACATCGCTTTCGTTATAAATATCCCGATGCGCCTCAACAAAAATGCGCCCGTCCGATTCAGTCAGCAGCAGCGGAGCATAAATTATACTGCCAGTTGCCCCGCGCTCTATCTGTGCAAATAGCGCCTCAATATCATCAGGATGCAAACGGATGCAGCCATGGCTCTGGAAATGGTAAATGCTGGCCGGCGCAATGGTGCCGTGAATGCCGATTGATGTCAGGCTGAGTCCCAGCCAGTGCTTGCCAAGCGGATTATCGGGACCCGGCGGCACTTCGGTCTTCACTATCTGGCCTTCGCGCCGCATCTCCTCCTGAATGGATTTCGGCACGCGCCAGGCCTTGTTGACTGCCTTGTCGATCACAGTAAAACTGCCTGCCGGCGTTGGCCAGCTTGGCTTGCCCAGTCCTACAGGGTAGGCGGCTGCCAACTCCCAGTCGCGAAAATAGTACAACATGCGCTGCGGCAGGTTGATGAGCAGTCCTTCCTCCCGTGCCTCCGGTATGATGTGCCGGTTATCGATGATCAGCTTCTTGCCCGGCATCAGCTTGGCGTTGTACTTCAGGCCATTCTCGCGTGACAGCACTGCGGCAGCCACACCAAACCGCGCACCAATCTTGATCAGATAATCGCCGGGCTGAACGGTGTATTCAAACACGCCGCCTGCAACGGGGAATCCAAGCGGTTCCGCCATTGCAAAAGGCAGATAAAACGCCAAAATGGCTGGCCATATAAAACGCAATTCTATTCTCTCTTTTCTATCAGCCTGAACTGAAAATGACAATATTGACATATAACGTTGGCATCATAACAGCACGGCTGCCACAGTGACCAGTTGCCAGCATATAAGGGTTAGCCCTTACGTGCTTGCACGAATTTACATGTATTCACCAGTTCATTACATTGCACATATCGGCGGTGCATGCCTAACAACGCATAGTTGTCTAATCTCTATATGAGATTGGTGCCGCCGACTTCAATTTTAATGCCAGTAAGTTAAAGAGGAGGCCAAGTGAGCCCTTTAAAAGTGAAATCTTCAAAAGCAACTGGAAAAAGCCCAGTGAGCCCTGGAACTGAGATTGAGTCAAAGGAAGCGCTCAATAACGAGGACATGGTCTCCCGTATCGCAGTGTCTGCTTATTATAAAGCAGCGGCGCGCGGCTATGAACCAGGACATGAGATTCAGGACTGGCTTGAAGCCGAAGCGGAGATGCAGCCATGATGTCCATACCCCCCATAGATATATATGTCAGGCGGCTAATTCCGAGTTAACGTTTCTGCGTCTAAGCGGAGATTATGGCTGACATTACCCGCGTGTTGTCTTTCGAGCAATTAATTGCAAAGAGGCACTTACTTAAATTAAACAGGCAATGATGAAATAGTTCTATTTATATTAAAGGAGAAACTCATGGACACAGATAACAAAGGAAACGTTCCTGTAAAAACCGAAGGCAAAGAAACAGCAAAATCCACTTGGCCTGCACTGCAGCACCCCATTGCGGAGATGGAACGCGCATTTGACCGCTTTTTTGGACGCGGCTGGCCTTCACTGAGGCGCTGGAGCGACTTCCCGGCGCTGGACAATCTGTTTGAGGCTGAAGGACTGCGCATGCCCAGTCTGGACGTGGTGGATCGGGACAATGAAGTGCTGGTACGTGCTGAGATTCCCGGGATTGAAAAGAAAGACATCAGCGTGTCGCTTGCTGACAATGTGTTATCCATTAAAGGGCAATCCAGAAGTGAGAAAAAAGAGGAAAAGGGCGATTATCATCGGCACGAAATTTCCAGTTCTTCCTTTGCGCGTTCCATTACGGTGCCTGCAAATGTAGATGCCTCTAAAACGGTTGCAAACCTGAAAGACGGCATTCTGGAGGTTACGTTGCCCAAGCTGGAATCATCTAAAAAGCGCAATATCGCGGTTCAGTAAAAGGTCTTGCTTCTAGTCTCGCTAACACCTGATGGTGTTAGCGAGTAGATGAAATCAACGACCTCCGGTTTCAATACCAAGCTAGACGCAATTAAAAGCAGTTATGCCAGTGCATAATGCGGATATCGCAGCAATTTTCGAAGAAATCGCCGACCTGCTGGAGATTGAAGCCGCCAATCAGTTCCGCATCCTCGCCTACCGCAAAGCGGCACGTATCTTAAGTGAGCTGCCGCAAGATGTGAGGGCATTGCTAAAAAAAGATTTTGACCTGACCCAGTTACCAGGGATTGGCGAAGATCTTGCCGCCAAAGCCGAAGCGGGTTAAAGCCCTTTACCACCACCTTGATGTACAAACGGTGGAACAGCTGCATCGGGCGGCGCGTGACGGCCGCATCAGAAATCTGCCTGGCTTTGGCGAAAAGACCGAGTTGAATATTTTGAAGGCGGTGGAGGCACACGCCAGTCAAGCCCGGCGCTTTAAGCTGGCGACCGCTGCGCAGTACGCCGAATCGCTTGTTGCCTATCTGCAGAAGTGTCCGAACGTCAATCAGGTGGTAGTGGCAGGCAGTTTTCGGCGCATGCGCGAAACGGTGGGCGACCTGGACATTCTGGCAACATCCTCTGCGCCTGATGCTGTCATGCGGCATTTCACGGCTTACGATGAAGTTGCCGAAGTGTTTGCTACCGGCAACACACGCGCTACCGTGACGCTCAAATGCGGGTTGCAAGTGGATTTGCGCGTCGTAGATGAAACAAGCTATGGTGCGGCTTTACACTATTTTACAGGCTCCAAAGCGCATAACATCGCCATCCGCCGCATCGCCCAGAAACTAGAGCTTAAGGTCAGCGAATACGGCGTATTCCGTGCCGATAAATCTATTGCTGGCGAGACTGAGGAATCAGTCTACCGCGCTGTTGGCCTGCCGTATATCCCGCCGGAGTTGCGTGAGGATCGCGGCGAGATTGAGGCTGCGCGTGCCGGACGGCTGCCAAAACTGGTGGAGATGGCAGACCTTAAAGGCGATCTCCACGCGCATACTAAAGCTACCGACGGTCACGACAGTGCGCGCGACATGGCGCTGGCAGCACAGAAAATGGGTTTTGAATACCTTGCCATTACCGAGCATTCCCGCCGCCTCACCATTGCCCATGGACTGGATCCTGAGCAGTTGTTGCGCCAGTGCGATGAGATAGACCGGCTTAATTCTGAGCTTAGCGGCATCACTTTGCTTAAAGGCATCGAGGTCGATATCCTTGAAGACGGCAGCTTAGACCTGCCGGATAAAGTGCTGGGCCGTCTTGATCTGGTAGTTGGTGCGGTCCACAGCAAGTTCGATCTCTCTCTCGCCAAGCAGACCGAGCGCATTATTCGCGCCATGGAGCACCCGCATTTCACCTTGCTGGCACATCCCACAGGACGGCTGCTGGAAAAAAGGGCGCCTTATGATGTCGATATGTTGCGTATCATAAGGCAAGCCAATAATCGCGGTTGTTTTCTCGAACTTAATGCCCATCCTGAACGCCTCGACCTGCTCGACACTTATTGCCGGATGGCAAAGGAAGAAGGTGTTTTAATCAGCATCAATTCGGATGCGCATAGCTGCTATGAGTTTTCCAATTTGCGCTATGGGGTCGGGCAGGCGCGTCGCGGCTGGCTGGAAAAGGGAGATGTGCTCAACACGCGTCCTCTGGCAGAATTACGCACCTTGATCAAAAGCACCATGTGATGGGTACAGATGATTTGCGCTGGAACTACGTGTTTGCACTAATTTTGTCATCCGCCAAAGTTCTATATATTAGTACTAAGTACTGTTAAGGTTAGATTGACGGTTCTGGGTCACGGTCTTTCAGGAAGCCAATGCGAATGAGGAAAATTTGATGCGGGTAATAAAGCGGTTGATTTTTGCATTGAGCATATGCTGTTGCATGGCGTCTTTGGCGCATGCCAGAGCACCTGATGAATCGCGGGGTGAGTTGCTTTACTCAACACACTGCAATACATGCCATAGCTTGCAAATTCATTGGCGTGAGCAAAAACTGGCGACCGACTGGAAAAGCCTTAAAGCACAGGTAAACCGTTGGCAGACTTATGCCAAACTAGGCTGGCGTGATGAAGATGTCGTTGATGTCGCACTATACCTGAATACGCGCTATTACAAATTTTTGGACGCTGAACTAAAAACCTTGTCGCAGCGTAAAGAATCCAGGCAGAGCTTGCGCGAATATTAATGCCTGGAGCAGATAGAAAATAAACAAAAAAACCTTTGTTAATCCGATTCGAATTATGAGGAGAAAAACATGCAAAGCCCGTTAAAACTGACTGTTCATGGAGTAGACCACTCGGAAGCGCTGGAAGCACGGATTCGCGCCAAGGTGGAAAAACTCGAGGAGTTTTTCGACCATATTACCTCCTGCCGTGTTGCGGTAGAAATGCCGCATAAACATAGCCAGCAGGGCAAACAATTTAGTGTGCGCATTGATATCAGTGTGCCGGGCAATGAGATTATAGTGACCAGAAACCACGCCGAAGATGTTTATGTGGCCTTGCGCGATGCCTTTGACGCGGCAATACGCCAGCTTAAAGATTATGCACACAAGCTGCGAGGCGAAATAAAGCAGCATGAACCAAAACGTATAACAGAAACCGAAGGGTTAGCAGAAACTGAAGAGTCAGATGAAGGTGTAGATGAGAGTTCCAGTGCCTAGTTTGAAAAGCTTCGGTGAGTCTTGCGTTACATTTGCAAGCGATTAATTTAATTAAGTAAAAACTTTGATGCAGAAAATAATGATCGGGGAAATATGATGACAAAAATTACCAAGCAGCAAATTGATGTATTGCAGAAAATAATGGAACTAGAGCTTGAAAGCTTAGTCGATGAAACGCAGCAGGAGATGAATCCTCAATTAAAGGCTACCATTAATGAGATAGACGGGGGTGCTGCCGATGTTGATGATGAAGCGGTTGCTGACACCATTGTTGATGTTGACAATGCGATTATTGGCCTGCATTTACAGAAAGCACGTGACCTGAACGCGGCCCTGGATCGCATTCAAACTGGCGCTTATGGCGTATGTATTGATTGTGGTGATGAGATTTCCTTTGAGCGGCTCAC
>JBGANY010000012.1:0-59668 GCA_044222005.1 Methylotenera sp.
GCTATATATGCATTAGCCAATGTATTAAACGGTGTCATACCGTTCTTGCTCTTGCCTATTTTGACCAGAGTTTTTACGCCTGAAGAATATGGGCTAGTCACCTTAATCAGTGCGGTTATTGCGATTATTGGGGCTTTTACAGGGTTAAGCGTTCACGGTGCGGTGAGTGTTAAGTATTTTGATAAAGAGATTGATCATCCCAAATTTGTTGGTGCAAGCTTATTAGTTTTAGCGGGGAGCACTTGCGCTGTTTTAGTATTTCTTCTGTTTGCGGGAGATAAACTCTCCGAATGGATACACCTGCCAAAGCAATGGTTAATTATCGCTGCAATAGCCTCTGCAGCCCAGTTTGTAATTAACATCAGGCTAACAATGTGGCAGGTGAAAGAGCAAGCGATTCGCTATGGTTTCTTTCAGGTAACACAAACATTTTTTAATCTCACATTATCTCTTGCCTTGGTGTTTTGGTTGGTGATGGGCTGGGAAGGCAGAGCCTGGGGAATTGTTGCTGCAGCGATTATATTTGCAGGTTTTGCGATTATTACGTTACACAAAGAGAAACTTGTTGATTGGCAGGGCAATAAAAAATATGCAAAATCTGCCATGCGTTTCGGGGTGCCGCTTATTCCTCATGTAGTAGGTGGTTTAATGATGGCAATAAGTGACAGACTGATTCTAAGCTCTGTACTAGATTTGCAATCAGTTGGACATTATTCAGTTGGTATTCAGATGTCTATGGCGATAGGATTGTTTGCTGATGCTTTAGTTAGAGCCTATGGGCCATATTTATTTAAAACGCTTTCAGCAGGCTCTATGGAACAAGACAATAAAATTGTACGCAATACATATTTTGTTTTTATAACATTTCTGTTGATGGCAATGATTTATAGCCAGATACTTCCGTGGGTTTATTCAGTTTTTGTAGGGCAAGCTTTTCAAGATTCAGTCGAGATAGCTAAAATTGCATCCTTTGGATATGCTTTTCAAGGAATGTATTATGCAGTTGTTGGGTTTCTATTTTACAAAGAAAAGACAGGAAGACTTTCGATACTCACATTTGCTTGCGGAGCAATTAATGTGGGAATGACTTATTGGCTGGTTAGCATGGCGGGTATAGTGGGGGCTGCTTGGTCTTTTTTATTCTTACAAATTATATTTTTTCTTGGTGCTTGGATTTTGGTTCAAAAAGTACATCCTTTGCCTTGGCTAAAAAGCTTTGCTTTGAGAAAAGCCTGAAATGCACATAAAAGCATTATTGGTTGATTTCTTATGTAAGGTGATGACTATAGTTATCAATTGTTATTTTTCGATTGTGTACACAACATTTCGCAACCACTATCAAATTGCAGATACCTTTTACTTTAACGGTCGAGAGATTTTATTGTATGGGGAAGGCGAAATTATATGTGGTGAAAATAGTTATATCGGTGATCGTTCTACATTACATGCCGCAGAGGGATATAAGTTAATGATTGGGAATGAGTGTCAGATATCATCAAATGTCAGGATATTTACACAAACAGCTATAGCTGACGCAGACTTTTCTCAAAAACCTGTACCCTCTAAGTTCGGGGATGTAAAGATTGGGAATTATTGCTGGATTGGGGCGAATGTGCTCATTAACCCTGGTGTTACTATTGGTGAGAATGCGGTAGTTGGAGCCAATAGTGTGGTGTCAAAAGATATTCCTGCGGGAGAAATCTGGGGCGGAGTACCTGCAAGGCTTATAAGAAAAAAGCGCAATGAAACTACATAATAAAAAATTTTTTTAAGAAGCATGAAGGTATGATTAAAAAATTAATAATCAAATTATTTGATAAATTAGGATACAGAATTAGTCGCGCTCCAGATAAGTTTCGTTTTTTAGATTACGTGGGCTATTCTCCAGAGTCGATTAAAAATAAGAGATTTTATAATGTGGGTGCGGGCTCATTTTTTCACCCATATTGGACAAACATAGATTTTATTTCTGATTGGTACGGTAATGTACAAACGAATGTGGTGCATTATGACTTAATGAAACTTGAACCCTTGCCAATCCAATCGTCCACGGCTGAAATAATCTATACAAGTCATACCATAGAGCATGTATCCGAGGCGGCAGTTAAAAATCTATTCAGAGAAGCATTTAAGGCTCTAAAACAGGGGGGGGTATTCCGCGTTACTACTGGGCCAGATGCAGAGCTGGATTGGCGTGCATTAAAAGCTGGTGATTCTAGTTGGTTTTACTGGGATGAATGGTACAAGGAACCAGGAAAATATGAAGGTACATACTTTAACCCGCCTACATCTATGACCCTGCAAGAGCGCTGGCTGCATCATGTTGCTTCACAGTTAGTAAGTAACGATATTTCCTCTTCAAAAATAAAGCTTACAGCCGAACAGATATTAGAAATTATTGAAACTAAAGACATGGAAACTACGTTGGATTACTTTACATCATTATGCGAGTTTAATCCAGAACGACCTGGAAATCATATTACTTGGTGGTCCTATGAAAAAATTAATCAATATCTGCGCGAAGCTGGCTTTACAAATGTTTATCGTTCAGGTTACGGGCAGAGCGTATCGCCAATATTAAGAAACGTGACCATTTTTGATAATACCCATCCACAAATGTCTGTTTATGTAGAGGCAGTGAAGCAATAACCATGAGAATTATTACTGTTTGTGCACGCGGGGGTTCTCAAGGTGTCCCCGGAAAAAACATTCGCCCTTTGCTGGGCAAGCCGTTAATTGCATGGACAATTGAGCAAGCGCTCGCTTGTCCTGATATAGATGCTGTCTATGTTTCTACGGATAGTGAAGCAATTGCCGAAGTTGCACGTCAGTATGGTGCAAAAGTTCCATTTTTAAGACCAGCCGCTATGGCAACAAATGACGCACCTAAAATTCCAGTTATTCGTCACCTAGTGGAATGGGTAAATATGAACGTGGGTGAGGTTGATATGGTAGTTGATTTAGATCCTACTTCCCCATTGCGTGAAGTGTCAGATATTGTTGCGTGCATCAATATGCTCGACAAATCAACGGATGTTGTTATTACTGGCTATGAGTCAGATAAAAACCCATATTTCAATATGGTAGAGGTGAGTGACGGTGGCTATGCGCACTTGGTGAAGCCGCCTACCAGTGAGGTTTTTGGGCGTCAGAGCGCACCAAAAGTTTATTCAATGAATGGATCGGTGTATGTGTGGCACAGAAAAACACTGGAAAAAGGTTTATGGGGTGGCAAGGCAGCGTTACATGTTATGCCGCGTGAGCGCTCAATTGATATTGATAGCCCGATAGATTTTAAATTGGTTGAGCTTCTCATGCGCGAAAAGTTAGAGGTTAGTTCAGTATGACAGGACGTTGTTTTATTATCGCTGAAGCTGGAGTTAATCATAATGGCTCTTTAGAGATGGCGTTGGAGCTTATTGATGTGGCGGCTCATGCTGGCGCTGATGCTGTTAAATTTCAGACTTTTAAAGCTGAGCAGTTAGCACGACCAGGGGCTAATAAAGCAGAATACCAGCATCAGGGTACAGATAAAGGCGAAGATCAACTTGCAATGCTAAAGCGTTTAGAGTTGCAAGAAAGCGCATACCCAAAATTATTAGAGCGTTGTCACTTACATGGTATTGAATTTTTGTCTACGCCTTTTGATCAGCACTCTGCCAAAATGTTAGCTGGGCTGGGTATGAAGAAAATAAAGGTACCCTCTGGAGAGATTACTAATTTACCGTTTCTACAGTATTTAGCTAGCTTACGTTTACCTATTATTCTTTCGACCGGAATGTCAACATTAGAAGAGGTTAGTGAGGCTATTGAAACAATTAAATCATCCTGGTTAAAGTTTGATATTAGGTCTGAAGATTACCTTACGCTATTACATTGCACTTCAAACTACCCGGCACAGATACAGGATGTGAATTTGCGTGCGATGGCAACTATGCGGGAAAGGTTAAATTTATCAGTCGGATATTCAGACCACACGTTAGGAATAACCGTTGCCGTAGCAGCAGTTGCATTAGGTGCAACAGTAATTGAAAAGCATTTCACACTTGATTGCACACTTGAGGGCCCTGATCATAAAGCGTCATTAACTCCATCTGAGTTAGCTAGTATGGTTAGTCAAATTCGCAAGGTAGAACTGGCCTTAGGAAATGGCGATAAAACTCCAAGAAGAAGTGAATTGCCAATACGCGATGTTGCAAGACGAAGTGTGACATTAACGAGATCAGTTAAGGCTGGTGAAAAAATCACACCACAAATGTTGTCACTTATGCGCCCCGGTAATGGTATTGCGCCAAAATATCTAAACGACATAACGGGCATGAAGTCAGTTCGTGATTTGGCAGCTTGGTCTACATTAACATGGGATGACGTTTCATCATGAGAAAAATCTGCTATGTTACTGGAAGCCGCGCAGATTTCGGTTTGATGTCATCTACATTACTTCAAATACAAGCGCATTCGCAGTTGGAAATCTCTCTTTGTGTGACTGGTCAACACCTGTTGCCTGATTACGGTAATACCATAGAAGACATTCAGTCTCATAATTTTCCCATAATTGCAAAAATCCCGGTCATCTTGGATGGGTCATCAGGCGCCACAATGGCGCGTGCGATAGCTTATGAACTTTTGGGAATGGTGGATGTTTTTGAACGCAACCGACCAGACATCGTGTTGGTGCTAGGTGATCGTGGTGAGATGCTGGCCGCTGCATTGGCCGCTATACACCTTAATATTCCAATTGTTCATCTGCATGGAGGTGAACACTCTGGCACTATAGACGAACAGATAAGACATGCTATTTCAAAGTTAGCTCATTATCATTTTGTCGCTACACCTAATGCTAGAGAATGTTTAATTGGCATGGGAGAACATCATAAGCATATCTTTGTGACGGGAGCACCAGGTCTTGATGGACTTACAAAGACAAAATACCCCTCACGTACCGAAATGGCAACTCGCTGGGGATTTGACGAGAATAAACCTATTGTCCTGATGGTGTTTCACCCTGTAGTCCAAGAGGAAGCAGAAGCAGGGGAGCAGGCAAACTCCATACTTCAGGCTTTACAGCAAACTGGAGTTCAGGTTTTATGCCTAGAGCCAAACAGTGATGCTGGTGGTGCCAGCATTAAAAAGGCTATGGCCAAGTATATTGACAACCCAAACTTTCATAAGGTTGAGCATTTACAACGTACAGATTTTTTAGCCTGGCTTGCATGTGCCGATATCCTTGTAGGTAATTCAAGCAGCGGCATAATTGAGGCTGCTTCTTTTGGCTTGCCGGTGCTAAATATAGGCAGTCGTCAGCAAAGTCGAGAGAGAAGTGGCAATGTGACTGATGTGCAACCTGTAACGAATGAGTTGATAGCTGCAATTAATTTAGCGCTAGAAGTTGGACGTAGTCAATGGGAAAATGTTTATGGTGATGGAAATGCTGGTGAGCGTATTGTTGAGTTATTAGCTACGCTACCATTAACAGCAGCGTTGTTATCGAAAATGAATAACTATGAATAATAGCATTGCTTTATTAGGTGCAGGAGGGCACGCAAAGGTTGTATTAGATGCCTTACGGCTAGTTTGTGCGAACGATGCGATAACTGTTTATGATGATAACCCTAGTAGGTTAGGGTCTAATCTTCTTGGCTTTGAAGTGCACGTACCAATTCAACACCATTTAAATCTTCCAAATAATGTTCATGTTGCTATTGGTGACAATTTAGTTAGACGTAGACTAGGTGAATATATATTAAATGGCAAAAAGAACTATCTCGTTATAATTCATCCAACTGCAATTGTTTCCAAATCCTCTCAGATTGGTAAAGGTGTATTTGTTGGAGCAGGCGCGATTGTCGCTCCCGATGCGATTTTAGATGATGGGGTTATCGCTAATCATAATGCTGTAATTGACCATGATTGTAATATAGGAAGCTGGACGCATATCGCTCCAGGAGTTGTTTTTGGTGGTGGAGTAACTGTCGGAAAAAATTGTTTGATAGGTGCGGGTGCAATAGTTTTGCCAGGCATTCAAATTGCTGATGATGTAGTTATAGGTGCAGGGGCAGTAGTGACGCGAGATGTGGCTCAGGGGGTAACTGTTGTAGGTATCCCAGCGCGTAATAATAGGATAAAGTGAAATGACAGAAATAAATGCGTTGATAGTTAATAGTAATGTTACTTTGCGAGATGCACTTGCGCAGTTGGACAAGACTGGCGATGGAATACTGTTGCTTGTTAATGAGCGTGGCTCTTTTCTTAGAACTGTTACTGATGGCGATTTACGTCGTTTGCTACTTAAAGATGTATCGCTTGATGACACACTCGCAGTTTTGCCATTAATAGAATCAATTCATGTTGCTGATGGTGTTGCTGAGCAAGAGGCGCTTGCACTTATGAACCAGCAGCAGATTGATCACTTACCTGCATTAGATAAAGACGGTACCCCGGTAAAAGTTTTTTTGCGACGCAAAATTGATAGTCGCATTTTACTTTCTACGCCTCATTTGGGAGAGCATGAAATGGGGTTTGTGGCAGAGGCTTTTCGTACTAACTGGATTGCTCCGCTTGGGCCAAATGTAGATGCTTTTGAAAAAGAGCTGTCTGATTACGTTGGTATTGGTCATGCAGCAGCCCTGTCTTCAGGTACTGCTGCACTTCACCTGGCTATGCGTTTGTTAGGGGTAGGTGCGGGCGATACGGTATTTTGTTCATCATTAACATTTATTGCTAGCGTCAATCCTGTGATGTATCAGGGGGCTATTCCAGTGTTTATTGACTCTGAGCCTGATACGTGGAATATGTCGCCACAAGCGTTGGCTCGCGCTCTTGAAGATGCAAATAAAAAAGGCAAGTTGCCTAAAGCCGTTGTGGTTGTTAATTTATACGGGCAAAGTGCCGACTTTGATCCAATTATAGAGCTCTGTAATCAGTATGATGTCCCTGTAATTGAAGATGCTGCGGAGTCATTAGGCGCTACATATAAAAATAAACAAAGTGGTACATTAGGGAAACTGGGTGTTTTCTCATTCAATGGAAATAAGATTATCACAACATCTGGCGGTGGAATGCTGGTATCAGAAGATGGTAATTTAATTGAAAAAGCCCGACATCTTGCCACGCAAGCTCGTGACCCTGCGCCTTGGTATGAGCATACTGAAGTTGGGTATAACTACCGTATGAGCAATATCCTTGCGGGGATTGGGCGGGGTCAGATGCGCGTTCTCGAAGATCGAGTCAATTCACGACGAGCAGTTTTTGCACGCTATCAAGAAGGTTTGAGTGATGTTTCCACCTTGCAATGGATGCCAGAGGCGGCGTTTGGGCGTTCTAATAGATGGCTGACAGTGTGTACGCTTGATGCTACTCAAACAGAACTGACGCCATCGAAGTTGATAGAGACGCTATCTGGAGCTGGGATAGAAGCTCGGCATGTCTGGAAGCCAATGCATCAGCAGCCACTGTTTGCTGGAAGTGATTATTACGCACACATAGAAAACTCTGATTTTTCAGGCTATGCATTTGCAAGTGGACTATGTTTGCCTTCTGGTTCGAATATGACAGAAGCGCAACAATCTAGAATTATTGAAGTTTTAAAAAAGGTTTTATCAGGAAAATAAATTATGGAACGTATTAAAGCCCCTCGAGATATTGATAAATCAAAATATTCTGCTAATGCTCAAAATTTAGAAACGAAATATGGGCTTCCTAAAGACGTAGTTTATTGCAAAATGTGTGTGATTTCGAATCAGCGTCCAAACTCTGCAGTTGAATATACTCATACTAAGGACTCAAAGAAAAAAACTATTAATTTTGATGATAATGGTATTTGTGATGCTTGTAATTTCGCGTTAAAGAAAAAAAATAGTATAGACTGGCTGGACAGAGAAAAGCAACTTAGAGCTATATGCGATAAGTACCGAAGCAAAGATGGAAGTTACGATTGCATCGTTCCGGGATCAGGCGGGAAAGATAGCTTCTATGCATCACACATCTTGAGAACAGTCTATGGCATGCACCCTTTAACTGTAACTTGGGCTCCCCACATATATACGGACTGGGGGTGGAAAAATTTTCAGTCTTGGATACATGCAGGTCACGACAATTTACTTATGACTCCAAACGGGCGAGTACACCGGCTATTAACGCGCCTAGCGGTTGACAACCTATTTCATCCATTTCAGGCTTTTATGTTTGGTCAAAAAGCCTTGGCTCCTAAGATGGCATTGCTGCATAACATACCTTTGGTTTTCTATGGCGAGAATGAGGCTGAATATGGCAACCCTATAGGGGATACTGACTCAGCTAAAAGAGATTGGTCATATTTCACGGCTGAGGATCAATCAAAGGTAAGTTTAGGTGGTGTTGCTGTTTCAAGCTTAAAGAAAGATTTCGGCCTAGAGCAGCAAGATCTGTTGCCCTATTTACCTGCAAACCCGAATCAAATTGAAGAAAAGGGTATTGAAGTTCACTACCTTGGATATTACTTAAAATGGCACCCACAAAGTTGTTATTACTACGCTGTTGAGCACGGTGGTTTTGAGGCATCTCCAGAAAGAACACCAGGCACTTACAGTAAATATAATAGTATTGATGATCGTATAGATGATTTTCATTATCACACTACTGGTATCAAATTTGGTATCGGACGCGCCAGCTATGATGCTGCACAAGAAATTCGATCTGGGGATATTACTCGCGAAGAGGGAGTCGCATTGGTGAAGCGATTTGACCATGAGTTCCCAGAACGTTTTGCAAATGAAATATTTAAGTATCTAAGCATTCCAGAGAATGAGTTTCCTGAGGCATCAAAGATGTTTGAAGAGCCTATTATGAGCCGAGACTATTATAATAAGTTGTCTGACTCATTCCGTTCACCGCATTTATGGATGTTTGAAAATGGTGAGTGGAAATTACGTCATGCAGTTTGGCATAAGTGATTAGAGGTGATTCTTAGAGTTTAATTATGAGTAATTGTCGAATTATTTCTCGCCTTGATATAAAAGGCCCCAATCTTATAAAGGGAGTCCATTTGGAAGGTTTGCGCGTGGTCGGAGACCCAAAGAGGTACGCAAAGCTTTATTATGACGAAGGTGCCGATGAACTGATCTATATGGATTCTGTTGCGAGCTTGTATGGGCGCAACAATCTGACAGATATTGTTCGTCATGCAGCTTCTGATATTTTTGTCCCATTAACTGTCGGTGGTGGCATTAGAAGTGTCAGCGATGCACAAGAGTTGCTACGCGCAGGTGCTGATAAGGTTGCAGTTAATACCGCCGCAGTCGCAGAACCTCAACTAATTAACGATATTGCGCGAATTTTTGGCAGCCAATGCATGGTTCTTTCTATTGAAGCCAAGTCTGTAGGGCATAACAAATGGGAAGTTTATACTGATAATGGCCGTGAACGTACTGGGCTTGATGTTGTTGAATGGGCTATTCGCGGTGCGGAACTTGGTGCTGGGGAAATTTTGTTGACATCAATAGACCAGGACGGCACGGGTAAGGGATTTGATAATGAATTAGTCAAAGCTGTTTCAAGTAAAGTATCTGTGCCTGTAATTGCAAGTGGTGGACTGGGGATTCCTCAAGATGCCGTTAAGGTGGTCAAAGATGGGCTTGCAGACGCAGTTGCTATCGGTTGGGCATTGCACTATAAAAAAACTAATTTTTCTGAAATTCGTGCAGCTATGCTAGATGCTGGATTAGATGTGAGGCATCAATGACAAAAATAGTAGTCGTAGATTATGGCGTAGGTAATCTCTTTAGTGTAGCTAGAGCATTAGAGAAAGTTGGTGCCACAGTAGAGTTTTCGGATTTACCTAGAGTTATTAAGCAGGCTGATAGCCTTTTATTGCCGGGTGTAGGTTCGTTTGAACATGGCATGCATGAACTCAAACAGCGTGGGTTGGACGATGCCTTAAAAGAGTACGCGATAAATGAACGTCCATTTTTGGGTATTTGTCTTGGAATGCAGATGATGTTTGACCATAGCGATGAATTTGGCGAACATGATGGTTTGGGGTTTCTGCCAGGTAAAGTAACTGCAATTCCTAAATTAGGGACTGATGGTTTGCCACATAAAATCCCTCATATAGGATGGAGTCCCTTACTTTTACCACCTGCCAGACAGGACTGGAGTGAATCGATACTTGAGTATACCTTACCAACTGCCAATGTATATTTTGTTCATTCTTTTACTGCTTTACCTGATAATTCAAAACATCGGTTGGCTGATTGTTATTATGACGGTTGTTTAATTTCTGCGGCAGTTCAATCTGGCAATAAATTTGGTTGTCAGTTTCATCCGGAAAAAAGTGGTAAAGTTGGCTTGGATATTTTGAAGCGCTTCATCGAGTTTTAATGAACAGTAACCTACCTTCACTAGAGAAGTTGCTTGAAATTGAAAATGATCCATCGTTTCTCGATTTTCGCTGTTCTGAAACTGGATATTTGCTATGGCCACTGTTACGCAACCAATTTTTTCGTATTCTAATATCTGACATTTATTACAATCATGAGCCTTTGGTTGTAAAACCTTCTGCTAGCCGTTATCGCCATATTTTACAGATGTTGCCACGTGTTCTTTTACATAATGCAAGCTTAGGTAAGCTTAGTTGTGACATATTGATTATGGGAACAGGGGCTGGACACTTTCAAAGAGATGGGCTCTGGTTTAACCGCATTACCGACTACTTTGCACAGGCTTTTCCTGAAGGTACTGTAACTTGTGAAGGAGTTGTGGATTGGCATGTCCCAGAACCGCGTCACAATAAGCGAACAAGTTACTGGTTGCCCTGGCAGATGCTGATTGCTCTGGCTGGTAAGCTCCAATCCAGGGAGCGGCATGTTAAGGTAGTAAAAGCCATGTTGAATCATGCAAGGAAACGTGCCGAGTCGATACTAGGTCTGGGTATATCAGAGGAAAGTATTCAACTCTTACTGAATATGACTGTCCCTAAAGTTGCCCGTTTATCATTTATGCGATGGGTATATCGTCGTTTTTTAACACGTACTGCACCACGATTAGTGCTAGTTGAACAGTCATGCTACGGAGACTATGGAATTTTCAACAATGTAGCTCGCGAGATGGGTATCCGCGTTGCAGAGCCTCAGCACGGAATGATATCTGCTGGTCACGATGCATATTCTTTTGCGCCAGCCATTCGGGATAGTGATGAATACCGTCAATATTTGCCACATGATTTTCTTGGTTACGGTGCGTGGTGGAATAGTGAAATTAACGCACCTGTACAAAAATGGATCATTGGCCATCCTCACTATACTGAACAAAGAAAGAGGATGCTGAGTAACGTTTCTGATAAAACAGACATATTGCTACTAAGTGATGGGATAGAGTTTTCCATTTACTTAGAGTTAGCTAACGACTTAACAAATCTTATTAATGGTCGTTATCGGGTTGTTTTAAGACCTCATCCTTTAGAGAGAAAACGAGTTTATTCAGAATATCCAAACGGTAATGTAGGTAAGGTGGTAATAGACCAAAATCGAGATATTTATCAATCCTTCTCAACTGCCTATGCGGTAACAGGAGAAGTTTCTACGGCACTTTTTGAAGCTGTGGGTTTAGTAAAAAAAATTTTTTTATGGGAAACGCCCAAAGCAGTTTTTAGTTATCCATCACACCCATTTGCAGGGTTTTTAAATGCTAAGGATTTTGTTTTGAAAATCGATGACTATGAATCTGGACGAGCAGATGTTGCGCAAGCAGAAATTTGGGCACCTGATTGGCTAGCTAATTATCACAACTATATTGATTTTGCGTTGAAAGAAAACGGCAGATGATTACGATTGTTGATTATGGCATGGGCAATGTTGGCTCAGTTTGTAATATGTTACGTAAATTACGGGCTAAGGTGCAGATAAGTAGCGATATGAATGAAATTGCAAAATCAGATAAGCTCATTTTGCCAGGAGTCGGTCATTTTGACCGTGGGATGGATAGTCTACATTCATCAGGGCTTGCAAGAATACTTTCTGAACAGGTTTTGGTAAATAAAAAACCTATTCTTGGCATTTGTCTTGGTATGCAAATGATGACAAGAGGCAGTGAAGAAGGCACTCAACAAGGGTTGGGTTGGGTAGCTGCCGATACCATAAAATTTTCGTTTGATAGTAATCTAAAAATCCCTCATATGGGATGGAATCAGGTTAAGTCATCGATTGGTGCAAAACTATTTGAATCTGCTCCAGAGGAGCCTGAACGATTTTATTTTGTTCATAGTTATTATGTTCGTGCCGATAATTCAAAAGATGTGGCTGCATATTGCCATTACGGACATGATTTTGTAGCTTCATTTGAAGTGGGCAATATTATGGGGGTGCAGTTTCACCCCGAAAAAAGCCATCTTTTTGGTATGAACTTGTTTCAGAGATTTGTTGCATTATGACAGGTGTATTTAATCGCGTAATCCCTTGTTTGCTACTTCAAGACGGCGGATTAGTAAAAACGGAAAAATTCAAAAATCCCAAGTATGTGGGCGACCCGATCAATGCTATCCGTATTTTTAATGATAAATATGTTGATGAATTAATTTTTCTTGATATCAATGCTTCTCGTTTAAACAAAGAGCCCGATTATGATTTAGTGGCGCGTATTGCAGGTGAGTGTTTTATGCCATTGTGCTATGGCGGTGGCATCAAAACTGTTGAGCAAGCGCGAAAATTAATTGCGCTAGGGGTTGAAAAAATTTCAATTAACAGTACAGCAATACATAATCTTGAGTTGATTAAGCAATTAGTTGGTGAGTTGGGTTCGCAGAGTGTAGTTGGTGCTATAGATGTCAAGCGTAATTTTTTGGGCAAAGAGTATGTTTACGACTCAAGTAAACGCCGCTTAACTAGTTTGAACCCGCTAACTCACGCGCAGAATTTAGTAGATGCTGGTGTAGGTGAGATTTTTATTAACGATGTTAATAGAGATGGTGCTTTTAGTGGCTATAACATAGCGCTAATTTCTAGAATTGCCAATCAAATCAATGTGCCATTGATTGCGTGCGGTGGTGCAAGTAGTGTTGATGATATGCAGGAGGTGTTTTCAGTTGGAGCCTCTGCCGCGGCGGCAGGAAGTCTATTCGTCTTTTATGGACCGCATCGCGCTGTTCTCATTAATTATCCAGAATACCCGATCGTGAAAAAATTATTTTCGAGAATTGGATCATGACTTTATTACGTGAATGTACACGTTGTGTGATGAATGAAAGTGCGAACAATATTCACTTTGATGCATTAGGACAATGTAACTATTGCACTGACATGATCAATAAACTGAAAAACTTTCAGCCATCAGATCCTGATGCTCTAAAAATTAAATTTGATAACTTGCTGTCAAGAGTGAAAAAATCAGGCAAAGGTAAACGTTATGACTGTATCGTAGGCGTGAGTGGTGGTGCAGATAGTGCATATGTACTTTATCTTGCGAAGCTACATGGTTTAAGGCCGCTTGCCGTACACATGGACAATGGCTGGAACTCTGAGCTTGCAGTTAACAATATCGAAAATCTTGTCAGAAAATTGGGCGTAGATTTATATACGCACGTAATCAATTGGCAAGAATATCGCGCACTACAACAGGCTTTTTTTGATGCCGATGTCATTGATATTGAGTTGCTTTACGATAATGCAATGTTAGCTGTGAATTATCAACTAGCTACAAAATATGGAATCCATTACATTCTAGCTGGAACAAATACGACCACAGAAGGCATGAGAATGCCAACGCAATGGAACTGGTTTAAATTTGATAAAAAAAACATCCACGCTATAGCACGCAGAAGCAATGTAAAAATAAAAAGTATGCCAACTATAGGTGTGTTTGGTTACGTATGGTATAGATTTGTGCGTCGTATTCAGTGGGTAGATTTTTTAGATTATGTAGATTATCACAAACCTAAATGTTTACAGGAGATACAAGAGAAAATTGGCTATCGTCCATATCCATATAAGCACTATGAGTCAATTTTCACCCGTTTTTATCAGGGATATTTGTTGCCACAGAAATTTGGTGTAGATAAAAGGCGATTACATCTTTCAACTTTGATATGTTCAGGACAGATAGCAAGGAATGTTGCTAAACAGCTGCTTACAGAATCCCCTTACCCTGATATTGACGATTTGAAATCAGACATAGATTATTTTCTTAAAAAGATGAATTGGTCAGAACGTCAGTTACAGCAATATATAGCACGTATTGAAAAGCCTCATATAACTTATTCTTCAGAAATTAATAAATGGGAACTTTTCAGTAAGTTTTATACAAGTTTCGTGAGAAAAATTTATAAACTATATATCGCTTGATGCGCTTATATATCATGACTAATTGAATTTGAAAGTTTTAAGTTAAATGTCAAATGCAAGTGTTTCTGCCGTTCTATTTTGCTACAACGAGGAAAAGTATATAGGGAAGGCTATTCAATCCTTGCTTAGCCAAACTATTCCTATTGATCAGATTATTATTGTGGATGATTTTTCTGATGATAAAACTACAAGTATTGTTGAGCAGTTCGCAAAGTTAGACCAGAGAATTGTTTTACTAAAAAATGCTTATAAGAAGGGCAAAGTTTGGGCCTACCAAACTGGGCTTGAAGCGGTACAAACGGATTTTTTCTTTGTAATTGGATCGGATGACGAGGCTGACAAGGACTTGGTTTTATCATCCATGGAATTTCTTAAGACAACTTCTTGTCCGTTTCTTTTCCATTCGGCAGTTTTGATAGACGAAAATTCAAATAAAATTGATGGGAATTTTATATCTCATTTTGATCCAGGTAGCTGCTTTTTCTATAATAAAACGGGTGGACTCTTATTTGCTGATAGGTGTGTTATTGAAAAAATAATTCCGTTCCCAGAGGGGCTCGAATTTGAGGATTGGTACACAGTATTAACTTTATTCGAAAGTTACGGCTCTATTAAGACCTCTATTAAGCCTTATGTGAGATATAGAATTCATGGTGGCTCCAGCAGCCAATCCTCACGTTTTGATTGGAGCAGAAGAAAAGAATTACTAATTCGTGATATTAGGTTCCTAAATATTATGAAAACCAAGCTTTTAGGGCCGGGCAGTAGACTTGCAATTTTAAATTCTATCCGTTTTAGACAAAGGCTGCTTAAGGGGTTGCCGATGTCAGGTCATAATTTAAGAGTTACGCTACTTTTTATGAAAACCTATCTGAGCATGACACTGGCGCGACTCGTGAGTCTTATGCGATGAATGTGTTGAATGTTAACTCTTCCCTGGATTTTAAGACAGGCGGCGGCACAGCAGAGCGCACCTTTCAGATGAGCCGTTTTTTGGCAATTAAGGGAGTGAAGTGCACTGTTCTCACAATTAATACCGGGCTTGATGAAACTCGGATTACGGCATTAAAGCCTGCTGAAGTAGTTGCAATTCCTCTACTCTTGAGAAGATTTTATATACCCAGAGTTAATTGGAAACTTATCAAGTCGTTGGTAAAAAATGCTGATGTTATTCATCTTATGGGGCATTGGAGTGTACTAAATATTTTTGTATACATTGCTCTTCGTCGTGCTCACAAGCCGTACGTAGTTTGCCCTGCGGGTGCATTGCCTCTATTTGGGCGCTCAAAATTGCTTAAATATTTATATAATTTTGTTGTTGGTAAAAGAATTATTAGCAATGCCTCTGCATGGATAGCTGTAACTTCTGCTGAATTACCACATTTTAAAAGTTACGGTATTCCCGGTTCTCGAGTCACTGTGATTCCGAATGGGGTATCCAAGGAAGATTTTCCTCTTGTTGACATCAATAATTTTCGACGTCTTAAAGGATTGTCTGATAATCCTATCATTTTATTCATGGGGCGCCTTAATCCAATAAAAGGTCCCGACTTGCTGCTGCAAGCGTTTGCTTTGGTGCATGATCGTATTCCTGATTATCAACTTGTATTTGCTGGTCCGGATGAAGGAATGCAGTCTGACTTAGTGGATATTGCCAAGCAAGAGGGAATAAGTGATCGTGTACATTTTCTGGGCTTTGTCAGTGGTAATGACAAGGCGGCGGCTTATCATATGGCTAGTTTACTAGTTGTTCCATCGCGGCAAGAAGCAATGTCTATTGTGGCCTTGGAGGCGGGTGTATGTGGTACACCAGTTATGCTGACTGATCAGTGTGGCTTTGGGGAAATCAAGTCTATTCATCCTAGCCTCGAGGTTTCAGCTGATATTGCAGGAATAGCAGATGGGTTAATCAATGTTCTTAGCCAACCTGATTTCCTAAAGAGTCGTGCAATATCTTTTCAAGAATTAGTAATAGAAAAATATACATGGCATTCTATTGTTCATAATTATGTGGATTTATATAGAAAAATTCTTTCTGGTTATTCTAGAACATGAATATTTTGATTATAAGTCAGTATTTTTGGCCGGAAAGTTTTCATGTTAATCAAGTTACTTGTGCTTTAAAGGCGCTAGGGCATGAAGCTGAAGTGCTGACAGGAAAGCCTAATTACCCGGAGGGTAATATTTTTTCTGGATATTCTGCTTGGGGTACCACAAAGGAGTTTTTTGAAAGTATCCTGATTTATCGTATTCCAATATTACCCAGAGGCAGTAAAAGCGGGTTGAAATTAATATTAAATTATTGCTCTTTTGTTTTATCTGGTCTTTTATTTGCGCCTTGGTTATTAAGAAAAAAGAAGTATAACGTCATATTTGTTTACGCACCATCACCAATTTTCCAGGCGATACCAGCTTCTTTTTTAGGATGGCTTAAGGGTGTTCCCGTCGTGCTTTGGGTGCAAGATTTATGGCCGCAAAGTGCAGAGGCAACTGGATACGTTAAGTCTGCTTGGGTATTAAAATTACTTGAAAAACTTGTTCGATTTACTTATTCGCACACGGATTTGTTGTTGGTTCAGTCCAAGGCTTTTATTGGGCCTGTGTCAAAACTGGCACCGAATATACCCATTGCATATTTTCCTAATTCGGTAGAGAAGGAGTTTTATTCTCCGCAGGTCACTCATGCGCCGAAGATTGAGTCACTACAATCAGGATTTGCCGTATTGTTTGCCGGTAATGTGGGTTCTGCGCAAGCTATGGAAACTATCGTTGCTGCGGCTGAAAGGTTAAATGCATATCCTGAAATCAAGATAGTGATATTGGGTAGTGGTAGTAAGGAAGATTGGGTAGCACAGCAAATTTTTGAAAGAAAATTAACAAACTTACATTTGGAAGGACGCTTCCCGGTTAAGACGATGCCAATTTTAATGCGACAGGCTTCTGCTTTATTAGTTACTTTAACCAATCAGCCTATTTTTGAATTAACGATTCCGAGTAAAATACAGGCATATCTTGCGGTAGGTAAGCCTGTTATTGCCTGTTTAAATGGTGAAGGTGCCAGATTGGTTATCGAGGCAAAAGCTGGCGTTGCCGTAAAGGCGGAGGATGATCAGGGGTTGGCGCAAGCCATAATCAAACTTTATCAAATGCCTGAGGTTGAGCGCAGCCAGATGGGCGTGAATGGACGTGCTTATTTTAAGCAGCATTTTGATGAGGAAATGTTAACTGCAGAGTTAATTAAACATTTTGAAACGCTGATTGGCAAAAAGGATAACTGTTGAGAGTTTTAGTATTGGGTGCGAGTGGGATGCTCGGCAATGCTGTGCTTCGTGTCATGCATGAAGATCAGAGCTTAGAAGTATTTGGCACGGCGCGCTCCAGTAATGTACCCCACTTATTTTCTAAAGAAGTGGCAAAAACAATTATTACGGGTTGTGATGTTGCTGACCATGATGCGCTTGTAAAGTTATTTGCTGAAGTCAGACCTGATGCTGTTATTAATTGTATTGGCTTAATCAAGCAGTTGGCAGATGTAGATGATCCACTTATCACGTTGCCTATCAATGCAATGCTGCCCCATCGTTTGGCTAATTTGTGCAACTTGGTTGGCGCGCGCTTGGTTCATATGAGTACGGATTGTGTTTTTTCTGGATCAAAAGGCAACTATAAAGAATGCGATATTTCAGACGCTACAGACCTTTATGGAAAATCCAAGTATTTAGGTGAGGTCGATTGCCCGCATGCCATTACGTTGCGCACTTCGATTATCGGACACGAACTACAAAGTGCTCATGGCCTGATTGGTTGGTTTTTATCTCAGCAGGGTAGTTGTAAGGGCTTCAGGCGTGCGATATTTTCTGGGTTGCCTACTGTTGTTCTAGCTAAAGTCATTCGTGATATTGTATTGCCGCGAAAAGAGTTAACAGGCGTTTATCATGTCGCAGCTAAGCCGATTTCAAAGTATGACTTATTAAAACTGGTGGCCGATGTTTATGGTAAGCAAATAGAAGTGATTCCTGATGACAATCTGGTGATTGACAGGTCGCTTAATGCAGAACGATTTAATTTAGCAACAGGGTATGTAGCGCCTGAATGGATCGATCTCATCAAGACGATGCATTCATATCAATAGTGCCAATAGATAGCGGTGAAAATATGTTTAAAAATAAAGTATTAATGATCACTGGTGGTACGGGTTCTTTCGGAAACACAGTATTGAAACGTTTTTTATCGACTGATGTGCGTGAAATTCGCATATTTAGCCGTGATGAAAAAAAACAGGAAGAAATGCGCATTGCGCTGAACAATCCGAAGCTGAAGTTCTATATTGGGGATGTGCGTAACTACGATAGTGTTTTTAATGCCATGAAAGGCGTAGATTATGTGTTTCATGCCGCTGCATTAAAGCAGGTGCCATCTTGCGAGTTTTATCCGTTTGAGGCGGTACAAACCAATGTCATCGGATCAGAGAATGTGATGAATGCAGCGATTGCGCGCGGTGTTGCACGAGTTGTCATGCTAAGTACAGATAAAGCAGTGTATCCAATTAATGCAATGGGAATATCCAAGGCCATGATGGAAAAATTCATGGTCGCCAAAGCGCGAATGCAAAATGCAGATGAGACGGTGCTTTGTGCTACCCGCTATGGCAATGTGATGGCGTCACGCGGGTCTGTTATTCCACTATTTGTTTCTCAACTAAAAGAGGGAAAACCACTTACGGTGACTGATCCTAATATGACGCGTTTTCTGATGTCGCTTGAAGATTCGGTAGACTTGGTGCTCTATGCGTTTGAGCATGGTGAGCAAGGCGATATCTTTGTGCAGAAGGCACCGGCCTCAACAGTTGCTGATTTAGCGCAGGCACTAAAAGAGTTGTTCAATAAAGACGATCAAGTCCGTGTCATCGGTACACGCCATGGCGAAAAGTTGTATGAGTCACTGATTTCGCGTGAGGAAATGGCAAAGGCACAGGATATGGGGGACTATTACCGCATTCCAGCAGATAACCGCGACTTAAATTATGCCCAATTTTTTAGTGAGGGTGAGGAAAAAATCTCGCATCAGGATGATTACACCTCACATAATACCGAGCGACTAAATGTTGAACAAGTCAAAACGTTACTGTTGAAACTGGATTTCATTAAGGAAGAACTAAATGCTTAAAGTCATGACCATCGTTGGGACGCGACCTGAGCTAATCAAAATGAGTCGTGTCATAGCTGAGCTTGATCAACACACGCAGCATGTTCTAGTACATACAGGACAAAACTATGATTACGAGTTGAACCAGGTGTTCTTTGACGACTTAAGCATCCGCAAGCCGAATCATTTTCTGGATGCAGTCGGTGAGAATGCTGCGCAGACCATTGCACGAGTGATTGAAAAGTCTGATGCCGTATTGGAGAAAGAAAAACCGGATGCGGTCATGTTATATGGTGATACCAACTCCTGTTTGGCAGTTATCGCGGCCAAGCGACGCAAAATTCCGGTGTTCCACATGGAGGCAGGCAATCGATGTTTTGATCAGCGCGTACCTGAAGAACTTAACCGTAAAGTGCTGGATCATTTAAGCGATATTAATTTGGTGCTGACAGAGCATGCCCGTCGCTATTTGATCGCTGAAGGCATACGTCCAGAGACGATCATCAAAACTGGGTCGCATATGCATGAAGTGCTTGATCACTACATGCCAAAGATTCAGAAATCAGATGTGCTGCAACGTATGGGTCTGGTGACAAGTAAGTTCTTCATCGTAAGCGCACACCGTGAGGAGAACGTCGATACACCACAGAACTTGCTGGATATGGTGGAAACGCTCAATGCCCTGGCAGAGGCTTACAATTATGCAGTCATCGTTTCAACGCATCCTCGTACCAGAAAGCGTTTGGATGCTATGGAGCTAGGTAAGCTCAACCCAAACATCCAATTTTTGAAGCCATTTGGTTTTTGCGATTACATTAAATTGCAGATGGAGGCTCTGTGCGTTATTTCAGACAGTGGTACAGTCACAGAAGAAGCATCGTTACTCAATTTACCGGCAATTACTATCCGCAATGCACATGAGCGTCCAGAGGGTATGGATGTTGGTACTCTTATTATGAGCGGACTTAAAAAAGATAGAGTACTAGATGCTGTACGTGTCATCGTTGCTCAACATGACAAAACAAAACGTGTGATGTTGCCGGTTCAGGATTACGAAACTGGTCCTGTATCTAAACAAATATTGCGAGTTGTAATGAGTTATGTAGATTATGTAAACCGCAATGTGTGGTTCAAACCTGTTTGAAGACAAGATCCATTCTGCTAGCTGGAGCAAGCGATATTGTGGGCAGGCTTGAATTCCTGAGGAAGTATCTGCTATTCTAGTCGTTAGGCATTTTCTGACACCTTAAACAAAATTTTACAATATTTTACATAGAGAATAAAAATGAAAAAAGCAATCATTACCGGAATTACTGGCCAAGATGGAGCCTACTTGATACAGCTTTTGTTGGAAAAAGGATATACCGTGTACGGTACTTTTCGTCGTACCAGCTCAGTAAATTTCTGGCGAATTGAAGAGTTGGGAGTTGATAAACATCCTAACTTGCATTTGGTCGAATATGATATTACAGACTTAAGTGCAAGCGTACGCTTGCTAAAAACCACAGGCGCAACAGAAGTTTATAATTTGGCAGCGCAAAGCTTTGTAGGCGTGTCGTTTGAACAGCCCATTACAACCGCAGAAATTACAGGTATTGGACCTGTTAATTTGCTAGAAGCCATCCGTATTGTTAACCCTGAAATACGTTTTTATCAAGCGAGCACCTCAGAAATGTTTGGTAAAGTGCAGGCGATTCCGCAAGTGGAGTCTACACCGTTTTACCCACGCAGCCCTTATGGAGTAGCTAAACTTTATGCGCATTGGATGACAATTAACTACCGTGAAAGTTATAACATTTTTGGCGCTAGCGGTATTTTGTTTAATCATGAATCACCGTTACGTGGCCGTGAGTTCGTCACACGTAAAATTACTGATAGCATGGCTAAAATTAAACTGGGCAAGTTAGATATGCTTGAGCTAGGCAACATGGATGCAAAGCGCGACTGGGGATTTGCAAAAGAGTATGTTGAGGGTATGTGGCGCATGCTACAAGCCGATAAGCCTGATACTTACGTGCTAGCGACTAATCGGACAGAAACAGTGCGAGATTATGTTTCCATGGCTGCTAAAGCCGCAGGCTTTGAATTGGCTTGGGAAGGTCTGGCTGAGCATGAAATTGGCATTGACACCAAAACTAATAAAACCTTGGTACGTGTAAATCCTAAATTTTATCGCCCTGCAGAAGTTGAGTTGTTAATTGGCAACCCAGAAAAAGCCAAACGCGAATTGGGTTGGGAGCCTAAAACTACCCTTGAGCAGCTTTGTCAGATGATGGTTGAAGCAGATATTCGTCGTAATGAGGTAGGATCTACATTTTGAGAATATTACTAACAGGTGCCGATGGTTTTACTGGTCGGCATTTTGTAACGATTGCCCAAGCTAGAGGGCATAAAGTTATCCCCCTGCAGGCGGATTTAAATGATCTCGATGCAATTCATGTGGAGGTTGCGCAAGCGTCGCCTGAAGCGGTCGTTCATCTTGCTGCGATTAGTTTTGTGGGTCATGCGGACGTCAGTGCCTTTTATGACGTTAATGTAATAGGTACGCTAAATTTATTGGATGCATTGGCTACAACTAAACAACCTCCGCAAAAAATATTATTAGCCAGCAGTGCAAATGTCTATGGTAACTGTGAACAATCGCCCATTAAAGAAACTCAAGAACCTGCGCCGATCAACCATTATGCTATGAGTAAGTTGTGTATGGAGTTCATGGCGCTTGCCTATCATGCCCAGTTACCTTTATTTTTTGTACGACCCTTTAACTATACTGGACCTGGTCAATCCAGCTCGTTTTTAATACCAAAATTGGTGTCTCATTTTGCAAGGCGTGCGGAGTTTGTTGAATTGGGCAATTTAGATGTTGAGCGTGAATTTAATGATGTACGTTTCGTGTGTGACACTTATTTAGAATTGTTGGAAAAAGCCAAGACAAAGGAGATTTACAATGTTTGTTCTGGTAAGCCAGTAACATTAAAATCTGTGCTAGCAATTCTCAGTAAAATTTCAGGTCATGAGTTAAAAGTCAAAACTAACCCAGCTTTTGTTCGTAACAACGAGATTCATCGTTTATGTGGCAGTCCAGCAAAGTTAATCAAAGCTGTAGGTGAAATTCCAATGCCGCTATTAGAAGATACGTTACGCTGGATGTTAGAGCTTTACTCTGCTGATAGTTTATAATTCTTGCAATCTACAACACAAAGGTATTATTTTCTCTATTTTCAGGTTTGGGTGCTCTGTTTTACTATTTGGTGAAAGACTTTTGGGTAACAAGCAAACGTAAAAATTGATATTGCGGACCATTGACCCTGAAAATCAAACATCAGGGTAAGATGCTTTTTGTGAGGTTATATTAGAAACCTCAAAGATGAAAACCCCATGATCTCTTATGAAATTGGTACCGGGTCATTGTTTATTAACTTTCAAGAGGAAGCGAGATTTGTAGTTCAAACAAAAGCACCCAAAAGTTTGGCAAGTGCGATGCAGCGTTTGCTAAGCGATGAGGCGTTTGCAAATAAGATGGGCTTGGTAGCTCGCAGTTGTCATGAACATTTATTTTCAGTGCCAGCACTGGAACAGGCTTATGTTTCGCTCTATAAAGAGTTGTTATGAGAGTACTAGTTACAGGTGCATCAGGATTTATTGGTACTGAGGTCGTTAAAAATTTGAAGCTACAAAATTTTGAGGTCCGTACTGTTAACCGTAGAACTTTCAAAAGCGGAGCCGATTCTAACTATGTGATAGACGACCTAGGCCTGGATACATATTGGCGCGATGCTTTAAAGGGTTGTGACGTGATTATTCATCTTGCCGCTCGCGTCCATGTGATGAATGACAGTGCAGTTGATCCACTGGCAGAATTTCGTAAAGTAAATGTTGCTGGAACAGTTAAACTTGCTATGCAGGCAGCTAAAGCAGGTGCAAAGCGATTTGTTTATGTGAGTTCTGTTAAGGTAAATGGAGAACAAACCACTTTGCCATATACTGAACTTGATGACCCGAACCCACAAGATCCTTATGGTGTTTCTAAATGGGAGGCTGAGCAGGCTTTACATGAAATATCAGCAACAACTGGACTGGAAGTGGTAATTGTTCGTCCGCCTTTGGTATATGGCGCTGGCGTGAAAGGAAATTTCGCACAAATGATCAAGGTGCTCGCCAAGAGGATCCCATTACCGTTTGCTTCAGTGCAAAATTTGCGCAGTTTGATTTATGTTGAAAATTTAGTTGATGCTCTGATTTTATGCGCTACTCATCCTAATGGGGCTGGGAATACATATCTTGTGAGCGATGGCGAAGATGTTTCTACATCTGATTTGTTATGCAAGTTAGCTGAGGCGATGGAGCAGTCCGCACGATTGTTTTCTTGTCCTCCGGCACTGTTGAAGCTAGCAGGGAGATTGATTGGGAGGCCTGATCAGATAGATAGGTTGTTGAGCTCCTTGCAAGTGAATAGCAGCAAGATACGGCGCGAGTTAGGTTGGCAACCACCTTTTACCTTGCAAGAGGGTTTGAGGAAAACTGTTCAAGAGTTGTTTTAAGATTGTTTGGCTATGAAACGCTTATTTGACTTGTGGTTGGCGCTAATAGCATTACTGTTTTTGGTATTGCCATTGATGCTGGTAGCATTCGCAGTACGCATAACCTCGACCGGCCCGATTTTATATTGGTCTGACCGTATTGGCTGTAACAACAAAATATTCAAAATGCCAAAATTTCGCACAATGCAAGTAGATACGCCAGCTGTGGCGACACATCTCTTACCGGATCCTAAACAATTTTTAACTCCAGTAGGTACATTTTTGCGTAAATCCAGCCTAGATGAGTTGCCGCAACTTTGGAGCATTATCAGAGGGGATATGAGTTTTGTTGGGCCGCGTCCAGCGTTATTTAATCAGCATGACCTTATTGCATTGCGCACGCAACATGGCGTGGATAGGCTGGTGCCAGGGTTAACGGGTTGGGCGCAGATTAACGGTAGAGACGAGTTGCCGATTCCAGAAAAAGTTAAGCTGGATGTGGATTATATGAATCATCAATCTTTTTACCTGGATATAAAAATTCTCTTCCTGACTTTTGTGAAAGTTTTGCTTAGGGATGGCATCCAGCATTGAACTTTCCAAGATGGCATGATGATTTAAATTGATTAGCAAGCGACTAAAAACTACAATGTTGTTTGAATTCAATTGTTAGACTCAACTAAAACCAGACACAAAAAACTAATGAAGAATCACTGGCAATTTTTAACCAATCTGCGTTCCTTCGGCGCCTTTATGCACGACGTCGTTGTGGCATATCTTGCCTGGTGCTTAAGTTTTTTACTGCGCTTCAACTTTGAAATTCCCGCAAACTTTAATCTGCATTTATATGAAACGGCATTCTGGGTAGTTCCAGTTCAAGTTGTTATTTTTGTTATTTTTGGCCTTTACCAAGGCGTATGGCGGTTCGCCAGTATCCCGGATCTTAAAAGAATCATTAAAGCGGTAGCGGTTGCCACAATTGCTATCGCAGCCTTGCTGCTGATGATCAGTCCGGCAGTTGTGGTACCTAGAACTGTATTAATCTTGGACCCTATATTGTTAATTCTACTCATGGGCGGCAGCCGGTTTGCTTATCGCGCCTGGAAAGAGCATCGGCTTTATGGCACTTCACATTCGCGCGGTGAGCCAGTTATTTTAATAGGCGCGGGTGATCTGGCTGTGGCTTTACTAAAAGATTTGAGCAGAAGTGAGCAGTGGCGTGTGGTGGGTCTGTTGGATGAAGATAAAACCATGCGTGGCAGGTTAATTATGGGCGTACGTGTGTTGGGTGCGGTTGAGCAATTGCCAGAGATTGCAAACAAGTATGATGTGAGCCATATCATTATTGCCTTACCGCCAGAGGCGCATCAACTGCGCCGCCAAGCGGTGGCGCTGGCTAATGCCAACGAACTAACCGCCCTTACGTTGCCAGCGATGGATGATTTAATGAGCGGCAGGGTGAGTATTTCGCAAATTCGTAAAGTGGAAGTTGAAGATCTGCTCGGCCGTGAGACAGTCAGTCTGGATAATCAGGGGTTGCAGCAATTAATTGAATGCCATACGGTAATGGTTAGCGGGGCAGGGGGATCGATTGGTTCTGAGCTGTGCAGGCAGATACTTAAATATAAGCCTAATCAATTGATTTGTTTTGATATTTCTGAATATGCACTTTATCAGCTGGAGCAGGAATTACAGCACGATTTCCATTCAGTGGAACTCATTTTTGTGACAGGGGATGTCAAAAATGAGCAGCGGGTGAAGCAGCTATTGGCTGAGTATCGACCCAAAGTGGTGTTTCATGCGGCGGCATATAAACATGTGCCGTTGATGGAAACGCACAACGTAGCCGAGGCATTAGCTAACAACGTGATCGGCACTTATGTGATGGCCGATGCTTGCATGAAGGCAAAAGTGGGGAAATTCGTGCTGATTTCGACAGATAAAGCCGTAAACCCAACCAATGTGATGGGGGCAAGTAAGCGCTTGGCCGAAATGGTGTGCCAGAGCCTGGAAGGCGGCACTAAGTCAAAAACACATTTTGTGATGGTGCGTTTTGGCAATGTGCTGGGCAGCAGCGGCAGCGTGATTCCGAAATTTCGTGAGCAAATTGCTAAAGGTGGGCCTGTGACTGTGACACACCCAGAAATAACACGTTTTTTCATGTCGATTCCTGAAGCGGCACAGTTGGTGATGCAGGCGGGACTCATGAGTAACGGTGGCGAGATTTATGTGCTGGATATGGGCGAACCCGTCAAAATTGCCGAGCTGGCCAAAGACATGATTCGTCTCTCAGGCTTTCAGCAGGATGAAATTAAAATCAGCTATACAGGCTTGCGGCCGGGTGAAAAATTGTATGAGGAATTGCTGGCAGATGATGAACTCACACAGCCCACGCCACATCCTAAATTACGCATTGCTATTGCCAGAAAGGCGGATGCGCTTTGGGTTAAAAGGTTATTAAAATGGATTGAGTCATGCCAGGATGCAGATGAGAATACCATTAAAAAACAATTGGCATTTTGGGTGGAGGAGTACGTAGAAAGCACTTCTGCGAACCCAAATGGGAATATAACTTCTCTCACCAACACTATACATTAATTACTTTGGCGAAAAATGAATAAAATTACAAAAGCAGTTTTTCCGGTTGCCGGTTTGGGCACGCGATTTTTACCGGCCACCAAAGCTAGCCCCAAAGAGATGCTGCCGATTGTCGACAAGCCCTTGATTCAATATGCGGCCGAAGAGACCATCGCGGCTGGCGCAACAGAGCTGATATTTATCACTGGGCGCAATAAGCGCTCGATTGAAGACCATTTTGACAATGCGAACGAGTTGGAAGCATCGCTAGAGGCAAACGGTAAAAAAGAAATGCTCGAAGTGCTCAGGACAATTTTACCTTCGCACGTTTCATGTATTTTCATCCGTCAGCCTAAGGCGCTCGGTTTAGGCCATGCTGTGCTGTGTGCTAAGCCCGTGGTGGGCAATGCGCCATTTTCAGTGATTCTGGCAGATGATTTGATTGATGCTAATCCTCCCGCCATGCAGCAAATGGCTGAAGTGTATGCGCGCAAACAATGCTCTGTGCTGGGTGTGGAAGATGTGCAGCCTTCCGAGACAGCGAGTTACGGCATTGTGGATGCTTTCAAAGTTGAAGAAAATCTATTACAACTTAAAGGCATTGTGGAGAAGCCAAAACCGGCGAATGCACCTTCAACCCTTGCAGTAGTAGGGCGTTATATCCTGACCCCCAGGATCTTTGATTGCCTGGAAAAAGTAAAGCCGGGCAAAGGGGGGGAAATCCAGCTGACTGACGGCATTGCCGATTTAATGCGGGCAGAAGATATTTTTGCATATCGCTTTACCGGCAAACGATACGATTGTGGCAGCAAACTTGGCTTTATGAAAGCCAATGTGGAGTTTGCGCTGAAGCACCCGGAAATTGCAAAAGATTTTTCCAGTTATCTCAACAGCCTGATGAAGTGACCTAAATTGACTAAGCTGGTCAATCCTCAGCATTATTTACAACAGGCAGAGCTTGTACATGACGAACAGGCTGTGAACCAGGCTATTTCAGCCATGGCTAAACAGCTTAATCAATATTATGTTGACGAGCCGCCTATCGTGCTATGCGTAATGGGAGGCGCCGTGTTTTTTACCGGCCAGTTGCTCTCCAAGCTGCTGTTTCCGCTTGAGTTCGATTTTGTACAGGCCACGCGCTATCACGATGCTACCGAAGGCAAGGAGCTAAAATGGATTGTCATGCCCAAAGCCAATGTTAAAGACAGAAAGGTCTTAATACTGGATGACATTCTCGATGAAGGGGTCACCTTAAAAGCAATTATTGATCAATGTAAACTGCTTGGCGCAAAAGAGACGAGATCGGCTGTTTTGGTAGAAAAACAACTAAATAAAAATAAAGCAACACAGGCTGAATATGTAGGACTCATGGTGCCGAACCGCTATGTGTTTGGCTGCGGAATGGATGTTTATGGCTGGTGGCGAAACTTGCCTGTTATTTATGCGCTAAAAAATGATTGATTCCATTGTAAAATTGGATCGATAAGAGTTAAATAAACCATGCCATGTCAAAAAGTGTCAATCGGATGACATATGTGTCGATAGATAAACGCCAAACTCAAATTGTATGTGACAATATATTTGTAACATGCTGATTCTTTTGAATAAAAAATTAACGGAAAGCTGGTATTGAAAATGCAACTGTATTCTCATCAAGCCGATATAAATCGTGAGAGGCATACAGTGATGGAAAACAATACAACTAAGCAGAATTGGGAACAGATATTTAATGTTATTCAAAAATCCTTTACCGTTCAAAAACACGTAGACTTTTTCAAGTGGCTACAAGGAAGCGTCAGGGAAGTGCTTCCTCATGATGTGCTGGTCGCTGCCTGGGGTGATTTTGCCACGGGCGATCTTCATTTCGATGTGTCATCCAATATTGACGACATTCGTACACAAAAACTCATCGATGCGCCGGGGGTTTTCGCTTATCTAATGTCCAACCTGCATCAGCGCTGGGTTGATAACGGTGAAAGATGGTTCCGAATCAACTTTTTTGATGCAGAAGGTATCTATAGCCAATCGCCAACACCTTTTACGCGTAAATTAGTCGGCATGAATTCTTTGCTGGTGTATGGTGTGCGTGATACCCGTGATAAGAGCGATTGTATCTATGTGTTCTTTGATAAGGCGCGCGAGTTTCAGGTACAAAACTCTGTATTGGGACTTTTAATGCCGCACGTGGATGCCGCGCTACGACGCGTGGAATGTATGGAAACGCCTGTGGTTGAAGAAGATCTGATAGGGGAATTACCGCTTGGCGGATTAAGCGAACGTGAGCATGAAATTCTGCATTGGGTCAAAACAGGAAAAACCAATTTTGAGATAGGCATGATTCTATCAATTAGCCCTAATACCGTAAAAAATCATCTCAAACGTATTTTTCAGAAACTAGATGTGTCATGCCGCGCACAAGCGGTGGCTAAATACAGTCCAAGAAGACCGAATTAAAGTTAGGATTTGCCGTTTTTAAACCTTTGCTGGTCGCAGCAAAGGTTTTTTATTGATTAAGTTCGTTGATCTTTTTTCGACATCAGAAATTATCACAATTCTGTCAAATTGCCCAGTTACTCTAGCTATAAGCCTCAAGTCACAACTTGTTATCCAGCCACGTTAGTCAGTGACCCATAAGGGCTATTGCGGATTTGGCATGCACTTCATAGAATGCAATCAACCAATTGAATAGATTATTTAAGTCCACTGGAAGGTGAGCGAAATGTTAAAGAAAGTCATTGTATCGGTGTTTGTTAGCTTGGTTTTGGTAGCACCAATGGCTGCTACGGCAGTTGGTAATGAACCTGCCGGGGATGTGAAAAGTTCATTAAGTGTTGAGAGTGGCACTGTTAATAAAGAATTTCTAGTACCAATTGCCGGTAATAACATTGGTCAGGACAAAAGCTCAGCATCCCAGTCTCAGACTACGGATAGCGGCGAGCCAATCTTGCCTAGTGGCTGGTTGTTAACAATGGCTTTATTAGGGTTTGTGATGCTGTCTAACCGAAGTGGTGTTTAGCCGTTAAATCTTTAAGTGTATTTTTTTTGCTGCCTGCAAAGAGAATGCATGTCGTGAAGCGTAAAAAATCATTTTACCAAGTCTGAAAAATTCACATCATTCAGTTAATGTTAATATATTAACGTGATATTCTATTAAAACAGAACCTTAAATGTCATTTCCTGAAGGGGAGAAAAAAAGATGAAAATCAAAACACTTTTATGGCTGATAATTACCCAATTATTTCTGATGTCAGTTTCTATAGCGAATGCAGAAGCTACTCAAAGTTACAAATTGCGCCAAGGGGATTTAATCCAGGTTTCAGTTTGGGGCGAAGACAAATTGCAGAAAGAAAGCCTTGTGCTTCCTGATGGAAGCATTACTTATCCACTTGCTGGCAGGGTGGAAGTGGTTGGTCTTACTTCGACAGAAGTTGAGAAGCGGATTGCTGAAAAATTAAAACCCTATCTTCCTGATCCACAAGTGTCTGTGGTGATTGTCAGCATTACAGGTAATGTAGCGCATGTAATGGGGAAGGTGCTGAAGCCGGGTCAGGTTTTGATGGCTGGACCTATGACTGTACTGGATGCATTAAGCATAGCGGGCGGGTTAGATAAGTTTGCAGACCGCAGCGGCATTAAGGTTTTACGCAATACGCCCCAGGGGCAAAAAGCCATTCCAGTATATTATGACCAACTTATTCGTGGTGAGCGGTTAGAGAGCAATATTACATTAAACCCAGGGGACACCATCTTAGTGCCATAGCTCAAAGCACCTGAATAAAATGCTTTAAGTATATGAATATAGAGTATAATGACTCCCTATTATTTAACTCTATATTCAGAGACTAGAATGAATATTAAAAATTTATTACCAACTTGTCATCAGGAATACAATAAGTCTATATTGCAATTGCTTGGTGGTGTTATATTGGCGTTATTCTTGTCACAAGTAAACGCAGTTGAAATTACAAAAGATATTATCATCAACGCTGGCGTTGATTACGATTCTAATCCGAACATGGTCAAGAGAAATAAAGAGTCGGTATGGATATATTCTATAGCTCCGCAGTTCCAGTTAGGCATCACTAGTGAGCTCAATCGGTGGTATTTGGACGCTGCTTTATTGGTTCAAAGACATTCTAACGAGAATGTCCTTGTTGACCGTGAAGATCCAAGGCTGGCGATCGGCTGGGATCGTACATATGAATCAGGTATTCTTGGAGTCAAAGCAGATTACATAGAAAGTTCAGCACGCGAGGATGAGTTAAAGAGTACGGGCGTGTTTACTAAAACTGATAATACAGAAAAAATTAAAAGGTTGTCCGCGAACTGGCTATATAGAATCAACCCAAAATGGTCTGTTTTGACAGATGGCTTCTATAGTGATGTTACCTTCAGTCGTCCAGGTAACCTTCAAGGTTATAATCTTGGTGATATCAGGTCCAGGTTAACTTATGCGTATACAGAGAGGCTTGATACCAGTGCTGAGCTAGGGTATTCGCAATTGCACCCAGAAAAGGTTTTTGATGATACGGAAATGGTGCATCTATTAATGGGAGCGGCTTATCAGGTTAATGAAAGATTAAAGCTCGGTGCCAATGCGGGCATTTATGATCTGTCTGGCCGCCAGTCCGACACTGACTGGCAGGCAGGAATTAAAGCTGAATATGTATTGGAACGCACGAGTTACGTTGCTGAATTAAACCGAGAACTCGCACCCTCAGGAGTTGGTGGCTTTCGGAAGTTGGACTCTATTAGGGTTGGATGGGAGCACAAAATCTCTGAACAAGACCAAGTCGGCGCCAATTATAGTTTATACAAAGCAAGAAGTGATAAGGAAGTTAATTTAGAAAGGGTAGACTACGGGCAACTAAGTGTGTTTTATGAGCGCCGGTTGAGCCGTGATTGGAAAACTCGATTGTCTGCAGCCTTTAAGGAGCAGGATATTCCTGGTGCTCGTAGTCAGGGTAATATGATTGGCGTTTCGCTGTCATATGACACCTTGAGCTTCTAACAAGAAAAAAGGCTATAAATTTAATGAGTATAGAATCAGAAATCTCGCTTAATGATTATATAAATATCATTAAGCGAAGATTACCGTATGTCATAGGTTTTTTCTTTTTTGTGTTTTTGGCAGCAATTGCAATTGCAATAATGCTTCCGCCCGTCTATCAATCTACAGGCACAATACTTTTTGAATCCCAGCAAGTTCAGTCAGAAGAGATTAGGGGGAAGTATGCTACAGACCGTTTCGCAGCACTCAAACAAGTGGTACTTAGCAATGACAACCTTTATAAAATTGCAAAACAATACAAGTTGTATGGCTTGGATAAAAAGCCCAACTTACCCCCTGATAAAGTAGCACAAATATTACGTGCTAATGTCACAGTCGACCTGCTCAAGGCGGAGGCCGAAGGTTGGGGTGAAAAGCCAACATTTGCCTTTAACGTAACTTTTTCAAGCTATAAGGCAGATAATACTTATAACATAACGAATGATTTAGTCAAATTGTTCCTGGATGAGAATGAAAGAGCTAGCAAAGAGCGAGTCACAGAAACAACGGATTTTTTTAGTAATGAAGCAGCTAAGCGAAAAATTGCTTTGGAGAAAATCGAGAAAGAAGTTACCGATTACAAACGATTACACGCGAACTCTCTTCCTGAAAACAAGGCAGTGAAGGTTGTAAGTCTGGAACGTCTTGAGAATGACCTAAGAGCTATACAGCGAGAATATAGTGCTACCCAAGCAGAACTGCGCTCATTAGATGTTAGTATGGAATCCGCCAAAGCAGGCATTGGCTTGGGCACATCCTTGGAGTCAGGCTCTGGCGCAACGGAACTCGAGAAGCTTAATTCAGAACTAGCAAAGATGAGTGCGATATATAGCGAAAATCACCCATCGGTTCGTGCGTTACAACGCAGAATTGAAGCCTTGGAAAAAAACGCCACCCAAAACGCTGAGCCAGCAAAACGTGTTACAACTCAATCTGTTATGGTGGACAAAGTGCAAGCACAAATAGACACGGCGAATGCACGTCTTAAGGCATTAGAGGCTGAAGAAGCTGGCGTTCGTGCAAAAATAAACCAGACAGAGGGTCTAGTAATGCAGAGTGCTCAGACAGAAGGCACGCTAGGTGCCTTGCTACGAGATTATGATAATGCTAAAGCCGCTTATGCTGAAATTAAAGCCAAGCTAGATAGTTCTAGGGTGGCAAAAAATATCGAACTGGAAAACAAAGGCGAACGTTTTGTTTTGACAGAAGCACCTACTTTCCCAGATAAGTCGATAAAACCTAATCGGTTGCTTATTATTTTAGCTGGATTTTTTGGTGCAATCGCTGCAGCGATTGGTTTGGCAGTTCTGATGGAAGCATTAGATAAACGGGTTAGGGGTGTAGACATGTTAGCCTCTATTATGAAAATTCAGCCGATGGCTACAATCCCTTATATTACGAATAAGGCCGAAATAAAACGAAAAAAATATATAGTTTTTAATATCTTAGCCAGTGTTTTGATATTCACTCTTCTTGTTTTGTTTTTGATACATATCTTCCTTATGCCGCTTGATGTATTAACTACCAAGATTCTATCAAGATTTTAGTGAGAGTGATAAATGGAAAAAATTAAAGACGCTTTGGAAAAAGCAAAATTACAGAGTGGTGGCGGGCGGCCAGTATCTGCTACAAGCCAAAATAAAACATTTAGTAAGATGTCTAAAGAGGACGAGCTTAAGTCAATTGCTTATAACAAAGCTAGCATAGTCAAGCTTGATCCTGAACATTTAGAGAATTATCGTATTGTTGCACAGAATAACGATGATCCTGTAAGCTCGGCATTTGATTCTCTGCGCACGCAAGTGTTACAGAAAATGGAAGAAAATAATTGGCGCACGATTGCGATTATTTCTCCGACACCGGAAGCAGGGAAAACTGTGGTTGCCATTAATCTTGCAATCAGCATTGCGCAACAACCACAGAAAACCGCAATGCTTGTTGATTTCGACTTGCGCAGACCTAGTGTTGCTGAGTATCTCGGGATAAAGCGAGAAAAATCTATCAATAATTTTCTTGCTGGAGATGCCGAATTACCAGAAATTATTGTAAACCCTGGTATTCCTCGATTGACGATAGTTCCTACAAATAGGCCCGTCAATCAATCATCTGAAACCTTGTCGTCGAATAGCATACGAAAATTAATCATCGAATTAAAAGAGAGATATGATTCACGCATTGTAATTTTTGACTTGCCTCCCTTGCTGAATGCAGATGATGCAATGGTATTGTTGCCGCAAGTTGATTGTGTATTAGTGGTTTTAGGTAATGGGCAGCATACTGAATCAGAGATTGCTGAAACCATGCGACTGCTCGCCAAATCCAATTTATTAGGAGTGGTAGTAAATCGAGCTGAAATAGAACCCAGAGCCTATTACTATTAATTTTAGAATCAGCTTATTATTAATTATAGAATTAGACGACATTAATTTCACTCGTCAGGTTTAATTCTGTTAGCAGTTAATCCAAGTTTCTCACCACATTCCTGTGGCTGTGGTGTTTCTGGGCGTATTCCCTAGGTCATTCAAGTAAGCCGCGATAAATTTCTAAAGCTGTTGTATCTGCAAGTTCTACATCTTCAAACTGAACGATTTGGCCCGGTTCAATATTTCTGATGATTTTAGTGTTCTGAAGAAGGCAAATAGGTACCGCGTTTTGATGGCTTTGTAATTGGACTGCAACACCGCGTACATCAAACCCACCAGCACCACGTACAATAACTTCGCCAGGCAGCATCTTGCGCTTTGCAACAGCAGCAACTGTCAAATGCGGTTTTTCTGAGTTGTTTATCAACATAGGCTCACCGAGAACCACCCTGCGAAGCGTATTAAGTGCTTCTAGATGACAAAGATGATAAGGTCGCAGAAGAATATAGCCGAGCTTTTCTTTGGTACGCAAAGGCCCTACGATATAGTTTCCCAGCCTGTCAGCCTCTTTACTTTTTGCCACAATAAGCACTCCCGGTGGCGCGCCCTTGCATAATACAAAATCGCTGATGGGCATTCCGGCTTCTTCAGAAGCTTTAATAAAAAAATCCAGGTCATTCAGGCTCTCAACTCTTGCGCCAAACATCCCATCTGGGGGAATGGTTGCACCTAACCCATTTGCGACGAAAGCCTGTTCTATTTGTAGTTTGGTACCATCAGTGAAAGATACAACCTGTTCCAATCGAATCCCTTGCTGATCAGACCAATATTCCATGTCTTTTCTTTCGGGATTTAGATTAATAAAGCCTTTTATATTTACGTAAGCGCAAGGCTCAAATCCCATACCTTCCACTTCCATCTTCAGTCTTGCCAGACAGCCAGGCTGATCGCCATCAGCGTCCGTGACATAGGCGCCTTTCCGAACAAAATATGAACCTGTGGTGACATGAAACTCAGCATTTAGCGTCACCACTTTTTTATTAGCATTGGTGGCTGCAAGCACGGCTTCTGTCGCGTGGATAACATCGCCTGAACATTCAAATATGATATCTGACGTATCGATAAGCTCGTTAAGTGAGTAAGTAAGGCTTTCACGGGGAAAATCAGAAATAGAGTCTATCTGGCGACGTGTCAGCACTTTGGATATTTGAAAGTCCTTGGAATTCCGAATCAGGTGCGCTAAGCCACTTGCAATAAAACCGGTGCCTACAATGCCTATTTTAGTTATTTTATCAATCACAAGTTTTCTCTTAAATATGTTATCTCAGTGGGTTGAATTTTGTACTTTATTATTATGTGGGTCAAGTTGATAATAGTGATCTGCCCCTAGAAGGTTACCTAGATTTAAGTTCGTAATTTTCGCTTAAAAATCATGTTGCATGCTTTACTATTTGCATTACACTTCACTTTTTAGGCGTGATGTTGGGTAAATAGGTTTTTCAATAAATATCTCATTATTTTTAGTGGTACCGGTTAGGTTTATAACGCGACCAAAACTGAACATCAAACCTGTAAGTAAGAAGTACATCGTGGGGATGATGCCGATGTTGCTTACGGTAAAAATGATGACAAGAACTGCGATCATAGTGGCAAGCAGACTTCGTCCGCAAAGATACTCCTCGCTATTTTTATCTGCGATTTTTTTCATGTTTTTGTGATGTTTCAGTATTACTAGAGTGAAGAATCCGAGAAATAAGCTTAGTCCGACTAATCCACTACCTGTGGCGATGCCGACATAGGTGTTCACGATATCAACAATACCCTGACCTTGTACCATGTCTTCCATCTCAGGTTCTTTTCTAGGATCAGCTACACCAAAAAAAGGATTTCTCTGCACGATAAGAATGGCTCGGTCGATTAATTTTTCTCGATATTCAATGTTTTCTTTGTCGGTTTCGCCTACAAATGGAATTAAATTGATGACTTTCTGGCCACCGGGGATTAAATTAAGTACTGGCAAAGCAAATGTGGCCATGATAATTAATAGGACAAAACCCCTAAGGGCTTTCTTGCTATAAGCAACCATTATTAACAGTAAAACAGCTGCCCCCGTCCATGGCCCCCTTGACAATGGAGCAATCAAGCCGGAGATTATCAATGCCAGCCCAGCCAGACGCAGAATTCTGTTTTTTATTGATGGGGCAATGAATAGATAAAAACCCAATCCAATCGTCATGACATATCCCAGTCCGATTGGATGGTCTAGCGAAGCGAGCGCTCGAAGGCTATCGCCGCGACCAAGATAGGTACCCATGTCCCAGTCTACCTTTAAGGCATCTTGCAATGAGTTGTATAGAAGCCATGATTTGATGTATTCAAACGTACCAATGGCACCTATAACAAGACAGGCAAGCACTAGTGCAATCATCGCTTTTTTCAGTTGCTCAAAGTCTTTAATTGCACGACTGGCAGCATAATAAGGCAGAAAAATATCGGTAAAACTATAAATGCTGTAGCGCAGGGTGTTGGTGAAGGTTTCAGTTCTTAATAACAGGATTAAATTAAGAAGTATAAACGCTAGCATAAGTTTTTCTGGCAGTGACTTGCCCAGCCTTGGGATTCCTGGACTAAGCTTTGATGAAATAAAAAATGGTAGAAGCAGAGTCAGTGCCAGTACACGTGTATAGCTGATGTCGAAAAGAGCAGGAATGCGAGCGGATAAGCCCGGGATAGCAAGAAATAATGTTAAATAAAGCGCAAATATATTTTGCTCTGATTTTGATATATATAGAAGATATGCTGCACTAAAACCAATAAAAAGCCAGAAGTTTTGAGATAAAAAAGCGACCAATGTGATTACGAACCAGGCGTTGCGCCAGCGGATGAATTCTTTTGGAGCTAACAATGGTCCGATAGCTTTTTTTTCGTAAAAAAATACCAGTGCCCCAATGGTACAAATGGCAATAAGTGCTCGGAAATGTTCTGGCATGCTGTTTTTCTTAAATTTAAGAGTTAATTTGGTTGGTTTTAAGGTTTCAGGAAGTATTCAAGATTAGTTATTTGATGTTTTAGCTTAACCATAGTTGAATTACCTGTCTAGTAAAAGTTAGTTAGGAAATAAATCAATGGACCGTTCAACTTCGTCCGGGCCTACAAGGAACCGTTCTCTTTCAGTGGTTCTGATAACAATTCCAAAATATTGATGATCCCCATCCAGCTTGAGAATGATTTTATCATGCATGACTCAAGAGAATGGGCTAATTAAATCTCAGGCGCATCTGGTAACTTTTTTATAAAAAACAATTGGCTATTGCAAATTTCTGTTAGTTAAACAAGGATGTTAATTTATAATTAAAATAATATGTGTAAGTAATGTGGCATGTTTATTAATTATGGCATGATATATGCTGTGTTACACAAGTGTAATTTCTTTTTTCTGACATCAAAACTGACTCTAAAAAAATATGCCAATCCCATTCAACAGGCCTTATCTTACTGGCAATGAATTTAAATACATTGCGCAAGCTCATGAAAACAGAAAACTTGCAGGCGATGGAACATTTACCAAGCATTGTCATGCATGGCTAGAAAAGAACACAGCGGCTAAAAAAGCACTTCTTACGCATTCATGCACCGCGGCGCTTGAAATGGCAGCAATTCTTATTGATATACAGCCGGGCGATGAGATTATCATGCCTTCTTACACTTTTGTCTCTACTGCAAATGCTTTTGTGTTGCGTGGGGGCGTGCCGGTGTTTGTGGACATAAGACCAGATACGTTAAACATCGACGAGAAACTTATCGAAGCTGCTATTACGCCTAAAACTAAAGCAATTGTTCCCGTTCATTATGCTGGAGTCGGATGCGAGATGGATGTGATTATGGACATCGCGAAGCGACATAATCTGTATGTCATTGAGGATGCGGCTCAGGGACTTATGTCTACATACAAAGGAAAAGCGCTGGGAGCGATTGGACATTTCGGTGCAATATCGTTTCATGAAACAAAAAATGTCATTTCAGGAGAGGGTGGTGCGTTGCTAATCAACGATCAGCGCTTTATCGAACGAGCTGAAATTATTCGTGAAAAAGGCACTAACCGCAGTCGGTTTTTCAGAGGCGAAGTGGATAGGTATACCTGGGTAGATATCGGGTCTTCATATCTGCCAGGAGAACTTGTTGCGGCTTTCTTGTGGGCACAGTTGCAAGAAGCAAATGCTATTACTAACCAACGCCTTGATATCTGGGGTCAATATCATCATGAACTGGCAGGGCTTGAGGAAAAAAAGTTAATTCGCCGTCCAATTATTCCTTCACATACGCAACACAATGCTCATATGTACTACATACTTTTTAATTCACTAAAAGAGCGCACTCGCGCTATTGATCGAATGAGGAAAAAAGAGATTAATCCTGTATTTCATTACGTTCCGTTGCACAGTTCTCCTGCAGGCCTTAAATTTTGCCGTACAAATGGCTCACTTAATTATACTGAAGACTTGGCTGATAGGCTATTAAGATTGCCTTTATGGGTGGGCTTGCACGATACTAAAGTCGTTAGTGCTGCGATTTTTGATTAGATGGTTACCGCTGTGTTTCTTTCGATCGAAAGCATAAATATTACTACGCGATAGCCTGAAAGAGCTATTTGTAAATTTATCAAAGTAGCCAATTATTCAATTCCTTTTTAACAAGGCAACAGAAAGAAATTTGTAGAATCCAAAATGAACAAAAATACCGCAGCTTCATCTGTTCGACATCTTGTCATTCGCTCCAGTGCATGGGTTTTTGGCGGCCAAGTAGGTGGTCAGGTGTTACGGTTGGTCAGTAATTTGATTATGACAAGATTGTTAGTGCCCGACATGTTTGGCGTCATGGCTGTTGCCAATACGCTGATTGTAGGCCTGCAGCTATGTTCGTATCTGGGCATTTATCATAATATCATCCAAAGCAGTCGCGGCGACGAAAGAGTTTTTCTGGATACAGCCTGGGTTCTACAGATTCTGCGTGGTTCACTGATTTGGCTAACTGCCTTAAGCTTAAGTGGAATACTTTATTTTGCTAATCTGGCAGGGCTGGTTCCTGTTGGTAGCGCTTATGCTGATTCGAGTTTACCGTCTATTATTGCCGCACTTTCATTTACAGCGCTCATTTCCGGCTTTGACTCAACCAAACTGGCGAGCGCCGCTCGCCACATGGCAGTTGGAAAACTGACCGTAATTGATCTGGGAGTTCAAGTCTTGAGTTTGCTGACGATGATCACTTTTGCGTTAGTGAAGCAATCAATATGGGCGCTTGTTATTGGCACATTGGTGGGTGCTTTGGCAAGGATGCTAATCAGTCATGCATTGCTGCCTGGAACTAATAATCAATTTGCCTGGGAGTCACGTGCGTTTAAAGAGTTATTTGGTTTTGGAAAATGGATCTTATTAACCACCATTATGGGCTATTTTGTCAGGAGCAGTGATAAGCTCATTTTAGCTGGTCTGATCAGTTCGCAGTTGCTGGGCATTTACACGATTGCAATTTTTATAACAAATGCTTTTCAGGAGATTATGTCCAAGTGGGCATCTGCAGTAGCATACCCAGTATTGAGCAAGGTTCACCGAGAACGCCCGGCCGAATTGATTAAAGTTTATTATAGATTTCGCTTGCCTTTTGATGCTTTGACATTATTCTTGTGTGGTTTTTTATTCAACGCCGGTTATATTATTGTCGAAGTGCTTTATGACAGCCGTTACGAAAGAGCAGGACATATGATCGGAATACTTGCAATCTGGTTAATTGGTTCCAGCACCATTCTTGCCGAGCAATGCTATCTGGCAATGGGGAAATCCAAACTCTCTGTTCCCATGAATGTTATACAGTTGATTGCGATGTTTGGTTTGCTGATCCCAGCTTACCGTTTTTTTGGCATGGATGGAGCGCTGTATGTGATCGCGCTGGCTATTTTATTTACATTGCCTTTAACTTGGTTTTTTATGAAGAGGCTTGGATTGCTTGATTGGAAGCGTGAGTTGATTGCCTTGCCAGCGCTTTTGGTTGGGTATGGCTTTTCTAAGCTCTTCGTCATGGCATATGAGAGCATTAAAGCTGGTATTTGATTTACTTAGATTGAAACTCGAGGGAATTGGAATGGATGATGTAAAAGTGAAACATGAATCAGTGGCAGCGATTGTCCTGGCTTTTTCCAGAGAAGAAGATCTTAAGCATGTAATACATAATTTAAAAAATCAGACAAGAAAACTTGATGAAATCATCGTGATATTCCAGGGAACCAACCTCAGAATTCTGGATTGGTTGAATCAGCAATCCAATATAACAGTTCATCAACAGGGCAATGTGGGCAGTGCCGGAGGATTTACCACCGGAATAAAAATGGCCATGGCCAATGGGCATCAATGGTCATGGCTGTTTGACGATGATGCTGTGCCCGAGCTGAATGCACTGGAAGAGATGACAAACTGCAAGTATTTTGACTCAGCAAAAACCGGATATTTAGCTTCGGTAGTCGTTAAGCCCGACAGGCAAGTCTATATGTCCCCTGCTGCGGACGGTTCAAATAAGTGGTATGGCTCGGTGATGCAAGATGGCTGTGTGCCCTGTATCAGAGCTACCTGGATTGGCTGTCTGGTCTCCTCCCAGTCGATTTTAGACTTTGGCCTGCCCGTGGAAGAGTATTTTATGTATGACGAAGATTTTGAGTTTACAGAAAGGGTTTCACGTTCTAGGGAAAGTTACTGCGTGATAAAAAGTATCGTCGTGCATTACCAAAAGGGAAAGTTCGATCCATTCGCTTCAAAAGTGGATATGTTAAAACATGGCTACTATGTAAGAAATCACTTCGCTTCGATCAGACTGTCAGATAAATCGAGTGTTAAAAAGTTCGTGAGAATCTGGCTTTGGTTCTTCAAAAATGCATGGGAGATTGTTACACGTAAAGTGCCATTTAAAACGATATGGTCATTGTTTGACGGGTTGATTTTCTTTAGGCCAAAGGTTAAATTCTGGAGGCCACTTGAGTAGTAAGCCTATTACATGGATTATCACGGTTAACTACCGTACGGCCGATCTGGTGATTAATTCTCTGCGTGCCCTGGATTTGCAAAAAGGTGCACTGGGAGGCGGTCAGGTTCTCATCATTGATAATGCTTCTGGTGATGGCTCAGCTGAAAAAATTGCTTCTGCAATCGATGCTGAAGGATGGGAGGCATGGTCAAGCATTATGCCGATGAGTAAAAATGGCGGTTTCGCTTACGGCAACAATATTGGCTTTTCAAAAGCGTTTTCGTCAGATGACCATGTGGATTATTTAATGCTGTTAAACCCGGATTCTGTGGCGCGGGAAGGTGCGCTTGAACATTTGATTGCATTTATGGAGAAGCATCCGGAGGTGGGGATTGCAGGCAGTCGGCTTGAAAATGAAGATGGCGGTATCGAATGCTCGGCACATAAATTTCATTCTCCAATTAGTGAGTTGCTGGATGGAGCACGGTTAGGTATTCTCGATCTATTTTTATCAAATTACGAGGTAACGCCGCCATTGCGCGATGAGGCACATCGTTGTGACTGGGTTTCTGGATCGAGCATGATCATCAGGCGCGAAGTGATTGAGGAAATTGGCATGATGGACGAGGGATTTTTCTTGTATTTTGAAGAGGTGGATTTTTTTCAGAGAGCGGCTAAGGCGGGATGGCAAACCTGGTATGTGCCAGAATCAGTCGTGATGCATATTGAAGGCGCATCTACCGGCATTAAAAGCACCAGGCGCAGGCCTGAATATTGGTATGAATCTCGAAGACGATATCTGGTCAAGCATTATGGAGTTTTGGCACTTATCTTGGCAGATTTACTGTGGTCTATTGGACGTTTGACTTTCTTTATGCGGCGCTTTTTAAAACTGGGTGCACAAGGAGAGCTGCGAGATCCCAAGTATTATTCATTTGACCTGCTATGGGGTGATCTTAAAGCGGTTTTGACTGGTAAAGTTTGGAAAATCCATTAAAGGAAATTGAAAAAGAAGAGCGGCTTAATTATGTGTGGATAAGTCGTTATATTTTTATTTTAAGAATGTATTTTTAGGATTATAAATAATAATGCTGGATGCGAAGACAACGGTTGGCGTGGTGGTGATAGGGCGCAATGAAGGTCAGCGATTGATTCGTTGCCTTCAGTCATTGTCTGGAAAAGGCTTTGCGGTTGTGTATGTAGATTCAGGATCAGCCGATGGTTCTATGGATGAGGCAACCAAGGTGGGCGTCAACGCCATTGCGTTGGATATGCAAATTCCTTTTACGGCTGCAAGGGCAAGAAATTCTGGATTTCAGCACCTCCTGCAAATCTCACCTAATCTAAAGTATGTGCAATTTGTGGATGGTGATTGCGAAGTGATGCCGGAATGGATGGATCAGGGAGTAAATTTTCTTGAGAAACATGACGATGTAGCCGTCGTGAGCGGTCATTGTAAGGAAAGATATCCGGAGAAGTCCATTTATAATTTAATGTGTAATTTAGAATGGAATACGCCAATTGGTGAGGCAAAAGCCAGTGGCGGCAACGCGCTGATGCGGGTGAAAGCTTTTCAAGATGTCGGAGGGTTTAGAAACCAGCTAATCGCTGGAGAAGAGCCAGAACTATGCGTCAGATTACGTCTGGCAGGCTGGAAAATATGGCGACTGGATGCGGAAATGGTATTACATGATGCTGCGATGACCAGATTTAGCCAATGGTGGAAGCGAAATGTCCGCGGCGGCTATGCCTTTGCTGAAGGTGCTTATTTGCATGGAGCGTTGCCGGAGCGGCATTGGGTCAAGGAGTCGAGGCGCTCCTTGATCTGGGGGTTGTTGATCCCAGCGGTTGTGATTTTAACGACTTTTTTTTGCTGGCAGTGTGGACTAATAGCTGCACTAATTTATCCATTGCAGATCGTCAGACTGTCCTTGAGAAATAAAAAAGAATCGAAGCCTTACCCATGGTTCTTAGCGAGTTTTAGTGTGCTGGGTAAGTTTGCTGAAATGTATGGCCAAGTAAGATTCCATTATCGGCAGATGTTCGGCAGAGCTATCCGATTAATTGAATATAAATGAATTAGAATAATCACGTTATGATCGAAAATAACTCATGAGGAAAATTGCTGCTTTTTACCCTAATTATTTCCACATAGGAGGTATTGCATATGCGGCGCTTTCTATCATTGAAGCTATGCAGTCTGAGGATACAGCTGTTTCTCTTATGGGGATTGCTTCAGGTGCTGACTTAACTAAACCTTTCTATCGGAATGCTTTTCCTGCGTGGGCAAAATCTATCGCATATCGGCTTTTGACTGAAAAACAGATTAAGAAATTTTCCCAATTTAGATTTTTTAACTCGCTCAATAATTTAGATATCGTTTATCTTTGGCCGGGTGTTTCTCTAGAGTTATATGAAATTTTGCATGCACGCGGACATCAACTTGTCATGGAGAGTGTAAATACACACCAAGCAACGAGCAAATTGATACTGGATGCTGAGTATGCTCGGCTGGGACTGATGCCGACCCATGGTATAACTTCTGAAGCCGCTACTGAGGAGTCAGCTAAGCTCGATCTGTCAGATTTTGTATTTTCCTGCAGCCAGAATGTTACAGATTCACTGATTGCTGCGAATGTTCCTCCCCATAAAATACTTCAAACGACTTACGGGCTCAGAGAGAGTGAGGTTCTGGCGACGGATGAATTAGCCGGTCGCTCGCAGGATAATGAAATCACTGCCATTTTCGTCGGCACGATAGGCCTACGCAAAGGACCACATCTGATCTTGGATTATTGGTGCCGCTCCAATATGAAAGGAAAATTAAGACTAGTCGGCGATATTCAGCCTGAGGTTCGCCATATTGTTGAGCCTTACCTGAAGAGGTCTGATATTGAACACGTACCTTATGTGAAAGACTTGAGATCAATATATAAAGAAGCGGATGTCTTCATTCTGCCAAGTCTTGAAGAGGGCAGCCCACTGGTGACCTATCTCGCGCTTGGGGCAGGGTTGCCTTGTATTGTTAGCCCCATGGGCGGCGGCGGTGTTGTCGAACATAGCAAAGAAGGTTTTGTCATTGCTCCTTTTGATGCTGAAACCTGGATTGAATCATTAAAGAAAATATCTGAGGATGTTGGTTTAAGAAAAAGATTTTCTCAAAATGCCCATATCAAAGCCCAAAATTATGTATGGGCAAATGTAGGGCGTCAAAGGGAAAAGCTCCTGCTGTCCCGCTTAAACGAACAAGCTGTCAAGAATAAGGTCAATTAAAATGAGAGTGCTGGTTCTAGGTGGCAATGGGTTTATTGGGTCTCATATTGTCGATGAGTTATTGTCGGCGGGATACGATGTCAATGTTTTTGATAGAAATCCTGAAGTGTGGCGCTCCCCATTGCCTAAAGTTAAATACTTTCTTGGAAACTTTTCTGATACTTCTTTACTTGCCGAGTCACTTCAGGGTGTGGATGTAGTCATTCACTTGATTAGCACCACTACACCAAGTACTTCTAATCTAGATCCTATAGCCGACATTCAGAGCAATCTAATAAACACAATTAGGCTTTTGCAGATTATGCTGACTTGCAATATTAAGCGTATTGTATATCTTTCATCTGGGGGGGCGGTTTACGGTGTGCCTTCGATTAACCCTGTACCTGAAACACATCCATTAGCACCAATTTGTTCTTATGGGGTTGTCAAAGTCGCGATTGAGAAGTATTTGGGAATGTATTCTTATCTACATGATTTGAGGCCTATGATTCTTCGGCCATCTAATCCATATGGACCAAGGCAGGGTCATTATAATGTACAAGGCGCGGTAGCAACATTTATGAGGCAAATGTTAGAAAAGAAAAAGCTTAGTATTTGGGGGGACGGGACTATTAAGCGTGATTATTTATTCATTACAGATTTAGCCAAACTTTGTAGGATAGTTATAGAAAAAGACGGTGCTGGAATAGTAAATGTGGGATCTGGTATGGCTTTGTCATTAAACGAGCTGGTAAAATCAATTAAAACGGAAATGCAATTTGACGCTGATGTTGAATATTCTGATTCAAGAAAGTTCGATGTTCAGGAGATTGCGCTTGATATTTCTAAAGCAAAAAACATGTTTGGATGGCAACCAAGCGTTTCGTTAGAAGAAGGACTTTTTTTAAATCATGAATGGTTAAAAACCTTAGAGTTAAAGTTGGATTAAATGAGAAAACTAATAATGGAATTACCACGAGAGTTGCTAAGTAGCGGTTATAAATTATTTACATTTAAAGATAAAGAAATTAAGCATGCTGGTTATAGCTTCAAGGTATGTAATGATGGCTGAAATTAATAACGATTCGATTATTGTTTCAGCAGAAATGCCTGACTGGTCACGTGAGTATAAATCAATGTTTGAGTGGGCTCCTTCACGCTCTTTACTGGCAACCATTCGGGACTATCAGCGATTTTCACTATCCTCTAATATTTTTAAACGAGTTATCTTGAAAAAGATAACAGTGCTACGACATCGGTTCTGGGGTGTTGTGACTGGCGCAGATATACCTTTAAATTGTCAAATTGAAGGCGGTTTGTTAATACCGCATCCGAATGGTATCGTGATTCATCCAGAAGTGAAAATTGGTCCAAATTGCTTAATATTTCAACAGGTTACCATTGGACAAAAAGGAGAGCTTGGTCTTCCTGATATTGGTGGGCATGTCGATATAGGTGCAGGGGCTAAAATACTAGGTAATATAAAAATTGGCGATCATGCGCGTATAGGCGCCAATGCGGTCGTGGTGCACGATGTGCCAGCAGGTAAAACAGCAGTTGGAATTCCGGCTAAGGTATTAGGCTAATGCGCAATTAACTGAATGACAAAACTAATTTTAAGAAAGAAATGATGCGCGTTACCTATTTTATCAATCAATACCCCAAGGTTAGCCACAGTTTTATACGCCGAGAGATTCTTGCTCTAGAAAGGTTGGGTATGACTGTTCAGCGTGTCGCGCTGAGAGGTGGAAAGGGCGAACTGGTAGACCAGGAGGATTTTGAGGAACAAGCCAACACGCGCTATGTGCTTGAGAGCGGCGTATTCGCGCTATTGTCAGCGGTGCTTAAAGTCCTGGTTTCAAATCCCATAAGGTTTTTTCTGACGTTTAAATTAGCATTGAAAATGGGCTGGAATGCGGACAGGCCGTTAGCCTTTCATCTCATTTACTTTGCAGAGGCTTGCCAAGCCTTTCTTTGGATGAAATCGTTTGGTGCACAGCATGTGCATGCCCATTTTGGGAGCAACTCGGCTGAAGTCGTCATGCTGGCGCATGCGCTTGGCGGGCCGTCTTACAGTTTTACAGTCCATGGGCCGGAGGAGTTTGATAAGCCTCAGACACTCAAGCTTGCAGAAAAAATCCGTCAGGCCTCCTTTATTGTAGCCATCAGCTCTTTCGGACGGAGCCAGTTATATCGCTGGATAGCGCATGAATATTGGCATAAGGTAAAAATCGTCCATTGCGGGCTTGAGCGATCATTCTATGATATTGCGCCTTTACCACCACCCCATAAAGCCCGTCTGGTATGCGTTGGCAGGCTATGTGAGCAGAAAGGGCAACTCTTATTGCTGGAAGCGTGCCGAATGTTAAAAGAAAAGGGTCTTGAATTTGAGTTGGTGTTAGCCGGAGACGGAGAAATGCGGCCTGAAATCGAGCGGGCTATTAAAGCGTATGGTCTTGATGCCAATGTAAAGATCACTGGCTGGATCAGCAGCAAGCAGGTGCGCGATGAGATTCTGGAATCACAAGCCATGGTGCTGCCCAGCTTTGCCGAAGGTTTGCCAGTGGTCATTATGGAGGCGATGGCGCTTAAACGGCCAGTGATCAGCACCTATATTGCAGGGATCCCGGAACTGGTGATTCCAGGTGAGAATGGCTGGCTAGTTCCGGCAGGATCTGTGTTTGAACTTTCCAATGCTATGGAACAAGCGTTATCTGCATCTGTACAGCAGCTAAGCGATATGGGGGAGGCTGCCTACACCAGAGTGACACAGCGGCATAGTATTGATACCGAAGCAGGGAAGTTGGCAGTGTTATTTCTTGAAAGCGCCAGATAGATGAATTTGATTGAAATTTTGCTTTCAGCGATTGCTGCCTTGCTACTCATTCCGTCGCTGGTCATATTTGTGCAGGTGTTATTTGCTTGTTTCTTCAGGAAGTATGACGATATTACTCCAGCAGAGGGCATGCGCATTGCTGTGCTAATTCCTGCCCATAACGAATCTTCCGGAATTATCGCTACGCTCGCTTCGATCAAGCCCCAGCTTAAAATAACGGATCGTCTGCTTGTGGTTGCGGATAACTGCAGCGATGATACAGCAGAAGTTGCTGAAGAACATGGGGCAGAAGCGATTAAGCGCCACGACCTGGATAAGCGGGGAAAAGGCTTTGCGCTGGATTTTGGCGTTCGCTATTTGGCGAAAAGTCCGCCTGATGTGGTTGTTGTGGTAGATGCTGATTGTATGCTGCAAGCTGACTCATTAAGCTTGCTTGCAGCTTATGCGTTAAAAACTGGCCGCCCTGTTCAGGCACTGGATCTAATGTATGCAAAGGGAATGGACCTTAAATCCAGAATGGCCGAATTTGCCTGGTGCGTAAAAAATCTGGTACGCCCGCTTGGCTATGCCAGGTTAGGCCTGCCGTGCCAGTTGATGGGTACGGGAATGGCTTTTCCGTGGCGTCTGATTTCTGATGCTGATATAGCGAATGGTAGCATTGTTGAAGATATGAAATTGGGTATTGAGTTTTCTAAAGCGGGTATGCCACCGATTTTTTATTTGGGCTCGCAGGTAACAAGTTATTTCCCGGCAGTATCCGAAGTTCAGTCTGGACAAAGAATGCGCTGGGAGCATGGACATATTGCAACAATCCTTTCAGAGGCGCCTAGATTATTTGCTCAAGGTATTGCCAAACGAGATATTAACCTGCTGGCCTTAGCGTTTGATTTATCTGTGCCGCCTCTTGCCTTGCTGGTTACGCTTTTGTTCGGATATGCTGCAGTCACAGGATTAGTTCTTATGCTGTATGCTGTGGGCTATGTAGCATTCCTTGTTTCGCTGTCTGGCGTTGTGCTTTTGAGTATTGCTATTGTCATAGCGTGGCTGGGTTGGGGCAGACATATTATTTCTTTCTCAGCAATGCTTCTGGTACCAGTTTATGTAATATCAAAAATTCCTCACTACGCTAAATTTTTGTTCAAAAGACAAAAAGCCTGGAATAAGACAGAAAGAGATTAGGTTTAATTGATGGATGATTTCGAGCGTGAAGTGTATTGCATTGGCGGATTGCCCTTTGATGCAATAGATTTGTCAAAAACGATGAGTCGTTTGCGTGACGCTAAATTTAAAAAAATTCCTTGTTTCCTAACGACGCCTAATCTTAATTTTATGATTATGTCGATAGATGATTCAGATTTTCGTAACTCGGTAATTCACAGTGATATTGTGATTGCCGATGGCGCTCCGATTGTCTGGATAGCGAAGATGCTTGGTATACCGATTACAGAGAGAGTAGCTGGGTCGACTTTGTTCGAAGCGCTTGGTAATGAATGGCGAAGAAAGCTGACAGTTTATTTTTTTGGAGGTCCAGATGGTGTTGCAGCAGAAGCGAGTAAACGTATTAATGAAAAATCTACTGGCTTGTCTTGTGTTGGGTACCATACACCAGGTTATGGTACTGTTGATCAAATGAGCGAAGCAAAAGTTATTGAAAATATCAATTTAAGCGGCGCTGATTTTTTAGTGGTAGCGTTAGGTGCAAAGAAAGCACAAGCTTGGATAGTTAAAAATCTGCATAGGATTCATTTGCCTATAGTGGGAAACCTTGGTGCTGTTATCAATTTTGAAGCAAAACGACTAAAAAGAGCGCCTGTAAGGTTGCAAAAAATTGGACTGGAATGGGCGTGGCGTATTAAAGAGGAGCCGTATTTGTGGAAACGCTATTGGAACGACGGCTGGTTTTTTTTACGACTTTTGATTACTAAAATACTTCCTCATGTAATTTGGTTAAAGTTAAACCAACAGCACCTGCAAAAGCAGTCACATAATAGCTCCATTATTTTGAGTGAAGCTGAAGATTTCTCCAGATTGATTATTTCAGGCGCTGTGCTTGACCCTGTCACTCCTGACATTCGCCTATTAATGAGGCAGGCTAGTTTGCAAAATAAAAATATACAAGTGGATCTTGCCAAAGCGGAATACCTTAGTCCTGGCACTTTAGGGTTGTTATTATTGCTTAAAAAACAACTAGATAGACACGGATTTCAATTGAAAATTGTAGGACTGCAGCCCAGTATGAGAAAATTACTTGATTGGAATGGGTTGACTTACCTTATTGAGCAAAAGGTTGAAGGGCTTTAAAAAATTTATTTATTAAGAGTTTCTTGAAAACAGAAATGTAATTAAGGTGTTAAAAATATGTATGAGGCATTTTACGGGTTGAAAGAGAAACCATTTTCTATTCAGCCTGACCCGGAATTTTTATTTTTTGGCCTGCGCCACAGTATGGCTTATGCAATGCTGGAATATGGTATACAAAACCGTGCCGGCTTCTCTGTGATTTGTGGTGAGATCGGCTGCGGCAAGACCACCCTTGTGCGGCATATGCTGAATAATCTTGGCGATGAACTTACTGTGGGGATCGTGTATAACACGCATCAGCATATTGATGACCTGCTAAGCTGGATTATGCTGGCATTTAATCAGCCGTATGAAGACAAATCGCCGTTGGCGTTATTTGATGCCTTCCAGCAATTTTTAATTAGATCTTATGCTGAAGGTAAGCGTGTTGTACTCATTATTGACGAAGCGCAGAATTTAAATCCCGCTGCTTTGGAATCGCTGCGCATGCTTTCTAACATTAATGCAGATAAAGACCAATTGTTGCAAATCATATTAGTCGGGCAACCGCAACTTAGAGATTTGCTGCGCCGTCCTGATCTGCAGCAGTTTTTTCAGCGTGTATCAGTCGATTTCTTTATTCCGCCATTGGAGTCATTTGAAGTTGACAAGTACATCCAGCACCGGCTGCATGTAGCAGGCCGTGATGAGCCTTTATTCACGCCTGCAGCCACACGCCTGATTGGCGAAGCTGCACGCGGCATTCCGCGCAGCATTAATATTCTGTGTGATACTGCTCTGGTGTATGGCTACTCTACCAATGCAGACAAAATTGATGTTGGCCTGGTACGTGAGGTGCTTAAGGACAGAGCCGAGTTCGGCGTACTAGGAGCTTAGGGCTAGGTATTTAGGGGGGGGGGATCTTGAGTATATTGGTGACGGGCGGTGCTGGTTATATTGGCTCTCATACTTGCGTTGAGCTGCTAAACGCCGGATATGAAGTGGTAATAATCGATAACTTTTGTAATAGCAAACCGGAAGTCATCAATCGAATTCAAAAAATCACAGGCAAAACGGCTGCCTTGATACAAGGCGATGTGCGCGATAAAGATTTTCTAAGGACTGTTTTCAAGCAGCATGCGATCAAGGCGGTGATTCATTTTGCCGGATTAAAGGCGGTGGCAGAATCTGTCGCTAATCCGCTTAGATACTACGATAACAATGTTATGGGCAGTTTAGCATTGGCCGAAGTGATGGCCGAGTTTAACGTCAAGAATCTAGTATTTAGCTCCTCCGCAACTGTGTATGGTTTCTCTGACACCAAGCCAATACCGGAAACAGCGCCATTAAGCCCTTTTAACCCCTATGGGCACAGCAAACGCATGGTGGAGCAGATTCTGGAAGACTTAAGCGCATCAGATTCCGCTTGGAATATTGCTTTATTGCGCTATTTTAACCCGGTCGGCGCGCATGATAGCGGCATGATCGGCGAAGATCCCAATGGTATCCCTAATAATCTGATGCCATATGTATCGCAAGTGGCTGCAGGCAAGCTAAAGGAGTTGAGCATATTCGGCAACGATTACCCGACTGTTGATGGTACGGGTGTACGCGATTATATTCATGTGGTAGATTTGGCTTTAGGCCATGTGGCCGCACTTCATGTGCTGGATAAAAACTGCGGATTGTTAACCGTAAATCTGGGCGCGGGCCACGGTTATAGCGTATTAGAGCTGGTGTATACTTTCCAAGAAGTTACCGGGAGGGCTATTCCCTATAAAATTGTTGAGCGGCGGGCAGGCGACATCGCGATGTATTTTGCAGACGCCACTTTGGCCAAACAGAAACTGGCCTGGCAAACGCAGCGTGATTTGACCGATATTTGCCGTGATGCCTGGCGCTGGCAATCACAGAACCCGCAAGGATATAGCTAAATTATTACTTCTCTTAATAGGCACTTTTTCCGGTAAAGGCAAAAACTGTGCGTAAAATGATTGTAATATCCAGCCAAACTGACCACTTATTGATGTATTCGATATCGGATTCAATACGCTGAATCATCTGATTGATATCCTTGGTCTCGCCCCTTAATCCGCGTACCTGAGCAAGGCCGGTAATGCCAGGTTTGATGTGATGGCGCGCAAAGTAATCAAAGATTCTTTGTGAATATTCTTTATCATGCTGTACAGCATGTGGGCGTGGTCCAACCAAAGACATGTCGCCAGTAAGCACATTGAATATTTGCGGCAGCTCATCAAGACTGGTTTTACGAATGAAGGCACCCACGCGCGTGATTCGGCTGTCATTTTTTTCAGCCTGTTTTAACTTCCCGGCTTCTTCCTGATGCACATACATACTGCGGAATTTCCAGATTCTGAATGATTTTCCGCTCCAGCCGGTTCTGTTCTGCCTGAAAAATACCGGCCCGGGGCTGTCCAGTTTAACCGCGATGGCAACAAGAAGTAGTATTGGACTAATGATGATCAATATCAAAAAGGATAACACTTTATCTTCTATATCTTTTAGAAGTAATCGCATGCCAATGAGTGGCGTTTCTGAGAGTGTGATTACCGGGATTCCGGAAATCTCCTTGACACTATGATTTACTAAGCGCAGCGAGAAAATATCGGGAACCCAGTGGATTGCGACATGTTTGTCTAATACATTCATATAGACATCTACCAGCGCCTTGGCGGATTTAAGCGGCGTAATGACATAGACTGTATCAATATTGTATTGGTCAATCAGAGCGGGCAGATTTTCAATACTTCCCAATATGTCAGGATCGCGTTTTCTTCCGGAGGCTTTTCTTCCGGACGCGGGGATGTCATCACCAGGCAGCGCTACGAACCCGATCACTTGCTCACTCATCCAGGGGTTAGCGGAAATTTTATCTTGCAGATAATAGGCCAAACGGCTCTGGCCGATAATGAGCACATTCTCACTCTGCTGGGAGCCCAGAACGAACTTTTGATAAATAGTTCTGAGCAGCACGTGCAAAAATAACTGGGCAAAATAGCCAATAACAAAGAGCTGGCCCATCAGGTTTCTGGAATATATGTGGCTCTGCTTTGTCAAAAAGCCTAATACGATTAGCAATAGAAACGTAAACATCCATGCTTTTAACAGATTCAGCGCCTTGTCCGCGAAGCTGGCATTGCTACGATAGATCGCAAATTTATCATAGGTAATTGCCATATTGCCAAGCAACATCAGCAACATAATGATATAGGGAGTGGTCACCCCGATATAATCGGCATGCAGTTGCATAAGCCCCAAGGTGATACCGATAACAGAGGCGCTATCGAGGAACTGTTGCAGCATTTGGCTCAGGTTGCTACGCCTTTGCAGCAGCGTCTTTGAACTGGTTTGTCTATATGCCATTTAGCTTTACTTCTGGTTTGTATTAATATTGTTGTCAATTATCGTAACTAAATTCAACCTGGGTTGAATGCCAATGGTTACATTCGTATTTTATAATATTTATCAATAAGTTATTAATTAATTTGTTGTCTTTTTCGACTTAATCTGCTTGAATTTTACGCTTAAGCCACATATATATACGTGGCGGCTTCGCGTGAATTGGTGAGTTTATGTTTTTGTTAAGTCAAATGACAAACAATACGAGTTGCAGAGTAGAATACTGCACAAATCAATTATATGGTCAGGTGGTATATTTATGGATAATTCTACAGATAATAAAACAAGGGTGAGATATTATTCTAGCAATTATTAAGTTTTTTATTAATAAGTTTGGTGCCCAGAAGAGGACTCGAACCTCCACATCTTTCGATACTAGTACCTGAAACTAGCGCGTCTACCAATTCCGCCATCTGGGCAATTATTCTTGTTAATATTGAATAATGCGCCGAATTTTATAGGAAGCAAAAAACTTGTCAACAAAAAAGAACAAATCAACCCTGCGAAATAAAGATCCTTATGCTGGAAGAGAGGCGTCACAGTACGATACACCGCTGCCAAGTCGCGAGCTGATTCTGCAAGTATTGTCAGATCAAGGCGTGCCTTTGAGCGTTGAGCAGGTGTATGTGCTGCTGGATATCGGCACCGCAGAGCGCGACAATTTTAACAAACGCCTTAACGCGATGGAGCGTGATGGGCAAATCATGCGCAACCGTAAAGGCGCGCTGTGCCTGGCAGAAAAGATTCATGTGGTTGCAGGCACGGTGCAAGGCCATCCAGATGGTTTCGGTTTCTTGGTGCCGGATGATAAAAACAAGCATCCAGAGGATTTATACCTCTCACCACGCGAGATGGCGCAAGTAATGCACGGCGACCGCGTGATGGTGCGCATGGCCGGGCTGGATAGAAAAGGACGTCCGGAAGGCAAAATCGTCGAGGTGCTGGAGCGCGGTACCAAAACCCTGGTAGGGCGCATTATTCATGGCCAAGGCGTAACCATTGTGGCCGCCGAAGATAAGCATATCAATCAGGATATTTTGATTCCCTATCACCTGGATATGGGTGCCAAACCAGGTCAGGTGGTGATGGTGGAGCTTACCGAGCAGCCATCTGCGCATGCGCACCCAATGGGAAAAGTGGTGCAGATTCTGGGCAACTATGCCGATAGCGGCATGGAGATTGAAATCGCATTGCGTAAACACAAGCTGCCGCATGAGTTTTCGCCAGCCGCAGTTCATCAGGCAGAAAGTATCCCTAAACTTGTGCAACCTGCTGATTATAAAGGCCGTGTCGATTTGCGGGAGCTGTCACTGATTACCATTGACGGCGAAACCGCGCGCGACTTTGATGATGCGGTGTATGCCGAACCGCAAGGCAAGGGCTGGCGTCTGGTGGTGGCGATTGCGGATGTGAGCTTTTATGTGAAACCGGGTGAGGCGCTGGATAAGGATGCGTTTGAACGCGGTAATTCGGTGTATTTTCCGCGCCGTGTTATCCCCATGTTGCCGGAAGCTTTGTCTAACGGCTTGTGCTCGCTCAACCCGGATGTGGAGCGGTTGTGCATGGTGTGCGATATGCAGCTTGATGGCATGGGCGTGGTCAAGCAATACAAGTTTTATCCATCGGTGATGCGTTCTAAAGCACGCATGACCTATACCCAAGTGTTTGAGATGCTGCAGAATCCGCAAGGTGAATTGGCAAAAGAATATGCATGGCTGATGCCACATGCACAAAACCTGTATTCACTGTTTAAGTTGATGCTGGCTCAGCGTGAAAAACGCGGCGCGATCGAGTTTGAGTCAGTTGAAACCATGATGATTTTTAATGAGAATGGCAAAATAGAACGCATCGTTCCTGCTGGCCGCAATGAGGCGCATAAGCTGATTGAAGAATGCATGCTGGCAGCTAATGTCTGTGCGGCGGATTTTCTTAAAGCGCATGAACACGCAGCCTTATATCGCATTCACGAAGGCCCGACGCCTGAGAAACTGGAAGCCCTGCGTATCTTTATGGGCGAAGTGGGCTTTGGCGTGGGTGGGGGTGACAAGCCGCATGCGAAAGACTATGGCAAACTCATGAATCTGATTAAAGACCGGCCAGACACGCAATTGCTGCAGACTGTGCTGCTCAGGTCGATGCAGCAGGCGGTTTACAGCCCGGATAACGTTGGCCATTTTGGTTTGGCATATGAAGCTTACACACACTTTACTTCGCCGATCCGCCGTTACCCGGATTTGCTGATTCATCGTGCCATTAAAGCGGCGGTAAGCGGCGAAAAATACACAGTAAAAGACTGGCATCATTTAGGTATGCATTGCTCAATGACCGAACGGCGGGCCGATGATGCGACGCGTGACGTGACCAACTGGCTTAAATGCTACTTCATGCAGGATAAAATCGGCGAGGTTTACGAAGGCACCGTGGCGGGTGTGACCAGCTTTGGTGTGTTTGTGGCGCTGGACGGCGTGTATGTGGAAGGCCTGCTGCACGTTACGGAACTGGGTAACGATTACTTCAACTACGACAAAGCCCGCCACGAAATGGTTGGCGAGCGCACCGGCGTGCGATTCAGGCTGGCCGACAGGCTTACGGTAAAAGTTGCACGCGTTGATTTAGAGACCACTAAAATCGATTTCACCTTGGTGAGCCATTCGTCGCACTTAAGCCCCCATTTTAGCGCCAAGCCACAAGCCAATATCCATGCGGGTTCTGGCGATGCTAAAAAAGGCACGCTTGGCATCAAAAAAGATAAAGTATCCTTAGATTTCAAACCGCTCAGCTCACGTGCGTTAGAGAAAGCCAAGCATGACCGTTCCGGTAGCAAGAAAAAAATAGCAAAACCTGCACAAAAACAGCGTGCAAAGAACTCCAAAAACAAAGGCAAACCCATAAGATGAGAAATAAAGAAACGAGTCAGCAAATATGAGCGAAGCTCGCATATTATTTGGCTTTCACGCGGTATTAAGCCGCATGCGCCAGCATGCTTCCAGCATTCAGGAAGTGTTGATTGATCGTGACCGCATTGATGCGCGCATGAAAGATCTGCTTAATATGGCAGAAGCCGCAGGCGTGCGCGTGATGCAGGTGGAACGCAGCCGGCTGGATGGCATGGCAGGCATCAATGGCCGCCATCAAGGGGTGATTGCGCGCGTGGTCGATACGCCCATTCCCTACAAAGATATTCACGATATTCTGGAATCCGACCTCAAGGAGCCGCCATTTTTTCTGGTACTGGATGGCGTGGAAGATCCGCACAACTTGGGCGCCTGTCTGCGTGTGGCGGACGCGATGGGGGTGCATGCTGTCATTGCCCCTAAAGACCGTGCGGTGGGCTTGAATGCAACAGTAAGAAAAGTTGCATGCGGCGCGGCCGAAACCGTGCCGTTTATCGCTGTGACTAACCTGGCGCGCACCTTACGTGAGCTTAAGGAGGCCGGCGTGTTTGTGATCGGGACCACGATGGACGCGCCAGCAAGTTTGCTCGACGCCAAGCTGGATGGCCCAATCGCATTGGTGTTGGGCTCTGAGGGCGAGGGTATACGTCGATTAACTGCCGAAACTTGCGATGCCTTGGTGACGATTCCCATGTTCGGCTCGGTTGAAAGCCTGAATGTGAGCGTGGCAAGCGGAATCTGCCTGTACGAGGCCAGACGGCAACGCAGTTTAATAAAAAACTAGCCTAGCTTAAGCCTTGCTAAAGTGCGTTTGCGCACATTTTTGAGCAAGTGCGCGTCATCAATCAGCGATTGACCATAAGAGGGGACCAGTTCCCTCATCTTTTCTATCCACGCACCAGCTTGCATTTGTGTGCTGAAACAGCGCTCCAGCACGCCAATCATGGCTTGCACGCTGGTGGAAGCGCCAGGGGACGCACCGAGTAGCGCGGCAAGCGAGCCATCTTGTGAGGTCACGATCTCAGTGCCAAACTCCAGCTTTCCCCATTGCTGGTCGCAGTTTTTGATGATTTGCACGCGCTGGCCGGCATTGGCCAGATGCCAGTCACTGGATTTGGCTTGCGGTAAAAACTCGTGTAACGCGCGCATGCGCTGCTTATGCGTTTGAAAAACCTCATTGACCAGATACTTGGTTAAGTCAAAATTGTTCTTTCCCGCGCCCAGCATGGCTTTCAGGTTGTTCGCTTTAACTGATCTGGCCAGATCCAGTACGGAACCTTGCTTCAAGAATTTGGTAGTAAAGCCGGCAAACGGGCCAAAAAGCAAAGCTGGTTTACCGTTAATCATGCGGGTGTCCAGGTGCGGTACCGACATGGGCGGTGCGCCAACAGCAGCCTTTCCGTATATTTTGGCACCGTGCTGCCTAATCACTTCCGGATTGTTGCAAATCAGCCATTGCCCGCTCACTGGAAAGCCGCCATAGCCCATACTTTCCGGAATGCCGGCTTTTTGCAACAAAGGCAAAGCGCCGCCGCCTGCACCTAAAAATACAAATTTGGCATTGATGGTTCTGGCGTGCTTGGTAGCTTTGTCAAAAAGGCCAACGTGCCATGTGTCCCTGATTTTCTTAAGTGTCTTGACGTGTGTGTTATTCAGTAAATTAAAGTTGGCTTGTGTTTTCAGGTAAGCAACCATGTGGCGGGTGAGGGCGCCGAAATCCACGTCCGAGCCATGCTCAACAAAAGTTGCTGCCAGTTTTTCATGAGATTTACGGGCTGCCATCACCAGCGGCATCCAGGCCTGCAATTGGCTAAAGTTTTCGCTGTATTGCATATCGGCAAACAGAGGGTGCTGCTTCAGCAGGGCGAAACGCTGCTTTAGAAAGGCGATATTTTGTTCGCCCCACACGAAACTCAAATGCGGCGTTTTATTGATAAACTTTTCCGGCGTAGGCAATGCCCCGGTTTCTACCAAATGCGACCAAAATTGCAACGAAACCTCAAATGCTGCGTTGATTTCCAGGGCGCGCTTGATCGCAATGCTGCCATCGGCCGCTTGCGGCGTGTAGTTAAGCTCGCAATAGCCTGCATGGCCTGTGCCTGCGTTATTCAACGCATGTGAGCTCTCCATCGCCACATCGGGCAATTGCTCCACCATGGTAATGTGCAGGGTAGGGTCTAATTGATGCAGCAACACGCCTAGCGTGGCGCTCATAATGCCACCACCCACCAACAACACGTCTGATTCTAAATTCTTCATTTTGGGTTTGAATAAAAGCACCTGAATTAAGGGCGCTATTATAAGGGCATTAGCATGTAGCAGTTAACAAAAAAGCCAGCATAAGGCTGGCTTTTTAAGTGCAGTGTATCAATGCGTGGTTTTAGGACGCCGGCTGTTGCTGGGCAGGAGCGGGTTCGGCAACAAATATCTCTACGCGTCGATTCTTGGCTTTATTGGCCGGCGTGTCATTTTCCACCAATGGCTCACGCGATCCGCGGCCATCGATGGTAAAGCGGCTGGCTGCTACGCCTCTTGTAGTAAGATAATCACGCGTGGCGGCAGCGCGGTTCATCGATAACGGATTGTTGATGGCATCGCTGCCGGAACTGTCGGTATGGCCAATAATGGTGATATTCGCAGCCGGGTTCTTATTCAAGCCGTCAGCAAAAGTGTCCAGCACTTTTCTGAAGTTTGGCTTGATATCCGCACGGTTGACATCAAAAGAGATGTCACTGGGAATATCCAGTTTTAGACGGTTATCAGGCGTTTGCGTTACCGCTACGCCAGTGCCTGCGGTCGCTTCTTCCATCTGTTTTTTCTGCTCTTGCATGCGTTTAGACCAGACATTGCCGACAACCCCACCCGCAACGCCGCCAACGGCAGCACCAATTACGGCGCCTTTTTTGCCCCCGGCCACTGCGCCAACGACTGCGCCACCAGCTGCGCCGATACCAGCGCCTTTCGCTGTGTCTTTTTGAGTTTCTGTCATGTTGGCGCAGCCGCCTAACGTGAAAGCAACTAACACGGATGCTGCCAAAATGTTGTTATGGATATTTTTATGCATGATTTTTTCCTTTAATAAATGACGGTCATAAGCATTGGCCGATTAACGGCTACACCGATGCCATGGTTGACCGGCAAATCAGACTAAAGTTTTAGAAACAATGTGAATTGTTCGCGGAAGGATTAATACGTGCGTCTTTTGGGTGGACTGTAAGCGGTTTTTGATTCAATATGCCTGAAGGTTATGCGGCCGTTATTGATGTCATAAGGCGACAGCTCAAGCGACACTTTATCGCCAGCGAGAATACGGATATGATTTTTCTTCATCTTGCCGCCGGTGTAAGCCACCAGCTTGTGACCGTTATCGAGTGTTACGCGGTAGCGTGAGTCCGGCAGAATTTCATCCACCACGCCGTTCATTTCAATTAACTCTTCTTTTGCCATAACAATGCTCCAATCTTCAGTTGAGACCCGAATGGAGCGTGAGCTGAGCAATGGGGAATAGTGTAAGGAATAAAAAACAACATGGCGCATAGACACTACTAAACGCAGGCGCAGTATAGTCTTGCAGGCAAAAATAAGCAATCAATTTGCCAGTTATGAAAATTAATTACTAATATTGCTTGACATGCGGGTGGTTTGTCCGTACAAAGGCGCTTAGGCGTTTAGATTTTTAATTTATTGAGTCCTCGAGACTCATTTTTTTTGGAAGTAGAAACTTTTTTGGGTGCCTCCCTTTTTAAAGTAAGAAAGTAATATTATGGCAACAGGTATTGTAAAGTGGTTCAATGATTCTAAAGGTTTTGGTTTCATTACCCCAGATGCAGGCGGTGACGATTTATTCGCACATTTCTCAGCTATCGTTGATAGCGGTTACAAAAGTTTGAAAGAAAATGATCGCGTTAGTTTTGACGTGACAGAAGGCCCAAAAGGCAAACAAGCTTCTAACATTCAAAAAGCGTAATAGCTGTGCAGATGAAAAATCTGCATTCAAACTAACGGATTCTGAAA
>JBGANY010000002.1:0-240644 GCA_044222005.1 Methylotenera sp.
GAAATCAGCAGTGAGTAAAAAGCTTTCCCCTGATATAATTAGCGCCTAATTTAAGGAGCTTTTATGAGAATAATTTTATTAGGCGCACCTGGTGCTGGCAAAGGCACGCAAGCCACTTTTATTAAAGAGAAATTTAACATTCCGCAAATTTCTACTGGCGATATGTTGCGCGCCGCAGTTAAGGCAGGCACGCCTCTCGGGCTGGAGGCCAAAGGTCATATGGATAGTGGCGGCTTAGTGCCGGACGCAGTAATTATTGGGCTGGTGAGCGAGCGTATTAAAGAGGCGGATTGCGCCAATGGCTTTTTATTTGACGGCTTCCCGCGCACCATTCCTCAGGCCGACGCCATGAAAGCAGCCGGTGTGATGATTGATTACGTGGTGGAAATTGATGTGCCTGATAGCGCGATCATCGAGCGCATGAGTGGCCGTCGCTCTCATCCTGCCAGCGGGCGTACTTACCATGTAAAATTCAACCCGCCCAAAGTTGCAGGTAAAGATGATGTAACAGGTGAAGATTTAGTACAGCGCGAGGATGACAAAGAAGATACTGTGAAAAAGCGTCTGGAAGTCTATCATTCACTAACAAAACCGTTGGTAGAGTATTACGCAAATTGGGCTAAAAGTGGCGCTGCAGGTGCACCAAAACACGTAAAAGTGAATGGTTTGGGTGAAATGAACAGCATTCGCGACAATATTTTTGCGGTACTTACGTAATATATCTTGAACATCTCTCAGATAGTATACAGCCTTGATAAAGCATCGGCGAAAACAAGGGACTAGACCCATGAGCAAAAGCGATACACCAGTTACAGAAACTCCTCCCAGCAGCTTCCCGGTAATACGCCGAGTTAAAGCCAGTGCCGTCATCGACTGGCTCCACGCTGGTGTGGAAGACACTCGGCGCGCCGGTCGCGCCAGCATGTTCTATGGCCTATTTTTTGCTGTCGCCGGATGGTTGATGCACAAGGTTTTTGCCGAAGCATATGGGCTCTTCGCAGGGCTAACGACAGGCTTCCTCCTTCTTGGCCCGTTTCTCGCGATGGGGCTCTACGACCTGAGTCGGCGCATGGAACTCGGAGAACCACCGAAACTTGTTCCCAGCCTCACTGCCTGGCGCCCAAACATTGCCAATATCGGTCTGTTTGCCGCGCTGTTAGTCGTTATCCTGCTCGTCTGGGCACGTGTATCTATCATTATTTTTACGCACTTTTTTGATGCGGGATTGCCAACTTTTTCCGATGTCATCCTCAGTGTAATTACACTCAAACAGCCCACTTTCACCCTTGTCTATTTTTCAGTCGGAGGGCTCTTTGCAGCCTTCGTCTTTGCCATCAGTGTTGTCGCCATGCCGCTAATGGTCGACCGCAAGTCCGATGCGGTCACCGCTGCCAAGGCCAGTCTCCTCGTCTGCGGACGTAACCCCGTTCCGTTGCTGCTATGGGCCTTCTGCATCGTAGTGCTTATCGGCTTCGGGTTTGCGACGAGTTTCCTTGGCCTGATCGTGACCATGCCAGTGGTAGGGCACGCGACCTGGCACGTCTATCGGGATGTGGTCGAAGCGAATAACCACCAGCACATAACCGCATAGCAATCGCATAATGAAAAAAAATATTCGTTTTCAGATCCTATTGTTATGGATCTTTCTGGTTGTGCTCGGCCTGAATGGCCGTTCTTACTTTCCCATTGATGAAACGCGCTATGTCACTGTGGCATGGAACATGTGGCTCAATGGCGATTATTTGGTACCCTACCTTAACGGCGTTGCTTACAGCCACAAGCCGCCACTGTTATTCTGGCTGATTAATCTTGGCTGGAAAATTTTTGGCGTCAACGATTGGTGGCCGCGCCTTGTGCCTTCTTTATTTGCGTTGGCCAGCGTGTTCGTCACGCGTAACATCGCAGGCAGGTTGTGGCCTGGCCAAATAAGTATAAAAGACAACGCCTCGCTCATCCTGATTAGTAGCGGCCTCTGGGTTATCTTCTCTACCGCATTGATGTTCGATATGCTGATTGCCTTCTTCACCGTGCTTGGCGTCTGGGGCATGCTCATTGCGGCGCAAGAACGCGCGATTAAAGGCTGGATATTGCTGGCACTCGCCATTGGCGGCGGCCTGCTGGCAAAGGGTCCTACTATTTTACTTCAACTGCTGCCCTTGGCACTACTCGTTCACTGGTGGAATGCTGAGAATAAACCCAATGCTAAAAACTGGTATTTACCCTTGTTTTGCTCGGTACTTGGTGGAGCCGCAATCGCATTGATTTGGGCGATTCCTGCGGGAATTCATGGTGGTAGCGAGTACCAGCATGCTATTTTTTGGGGGCAGACTGCGGACCGCATGGTCGATTCGTTTGCGCATAAACGTCCATTTTGGTGGTATTTGCCTTTGATGCCTTTGCTTTTGTTTCCTTGGTCGCTATGGGGAACTTTTTTGCAAGGTTTATTCAACCACACCCACATCCGCAACGAAACTGGCGTACGCTTTACTTTTGCTTGGATAATACCTGTCTTTGTAGCGCTTTCTCTCATTAGCGGCAAGCAAGTACACTATTTGCTCCCGCTATTTCCTGCCTGTGCCTTGTTAATTGCAAGGTGTATAGAAAACAGCCAGACAAATCTTCGCGTACACCTCTTGCCAATAAGCATTGCGACGTTATTACTCGGAGTTATTTTTCTTGGCTTACCTTACTATGCAAGCAGCAACCCCAGCCATTCCGCTCTTTGGTTGCAATCATTACCTGTTTGGCTTGGCATTTTTACAGTGCTTTTAGGGTTAACGTTACCCTTGCTGCCTAAACAATCTGTGACCATTACAGTGTCACAAATCTCATTGTTTTCAATCATACTGGTGACCGCGGCCATGTATGTCCTAACTACCACAGCAGGTGACGCCTATGATATGCGCCCGATCAGCGCCAGGCTCAAGGTGCTGGAATCGCAGCATATTCCACTTGCCCACTCAGGAAAATATCCCGGCATTTACAACTTTGTAGGCAGACTCGAACAATCGCCTGCCATTCTCGAAGCGGGCGATATAGAGCCTTGGTTTATCGCTCATCCCAACGGGCGTTTAATTGAATACTTTCACAACAAGGAAGATTTGGGAAACCTGCCCTCTGAATACGAGCAAGCTTACAAAGGTGACTTCGTCGTCATCATAACGTACGAACAATGGCTGTCAACAAAGAAATAATCTTGAAGCCTTCGAGTATAATCTCGTTTTAACTTTTCATTTCCGCAGAATCATGCAGCAGCAATATCCCTTCAAAGAAATCGAACAACAGGCGCAACAATATTGGGAGTCCAATAAGACGTTTGCCGCCGTAGAAGCCAGCGACAAACCCAAACGCGTTTGGCCTGCCCGCCGAAAATGCTGCAATCGCCAATAAAACCGCGCCTGCGGCGTGGACCTACAGCAATATCGAACACATGAAAGCGCAGCTGAAACAGCTTGGGTTGGCGGTGGATTGGGACAGGGAAATCGCCACCTGCAAGCCGGAATACTACAAGTGGGAGCAGTGGCTGTTTACCGAGCTGTTCAAAAAAGGTCTCATCTACAAAAAAACCTCCACCGTGAACTGGGACCCGGTCGATGGTACCGTGCTGGCCAATGAGCAAGTGATTGATGGCCGTGGCTGGCGCAGTGGCGCATTGGTAGAAAAGCGTGATATTCCACAGTATTTCATGAAGATTACCGCCTATGCTGAAGAATTGCTGAACGATTTAGACAAGCTTGATGGCTGGCCTGAGCAAGTCAAAACCATGCAGCGCAACTGGATAGGCAAGAGCTATGGTTGCGAGGTGGAGTTTCCTATCGTCGGACACGAAGGCAATCTCAAGGTGTACACCACGCGTCCGGACACCTTGATGGGCGCGACCTACGTGGCCGTTGCAGCCGAGCATGCGCTTGCCGCACTGGCAGCAGAAAACAATCCAGAACTGGCCGAGTTCATTGCAGAATGCAAGCGTGGCAGCGTGGCCGAAGCCGATGTGGCCACTGCTGAGAAAAAAGGCATGCCGACAGGCTTGTTTGTCACACATCCATTGAATGGCGAGCAATTGCCGATTTGGGTGGCGAATTACGTATTAGCGAGCTATGGTGAAGGCGCTGTAATGGCCGTGCCCGCGCATGATGAACGCGATTTTGAATTTGCCAACAAGTTTAATTTACCAATTAAACAAGTATTCAACAATACGGTAGTATTTACCGACGAGAAGAAACTCAAGCACCCTAAGTCAGATTATGAGAGTTACTATTTTGACGATAAATTGTGGAAAGATTGGTACGCATCTAAATCTGCCGATGAAGTTTTAGTATCGATGCAAGGAACATATTTTGGCATGAGCCATCAAGAAGCTTTTGATGCCATTGCCGCAGACTTAGAAGCCAAAAACCTCGGTAAAAAGCGTACGCAATACCGGCTGCGCGATTGGGGCGTGTCGCGTCAACGCTATTGGGGTTGCCCAATTCCGATTATCCATTGCCCATCATGCGGTGAAGTGCCAGTGCCTGAGAAACAGCTTCCGGTGGCGCTTCCAGAGCAGGTCACAATGGATGGCGTGGGTTCCCCCATTAAAAAAGACCCGAACTTTTATGAAACCACCTGCCCGACTTGCGGCGGTAAAGCCACGCGTGAGACGGATACTCTGGACACTTTCTTTGAATCCTCCTGGTATTTTGCACGCTATGCCAGCTTTGATTGCAGCGCTTCCATGGTGGATGCGCGTGCGAACTACTGGCTGCCTGTCGACCAGTATGTGGGCGGCATTGAACACGCTATTTTGCATCTTTTATATGCGCGCTTCTTCAACAAACTGATGCGCGACGTTGGGTTGATTAAAAACGACGAGCCTTTCACCAACCTGCTGACGCAAGGCATGGTGTTGAAAGATGGCTCTAAAATGAGCAAGTCCAAAGGCAACACGGTGGATCCGCAAGCGCTGATTGACACCTACGGCGCAGATACGGCGCGGCTTTTCATGATGTTTGCAGCGCCGCCCGAGCAAAGTCTGGAATGGGCAGACAGTGGCGTGGAGGGCGCGAATCGGTTCTTGCGCAGACTATGGAAAGCCGCATATGAACATGTGAGCTCAGGTTCGATCGACGCTTATAAATCTGGCGATTTACCAGCAGCGTTAAAACAGTTGCGGTTGCAACTGCATCAAACTATCGAAAAAGTGGGGGACGACTATGGGCGCCGCCACAGTTTTAACACCGCCATTTCCTCGGTGATGGAGCTGATGAATGCACTGGCAAAAATTGAAGGCACAGATGAAATCACACGCCGGGTGCGTCAGGAAGTATTGCAGAATGTGACTTTGCTGCTTTCGCCGATCGTACCGCATATTTGCCAGGCACTTTGGGCAGAATTATGTCCGCAAAGCCACATTCTGCAGGCCGGCTGGCCAGCTGCCGACAAGGCCGCTATGGTGCAGGACACAGTAGAATATGTGATTCAGGTGAATGGAAAACTGCGCGGCAATATGACTGCTTCACGCGAAGCCAGCAAACAGGCCATCGAGAAAATGGCACTTGAGCAAACTTATGTGACAAAGTTTTTGCTTGAAGGCACGTCTGTGCGTAAAATCATTGTTGTACCGAATAAACTGGTAAACGTAGTGATAGGATAAATATTGAAACTCGGCCTTCGCACATTATTTTATATTGCCTTGATCGCCAGCCTGATTGGCTGCGGCTTTCATTTGCGCGGTACGGCCGATTTATCATTTAACAGCATATTTATTCAAGGCAACACGCTGGTCATCTCAAAAAACCTCAACAAACGGCTTGTTACCAATGGCGTGAAAGTGCTGGACAGTGCCGAAAACGCAGACCTGTTGCTGGAAATGATAGGCGAAGAGAGCGAAAAGCGCATTCTTTCTTTAAGCGGCAAAGGCAAAGTAAACGAATTTGAGCTGTATTACCGTGTGCACTACCGCACTAAACCTGCCGGCGCGGAGCTATGGAGCCCGGTGCATACCATAGAAGCACGCCGCGACTTCTCGTACAGCGATGCCAATCTATTGGCCAAGCAGGGTGAAGAAAAGCGCTTAAACGAGGGCATGCAACAAGACGTCATTAGCGGAATAATGCGCAGGTTATCTACCTTAAAAAACAGCCAATAAACCCACATGGCGCGTCTGGAACAAAACCAACTTAAACAACAGCTTGCACAACAATTATCGCCGCTGTATGTATTGGTTGGCGATGAACCATTGGCGCAAAGCGAATGCCTGGACATGATACGCCAGGCGGCGCGCAGAGCAGGTGCGGATGAGCGCACCGGTTATATTGTAGAGCGCAACTTCAATTGGCAGGCGATCCAGCAATATGGGCAGGCACTCTCGCTTTTTTCATCAAAACGTATTCTTGAAATCCATATTCCCAGCGGGAAACCCGGCGTGGATGGCGGCAAGGCCTTAGCCGAACTTGCTGCAAATCCAATTCAGGACACCACGACGATTGTCGTGCTGCCAGGACTGGAGCGCGAAGCGAAAAACAGCGCCTGGTTTAATGCATTGCAGAATGCAGCCGTGCTGATTGAATTGAAAGAGATTGCACCAAACCAGCTGCCGCAATGGCTGGCAGGCAGATTAGCACAGCAAAATCAAAGCACGGATGCAGTTTCGCTGGCATTCATCGCACACCAGGTGGAAGGCAATCTGCTGGCTGCGCATCAGGAAATTCAAAAACTGGCACTGTTATACCCTGCCGGAGAAATCAGTGCCGACGCGGTGCGCGAAGCCGTGCTCAACGTATCGCGCTATGATGCTTTCCAGCTTGGCGAGGCTGTACTGGCAGGCGAAGCCGAGCGTACTGCGCGTATTCTGCAAGGCCTGCGGGACGAAGGCGAACAGCCGGTCGCTGTAATGAACCCGCTGATGTGGCTATTGCGCCCCCTAGTGCGCATTAAGCAGGCAGAAATGCGCGGCGAAAATGTGATGAACGCGATGACGAATGCACGCATTTATGGCGACCGGCAATCGCTGGTAAAACGTGCATTGGCGCGGCTTAGCCTACGCCAGCTTGAAGCGGCGTTACAAAAGTTGTGCGATATCGACAAAACCGCCAAAGGTGTGATGCAGGGCGACGCCTGGCTGGAACTTTCCAGATTATGTTTCGGTCTGGCTAAGGTGCGCGGACGCTAAAACATTATTTGCAGAAAAAAAGTATAATGCCGGCTATGGACATTAAACATTACATGCAAACAGTAGGTGCTGGAGCGCGCAAAGCCTCTCGGCTGATGGCCAGCGCCAGCACCAACACCAAAAACCTCGCGCTCACACACATTGCCGATGCGATTCTGCGCGACAAAGCCGCTTTGCTTGCTGCCAACAAACAGGATTTGGACTCCGCAAGGGCAAACGGCTTAGACGCTGCCATGCTGGACAGGCTCACTTTAACCGAAAAATCCATCCATTCCATGGCAGAAGGCCTGCGGCAAATCGCGACTTTACCTGACCCGATTGGCGAAATGAGCAATTTCAAATACCGTCCAAGCGGCATACAAATTGGCCAGATGCGCGTGCCTTTAGGCGTGATTGGCATTATTTACGAAGCGCGGCCAAATGTAACGGCAGACGCCGCCGGTCTTTGCATTAAATCCGGCAATGCTGCCATTCTGCGCGGTGGCAGCGAGGCGATTCATTGTAATCAGGCCTTGGCAAAACTCGTGCATGAAGGACTGGAAAAAGCCGGACTACCAAAATCTGCAGTGCAGGTGGTTGAAACAACTGATAGACAAGCTGTAGGCGAACTTATCACCATGAAGGCGTTTGTAGATGTCATCGTGCCACGCGGCGGCAAAGGCCTGATCGAGCGCATCAGTAATGATGCACGCATTCCTGTGATTAAACACCTGGATGGCAATTGCCACGTTTATATTGACGACGATGCCGATTTTGATAAAGCATTGCGCATTTTAGAAAACAGTAAAACGCAGCGTTTAGGCACTTGCAACACGGCGGAATCGCTGTTGGTAGCGCGTTCAGTAGCTAAAACCATGCTGCCAAAACTGGCTGAAATGCTGACTTCGCATGGCATCGAAATTCGTGGTTGCCCCGAAACCTGTGCGCTGGTAAAACAAGCCAAACCAGCGACGGAAGAAGATTACTACACCGAATACCTGGCAGCGATTATCTCCTGCAAAGTGGTGGATGGGCTAGATGAAGCGATTGCGCACATCAATCAACATTCATCGCAACATACCGAAGCGATTGTGACTGAAAATTATACGCACGCCAGAAAATTTCTGCGTGAAGTCGATTCCAGCAGCGTGATGGTGAATGCTTCCACAAGGTTCGCCGATGGCTTTGAATATGGCCTGGGTGCCGAAATCGGCATCTCGACCGACAAACTGCATGCACGCGGCCCGGTGGGTCTTGAAGGCCTGACTTCGCTTAAATATATCGTACTGGGTGATGGGCAAGTAAGAGCCTGATTACGCGCTATGGACACGTTCAGCCACGCGCTTTGGGGCTACGGCCTGTTTGGCTATAAACGCTATGCCTGGCTAGCCGTATTTTTTGGCGCCATGCCGGATTTAATCACATTTGGCGCATTCATGTTAATGCAAATGATTCAGGGCACCTGGCACATCGGGCCTCCCCCAGTGGCAATTATTCCGGAGTGGCTTTTTACCACCTATTCATTGGGTCATAGCTTTGTGATCTGTTTGCCAGTTATCGCCTTGGTTGCTTTATGGCGCAAACCCATTGCATTCGCCATGCTGGCATGGCCGTTTCATATCGTGCTAGATTTTCCATTTCATACCTTCGCATATTTCCCCACACCGATTTTCTGGCCGATACATGACTTTAAGATTGATGGCATTTCCTGGGCGCACTGGTATGTGTGGCTGCCGAATGTCGCGGGCTTGATCTTGCTGTTTCACTATCGTCGTCGCCAGAAAAACCGCTAACCGCTCACATGAAAAAATGCATCGGTATTTTGGGCGGCACATTCAACCCCATTCACCATGGGCATTTGCGCATGGCGCAAGAACTGGCGGATGCACTTGGCTTTGACGAAGTGCGATTCATCCCGTCGGCCAGTCCGCCCCACAGAACAACACCAGAAGTTTCTGCCGAGCATCGCGCTGCGATGGTGCAATTAGCGATTGCTGACAATCCTTTATTTAAGCTGGATATGCGAGAACTAGCGCGCACGGGCGCGTCTTACATGATTGATACACTCATTTCGTTGCGGGAGGAATTGGGTGAGCATGCCGCACTTTGCCTGATCATGGGCAGCGATGCCTTTGTAAAGCTTGACACCTGGCACCACTGGCAAAAACTATTGGATTACTGCCATATCATTCTGGTACAAAGGCCTAATATTTCGCCAGATCTGCCCAGGTTATCCGCAAAACTTACATCACTGCTGCACGACCATTACACAGAAAACGTGGATGATTTAACAGAAAAAACAACTGGCTACATTCATATGCAAAAAATTACGCCACTGGATATATCAGCCACCAGGATTCGGGAAAGCCTGAAAGCTTGTCACAGCGTGCGCTATTTGATGCCGGAAAGTGTCATTACCTATATTGCCACTCACAAACTATACGGATAATTCGCCATACAGTTTGCACCCATTTTTTGCACTATTGCAGCAATATTTTCATCATAAACCACCATGCCGGGCTCAATCTGGTTGGCAATCCAGCCTTGCAAATCTAGCTGCCGCGCTTTGATGGCTTCCAGCGTGAGCAAGGCATGATTGATGCAACCCAGTTTCATCCCCACCACCAATATCAGCGGAATATCAAGCGCAGCTGCCAAATCGGCCATGCTTTGTCGGTTATTTAATGGCACCAAAAAGCCGCCTGCACCTTCTACAATCACAATATCCGCCATTTTGGCGAGTTGGTCAAAAGCCTGTTTGATGACTTCTATTTCAATCTCAACGCCCGCTTTTTCTGCAGCAATATGCGGCGCAATGGGCGCCGTAAAACTATAGGGATTAATGAGTTCGTGCGGGGCTTTGACGTTGCTGGCTTGCGTGAGCCTGAGCACATCTTCATTCACCCATTCGCCGTCTATAAATTCGCATCCAGCCGCAACGGGTTTCATGCCGACTACTTTGTGGCCTTGCGCGACATAATCATGGATGAGTTTGCAGGCGGCGTAGGTTTTGCCTATCCCGGTATCGGTACCGGTGATAAAAAACGCTTTTTTCATTTACGTTTTGTAAAAACAATTGGCGCAAAATCCTGCCCTACAGGCCGCATGGATACTGGCTTGCTTTCTTTTGTCCAGGCATGTCCATAAATCACTTCAAATGTCGCGGGCAGTTTGCCATGGGTACGGAACTTTTCGTAATGATCCGACAGGTTCTGCAAAAAGCTTCTACCCTGCAAGCCGCGCGCCCGGCCATTTGTCGCGTTATGCGCGCCAATGGCTTTCAGGTCCTTCATCACGCCTTTCACATCGTCATAAGTCAGCGTGTAGCGCTCCACATCCAGCACCGGCGAGCTAAAACCAGCACGAGTCAGCGCATCGCCAATGTCGTGCATATCGATAAAGCGGCTCACATGCGTGTGGCCATTGCCAGACGCCGCACGCAGCTCTTTCAGGGTATCCGGCCCAAACGTGCTGAACATCAACAGGCCATTGGGTTGCAGCACGCGCGCCATCTCAGCAAATGTGCCATCCAGATCATTGCACCATTGCAAAGCGAGATTTGACCAAACCAGACCTATGCTGCTGCTGGCAAGGGGCAGATGTTCAATATCCGCGCAGATGAGGTTTTTGGCGCCGAATATTTTTCTTAGAATCGGCTGCTGCGCACTGGTTTTTTGCAGCATGCCAAACGCAATATCCAGCGAATAAACCTCTGCACTCCTGAATTTCTTTTGCAAGCCAAAGCTGCCGTGCCCAGTGCCGCAACCCGCATCCAGTATGGCCTGTGGGGCGATTTTTACCAAGTCCAGACGGCTCAGCATTTCTTCGCGCACCTGTTTTTGCAGCACTGCGGCGGCGTCATAGCTACCGGCAGCACGGTCAAACGAGGCGCGCACGCGGGCTTTGTCTATGAAATACTCATCCCGCATATTGGGCATCATAACTGGGCAGGTTCTAAGAACTGGTCTAGCGCTTCAATAAACTGCTCGCCATGCGACAAAAACGGCGCATGCGCACTGCCTGACATCACGCGCAGATAGCCCATCGGCAAATGCTGCATCATCCAGTGCGCCGCCTGTACTGGCGCGAGTGTGTCTCTGTCGCCATGGATAAGCAGCGTGGGTTTGCGTATATTGCTGGCCTCTTCACGCAGGTCAGACTCTAGCAGAATGTGCAAAGCGCGCAGCAAAGTAGTTTGCGTGGGCGTAGGTTTGGTATCAAAACTCGCACGAAGCTGTTTAATGGTGCTGCGGGCATCGCTTGCCTTCATGCATTGCAGCGTTAGAAACTGCAGCATGGCATGCCTGTAATTCGAGTTCACGTTGTGCGCAAACGTATTGAAGTAATCGGGGTCAACCCCTGCCTCCCAGCCGGGACGGCTGACAAAACAAGGGGTAGAGCCTACCAGCACCAGGCGGCGGATACGGTCAGGCTGATTCAGCGCGATACGCTGCGCCACCAGGCCACCCAGCGACCAGCCCAGCACATCTGAAACACCGGGAATCACCTGTGCGACTTCTTCCGCCAGCGCGTGCAAGTGGTAGGGTTCGATTGGCCGGCTACTGCCCATGCCCGGCAAATCTACCAGATAAAGCATGTATTGTCTGGAAAGCCGTTTGACCAAAGGCTGCCAGACGCCGCTGTGCATACCCCAGCCATGAATCATGACCAGCGGCTTGCCCTGACCGATGATCTCTACATGCGCGCTCATATTTTCAACACCTTTTCTGCCTCGTTTATCGCATGGGCAAGTTTAATGACATCTTGTTCACTGTGCGCTGCCGAGAGCGAAATGCGCAGCCGCGCCGTATTCACCGGCACGGTCGGCGGGCGTATCGCGGGCACCAGAATACCCTGTTTTTGCAAGTACTCACTTAGCGCCAAGGCCGCCTGATTACTGCCAACCACTAAAGGTTGCACCGCTGTTTCAGAAGGCATTAACTGCCATTTTTTTAGCTTTAAATTACCTTTTAAAGTTTGAATCAAATGCCGTAAATGTTCACGCAAATCATCGCCCTGCTCTATCAAACTCACCGATGCAGCAAGCGTTGCAGAAAGCGCTGGCGGCGCCGGTGTGCTGTAAACATAGCTGCGCGCTTTTTGAATCAAATAATCAATCACCACTTGTTCGCCCGCAACAAACGCACCCGCCACACCCGCCGCCTTGCCTAAAGTAGCCATCATGATAATTCGTGGTGATTTAACCTTAAAATGACTTAATGACCCTTTGCCATGTTCGCCGAGCACGCCAAAGCCATGTGCGTCATCAATATACAAATAGGCGTCATACTGCTCGCAAAGGCGCAAATAATCAGGGATAGGTGCAATGTCGCCATCCATGCTGAATACCGCATCCACAGCGATAAGTTTATGTTTTGCCTTGCTTACCTTCAGTAACTTTTCCAGCGCAGCCACATCGTTGTGTGCAAAACGCTGAAATTCCGCACGGCTTAGAATCGCACCGTCATTCAAACAGGCGTGATTGAGCTTATCGCAAAACACCGCGTCGTCACGCCCCATCAGCGCGCTGACCACGCCAATATTCGCCATGTAGCCTGTTGAAAATACCAATGCTGCAGGCATGCCTACAAATTTGGCCAGCTTTTTTTCCAGTTCATCGTGGTAGCGATGATGGCCGGTAATCAGGTTGGACGCGCCGCTGCCTACGCCGGAATCCCCTGCCGCCTGCTGCATAGTGGCGATGAGTTTTGGGTGATTGGCCAAGCCCAGATAATCGTTGCTGCAGAATGACAGATACTGCTTGTCATTGGCGACGATATGCTCGGCCTGCGGAGAATCCAGTAGCCTGCGCTGGCGCAGTAAGCCATCAACTTTGCGTTGGTCTAATTCTTTTTGTAATGCCGTTAGCATATTTAGATTGGGTGAATACCTAATTTGGCAAACAGCGCTTTATCTGTTTCCGCTTCCGGGTTGCCGGTTGTCAGCAATTTTTCGCCATAGAAAATGCTATTGGCGCCGGCAATAAAGCACAGCGCCTGAACACCTTCATGCATGCTCTGGCGGCCGGCAGAAAGGCGCACAAAACTCTTTGGCATGGTAATACGTGCCGCCGCAATGGTGCGCACAAATTCAAACGGGTCCAGCTCCTCTGTGCCGTGCAAAGGTGTGCCTTCAACCTGCGTGAGCAGGTTAATCGGCACACTTTCGGGCGGGCGCTCCATATTCGCCAGCTGCGCCAGCAAGCCCGCGCGCTGATTGCGCGATTCACCCATGCCGATAATGCCGCCGCAGCACACATTAATATCCGCCTCGCGCACGCTATCCAGCGTTTCCAGCCGGTCCTGGTAAGTGCGCGTGGTAATCACATCACCATAAAACTCCGGCGCGGTATCCAGGTTGTGGTTGTAATAATCCAGCCCGGCTTCTTTTAATTGCGCAGCCTGCCCGTCTTTCAGCATACCCAGCGTTGCACAGGTTTCCAGCCCCATCGCCTTCACTTCGGCGATCATTTTGAGCACGGGCTCCAAATCTTTCTGCTTAGGACTGCGCCAGGCGGCACCCATGCAGAAGCGGCTGGCGCCATTGTCTTTGGCTTCACGCGCAGCGGCGAGCACATCATCCAGCTGCATCAGCGGCTCATTTTCCACATCGGTATGGTAGCGCGCTGCTTGTGGGCAGTAGCCGCAATCCTCGCTGCAACCGCCTGTTTTTATTGATAAAAGTGTACTTACTTGCACCGCATTCGGGTCGAAATTCTCGCGATGCACGGTTTGCGCGCGATGCATCATATCGCTGAATGGCATCTCAAACAATGCGACGATCTCATCCACGCTCCAGCGGTTCGCGGATTTTGTTTCACTGTTACAGGCTTTGAACGCATCCTTATTGAGTGAATCCAGGTTTATAATGGATTCGTGCGCAGGTTTTTGATTGGTTTCGAGCATGACGCACCCTTTGTATGTGGCTGTTTATTTAGCAAATTATAAGCTGTAAAGGCAATATGAGGCAAACTATAAACAACTGGTTAAAAAATAATCAACTGTTAAATATTGACATTTTTACCCGCACTTTGCTAAAGCAAAACTGCCTTTTATGTGCATCGCCAGGAGCCAATCAAATAGGACTTTGCGGGGCATGCCTTGCAGACCTGCCGCGACACCCCGCAACCAGCTGTCCGCAATGCGGCCTAGCTTCGGATGGTAACGTATGCGGCAGCTGCATCAGCTCGCCGCCCGATTTTGACGTGACTACTGCCGTGTTTCTGTATAGCTTCCCCGTTGACACGATGATGCAGCGCTACAAATACGGAAGTATGCTGAATATCAGCCAGACTTTCGGGCAATTGCTGAGCGAAAAAGCTGCGCTGGTAAACGTTGATTTAATCATCCCCATGCCGATGCACCCTGCGCGACTAAAAGAACGTGGCTTTAACCAGGCGCTTGAGATTGCAAAAGTTTTAGCCAAGAATCATGCTGATAAGCTGGACTACAAAACAGCAATTAGACAAAAACTCACTCCGCCGCAAGCCAGCTTGCCATTGAAGGAGCGCGTTAAAAACATCAAAGGTGCATTTAAGGTAAATGGGGATTTAAGCGGCAAGCGCATCGCCCTTGTCGATGACGTGATGACCACCGGCGCCAGCCTGAACGAGCTTGCAAAAACCTTGAAAAAAACCGGCGCTGCGCATGTAGAATGCTGGGTGATTGCACGTACCTTGCCGCATTAAATTAAGATTCTAATTATGTTTTCTATTGTACTTTTTGAGCCTGAAATCCCGCCCAACACGGGCAATATCATCCGCCTGTGCGCCAACACTGGCGCTGTTTTACATTTAATTGAGCCGCTAGGTTTCAAGCTGGAAGACAAACAATTGAAACGCGCAGGTCTGGATTATCACGAATATGCCAACTTAACTTTGCACCAAAACTGGGATGCGTTTAAACAAGCCATGCAAGGCAAGCGCATGTTTGCAATCACCACCAAAGGCAGCCAGAACTATGCGAACGTGGAATTTAAAGCAGGCGATGTGTTTGTGTTTGGGCCGGAAACGCGCGGTCTGCCTGAAGAAATCCGCAATGAATTTACGCCGGAGTTTAGGTTGCGGTTGCCGATGCTGCCTGAAAGCAGAAGTTTGAATCTATCGAACAGTGCCGCAGTGTTGCTGTATGAAGCCTGGCGGCAAGCAGGGTTTGAAGGCGGCAGCTAAACCCTAGAGTAACTCGGATTTTTGTTCTCGCCCAAGCAAATCCATAACGGCCTGTTTGGCCGATTTGCCATGCGTCAGCGCCAGATTGACCTCGCGAGTAATGGGCATTTCCACACCGATGTTTTCTGCCCGCCGCATGACTTCGCGCGCAGTATTCACGCCTTCTGCCACATGGCCCAGACCCTGCAGAATATCCGCCAAGTCTTTGCCGCTGGCAAGCTGCAAACCGACCTCCCTATTTCTTGAGTATTGCCCAGTGCAGGTCAAAATCAAATCGCCCACGCCTGCCAACCCCATAAAAGTCTCTGTTTTCGCGCCAAGTGCCACGCCGAAACGAGTAATTTCGGCCAGCCCGCGCGTGATCATGGCGGCACGCGCGTTGTTGCCAAACCCCATGCCGTCGCTAATGCCAGCGGCGATCGCCATCACGTTTTTAACCGCGCCGCCGACCGAAACGCCAATCACATCGGTGCTGTTATACACGCGCAGATTGTTACCGTGGATTAAATTGGCCGCTTCCAAGGCAAAATCGGCATCATTGGCCGCCAGCGTCACCGCTGTAGGCAAGCCGCGCACCAACTCGGCTGCAAAGCTGGGACCAGAAAGCGCCCCCCAGTGCTGATTGTTGCCAAGCTCTTCCAGCGCAACTTCATGCGGCAGCTTGGCCGATTGCGGCTCTAAGCCTTTATGCGCCCAGATAACAGGTTGCGTAGAATCTAATTTTTTAAGCGCTTTTAGAATATCGCGGAAACCCGCAGTCGGCACCACTGATAGAATTAGGTCGGCATCCTGAATCGCCAGACCCAGATTATCTTCAACCTGCAAGCTATCGTTAAAGCGAAAATCGCCCAGATAAAGCGGATTAGCGCGCGCTTTGCGCATGCCGGAAACGTGGCCGCTATTACGCGCCCACAGTGAAACCTCATGCTGCACGCTAATCTGCATGGCAAGCGCCGTGCCCCAGGCGCCTGCGCCCAAAACGGCCACTTTAGCCATCAGTTGACGCCCCAGAGTTTGTTGGCTTGCACAAAGCCGGTAATGCCATCGCGGTGCTTAACCTTCACCCAGCCATTTTTAATGGCGAGCGTGCCCTGGTTAGGCAAAACCAGCTCCAGCATCACGTCTTTCTCTACAGTGGCAACCAATGCCGAAGCCGCATCCTCGGCCGATTTAATATCGGCTTTTGCGGTCACCAGCACCATGCGTCTGCTACTGAGTTGCTTATTTTCTATCCAGCTCAAACTACCTAACTGGTCGCGCACTTTGGTCCAATCGCCCAGATTGACAATCACTTCAACCGGGTAACCGCCGCTTAGAATAAACAGCTTACTCGCTTCTTTGGAAGGCGCGTCGTATAAAATTGCCTTGGGCGGCACCACCGAACGAAACTCCAACGCCTGGGCAGAAAAGGAAAACACCAGGCAACCCAGCGCGGCCAAACCCGGTGTTGATAATAATTGAAGATTAATTAGCTTTTGCTGCATGTTCAGCTTGCTGCTTTTGCTGCATATACAACGCTTCGAAGTTGATCGGGTTCAGCAACACCGGTGCAAAACCGGCGCGCGTTACCATGTCTGAAACTGCTTCACGTGCATACGGGAACAGGATGTTCGGACAAGTCACAGCAATAATGACTTCCAGGTTTTCTTCCGGCACATTGCGTACCGCAAAAATACCGGCTTGTGTCACCTCTACCAGAAATGCGGTTTTGTCGCCAATTTTAGCGGTCACTGTGACTTTGATCGACACCTCAAAAATGCCTTCATCCAGTTTCTGCGCACTGTTGCCCAGCTCCACGCTCACTTGGGGGGCGGTGCGCTCAGTAAAAATGTGAGGCGCGCCAGGCACTTCTATCGAGGCATCTTTTACATATAATTTTTCGATGCCAAAACCGGGTTGCGTATCCAGATCTGCCTGTGCAGCCTCGTTTGAAGCAGCGCTATTTTCTTTTGCCATAGATTTGTTCCTAAAACTTGTGATAGTTGTTGTGGTTAGAATGAAAAATAAAACGACTGAAAATCAAAATAATGCAGCATTTTAGCTTTTTATTGGCTTTTATTCATCTAAATAGTTAGAGATCGCCTTTTATTCCGCCAGCAAAGTGTCCAGCCCGCCCGCCAGATCCAGCGCACGCAAGTCGTCAAAACCGCCAATATACTGATCGTTGATATAAATCTGCGGCACAGTGCGTCGCCCGGTTTTCTGCATCATCTCAATGCGCAACTCAGGCTGAAGGTCAACGCGGATTTTATTGATTTCCTTTACACCTTTACTAACAAGCAAACGCTCAGCATTGATGCAGTAAGGGCAAACCGCGGTGGTATACATGATAACGTTTGGCATGTTGTTATCTCTTTAAGCTTTTACCAATGGCAATTTAGCTTCTACCCAGCCACCCAAACCGCCTTGCAGGTTGTGCAAGCTACTGAATTGCTGTGCCTGCAAAATCGTGCAGGCCGCTCTGGTCCGCGTGCCTGTCTGGCAATACACCAGCACCGGCTTATCTTTAAACTTCTCGATTTCTTTGAGACGATCCGCCAGTTCGGCCACGGGAATATGCTTTGCGCCCTGAATATGGCCGCCCGTGAACTCGGCTACATCACGCACATCCAGAATCAGCGGCTTGGCACGATTCAGCAGCAGCACCGCCTCGGTTGCTGAGATACTGGGCACGCCGCCTGCGCCACGGCTTAATAATGGCCACAGCAAAGCAATGCCTGAACCCACTGCCAAGCCAATCAATAGTGCGTTTTGTTTAACAAATTCAAACATCGTAGATTCCAACACTTTTCCTTTTCAAGTAACTAGCGCCAGATGCAATAATTTCAATGGAATTTTGACTGATTGCATGCGCTTTTATCAGCCGCCCATTATAATAGATATCCCGATAGTAATTAAAAGAAACACAGATTAAATCCGCCATGAGTAATCGCGTGGGATATAGTCGGTGTTTACTTAAGGATTTTAAAATGAAGACGACCCCTGTGATTTTGCTGATTTTAGACGGTTTTGGTTATCGCAAAGAAACCCAGGATAACGCGATTGCGCTGGCCAATACACCCAACCTGGACGCGCTCAAAGCGAACTATCCTAACACGCTGATTAACGCCTCAGAACATTACGTTGGCTTGCCTGACGGGCAAATGGGCAACTCTGAAGTCGGCCATCTGAATATCGGCGCGGGGCGCATCGTGTTCCAGGATTTCGAGCGCATCAACAACAGCATTGCCAGCGGCGAGTTTTTTCAACACCCCGAATTATGCAAGGCGCTGCAACAGTTAAAAGCGACCAATAAGGCGCTGCATATTTTCGGCCTGCTTTCGAATGGCGGCGTGCATAGCCACCAGGACCATATCCACGCCATGCTGGAAATGGCAGCCAAACAGGGTTTGAGCAAAGTCTATGTGCATGCGTTTTTAGATGGCCGTGACACACCACCTGTGAGTGCGGCGCCGTTCATTGAGGCTTTGGAAGCAAAAATCAAATCACTGGGGGTCGGCAAAATCGCTTCTATCAGCGGGCGCTTTTATGCGATGGACCGTGACAAACGCTGGGAACGCGTAGAGGCCGCCTACACCATGCTGACGGAAGGCACGGCCGACTTTACAGAAACCACTGCCGGCGCCGCCTTGCGGGACGCCTACGCGCGCGGCGAGAACGACGAGTTTGTCAAATGCACGGTGATTCGCCAGCCGAACGAAGCGCCCATTCATTTAGAAGATGGCGACTGCGTGGTGTATATGAACTTCAGAAGCGACCGCGCGCGCCAGCTCAGCCACGCCCTGCTGGCCGAGGAATTTGACGGCTTCCACCGCCGCCATGTGCCTAAGCTTTCGGCTTATTTCACCCTAACTCAATTTGACAAAAAAGAGCTGAAAGCCATACCGATCTTTGCGCCGTATACAGTCAAAAACACGTTTGGTGAACATCTGCAGAACTTAGGCCTGACCCAGCTGCGCATCGCCGAGACAGAAAAGTATCCACATGTAACCTTCTTTTTTAACGGCGGTGAAGAGACTGTTTTCAAGGGTGAAGACCGCATTCTGGTGCCCTCTCCCAAAGTCGAGACTTACGACCTGCAGCCCGAAATGAGCGCACCGGAAGTCACCGACAAACTGGTAGAAGCCATCCTCAGCAAAAAATACAACGCCATTATCTGCAATTTTGCCAATTGCGACATGGTGGGCCATACGGGCAACCTGCAGGCGGCTATCAAAGCGGTAGAAACACTGGACACCAGCGTGGGGCGCGTAGTGACGGCCATGCAAAGCATCGGCGGCGAGGTGATTATTACGGCAGATCACGGCAATGCCGAGATGATGCAGGACTATGAGAACCATCAGCCGCATACACAGCACACCACCAACCTGGTGCCTTTGATTTATGTTGGCCGCAAAACAACATTGGCCAAAACAGGCGCGTTGTCAGACCTGGCACCCACCTTATTGCAGATGATGGGCGCACCGCAGCCGGCCGAAATGACGGGTAAAAGCTTACTAAAATTTGATGCCTAAACTGCAGCAGCTTAAATGGCCGATAGAAAAATGGCCGTTCCCGTTATTACTGTTGTTATTGTGTCTTTGCACTCCCAACGTTTTTGCCGCCAAGAAAATTGACGCGGCCAAAGAGGACTTAAGCGACATTCAGGAAAAAATCCAGGCGCTTAAAAAAGAGTTAGATAGCAATCAGGAAGCGCATAAAGATGCCACTGATGCACTGAAGGAATCGGAAACGGCGATTAGCGCTGCCAACCGGAAACTGCGCGAAATCAACCAAAAACAGAACCAGAATAAGCTCACGCTCAATTCACTTAAAAAACAATCCTTATCCATTAATGAACGGCTGAGCGCGCAACAGAAGCAGTTAAGCGGCTTGCTGTATCAGCAATATAAGAATGGCAACCAGAGCTATACCCAGCTTATTCTGCAAAACAAGAATCCCAGCGAAATCGCGCGCGACTTGAAATACCAGTCTTATATCGCCAAGGCACACGCCAAGGTGATTGACGACATGCAGGATAGCTTGATCGAAGTGAAGGAACTCAATAACAAAACCGCGGCAGCCCAGCAGGAAGTATCGGATTTAAAGGCTCGGCAGGAAGCAGAAAAGAAAGCGCTTGAACAGCAGAAAATAGAAAAATCGAAAGTTGTAAAAAATCTTTCGCAGCAAATCGCATCGCAACGTAATGAAATCGACAAACTAAAGCGTGATGAAAAAAACTTGTCTAAACTGGTTGAACGTTTAGCCAAGATCGTCCCGCCCCGCGTTAAGAAGAAATCTGCCAAACCGCGTGTAAATACAGAAACCGGCGCCGACAAACCAGAAGACAGCAGCAACGCCATTGTAGCCAAAAACGAATCGCTGCCCAGCAGCGACGTGGCGGGCATCAATTTTGCCAGCCTGCGCGGCAAGCTGCGTTTGCCCGTGCGTGGTGACGTCACAAACCGCTTCGGCGCACTCCGGGCGGACACCGGCATTACCTGGAAAGGGCTGTTTATCAAGGCCAATGAAGGCAATGACGTGAAAACGGTGGCCGATGGCCGTGTCGTGTTTGCAGACTGGATGCGCGGTTTTGGCAATCTGATTATTGTGGACCACGGCGATGGCTACATGAGCCTGTATGGCAATAACCAAACCGTGCTAAAACATGTGGGCGACGAAGTGAATGCGGGCGATGCGATTGCCGCAGTAGGCAACAGCGGCGGTAACGAGAGCAATGGCCTGTATTACGAACTGCGTCATCAAAGCCAGCCGTTTGATCCGCTCAAGTGGAGCGTGATCCGCTAAACCAGGTCTACCTTTATCCGCGCACCCATTGCATACGCCTGTATCTCGTAAGGGCTGTGCATATACCCTTTTCGGCATGACCAGAGATATTTAAGGAGCGTCATGCCATGGCAAAACTGTGCGACATGTGTAAGTTCGTGCCCGAGCAGAACAACCCCTTGCAGCGTATCGGCCTGATAAGCACCTGCCCGAAAAAATATCCGATTACCCAACACTACTGCACACATCTTTTTGCTTAGCCAGAATGGCACTTTACCATCCACGATACGCGCTTGATGCAAAACTTGTGCGCTAAAATATGGTTGAAATAATGTGCGCTCAGGCACTGTTAATGGACGGCCTTGCTCAAACACCAGATCACTCGCCAATGGCGTGCATGATAATACGGCGCGTGGCAGGCATATGCCGATGTTCAAACAAAAATACGCCCTGCCACTGCCCGAGCGCAACTTTGCCATCTATTACCGGAATCGATAAGCTGGTTTGCGTCAGTGCAGTGCGCACGTGCGCGGGCATGTCATCCGGGCCTTCCACTGTATGAATAAACAGCGTATCGCCATCCGGCGCGATCCGGTTAAAAAACGCCTCCATATCCACCAGCACATCGCTGTCATAGTTCTCGTTAATCAATAGACTGGCCGAGGTATGCTGGATATACAAGGTAAGCAGCCCAGTATCAAGCCCCAGCTGATTCGCCCAATTAATGACCTGCGGGGTGATATCATAAAGTCTGCGGCCTTGTGCTTTGACGCTGATTTGTTGGGTAAACTGACGCATTCTTAATGCCCTGTGAAAGAATGCTCAATTATAACTTGCTACAAGACTATCATCCATTGGTCTTGGGGCAAGTGGGCACTACACTACCGGCGGTGCCTGTAATAAAAACTGGGGCCCCAGTAAAAACGGCTGTAGCCATAGGGATAAAAACCATAATATGGATAAAAGAACGGATCATAGTAATAGCTTTGCAACCTTGCACGCTCCCGCTCAAGCTGCTTTTGGGCCGCACGTTTATCCTGCTCGCGTTTATTCATCTCATCTGCAAGCGCATTCTGTTTCGCCAGCTCGTTGCTTTGCTGAATATAATCCAGCACTTTGATATCTACGCCTCGTTTACTTAAATCCAGCGTCTGAGTTGGCGTCAGTTCGTAGCGCGAGTTGCTGGCTTTGATTTTGGCGATAATTTCATCACTGGTTTTGCCCTGCTTGCTGTCCGCTACAATTTCATCCAGGCTCACTGTCGCTACGGCCGGCGGAATCAGTTTAGCCAATTCTTCAGGGGTGATTCTATCAACCTGGCCCTGCTGCGTGCCAGTGCTGGCGCAGCCAGCTAGCGTAAACAGCGCAACCATCAATGCTGTTAAATAATAAGCTTTCATTGCAAACTCACTTTCTTTATGGCTGGCGACGCACTGGTAATACTCGCGTCAAAATCATGCCTCTTTGATTGGTACAAGCCCAACACTTTCTTCACATAGGCGCGTGTTTCCTTATAGGGCGGCACACCTCTGTATCTATCCACCGCGCCTTCACCTGCATTGTATGCGGCTACCGCAAGCGTCACATCGCCTCTGAAATACGAGAGCAGCCAGCGCAGATACGCCACGCCACCCTTGATATTCTGCGAGGCGTTAAAGGCATTCTTTACGTTAAACCGTTCAGCCGTGGCAGGGATGATTTGCATTAAGCCATGCGCATTCTTGCTGGATTTTGCCGATACTTTAAAGTTGGATTCCGCGGTAATAATGGATAGCACCAATTTAGAATCTACGTTATACCAATCGGCGATAGTATCCACCAAACCCACTAACCAGCGCTTGTTTTTTGGCAGCTTGGCCACATAGGCATCAATCGCGGGCGAACCTTGAGAATAGCCATATTGCTGCACTGGCGCGCGCTCTGGTGCAACAGCCTCCAGCACGCAAGGCGGCGTATCACTGGTTTTAATCTCGATGGTTTCCAGCATCTTTTGCGCCTCAAAATGTCCGTGGGTAGAGGCAATGCCAAACAGATTGGCCGCATAATCACGGTTGGCCGGCACACCGCGTCCAAACGCGTACAACATGCCCAGCCTGTACAAACCCTCCGCGCTGCCGTAGCGCGCCGCTTCGCAATACAGATTGGCCGCTTTCCAGGCGGATTCACCATTATTTTCGGCATCATTTTCATCGCTCACCAACACGCTTGCGCGCTCAAGCAACGCTTTGACCACCGGCGGCTCGTTATCGAATGTTTCCAGCTCAGCCTGTGTGTAGGCATAAGAACTCTGGCTTGAAAGAATCAAACTTAAACTTACAAACCAGAGCCTCACGTTTTTGAGCATGTTTTGTCGATTAATTTGCCTTGTTAAAGGTCATTTTGCCTGCCATACAATCAATTATGATCGATTTCACTTTGAATCGCCCGTTTTAGCGGCCGTGCACCATACACCGGATCGAAGCCTGCACTAGCGATTTCCGCCAACGCGGCATCGGTAATCACGACCTCGATATCCAGCGCATGCAAACGTTTGGTTAACAATTGCAACTGGATTTTTGCAATCGACTTCACATTCGCTTCATCCAGGCTATGGAAAACGACCACCTCGTCGATACGGTTGACGAATTCCGGCCTGAAGTGCGTTTTCACCTCGCCCATCACCGCCAGTTTCACCACCTGGTAATCCTGATCCGCCATGTTCTGTATCATTTGCGAGCCCAGATTCGAGGTCATGATAATCACCGTATTCTTGAAATCCACCGTGCGGCCCTGGCCGTCGGTCAAGCGGCCATCATCCAGCACTTGCAGCAATACATTAAACACGTCCGGATGCGCTTTTTCCACTTCATCCAGCAGGATGACGGAATAGGGCTTGCGGCGCACCGCTTCTGTGAGCGTACCGCCCTCCTCATAGCCCACATAGCCGGGCGGCGCACCGATCATACGCGCGACGCTGTGTTTTTCCATAAACTCACTCATGTCGATACGAATCAAATGGTCTTCCGAATCGAACAAGAAGTTCGCCAATGATTTACACAGCTCGGTTTTACCCACACCGGTTGGCCCTAAGAATAAAAAGCTGCCATAAGGCCGATTCGGGTCACCCAAGCCGGAGCGTGAACGACGGATCGCATCAGAAACCAGGCGCACAGCCTCATCCTGCCCCACCACACGCTCATGTAATTTAGCCTCCATAGTCAGCAGTTTTTCACGCTCACCCGTCATCATCTTGCTCACCGGGATCCCTGTCGCGCGACTGACGACTTCCGCAATCTCGTCCGCGCCTACTTCTGTGCGCAACATTTTGTTTTTGCTTTGTTCAGCGGTCGATTCGGCACTCGAAGCTTGCTTTAATTGCGCTTCCAGTTGAGGCAGTTTGCCATATTGCAACTCTGAAACTTTCTGCCAGTCGCCTTTGCGCTTGGCTTCTTCCATCTCTTGCCTGATTTTTTCAATCGCCTCTTTGATGTGGGCAGAGCCTTGCACCTGCGCTTTTTCCGCCTTCCAGATTTCTTCCAGATCGGCGTATTCTTTTTCCAGTTTGGTGATTTCTTCTTCAATCAGGCCGAATCTTTTAATCGAGCCTTCGTCCTTTTCACGGCGCACCGCTTCGCGCTCGATTTTCAATTGAATCAAACGCCGGTCCAGCTTATCCATCACTTCCGGCTTGGAATCAATCTCCATCTTGATGCGCGATGCAGCTTCATCGATCAGGTCAATCGCCTTATCGGGCAAGAAGCGGTCGGTAATGTAACGATGCGACAGTTCTGCCGCCGCCACAATCGCTGGATCGGTAATCTCGACGCCGTGGTGCAGCTCGTATTTCTCTTGCAGCCCACGCAGAATCGCAATGGTGGCTTCTACGGTCGGTTCATCCACCAATACTTTCTGGAAGCGGCGCTCTAATGCGGCATCTTTTTCGATGTATTTGCGATATTCGTCTAAGGTAGTTGCTCCCACACAGTGCAACTCGCCGCGCGCTAAAGCAGGCTTCAGCATATTGCCGGCATCCATCGCGCCTTCAGCCTTGCCTGCGCCCACCATGGTGTGGATTTCGTCAATAAATACGATAGTTTGGCCTTCATCCTGCGCCAATTCCTTGAGCACAGATTTCAGGCGCTCTTCAAACTCGCCGCGATATTTCGCACCCGCCAGCAAAGCCGCCATATCCAGCGATAACACTTTTTTGTTTTTAAGGCTTTCCGGCACTTCACCATTGACAATGCGTTGCGCCAGACCTTCCACGATCGCGGTCTTACCCACGCCAGGCTCGCCAATTAGCACGGGGTTATTCTTGGTGCGGCGTTGCAATACTTGAATCGCGCGGCGGATTTCGTCATCACGTCCGATCACCGGATCGAGCTTGCCCATTCTTGCGCGCTCGGTTAAATCCAGCGTATATTTTTTAAGCGCTTCACGCTGGCCTTCGGCTTCCTGGCTGTCCACACTGCCATCGCCACGCACCGCATGGATACTGGCTTCCAGAGCAGCCTTGGTAAGGCCGTTTTGCCTGAGCAATTTGCCTGTTTCGCCTTTGTCATCCGCCAGCGCCAGCAAAAACATCTCGCTGGCGATGTAAGCATCACCACGTTTTTGCGCGAGCTTGTCGGTAACGTTCAGGAGATTATTCAAGTCGCGTGAAATCGCCACCTCGCCGCTGGTATCGGGCGATTTTGGCAAGTTGCCAATCGCGGCATTCAAGCCGGATTTGAGCGGGTTCAGCTGTACGCCCGCGCGTGCAAGCAAAGACGCCGTGCTGCCATCCTCCTGGTTTAGCAAGGCAAGCAGCAAGTGCTGCGGCTCAATCGCGGTATTGTCTGCCCCCAGCGCGATGCTTTGTGCGTCATTGATGGCTTGCTGGAATTTGGTCGTCAGTTTGTCGAAGCGCATATTACCTCCTTAAAAGTCTAGTTACAAACAAGGTGGGGCGGCTTTTGCCATTTTCAATGCCCTGGAAGCCGATTCCAATTTATATCACGCCGTGTTTTATGCGCTTAAGTTTTACTGATTCCAGTCGTTAAGAATTTACTGATTCATTTTATATGTACAAGGCAATGCGGCGTTAACGCCGTTATATCAACCTGTACTGTTTTATTAAAGATACTTAAACAAGTGAAAAACTCAACAAAACTAGATCAACCGCTGCTGGGTACAGGACGTGCAGGCTCTCTGAGCGAGTTATTTTCAGACGAGCGCAAATCCGCCTGGAATCTGCTGGGTTCGCTGCAAGGCGTTGCCATTATCGCCACCGACGAGAAATGCCACGTCAATTTTGCCAACGCTTACGCCTGCGAAATCTTCAGCCTGGATCAGGACAAAATCGCCGCAGGGAGAGGGCAATTGCCCAAAGCGGTCCATAAGCGCGTCATTGCCCACCTGAAAAATCCTGCCACAGATTTTGTACTGCAGTATGCCTTAAAAAACGAGCTGCGCACACTTAAAGTTTTTACCTCCGATTTTACAAATCCGGAAAACAAAAAGGCCAGCTACGTGCTGCATATGCACGACATCACCGACCGGGTAAACACTGAACTGCAATTGCGGCAGGCCGAAGAACTGTTACGCAATCTGATTGACGCCAGTCCTGATTTCATCTGCTTCAAGGATGCAAAAAGCCGCTGGCTGGAAGCCAATAGCAGTTGCCTGGAACTATTCCAGCTTAGCCCGCAGGATTATCAATACAAAACTGATATTGACCTGGCCAGCATCGCAGATCCGATTTTCAGAGAGACCTTCCGCCATTCAAGGGTCACCGACGAGCGCGCCTGGCACTCGGGAAAATCCATTCGGAATGAAGAAACCATCGCACTTCCACATGGCGGCGAAAAAATACTGGACATTATTAAAGTCCCGCTTTTTAATGATGATGGTAGTCGTCAGGGCTTGGTGACGCTGGGCCGCGATATTACCGAACGCAAGATGGCAGAGAATCATTTACGCGATCGCAGCGCGGTGCTGGATGCGCTGATTTCATGCGACTGGCTGCTGCACTCTGCTGAATCCTGGCACGCCGCAGCAACTGAGGTATTACAGCAATTATGCCTTGCGTTACGCTTTACGCGCGCCACCATCCTGAAGAATGCAACCCCTGTCAATAGCGAATCCAGATCTGCTCCTTCCAAAATATTGTACAAATGGTCGATGCCCGGATTTGTTAATCCACGCAGTGATCTCGAGGCCATCAATTTTAATGACGCACGCTTAACACGCTGGAATGATGCGCTTCAGCAAGGCAGCCCCGTTTTTGGCGATATCAAAGACCTGCCAAGCGAGGAGCGCAACATCCTCAAGCAGCACGATACACAGTCCATTGTCATCGTGCCGCTTTTCTGTGACAACGCGTGGTGGGGCAACATCATTATCGAACGCTGTCATGATTTGATTAAGACCACGCCGCAAGAGCTTGGCTCTTTAATGGCGATAGGCAGGTCGTTAAGCGTGGCCATTCAAAGAGAAAGCGCCGGCAAACGCTTGCATCAAGCCAAAATCGCTTTTGACAGCGCGACCGAGGGCATCATGATCATTGACCAGAACGCCTGCATCACCGCCATTAACAAGGGTTTCACTGACATCACCGGCTTCACCGAGGAAGATGTTCTGGGTGCATCCCCCAAAGTTTTGCAAGCGGGTCCGGACAATCTATGGAGCAGTTTATTTAATGAAGGAAAATGGTGTGGTGAAGTTTCAAATCACCGGAAAAATGGCGAGCTTTATCTGGAATGGCTCACGATTACGGTCGTTAAAAATCAGGAAGGGCAAACCGTCAACTATGTCGGCGTTTTTGCTGACATCACCGAGTACAAGCGCTCACAACATCGGCTGCATGAATTGGTCAACCATGATCCGTTGACAGGGCTGCCCAATCGCCGCCTCCTGAATGAATTGCTGGAACATGCCATTAAACGCGCCGAACGTGAGAAACACCAGATTGCGCTGCTGTTTATTGATCTGGACCGTTTCAAAGCGATTAACGACAGCCTCGGCCATCAGGTAGGCGACAAACTGTTATATGAAGTATCAAAAAGAATCCGCAATGTGGTACGCGAGAGTGACGTAGTGACGCGGCTGGGCGGTGACGAGTTTCTGGTCATGATGGATATGATCAATCAACCGGAAGATGCCGAACAGGTTGCACAAAAGATTATTCATGCGCTACAGGCTGAATTTAATATCGACAGCAAAGAAATTTATATCAGCGCAAGCATCGGCATTTCAATATTTCCCAAGGACGGCAGCGATGTCGATAGCGCTATCAAAGCAGCCGATATCGCGATGTATCAGGTCAAAAATAATGGCAAAAACAATCATTGCTTCTATTCGGCCGAACTCAGTAAAGATGTCGTCGAGCGTTTTACCATGGAAAGCCAGCTACGGCGCGCGCTGGAACGCAAGCAGTTCGAGGTTTATTACCAGCCGCAGGTATCTCTTGTTACCGGAGAGATCATTGGCGCGGAGGCACTTATCCGCTGGAACCATCCTGAGCTGGGCCTTGTTTCTCCTGCCAAATTCATTCCCGTTGCCGAAGAAACCGGCCTGATTGTGCAGATTGGCGAATGGGTATTGCGTCAAGCCGCGCTACAGGCCATGCAATGGATTAAAGAAGGTCATGCAATCCAGTGGATTTCAGTCAACGTATCCGGTGTACAGGTAATGCGTAGCAGCTTCGCCGACACGGTTTACGGCATTCTGGTTGAAACAGACTGCAACCCAAGCGCGCTGGAACTGGAAATTACCGAAAGTACCGTGATGCAGAATACGGAATACGTCATTGACACCTTCAACCGCATCAAACAGCTCGGTGTCCGCTTGGCGATTGACGACTTCGGCACAGGCTACTCATCGCTGTCGATTCTCAAGCGGTTACCGCTGGATAAAATCAAGATCGACCAATCGTTTGTGCGTGACCTGCCGCACGACCAGGATGATGCAGCTATTGCCAGCGCCATTTATGCAATGGCACGTAGTTTAGGGTTTTCTGTCATTGCAGAAGGCGTAGAAACCCTGGCACATGCAGAATTTTTGAAAAATATGGGCTGCGAAGAAGCGCAGGGTTACTTGTATAGCAAACCTGTAACTACTACGGAGTTCAACAAATTATTAGCTGCAAACAAGCAACGAGGTAAATAAGATGCAATCTAATCAACCCCATTTCATTGAAGTTGGTCAACTTCAAGTCGGCCTGTACGTCCATCTCGATTTAGGCTGGATGGATCATCCGTTCACCCTGAGCAACTTTAAGCTTAAGGATGAAGAACAAATTCTGAAGATCAAAAAGATTGGGTTAAAAAAATTACGTTACGATCCGAAACGCAGTGATTGTGAGCCCTTGCCTGTGGCACCGGCTGCGCCTGCCAGCACGACAACTTCAGCAACTGAGAGTGATAACATTATCAGTACAGCAGCCAAAGATGAAGCGCCTGCAGTCCCACCTAAAGCTGAACGTCTGGTGCAGTTGCAGCAGGCCATTGATGAAAACGAAAAAAAATTCATCATTGCCAGTAATATGACAGGGCAGATCACACGCAACATCCTGACCGAACCGAAAACTTGCATCGAACAAGCCACCTCAATGATCAATGACATGGTGGATACCGCCCTGATGGAAGGCGATGTTATGATGGCCAAGTCCATTGAGATGTCGAAGGAAGATGTGCGCCTGCTGGGCATGGCAGCGCTATTCCATGACATTGGTAAGGCTGAAATCGCCGAGCATATTTTGACGAAAAAAGAGCCACGCACAAAATCTGAACAATTGCATTACGAACAGCACTGCGAGATAGGCGCGCGTATAGCAAAAGAGGTAGGACTGCCGGTACGCGTGGGTAAAATCATCTTGCAGCACCATGAGCACGCGGATGGCACGGGTTTTCCTAACCGTCTGAATAACGAACTGACAGACCCGCTCGCCAGATTAGTCGCGCTGGCAAATGGATATGACAATCTATGCAACCCAAATAACTATGTGCTTGCCAAAACACCTTACGAGGCCCTAGCGCATATGTATGCCCATCAGCGCACCAAATTCGATGAATCGTTGCTCAAACACCTCATCAAATCGCTTGGCATTTATCCACCCGGCAGTATCGTTCAACTATCCACGGGCGTACATGCGATAGTGATTTCGGCTAACCCCAACAAACCCTTACGCCCTTACGTGATGCTGCATGACCCGTTGGCAGACCGGAAAGCACCACGCATACTGGATTTGCGCCAAGAGCCGAACATCAACATCAGCGCCTGCATACATGCAAACCAACTGCCGCCTGACGTGAGAAGCTATTTGAATCCGCGTAACAAAATCAGTTATTTTATGGATACAGAGTTATTGAAAAATGAAGACGGACTAAATTAAATCGGCCTACTTTTTAACGCTATTACAATCAAGCCATCCTGCAGTGTATTCCATATCAGATAAGGCTGATTCTTGTCTTGAATTAGAATCGGGTAATCTGCTTTTTGGCTGGAAGTCGCAAGCGTTTCGGCTTCATTCCATGATTTGCCGCCATCATTTGAAAACATGCCTAAGATACTGGATTTGCCGTCTTTAATCTCGCGCCAGACTAACCAAGCGTTTTCACCGCCCAATTTATCTGAAAAGCTTAATAGCGCAGGGTGACCTGCCTGTTTGGCATTGTCTCCAAACTTTTTCGCCGGCGAGGACGCCCAAGCCACGCCATCCATGCGGCTGTAATAAAGTCCCGGCTTGGCATAGTTACCATCGAAATACGCCATATGGTAACCCCACCAGTCCTTGCCCTCACCCCCACTTGCTAAAGCAGCTCCATGATGCGGGCAGCCATCAATTTGCCAATGCCCAAAGGTGGCGCGGTGCGTGTCGGGCTTTGCGTCCGCTTTCGGGATTTCTGCTATCATGTGGTCGCGCTCACTGCCCTCAAACACATGCCGCCAGAGCGCAACCACAGCACCATCCGGCTTGTTGGTGGTGACAATGCGGCAGCACTCGCAGCTGCTGTCAGCTAGCTTTTGTTCCTGCTTAAAACTCGCACCTTTGTCAGCAGAAACGGCATAATAAATCGCTGCGCCATCGTATTTTTTACCCGCTGCTTTAGCTGCAATCAAATCGCGTTTATCTACCCAGGAAACCGTGATATTGCCATCTGGCGCAACATTTAACGCGTCAAAACGGTGGGTGATTTCGGCGCGATCTTGATGCACAATATAAGGTTTCTCGAAAGCTTTACCCGCATCAATCGACCGCGCAAACCAGATATACCCTGCAAACGGCTTTTTAAGTGCCTCCGTCCAAGTCACGTAGATATTGCCTTCTGGCGAGATGGCGATTTTTGGTCGCGCTTCGCCATCTGCGCCAATTTTTTGCACGACTTGATTCACCTTTACAGATGCTGAAAACGTTTTGCCGAAATCGCTACTTTTATCCACGACCACAAAACCATCATGCACACTGGCACGCCATAAATTTCCCTGCGAATCAAATGCTGCACTGATTGCCAGCATAGATTTTTGCGACCTGGTGTGTTCTTCATGGGCGATGCTTAAAAATGTCGCCAACATCAAACAAAGCGATAAGAAAGTTTTTATCATTTTTTTAACCTTAGTAATCAAACTTCATGCCCGCGAAAAAAGTCCTCTGTGGGTAAGGGTTTGGGTTTACATAATATTTGTAATTGTTCAGGTTATTGATACCAGCCGATGCTGTCCATTGATTATTTACTTTATAAACAAGTTTGGTATCAAACACCGTGTACCGCGTAGCTGTGGTACCGTAAGTGTTTGGATTGGTTGTATTGTATAGCAGATTAATCTCTTGATTGCCGCTGTAACGCCCAGCTAGGCTTAACGAGAGCTTATCGTTGACATGATAAACACCCACAATAGTCGCGCGCCAATCAGGAATGCGTGGCTGATCTTTACCCACCGTGAACGGATTTTTATCGTTCTTCACAATTTCAGAATCCACATAGGTCACGCTACCCGTTAAATCAAAACCATCAAACCATAAATCGCTCAATTGCAACGCGGTTTCGATGCCTTTGGTACGGATTTTATCGATATTTTGAATGCTCGAAATTGTCACGCCAGGAATCGTTGCAGTGTCAGTCTGCGAAATTAGCGCATCGCGTTTATCCTCATAGAATAACGACGTACGCCATAAACCTTTTGACAAAATTTTCTCAACCGTAAACTCACTTGAACGCACATGTTCTGGTTTCAAATCAGGGTCATTCGCCCGCACATTTCCTGGCAAGCTAATGGTTTGAAACATCTCGGCGACACTTGGGTAACGATAGGCTTTACCAAATGATCCACGTAAAATCCAATCGCGCGTGGGTTGGTACGACAGCGCAAATTTTGGCGAAAAATCATTTTGTGAGCGGTCAGCATAATTCAATTGCCTAAACCCAACTGGGTTTGCCGCATTAAAATTACTGCCATCAAACGCTTTCCAATGTTCCAAACGCCCGCCAATAGTGGCTTTCCAGCCATGTGTAAACGCCCAAGCATCTTGCAAATACAGCGCCTGTGTTTGCGTTTTACCGTATGAATTAGTGCGTAAAGTACCGCTGTCACTTTTCAACCAATTTGTCACATTTAAAGTTTCAGATTCCAACTCGTATTGATCATAGTGATATCCAAAACTAATTTGATGTTTACTTTTTGTATCACCATCGGGTCTAAAGTCACCACGCAAATCAAGCGTTTTCCAGCCTGTACCCTCACCATTTACATACGTACCAGCCGACCTCACTGCGCCTTCGCCATCATCAAATGCGTTGGTTTGCACCGCAGTGCGAACAATATCTTTATTTTGGTAATACAAACTGGCTACTGCTTCAAAGTCCCACATGCCGCCAGTATCAGACTTGAGTGACAGGCCATGCATCCAGTGTTCGCTCTCACTATGGCTTGGCCCTGTAGCAGTTAGCGTGTAAAAGTTAGGGTCGCCGGCAAATCGTACAAACCTTGTTGCGTTAGTTGGCGATGTAGAGGTTGTGGTGTTTAAAAGCGTTTGCCCAGTTGATGTTTTTAAGTAACTCTCGACACTTCCATCAGAATCATTTTGCCACAACCCTAAGCTGTACTTGGCTTGCAGTACGGGTGAAATATCGTAAGCCAATTTAATAGTGGCGTTGTCCTGAATAGTATGGTCAATACCTGTGGTGCTGGTAATAATACGTGGCTTTCCGGTAGTATCAATATTTCGAATGCCTCCCGTGACTAAGGTAGAGTTAGCAAGCGTACCTCCACTTGCGGCACGAACTGCATTGCCAAACGTCTGCGGTTGCCCATGGCTATCCAAGTGATCGATATTGATTAAAAAAGATAAATCATTATATTTGCTACCGATAGCCGCACTGCCGTGTCCACCGCTAAATTGGTCGTCTGCACCATACAACTCAAAACGCTGTGTGAAACCATCTAGAGCCACATGCGCTTCAAACTTTTCTGGCATTCGCGTGGTGATATTCAACACGCCACCCATCGAATTGCCTGGGTAAAGTGCAGAAAAAGGCCCATACATCACATCTACACGCTCAATCTCATTGGGCGAAACCATGCCCCAGCGCGGTGGCGTGCTAAAGCTGTTATTGAGAAAGTTGGATAACAGCAAATCGTCTGCATAAACAATCGTTTGCGCACTGGCAATGGCACTGTTGGCGCGCATCACCAAAATACCGTTACGGTCACCAATGTAGCGCTCACGCACATGCACGCTGGGCAGATACTGCAACGCACCCGAAGTAGTGACCGTGTTGGCGCTCTCTTCAATTTGTTTGGCGGTCACACTCTCTACCGTATTGGGAACATTGGCTGGCACACCAGGCTTGGCTGCCCTCACTTCAATTTTTTCTAAAGTTTGTTCTGAGTCTAAATAAGTATCGTGATCTGCCCAAGCAAATTGACTTATGCAAAACAATACGCTCACCGCGCATGTTATTAATTTTTCAATCATTACTCTTTACCCTAATTTTTTACTTTACTATTGTGGCAATTTTATTTGAGATATTCATCGGGCGGAATGTGGCATATTGCCGCGCGACAATTTGTCGCAGCTAGATTTAAGACATTATTTTCGTTAACGTTTTATAATAGCGGCCTATAACAGATTCACCCATTGGGCTAAAACAATAGTAGCTTATGCACCCACACCAACGTATCTTATCAAGCGCAACGCGCCTTAATATGCATCGCTTAATCATATTGCGCTGGGTGGTGATGGTTTCCCTCGGTTTGGTGATTTTTGGCTTACAGCTCGCATCTATCCCTTTACCAGTTTTACATTTATCACTCGCCATTGCAGCGCTGGGTTTATTTAATATCATCGCTTGGTGGCGCTTAAAGCAAACGCAGCAGACCACAGAGAACGAACTACTTATACAGCTTTTGGGCGACATTACCGCTTTTTCCGCGCTTTTTTATTTTAGCGGCGGTTATAGCAACCCATTTATCTGGATGTATTTACTGCCCATTACTGTGGCTGCGGTAGCTTTGCAAGCCCGTAATGCCTGGTTGATTGCTGGCTTGAGCATTGCTTGTTATACCTTGCTTATCTTTTATCACATACCGCTTTCGCACTTACATATGCATGACCATAATGGCATGCAAGCAAATATGCAATTTGACATTCATTTAGTCGGCATGTGGCTGGGCTTTGTAGTGAGTGCGATTATTGTGGCGATTTTTATTACCCGCATTGGACAGAATTTGCGCGATTACGATAAAAAAATTGCCGAAGTACGTGAAAAAGCGCTTGAAAGCGAACGCATGCTGGCTTTGGGAACGCTCGCTACCAGCGCCGCGCACGAGCTAGGCACACCGCTTGCAACTATCGCCGTAATAAGCAAAGAGTTGTCGCAAGAATTGAAAAACCAGCCAGAAGCTTTGCAACAGCTTGAGATATTGCGTACACAAATCTCACGTTGCAAAGAAATTTTATCTTCTATCACCCGCAATGCAGGACAAAACCGAGCCGAGGCCGGCCTTGGCCTGCCTCTGCGTGATTTTTTAGAGGATGCCATTCAACGCTGGCGGGACACAAGGCCTGCTAGCGAGTTGGTTGTGTCTATGCCTTCAACTGCGCATAATCCTTATATTTTTATGGACAGAACTCTCACACAGGCCATACAAAACTTGCTGGATAACGCAGCTGATGAATCTCCAGAGCGCGTGCTTTTTAACGCTGAATGGGATGATAAATTGTTAAAGATTCAGATTCGGGATTTTGGCAGCGGATTGAGCGCCGAAACAAAAAAACAACTAGGCAAACCATTTTTCACTTCTAAGAATGAAGAAGGTATGGGCTTGGGTGTTTATTTAACACAAACCACACTGGCACGCTACGCTGGCGAGCTGAGCCTCAGCAATCATCCCGATGGCGGTGTAATGACAAGCGTAAGGCTGCCCCTTGAAAAATTGCTTGTAGAAAAATTGAAAGTTTCTAAATGAACGCCTTGAGTACTGAAGAAAACCCCTCGGAAAGACCCACGCTACTTTTAGTAGATGATGACGAGGAATTCTTGAGTGTGCTAGCCCCGGCCATGAAAAAGCGCGGCTTCTTGGTTACTACTGCGAACAGTGCAGAAAGCGCTTTTGAGCTTGCCAAGCAAGATGCGCCAGAATATGCCTTAGTGGATCTTAAAATGTCTGGCAACTCCGGCCTGGTGCTGGTGCGCCAGCTCACAGGCCTCAATGCGGGCACACGCATTGTCGTGCTCACTGGTTTTGCCAGCATTACTACTGCTGTAGAAGCCATTAAGCTTGGTGCGACACATTATCTTGCCAAACCTGTAGATGCTGACGAGATCGTCGCGGCATTCAAAAAAGCATCCGGCGATACCGAGGTGGAATTAGCCGCAAATCCGCTAACGGTAGATCGCCTGGAATGGGAACATATTCAGCGCGTACTTGCAGAGCATGATGGCAATATTTCGGCTACGGCAAGGAGCCTTAATATGCACAGACGTTCATTGCAGCGCAAATTAAGCAAAAACCCAACTAAAAATTAGGAGCCAACATGGCTGCAGGCAGTTTACTCGCGCTTTTAGACGATATCGCAACAATACTGGATGACGTTTCGGTGATGACCAAAGTTGCCGCCAAAAAAACCTCCGGCGTGCTGGGCGACGATTTAGCGCTAAACGCGCAGCAAGTTTCCGGTGTGCATGCAGAACGCGAGCTTCCGGTGGTATGGGCCGTGGCAAAAGGCTCATTCATCAACAAGCTGATATTAGTGCCGACTGCCTTGGCAATTAGCTACTTCATCCCTTGGCTAATCACGCCGTTGCTCATGATAGGCGGCGCGTATTTGTGTTTTGAAGGCTTTGAAAAAATCGCACACAAATTCCTGCACAGCGCGCATGAAGATGCAGCACATAATGCTGCATTAGCCGAAGCCGTTGCGGATGAAAAAGCAGATCTGGTCGAACTGGAAAAAGAAAAAATTAAAGGCGCAATTCGTACTGATTTTATATTGTCAGCCGAAATTATTGTGATTGCTCTTGGCTCTGTAGCGGGGGTGACAGCAACCTTTACTAAACAAGTCGCTGTTGTTTCGCTGATTGCAATCATCATGACAATAGGGGTATACGGCCTGGTAGCCGGCATTGTCAAGTTGGATGATCTTGGCCTGCATTTAATGCTAAAAAAAGGCAAAAGTTATTATAGGCAACTGCAGCGTAAAATTGGCGAAAAATTACTGAGCTTTGCACCTTATTTAATGCGCACATTATCTGTGGTTGGCACGGTCGCCATGTTTATGGTGGGTGGCAGCATCATCGGCCACGGCGTACCCGCTTTACATCATTTCAGTGAGCATATCACCGAAGTTATGCGAGATTTTCCAGTGGTTGGTAGTACGTTATCTACCATATCGCCGATTTTAGTCGATGCAATTGTTGGCTTGATTGTGGGTGCAATTTGCGTTGCGGTGTTTGAACTTGGTAAGAAATTTTTACCTGAAAAGCGATAGCGTTTTTTACTAAAAGCTACATATTAATTTCTAGCGTCACTTTTACAGTGTCGCCTGTCGCAATTTTTTCTTTTTTCCGCACCTCCGCTTTAATCGGCAAGATGTAAGCACCGGTTTTAGAATGCGGGAAAATTGAGGTCTGCCATGCCGTATTGCCGATGGTCACCAGCACGCGCACAGCGCCCCAGCCACGTCGTTTACCTTGCAAGTTTTCACTAAAAAATTTAATTTCTTCCGATTTATCTTTCGGCAAAGTGATGAAATGCCAGGAACCCTTCTCTGCCTGCCAGAGCCAGCATTCGCCCATAAACTCAAAACTTAGATCCAACATTAATCACTCCGCATTCATTTTAATTTCGCAAGACAAGGCGTAGTGGCGAAGACAGTACGTTTTTGTACGGTAAGCCGGAAACAACGACGTATTGCGAAAAAGAAAATGAATGCTCAATCGTCGTTGCTAAAGCGCTGCTCCAGCCAGGGATCGGCTTCGTTATGATAGCCGCGCATTTCCCAAAAGCCGGGTCTGTCAAACTCGTGCAGCTCGATGGCTTTCAGCCATTTAGCGCCCTTCCAGGCGTATCTTTTTGGTACCACCATGCGCACCGGGCCGCCATGCGCGGTGGTAAGCGGATAGCCAAGCACACTGTGCGCAACTATCACGTCATCGTCGAGCAAAGCTGCCAGATCAAGGTTGGTCGTGTAGCCATCATAGCCGTGCAGAGTCACGAATTTGGCCGTTTTCAACGGTGCTGCCAGCATCAGCAAATGCTGCGCCTTCACGCCCACCCAATCCATATCCAGCCTGCTCCAGCGCGTAACACAGTGAAAATCTGAAACACTGGTGGTTTGAGGCAGTTGCTGAAACGCTTCCCAATCCAGATTCAGCTCATTTTCTACCAAGCCGAAAATACGCAGTTTCCAATTAGATTTGTTAACCTCCGGCAGAATGCCTAAATCCAGAATCGGGAAATTTTTGACTTCAGTCTGCCCGGCAGGCACGCGAACGTTTTGATTGATTTTGCCGGGTTTATTGCCTTTTCTTGCGATAGCAATTTTGCCTTCGATGAGTTTTTTCCAGTCTGGCATCGCAGTATTTTTAAGCCTTGTCTTGTTTAAAGCTATCCCACAACAAAATGGCGACACCCACGCTGATTGCACTATCTGCCACGTTAAAGGCCGGCCAATAATATTCATTGATGTGGAAATACAGAAAATCCACCACATAACCCAAAGTCAGACGGTCATACAAATTACCGATGGCGCCACCTAACACTAAGGCAAGACCAATACAAAAAAGTTTTTGCATTGGATTTTTACGTATCAAGTAAGTAATCACTATCACAGCAATAGCCGCAACTGCTGTGAAAAACCACTTCTGCCAGCCGCCCGCGCTGCTTAAAAAGCTAAACGCCGCACCCTCGTTATGAAAGCGCACCAAGTCAAAAAAACTGGTAACGGTTAAATGCTCGCCAAAAGTGAAGGCTTGCTGAATCAAGTGCTTGGTGTATAAATCCAGCGCAACCACAATCGCACTGATTAAAAACCATTTACGCATGCGAACGCGCCTCACCCTTGCCAAACAAGTTGCTGACACAACGCGCGCAGATATGCGGGTGTTCAGCATCTGCCCCCACATCGGCGCGGTAGTGCCAGCAGCGGTCGCATTTGATATGCGGACTTGGGGTTACTTGCACATCCAAAGCCCCAGCACGCTGATGAACTGTGGCGCGCGATGTAATCAGCACAAAACGCAAGTCGTCGCCTAAACGACTCAATGCCTCGGCTATTGCGGTTTCTGCGTAAATATCCAGCTCGGACTGCAAGGAAGAGCCTACCAACCCTGCAGCACGCTTTTCTTCTATCGCTTTATTCGCTACAGCACGCACGTCCAAAACAGTTTGCCATGCCTGCATATCAGCATCCGTCAGACCATGCTTGGGTAATGCGTACCAGACATCTTCAAATACTGTTCTATCAGCATCCAAACCTAATGTCTGCCAGATCTCGTTTGCCGTGAAACTCAGAATCGGCGCCATTAAACGCATCATGGCGTGGGTAATGTGGTGCAACGCGCTTTGTGCCGCGCGGCGCGCATGTGAGGTTTCGCCAGCCGTGTAGAGCCTGTCTTTAAGAATATCCAGATAAAAACCGCCCAAATCTTCCGAGCAGAAACTCACAAACTTTTGTACCGCCAAATGAAACTCGTAACGCTCGTAATCGGCCAGAATTTCTGTTTGCAGTTTTTCCATCAGTGCTAAAGCGTAACGGTCAATCTCCAACCATTCTTCAACTTTCAGCAAATCCTTGTCTGCATCGAAATCTGCCAAATTAGCCAGTAAAAAACGTAAAGTGTTGCGAATACGCCGGTAACTTTCAGCAATACGTTTTAGGATTTCATCCGAGATTGTCAGCTCGCCCGAATAATCGGTTGAAGCTACCCACAAGCGTAGAATATCCGCACCATAAGTATCCATCACCTTTTGCGGTGCAACCACATTGCCTTTAGATTTGCTCATTTTGTGGCCGGAACCATCCACCACAAAACCATGCGTTAACAAGGCATCGTAAGGCGCTCGTCCATCTATCGCACAACCCGTGAGCAGGCTGGACTGGAACCAGCCACGGTGCTGGTCAGAACCTTCCAGGTACAAATCCGCCGGGTGTTGCAGTTCGGCACGCTTTTTCAGCACGGCCGCATGCGTCGCACCGGAATCGAACCAGACATCCAGCGTATCGGTCACCTTATTGTATTGCTCGACATTTCTCGGAGCATGGGCATTCAGAAAAGCTGCGCCATCCAGACTGAACCAGGCTTCGATACCTTGCTGTTCAACTTCCAAACAGACTTTTTCCATCAATTCCAGCGTTTGCGGATGCGGCTCACCGGTTTCTTTATGCACAAACAACGGCATCGGCACACCCCAGTTACGCTGGCGCGACACGCACCAGTCGGGACGGTTTTTAATCATCGCTTCTAAGCGTGCACGCCCCCAACTTGGGTAGAACTGTGTCGCATCCACGGCTTTGTTGGCATACTCGCGCAGACTGATGCCCACGGCATCTTCCTGCTGCATACCGATAAACCACTGGTGCGTGGCTAGCTGCATCAACGGTGTTTTATGGCGCCAGCAATGCGGAAAGCTGTGTCTGAGAATCGCATCTTTTGGTGAAAGTAAATGACCTGATTCGTATAATATGTCAACAATAACTTTATTGGCCTCCTTACGATTTAGGCCACGGATTGCCTCAAGCTCCACCAAATCACTGTTGAAGAACTTGCCATCGCCACCAATCAGCACGCGCGGTTTCTCGTCAGAATTAACACGCATAACAATCCAGTCGTCATTACCATGGGCAGCGGCTGTATGTACTAAACCTGTACCAGCATCAATAGTTACATGATTACCATGATAAATTGGCACTTGGCGATTATCGAATGGATGTTGGAGCAATACCTTATCTAATTTCTCATAAAAGCCAACGTGGCCTTCTGGAGGTAATGCAGCCAATCTGTGACCACCACAAGTCGCTAAAACTCCAAGCGACTGCACACCATATCTTGCTAGCGTAGGATCAACTAATTCACTTGCAAGAATAAATATCCCTTTTTCAGTTCTGACCAGGCTGTAGTCTAATCGACCATTAACAGCTACTGCCTGGTTCGCCGGCAAAGTCCACGGAGTAGTCGTCCAAATAACTGCGTAAACATCACCTTCGACTTTTTCTAGTCCGAAAGCTTTTGCCAAGGCCACGTTATCCATCACCTTAAATCCAACATCAATCGCAGGTGAGTTCACATCTTCATATTCCACCTCGGCTTCCGCCAGCGCAGAGCCGCAATCCACGCACCAATGCACAGGCTTGCTGCCTTGATACAGATAGCCGTTCTCGTAAATCTTGCCGAGTGCGCGCATGATGTCAGCCTCGGTCTTAAAATCCATTGTTAAATATGGGTTATCCCAGTCACCTAATACACCCAAGCGAATAAAGTCTTTTTTCTGTTTCTCCACCTGCTCAGCGGCATAGGCGCGGCATAGCTCCCGGAACTTGGCGGGGTCTATATTCTTGCCGTGATTTTTTTCCACCACCAGCTCTATCGGCAGGCCGTGGCAATCCCAGCCCGGTACATAGGGCGCATCATAACCGCTCATAGTTTTGGATTTAACAATAATATCTTTGAGGATTTTGTTAACCGCATGGCCGATATGAATATCGCCATTTGCATACGGTGGGCCATCGTGCAGAATGAATTTTTTTGCACCTTTGCGCGCTTCTCTGATTCTTTGATAGAGTTTCTTGTCCTGCCATTGTTTCAGCCATGCGGGCTCACGCTTGGCCAAATCGCCACGCATAGGAAAGCTGGTTTCAGGCAAATTAAGTTTGTATTTACTTTGTTCTGTATTAACGTTTTCTGTCATGACTTGTTTCTTAATCTTGCTTCTTAAAATATTGTCTTGCGACTTCAATATCGTCTGCAATGTGCGCTTTTAGCGCATCTAAATTTTCAAATTTCATTTCTTCACGGATTTTATGCATAAATTCTACATGCACATGCCTTCCATATAAATCACCTTTAAAATCAAGCACATGCACTTCAAGCAGTAGCTTTGGCACGCCCGCGATGGTTGGCCGTACGCCTAAATTAGCCACAGAATTCAGCCCGTCCAATTTTACCGCATAAACGCCGGTTAAAGCAGGCCGCTCGTGCCGCATATGGATATTGGCAGTAGGGAACCCCAGCAGCCGTCCACGCTTGGCGCCATGCACCACTTTGCCGCTGATGCTGTAATTGCGTCCGAGCAATTGCCTAGCTAAATTCAAATCGCCATTTGCAAGCGCTTTGCGCACGCGCGTACTGGACACGCGCTCGCCATCCAAATTGATTTGCGTCAGGCTGATTAAATCGAATCCACTCGCTTTGAAATCGGCCACGGTGCCAGCGCGCCTGGCGCCAAATTTAAAATCTTCACCCACCAGTATTGAGACTGCATTCAGTTGCTCGCGCAGAATATATTGCATGAAATCCTGCGCACTGATGGCTGCAAAGCGTTTGTTAAAGGCACACACAAACACCTTTTCCACACCAAGCACTTCAAACTGTTCTAGTTTTTCACGCAAGTTGCTAAGACGTTCTGGCGCATTTAATGGCGAAAAAAACTCACGCGGATGCGGTTCGAACGTCATCACTGCTGGCGTTAATTTTTTATCTTTTGCAACCTCGATTAATCGGCCCAACAAGGCTTGGTGGCCCAGATGCATACCGTCAAAATTGCCAATCGCCAAAGCGAGTGGTAGGCAAGGTTGGGCTGGCAAGTGCCGGAATACCTGCATCAGCGCGAAACCCTGCGCGAGAAATCCTGCAGCCTGAAGCCCTGTGCCCATAGCGTGGCAAAATAAGCGCCAGAGCCCACCACCAGCAACAGCAGCATGTGCAAGAATTTTTGTATGAATGTGTATTGCAGCCATTGCTGCGGCGCACCCATGCTGTAACCTAGCACCACCGCCATCACCAGCAGCGCCGCCACCAGCTTGAGAAAAAACACGCCCCAGCCTGTGCGCGGCGTAAATGCGTGGCTGTTGTGCAAGTTAATGTAGAGCAAAGCCGCGTTGAGGCAAGCGCCCAAGCCAATTGCCAGCGCAAGACCAACATGCTTCATATCCAGCACAAACACAAACAGCAGATTCATCAGCTGCGTCATCACCAGGGTAAACACGGCAATTTTCACGGGTGTTTTAATGTTCTGCCGTGCATAAAAACCAGGCGCCAGCACCTTCACCAGAATCAAACCCAGCAGCCCCAAACTGTACGCGATAAGCGCTTGTTCAGTCATCAGCACATCGCGGGTGGTAAACTTGCCGTAATAAAACAGCGTGACCACCAGAGGCTTGGCCAGCACAGCAAGAGCCACTGCGGCAGGTGCAGCTAAAATCAGCGTTAAACGCAAGCCCCAATCCAGTAATTGCGAATAATCACTATCCGATTTATCCACATATGATTTCGCCAGACTAGGCAGCAAAATCGTGCCCAGCGCCACACCCAGCACGCCGGTGGGGAATTCCATGAGGCGATCGGCATAATACAGCCATGACACACTGCCGGTTTGCAAAAACGAGGCGAAAACATTGTTGATTACAATCGAAATTTGCGCCACCGATACGCCAAAAATTGCCGGTAGCATCAGCTTTAAGATGCGCCTTACGCCCTCATCTTGCAGGTTCAGCTCATAGCGCGGCAGCAAACCCAGTTGCCGCAAATACGGCCATTGATAAGCAAGCTGAATCACGCCGCCCACAAACACCGCCCACGCCAGCACCTTGATGGAATAATTGACATGCGGCGCGACAAACAGCATGGCGATAATAAACGACACATTGAGCCACACCGGCGTAAAAGCCGGTACCTGAAACTTGCTGTAAGTGTTCAGCACGCCGCCTGCCAGCGACACCAGCGAAATGAAGAAGATATAAGGAAAGGTAATGCGCAACAGCTCGACTGTTAAGTTGAATTTGCCTGTCTCTGCGACAAAGCCGGGAGCGGTGACGGCTACAATCAAAGGCGCAGCAAGCATGCCCGCAATCGTCACAATGACCAGGAATATGCCCATCAGACTCGCCACATGGTTAATCAGCGCGTGTGTTTCAAGCGGGGTGCGCTGCGCTTTATATTCCGCCAGAATCGGCACAAACGCCTGGCTGAATGCACCTTCTGCCGACACCCGGCGCAACAGATTGGGGATTTTGAACGCGACAAAAAACGCATCTGTCGCCAACCCTGCACCAAACACGCGTGCGATAAGCGTATCGCGCACAAAGCCCAAAATGCGCGAGATAAACGTCATACTACCAACTGCCGCTAAGGCTTTGAGTAAATTCATTTAATCTTTATAAATTGAAAATTATTGCGATTTTAGCATGCCGGCTATGCAATTTTCAGCCAAGCCCTTCTTATAAAGAATTATTGCAGGAAAATTACGCTTTTGTTCTTGCAAAAAGAACCAAAAAACACTAATATGCACGGTTTCGTATTAACACCTGTTAAGCATTAGGATAAAGAACACATGGCAAATACCGCACAGGCACGCAAACGCGCGCGTCAATCCGTTAAAGTAAACGCACACAACGCAGCGTTGCGCTCAACTTTGCGTACTGCAATTAAAAAAGTGATCAAAGCCATCGAATCTGGCGACAAAGCAGTTGCAGTAGCTAGCTACCAAGAAAATGTAAGTGTGATTGACCGTATCGCGGATAAGAAAATTATCCACAAAAACAAGGCAGCGCGTCACAAAAGCCGCTTAACAGCAGCAATTAAGTCGTTAAAAGGCGATGCGCCTGTGATGCTGGCTAAAAAAGCCGCGCCTAAAGCCAAGGCTGCTGCCAAGCCGGCTAAAGCAGCTCCGAAAGCCGCAACGTCAAAAGCAGCAGCGCCAGCAAAAGCGAAGGCCCCTGCCAAAGCAAAAGCCGCTAAATAGAGCTCTTTAAGAAATAAAAAAAGCCTCGCATGCGAGGCTTTTTTATTGGCTGAAACTTTAACTCTCGCCCACGTGCAGTTCACTGCGTGCAATTAACGCTGCATTCAGCACTGCCTGTTTATCCTGCCCTATCACCGTGAAATGTCCCATTTTGCGGCCTTTGCGCGGTTCATGCTTGCCGTACAAATGCAGCTTTAGATTGGCATGGCTGAATGCCTTATTCCATGCGGGTACTGCGGTATCATTCTGGGCATCATTTTGAGCGCCCTTTTTCGAGCCTGCGAACCAGCTATCCCCCAGAATATTCACCATCACGGCATTGCTATGCAAGCTCGCATCGCCAAGCGGCAAGCCTGTCATCACGCGCACTTGCTGCTCAAATTGATTGGTCACACAGGCGTCGATCGTATAATGCCCGGAGTTATGCGGACGTGGCGCGATTTCATTTACCAACAACTGATGCCCTACTACAAAAAACTCCACGCCCAGCACACCTACGTAATCCAGTTTTTCTGCCAGTTTTTTTGCAAGCTCGCGTGCGTTGGCTTTCAGCACTTCACTACAACGCGCCGGTACGATGCTGATATCGAGAATACCGTTCAAATGGCTGTTTTCTGCTGTTGAAAAGGCTTCGATATTCCCGTGTGCATCACGCGCCAGCACAACAGATACTTCCAGATCCAGTGGCAGCATCTGCTCCAGCACGCAGACCTCCTGTTTGAACCCGGTAAAAGCAGCCAATGCTTCAGCCCGGTTTTTTACACGTGCCTGACCTTTGCCATCGTAACCAAAGCGCGCTACTTTAAGGATTGCCGGATAAAGCGAACTCGCGTCTTCCGGCAGATCGTGCGCACTGTTAATCGCAGCAAACGGCGCCACCGGCAAGCCTGCATCTTTAATGAAGTTTTTTTCCAACACGCGGTTTTGCGCAATCGCCACACTGGCCGCGCCGGGACGTACAATAACCGACTCTGCAAGCGTCTCAAGCGTTTTAGCGGGTACATTCTCAAATTCGGTTGTGACAGCCGCACAAGTTTGCGCCATTTGCTTTAACGCATTTGCGTCATCATAATTTGCACAAAGATGCACATCGGCGATTTTGCCGGCAGGGCTGTTTTTATCAGGATCCAGCACCGTTACCTGATAGCCCATTTCGTGTGCGGCAATCACAAAAAAACGGCCCAACTGGCCGCCACCCAGCATACCCAGCATGGCGGGTGCAAGAATTACGTTTGACTTCATGGTTTGTCGCTTAACTCCATTGCATGCACTTTATCAGACTGTTTGGCGCGGAATTCTGCCAGTTTTCTGGCAAGCCCAGAATCATGGTTAGCCAGGATCGAGACTGCAAACAGGCCAGCATTGGCGGCGCCCGCCTCGCCAATGGCAAAGGTCGCCACCGGAATGCCTTTGGGCATTTGCACGATAGAAAGCAGTGAATCCTGTCCCTGCAAATGTCTGGAAGGCACTGGCACGCCCAGCACCGGCAATGTGGTTTTTGCTGCCACCATGCCTGGCAAATGCGCTGCGCCACCTGCACCCGCGATAATCACTTGATAGCCTTCATTGACTGCATTTTCCGCAAACTGAAACATTAAATCTGGCGTGCGGTGCGCCGAAACCACCTTGGCTTCATATGCCACGCCAAAATCCGCCAGCATCTGTGCTGCGTTTTTCATCACCGGCCAATCGCTATCCGAGCCCATAATAATGGCAACCAATGGTTTATTCATCGCTTAATCTCTCAAGTTATCCCTAAATTACGTACTTATAAAAGCACCATGTTATCTCTGTGGATGAGTTCAGATTCTTCTACATAACCCAGAGTTTTCTCAATCTCACTGCTCGCTTTGCGCATAATCCGAGCTGCTTCCAGCGAATTATAATTCACTATGCCGCGTGCGATTTCTGCGCCGGATTCTGACACACAAGCCACTACGTCGCCACGCTCAAAATTGCCTTGCACTGCAGTTACACCGATCGGCAGCAGACTTTTGCCTTCAGTCTTAAGCACTTTAACCGCACCGGCATCCAATACCAGTTTGCCGCCGACACGCAAATGATCGGCCAGCCATTGTTTTTTCGCGATAGTTTTAATCTGTGTGGCTTGTAAATGCGTACCGATGGCTTCACCCGCACTCAAGCGCAATAACACCTCTTTCTCGCGGCCTGAGGCAATCACGGTATGCGCGCCGCTACTGGCTGCACGCTTGGCAGCAAGTATCTTGGTAAGCATGCCGCCGGTACCGACATTGCTGCCGGCGCCGCCCGCCATTTGTTCGAGCTCCAAATTACCTGCCGTCTCGAAATTAATCAATTTTGCATGCTTGTGTTTGCGCGGGTCCGCCGAATAGAGGCCTTGCTGGTCGGTCAGTATCACCAGCGCGTCTGCTTCAATCAGATTTGCTACCAACGCGGCCAAGGTATCGTTATCACCAAAACGGATTTCTTCAGTTACCACCGTGTCATTCTCGTTAATGATTGGAATCACGTTTAACTCGAGCAGCGTTTTGAGGGTACTGCGGGCATTCAAATAACGTTTCCTATCGGCCAGATCTTCGTGGGTAAGCAGTATCTGCGCGGTGTGCAGGCCATGCTCCGCAAAACAGCTTTCGTACATTTGCACCAGACCCATTTGGCCAACCGCTGCTGCGGCTTGTAGTTCATTCACTTCCACTGGGCGTTTCTTCCAGCCCAAGCGTTGCATGCCTTCCGCCACCGCGCCGCTGGAAACCAGTACAACCTGTTTGCCTTGCTTTGCGAGCTGGCTGATCTGTGCCGCCCATGCGGCGATTGCCATGCGATCTAACCCCTCACCATTATTGGTAACTAGGCTAGAACCGACTTTAACAATCAGCGTTTTGCTATTGAGTAATAATGACTTGCTCATGATTATTTTCAGACGCTGCTTGCGCCGCTGCTCTTGCTTCTTCCAAATGCTCCATAATAGCGTATGTCAGCTCCTTGCAGCCAATCCCGCTAATGGCTGAAATTGCAAAAACACGGCCTTCCCAGCCATAGGCTTTTACAAAATCCGCAACCACTTGTTTCGTATCTTGCACCATATCGATTTTATTCAACACTAGCCAGCGCGGCTTGTTATACAACTCTTCGTCATATTTTCTTAGCTCATTGACAATCGCACTGGCCTCGGCCACCGGATCAGTCGCTTCGTCAAATGGCGCGATATCCACCAAGTGCAATAGTAATGAGGTGCGCGACAAATGGCGCAGAAACTGGTGCCCAAGCCCCGCACCCTCGGCAGCGCCTTCAATCAGGCCGGGCACATCGGCAATCACAAAACTGCGGTTGGCATCTACCCTTACCACACCTAAATTAGGATGCAGCGTGGTAAAAGGGTAATCCGCTACTTTTGGCTTTGCAGCAGAAACCGAGCGAATGAAGGTTGATTTACCTGCATTTGGCATGCCCAGTAACCCCACGTCCGCCAGCACTTTAAGCTCCATATAAAGCTCAAATTCTTCGCCAGGCTCGCCTTTTGTGCATTGGCGTGGCGCACGATTTATTGATGATTTAAAATGCACATTGCCCAAGCCGTTATTGCCGCCTTTGGCCAACAACACTTTTTGACCATGCTCTGCCAAGTCAACAATCATATGGCCTGTAGCCTTATCTGAAATCACGGTGCCGACTGGCACGCGCAAAATCATGTCTTCGCCTTTTGCACCATAACACTCTGCGCCGCGGCCATTTTCGCCGCGCTGGGCGCGAAAAGTGCGGGTATAGCGATAATCTACCAGCGTGTTGATGTTGCGGTCTGCAATCGCATAGATTGAACCGCCTTTACCGCCGTCACCGCCGCTGGGACCGCCCATCGGCTCGTATTTCTCGCGGCGGAAGGTAGCAACACCGTTGCCGCCGTCACCGGCGTAGACTTTAATCGTTGCTTCATCAATAAACTTCATGTGTAGAGTGTACCAAATAAAAAAGCCCCATCAAACGATGAGGCTTTGTGAATTCAAAAATTCTTAAACCGCTACAATACTTACTGTATGGCGTTTTAATGCGCCTTTAATCGCAAAAGTCACTTTACCGTCTATTTTTGCAAATAGCGTATGGTCTTTACCCATACCTACGTTTTCGCCTGCATGCATTTTGGTGCCGCGTTGACGCACGATGATGCTGCCTGCAGAAACCACTGTTTCGCCGAATGCTTTAACACCTAAGCGTTGTGAATGTGAATCGCGACCGTTACGTGAACTACCGCCTGCTTTTTTGTGTGCCATGATTAATCCTAACTCAGCTTACTTAGCTGCAATCTTGTCAATTTGAATTTCTGTAAAACTTTGGCGATGGCCTTGTGTTTTACGGTAATGTTTACGGCGGCGGAATTTGAAAATCATCACCTTATCAGCACGGCCGTGTGAAAGCACTGTCGCACTGACTTTGGCACCTGACACCAAGGGCGCGCCAATAGTAGTGTTATCGCCATCTGCAATCATCAAGACCTTGTCGATCACCACTTTGCTGCCAACATCACCAGCTAATTTAGCAAACTAGAAAATGGTCTTTTGGGTAAATTATTGTCTATTTTGTGCAAACACGTAGCCTTGTGGCTTGCCATGCTAAAATAACGCCTTATTTAAAATCATTTTTAGCTCGATTAGCGTGACATTCAACTCCATTCACAATTCAACCGAAAATCCCATTCATTCGTGCATCGCGGACGAAATGCGCCTGGTAGATGGCGTTATCCGCAAGTCCCTGCATTCCGATGTTACGCTGGTCAACCAGGTTGCCGATTATATCGTCAACAGCGGCGGCAAGCGTCTGCGGCCAGCACTGGTGCTGCTTTCTGCCGGCTTGTTCGGCAATATCTCGGCCAATCACCTGCAGCTTGCGGCCATCGTTGAATTTATTCATACCGCCACTTTACTGCATGATGACGTCGTGGATGATTCTTCCATGCGCCGCGGCCAGCAAACCGCCAATGCCATGTTTGGCAATGCCGCCAGTGTGCTGGTGGGCGATTTTGTTTATTCACGCTCTTTCCAGATGATGGTGACCATCGGCAACATGCGCGTGATGGAAGTGCTGGCGCAAGCTACCAACGTGATTGCAGAGGGCGAGGTTCTACAGTTACTCAACGTGCACAATGCCGATATTTCGGACGAGGCTTATCTGCAGGTCATCCGCTACAAGACCGCCAAGCTATTCGAGGCCGCCACCCGCCTGGGCGCCATCGCCTCAAATGCCTCAGCCGCTGACGAAGGCGCACTCGCGGTTTACGGCATGCATTTAGGCACAGCATTCCAGCTGATTGATGACGTGCTGGATTTAAGCGGCGACAGCCACGACATCGGCAAAAATTTAGGGGACGATCTGGCAGAAGGCAAACCCACGCTGCCTTTGCTTTACGCCATGCGCAACAGCAGCGCCACGCAAAGCGGCATGATACGTAACGCTATTGAAAATGGCGGCCTGGATCATTTGCCGCAGGTGATTGAGGTGGTAAAAAATTCAGGCGCTTTAGCGCATGTAAAGAAAATGGCCGAAATCGAAGCATCAATCAGCTGCGCAGCCATTGCCCATTTCCCTGAAAGCAAATACAAACAAACGCTGATTAATCTGGCGGACTTCGCGGTCAAGCGGGATTTTTAATATTTAAGAAAAAAGCGAACTTTGCTTCCCATTCTTGCATTCCATGAACTAAAATCCACAGGCAGTAATAAACGGAGTAAATTAAAAAATGGGTGACACTAATCAACTTTTATTCGCAAAATCTTTTGCAAATATTGTCAAAGGTCCAATTCTTGAGGTTGGTAGTAGAGATTACGGCAACACACAAAACTTTCGGGATTTGTTTGCGAAAGAGCAGTATTTAGGTATCGACATGCAGGCTGGGAAAGGTGTTGACCAAGTGCTGGATTTAGCAGACGACTTCGAATCAATTGATAGCGCCTTACATGGCAAAAGGTTTAAAACCATCATTTGCATGAGCGTCCTAGAGCATTGTCGCGATCCTTTTAAGATGGCTAGAAATATACAAGCGCTTATGGCCGATGATGGGATATTGCTGGTCAGCGTTCCGTTCTCATGGGAAATTCATGGGTTTCCTGATGACTATTGGCGCTTTACACCAAACGGTGTGAGAATGCTATTCCAAGAGCTGGATTTTGAAACCTACAAAGGAACAGCTTTCGCAGGCAAAAATAGTCAGGGGTCTTCACTTGATGGCGATTTTTTTAAACTCAAATTCAGCCTAAAATCACGTCATCTACTTGGTTTTTTTACTGCATTTTTAGCAATGGCATTTAAAAAGCTAGGTTTAATGAAGTCAATTTTTGGCCATAGATATATTTTCCCACCAATAATGATCAGCATGGTAGGAATAAAGAAGACTTGAGAGCAAATTTGTAAATACCATAACTAATTACTTAGTTAAGCGTAATCGGCTCACCACTATCTGCATGGTAATAGCTTAAATGCGCACAATCACTGGTGCCAGCTGTCAGACTGCCGTCAAACAAAGCTTTGCCTTCCACATCCACCACCGCGTAACCATTATGATACAGCGTCACTTCGGCCAGCTTTGGTGCCAATTTCGGCGACATTTTTGCGGCATTTATCTTGCCTTTTTCTCTCATGGCAAAACTGATGCAGGTTTCGTCCTCATCTTCGCTATAAACTTCCCAATCGTTTTCACCTGTTAACTGCGCCAGCCAGCCTGGCAGATCAACCTCCACGCGGCAAATAACCGGCTCATCCCAAGCAGGATGGCTAAAGTTACTCAACTCGATCAAGTCGGTTGCATTCATTTGCGGTTCATTATGGTCAGTCATTTTAGTTCCTTTACACTTACAACATCATAGACATCTTTAAAATGGTGTTTGTTTACTTTTTTTCAAGCAATTTTTACGCCATATTGATAACTATTCAACTTTTAATTTCTCACCAGCGGCTACTTTATATTGTTTACCACCTGTTTTAATTACTGCGTACATGTTTTTGCCTGACTTCTACACGTTCAAATGAATCGCGCATTATACGTAAATTTATCGCATTAGCAAACTAGAAAATGGTCTTTTGGGTAAATTATTGTCTATTTTGTGCAAACACGTAGCCTTGTGGCTTGCCATGCTAAAATAACGCCTTATTTAAAATCATTTTTAGCTCGATTAGCGTGACATTCAACTCCATTCACAATTCAACCGAAAATCCCATTCATTCGTGCATCGCGGACGAAATGCGCCTGGTAGATGGCGTTATCCGCAAGTCCCTGCATTCCGATGTTACGCTGGTCAACCAGGTTGCCGATTATATCGTCAACAGCGGCGGCAAGCGTCTGCGGCCAGCACTGGTGCTGCTTTCTGCCGGCTTGTTCGGCAATATCTCGGCCAATCACCTGCAGCTTGCGGCCATCGTTGAATTTATTCATACCGCCACTTTACTGCATGATGACGTCGTGGATGATTCTTCCATGCGCCGCGGCCAGCAAACCGCCAATGCCATGTTTGGCAATGCCGCCAGTGTGCTGGTGGGCGATTTTGTTTATTCACGCTCTTTCCAGATGATGGTGACCATCGGCAACATGCGCGTGATGGAAGTGCTGGCGCAAGCTACCAACGTGATTGCAGAGGGCGAGGTTCTACAGTTACTCAACGTGCACAATGCCGATATTTCGGACGAGGCTTATCTGCAGGTCATCCGCTACAAGACCGCCAAGCTATTCGAGGCCGCCACCCGCCTGGGCGCCATCGCCTCAAATGCCTCAGCCGCTGACGAAGGCGCACTCGCGGTTTACGGCATGCATTTAGGCACAGCATTCCAGCTGATTGATGACGTGCTGGATTTAAGCGGCGACAGCCACGACATCGGCAAAAATTTAGGGGACGATCTGGCAGAAGGCAAACCCACGCTGCCTTTGCTTTACGCCATGCGCAACAGCAGCGCCACGCAAAGCGGCATGATACGTAACGCTATTGAAAATGGCGGCCTGGATCATTTGCCGCAGGTGATTGAGGTGGTAAAAAATTCAGGCGCTTTAGCGCATGTAAAGAAAATGGCCGAAATCGAAGCATCAATCAGCTGCGCAGCCATTGCCCATTTCCCTGAAAGCAAATACAAACAAACGCTGATTAATCTGGCGGACTTCGCGGTCAAGCGGGATTTTTAATATTTAAGAAAAAAGCGAACTTTGCTTCCCATTCTTGCATTCCATGAACTAAAATCCACAGGCAGTAATAAACGGAGTAAATTAAAAAATGGGTGACACTAATCAACTTTTATTCGCAAAATCTTTTGCAAATATTGTCAAAGGTCCAATTCTTGAGGTTGGTAGTAGAGATTACGGCAACACACAAAACTTTCGGGATTTGTTTGCGAAAGAGCAGTATTTAGGTATCGACATGCAGGCTGGGAAAGGTGTTGACCAAGTGCTGGATTTAGCAGACGACTTCGAATCAATTGATAGCGCCTTACATGGCAAAAGGTTTAAAACCATCATTTGCATGAGCGTCCTAGAGCATTGTCGCGATCCTTTTAAGATGGCTAGAAATATACAAGCGCTTATGGCCGATGATGGGATATTGCTGGTCAGCGTTCCGTTCTCATGGGAAATTCATGGGTTTCCTGATGACTATTGGCGCTTTACACCAAACGGTGTGAGAATGCTATTCCAAGAGCTGGATTTTGAAACCTACAAAGGAACAGCTTTCGCAGGCAAAAATAGTCAGGGGTCTTCACTTGATGGCGATTTTTTTAAACTCAAATTCAGCCTAAAATCACGTCATCTACTTGGTTTTTTTACTGCATTTTTAGCAATGGCATTTAAAAAGCTAGGTTTAATGAAGTCAATTTTTGGCCATAGATATATTTTCCCACCAATAATGATCAGCATGGTAGGAATAAAGAAGACTTGAGAGCAAATTTGTAAATACCATAACTAATTACTTAGTTAAGCGTAATCGGCTCACCACTATCTGCATGGTAATAGCTTAAATGCGCACAATCACTGGTGCCAGCTGTCAGACTGCCGTCAAACAAAGCTTTGCCTTCCACATCCACCACCGCGTAACCATTATGATACAGCGTCACTTCGGCCAGCTTTGGTGCCAATTTCGGCGACATTTTTGCGGCATTTATCTTGCCTTTTTCTCTCATGGCAAAACTGATGCAGGTTTCGTCCTCATCTTCGCTATAAACTTCCCAATCGTTTTCACCTGTTAACTGCGCCAGCCAGCCTGGCAGATCAACCTCCACGCGGCAAATAACCGGCTCATCCCAAGCAGGATGGCTAAAGTTACTCAACTCGATCAAGTCGGTTGCATTCATTTGCGGTTCATTATGGTCAGTCATTTTAGTTCCTTTACACTTACAACATCATAGACATCTTTAAAATGGTGTTTGTTTACTTTTTTTCAAGCAATTTTTACGCCATATTGATAACTAAAGTTGCACAGTTCCTATAACGATGACATGATAATGTTAGTTTACATTAACTTGATGGATAGAACATGTTTGATTTTTTAATGCCACTGTCGGATTTGCTGCGTAATGAACCCACTTTTTTTGTGACATCTTCTGTCATTCTTGGGCTGATGGTGGGCAGCTTTCTTAATGTGGTGATTCACCGCCTGCCCAAGATGATGGAGCGCGAATGGCATGTCAACTGTCTGGAATTACAAGGCAAAGAAGTGCCAGAACAACCCAAATACACCATAGTGACGCCGCGTTCTGCCTGCCCCAAATGTGGGCACCAAATCACCGCTTTGGAGAACATCCCAATCATCAGTTACCTGATGCTGGGTGGAAAGTGCAAAGGCTGCAAAACTAAAATCAGCATACGCTACCCGCTTGTAGAAGCCTTAACTGGTGCGCTGGTCGGCCTGGTCGCTTACAAATACGGTTACACGTATACGACTTTATTTGCTTGGATATTTGTACTTGCGCTGATCGCCATGACATTTATCGATTTCGACACTCAATTATTGCCAGACGACATTACCTTGCCTTTGTTATGGCTGGGGCTGCTGTTCAACCTGAATGGCGGCTTCACTGACCTGAAATCTGCCGTCATCGGCGCCATGGCAGGCTATCTTATTCTATGGTCAGTGTACTGGCTGTTTAAGCTTGTCACAGGCAAAGAAGGCATGGGCTATGGCGACTTCAAACTGCTGGGCGCCATCGGCGCGTGGTTTGGCTGGCAATTATTGCCTGCAGTGATTTTACTGAGCTCTGTTGTTGGCGCGGTGATCGGCATCGGCATGATTGTGTTCCGTGGCAAAACCGGCGGCACAGCCATTCCATTTGGTCCGTTTTTAGCCTTGGGCGGTATTGCAGCGCTGTTTTTTGGGCAACAATTAGCTGGCTTTTATCTTACATAAATGTACGTAGTAGCACTTACCGGCGGCATCGGCAGCGGCAAATCAGAAGCCGCTAAAATGTTTGCCGAACTGGGCGTGCCGGTAACCGATGTCGACGTGATTTCGCACCGACTGACCGCGGCCAATCAGCCGCTGGTTAATGACATTGAAGCAAGCTTTGGCAGCGCATACATCACGCCGGAAGGCGCATTAAACCGTGCTGCCATGCGGCAATTGGTGTTTAAGGATGATGCCGCGCGTATCAGACTCAACGCCATCCTGCACCCCGCCATCTATGATGAGGCATTAAGGCAATTGCAAATACACAAGCGTGCGCCATATCAAATTCTGGTCATTCCATTGCTGTTTGAAAGCCCCCGCTATTCACCGCATATCAACCGTATTTTAGTGATTGATTGCGATGAAAAAACACAGATCGAACGCGTGAAACAACGCAGCCAGCTATCAGAGCCTGAAATTATCGACATCATCAAAGCGCAAACCCCGCGAAAGAAACGACTGAAACTTGCCGACGATGTGATTGAAAATAACGAAAATATTGAAAAATTGCGTGAAAAAATCCTTCTAATTCACGAAAAATACATTAATACTTGCATACTTAGCAAAACAATTTCATAATTCACGTCAATTTAATAATACAAGTTGGCAGACTCTATTTTTTCAATATGTCTAGCTACGAATTTCCATTTAACGAGCGTATTCGCACTCTTTTGCGTTTGGAAGACCTGTTTAGCAAAATCTTGCTGCACGTCGAGGCTGGGCATCAGCACAGCCATCACAGCGCGCTCATCTCGCTGCTGCAAATGCTGGACATCATCGATCGCGCTGATCTTAAAATGGATCTGGTGCAGGAACTGGATCGCCAACGGCTTACCATGCAGAACCTGCGCGGCAATCCGGTAATCTCCGAAAAAGTTTTAGACAGCATCCTTAAAGAAATCGGCGCATGCTCTACCGCATTGCGTAGCGATAACGCGAAACTGGGCCAACACCTGCGCGAAAACGAATGGCTGATGAGCATCAAGCAGCGGGCGGGCATACTGGGTGGCGTATGTCAGTTCGATTTACCTTCATACCACCACTGGCTGAATCTTGACCAGGCGCAGCGTAAAATTGATTTTGACCGCTGGCTGAAGCACCTGCGGCCGATGTATGACGCCATCAAGACCATCTTGCATATCTTGCGCGGCAGCGGAATCTCCACGAAATATCATGTCGATACCGGATTTTTTCAGCAGATGATAGGCGGCGCGAAACCCGCGCAAATGCTAAGAATTGAAGTGAATGACAAATACCCATGCTTTCCCGAAGTGAGCGCAAACAAATATGCCATTAACGTGCGCTTTTTTGAGCTGGATTTTGTACAAAAACCCAAGCAATGTGAACACGAGCTTGATTTCACGATGACTTTATGTAATCTTTAAGGAAATCAACTTCCAGGCAAAGCGAATAATGTCATCAGATCAGCCGCAAGCATTCAAGCCAACGATGGTCACCTGCCCTACCTGTAAGAAACAAACGGAATATAGCGTCAATAATGTTTTCAGGCCGTTCTGCTCTGAGCGCTGCAAACTGATTGATTTGGGTGACTGGGCAAATGAAAACTATAAAATCCCGGACAATAAACCGCCTCATGAGCCAGAGTCATGAATGAATTATCCGCTTTATTCACAGTCACAGCTTATACTTAAATTCTGGGTCCAAAAATATGAAAATTCTCAAACACTTAATTCTTGCAAGCTTGCTCGCGGCTTGTGCTGCAAAAGCAGATGTCACCATCACGGATGCCTGGGTACGCGCCAATGCGCCAGGCCAAAAAGTTGGCGCGGCTTATATGACATTAACCAGCCCGCAGGATAGCACCCTTGTCTTCGCAGAAACTCCGGCGGCGGGTACAGTAGAAATTCACAGCATGAGCATGGACGATGGCGTCATGAAAATGCGCATGCTGGAAGAGTTGCCATTAAAAGCAGGCAAGCCAGAGAAGCTTGCTCCAGGCGGTTTTCACCTCATGCTATTCGACTTGAAGAAGCCATTGAATGCTGGTGAAAAAGTGACGTTCAGACTGTGCTTTAAAGACAAAGCCAACAAGATCACCGACCAAACTATCACGCTGCCGATTAGAGAAGCGAATTAGCTGCCACACCTCGCTGAATGGCGACACCCCGCGCACCATAGGCAAGCGCGACAGGCAAGTCATTCAGTACCATGCCGCCAAGCGCATAAATGGGTAATGTTATGCTTGCGGTCATTTCAGCAAACGTTTGCCAGCCCAAAGGCTCTGCTTGCGGATGGCTGAGCGTTGCTTTTACCGGTGACAGTACGGCAAAATCCAAATCCAGCGCTTGCGCGTGCGCCAACTCTGCTGCGTTATGGCATGACGCCGCCACGATTAATCCCGCCGGCTTCGTTTTCAGCATTAACAGCGCGTGACTCGGCAAATGCACACCATGTGCTCCCAACTCGCGCGCCAACCCGATGTCCTGGCTTATCAACACTTTTGCTGCACAAGGTTTTGCCAGATCAATGACCTGCGCAGCAAATTTCATGAATGCATCTTTTGAGAGGTGTTTCTCACGTACTTGAATAAGCTTCAGGCCGCGCGCCAGCTGATCTTCAAGCATGGCAAAAAAAGCCTGCTCACCCAACTCCGCCAGATTGCTGATCACATAAACCGGCGGCAGTGCCAGCGCTTTCAAAATCGGTGCATTGGCCGGCAAAACAGGAGAAACCGTGATGTATTCCGCATTTTGCCAGCTTAATCCCTGATTTTCTCGCGGCGCTAATTCACCTTCCCAGCTATTTACAAAATAAAAATGCAGCAGCACGGTTTTTGCTGGCGAATCATGGGTTTCAGGGTAATCGAAACGGCGAATCAGCCACTGTTGCGTAGAAGTCGGCTTAATGCCTAACTCTTCACTCAGTTCGCGCGTCAGCGCATGCTCCGGCGTTTCTCCTGCCTCTATTTTCCCGCCGGGAAACTCCCACCAACCGGCCCAGCCTTTGCCATGCGGGCGGCTTGCCAGCAAGAATTCGCTTTGCCCGGCATGGTTTTTGCGCTGCAAAATGGCAACAGCCACATGCGTAACCTTACTCATTTAGTTTGCGTTTTCCGGCATAATCCCTGGCAAACTGATAGGCAACACGCCCGCTGCGCATGCCGCGCGTATGCGAAAACCCAAGCGCGGCCTGCTTTGCAGGCTCATCCCAAGGCACGTGAAACGATTTGAGCCAGCTCTCGGCAATCGCCAGATATTCATCCTGGTCAAACACATAAAATGACAGCCACAGGCCAAACCGCTCGGCAAGCGCCACTTTTTCATCCATCGTTTCGTTAGGGCGGATTTCGCCATCGGCCTGCTTAAATGCCAGATTATCCGTCATCATCTCGGGCATGAGGTTTTTGCGGTTTGAGGTCGCGTACACCAGCACATTGTCCGATGTATGCGCAATCGAACCGTCCAACACGACTTTCAATGCCTTGTAGCCCGCATCATTCGCCTCGAATGTCAGGTCATCGCAGAAGATAATAAATTTTTCCGGCCTGTTGCGTATCAAACTCACAATTTCTGCCAAATGAATCAAATCATGCTTCTCAACTTCAATCAACCGTAAACCCTGGCTGGAATACTCTGTGAGCAAAGCCTTAATCAGCGAAGACTTTCCGGTACCGCGCGCACCTGTCAGCAGCACATTGTTAGCAGGCAATCCCTTCAGAAACTGGCGCGTGTTACGCACGATTTCGGCTTTTTGCGCATCGACAAAATGAATATTTTCAAGCCGGATCACATGAGGATGGGCAATGGCCTGCAGGGCGCCTTTATTGTGCTGCACCACCCAGCGCCAGGCGTTGGCAGACCAGTCTATAGGCACAGCATTGGCTGGCAATAAGGTTTCCAGCTTATTGATTAAGCCTTCTGCCCGGGCCATCAGACTGTCTAGTTTTTCCATCAGGAACGGTAATCTGCGTTGATTTTTACGTAATCATAAGAGAAATCGCAGGTCCAGATCGTGATATTTTCGTTGCCACGATTCAAAACCACACGCACCAGAATGTCAGATTCTTTCATAATCGCCACGCCTTGCTCCTCACGGTAACTGGCCGCTCTGCCGCCCTTTTCGGCCACCAGCACATCACCCAGATACAGTTGCAGATTGTCGACATCCAGGTCATCAATGCCCGCGTAGCCAATCGCCGCCAAAATGCGGCCAAGATTCGGGTCAGAAGCAAAAAACGCGGTTTTAATCAGTGGTGAGTGCGCAATGGCATACGCCACCTTACGGCATTCCGCCTCGTTCTTGCCGCCTTCCGCTGTCACGGTCATGAACTTGGTCGCGCCTTCGCCATCGCGCACAATCGCCTGTGCCAGTTCAATGGCAACTTCGGTCAACGCGTCGCGAATTACAGTAAAATTATAGCTATTTTCCGTAATTTCAACGTTTCCTGCCTGATTGGTCGCCATCAGAATCAGGCTGTCATTGGTCGAAGTATCGCCATCCACCGTAATGCAGTTAAACGATTTATTCACCGCATATTGGATGATGCGTTCCAGCGCACTTTGGCTCATCGCGACATCCGTCGCAATATAGCCCAGCATGGTCGCCATGTTGGGGTGAATCATGCCGGAGCCTTTGCTGATGCCGGTGATAGTCACCGTTTTACCATCCAACTGAATCTGCCGCGAGGTGCCTTTAGCGACGATATCCGTTGTCATGATCGCTTCGGCCGCATTCAGCCAGTTGTCTTCTTTCAGGTTCTCAATCGCAGCCGGCAAACCAGCAATCACTTTATCCACCGGCAACGGCTCCAGTATGACGCCCGTTGAAAACGGCAGCACCTGATTGGCGCTGATATTCAACAGCTTACCCAAAGCCTCACAGCTTTGTTTGGCCCGATTCAAGCCATCCTCACCCGTCCCAGCATTGGCGCAGCCGGTATTCACCAGCAACGCTCGAATACCTTTTTTCGCAGCCAGATACTCTTTACAAAGCACCACTGGTGCAGCGCAAAAACGATTTTTAGTAAATACGCCAGCCACGCGGCTGCCTTCTGCCAACGTCATCACCAGCACGTCTTTACGGTCTGGTTTGCGCACATAGGCTTTGGCAAAGCCTAATTTAACGCCTTTGACAGGCAATAGGGATGCGGCTTCTGGGGCAGTCAATTTAACTGGCATACATCAATTTCCTTTATTACTTTTTTATCTCTAGGCGCGACGCCATGTCGTGCCTTGTGGTGTATCTTCTAAAATAATGCCCGTATCTGCGAGTTCTTTACGAATGCGGTCGGCTTCAGCGAAGTTTTTGGCTTTTTTGGCTTCATTACGATTTTTAATTCTCTCATCAATACTTTGGTCACTAAAAGTAAAGGTATCTGATAAGTCACTTCCACTAAACTTATATTCACCTGGCTCAAGAACATCAACGTAATCTTTACGCCCCTGCAAAAACTCATTCGGATCACGCTGTAACAAACCAACTACAGCACCCAAATCTTTAAGCAGACTCGCCGCTTCGATAGACTTAGTTTTATTCACCTCATTCGCCAAATCAAACAACACCGCCATCGCTTCCGATGTGTTGAAATCATCGTCCATCGCAGCCTTATAACGCGCGGCTTGTGGGTGATTCCAATCGATAGTGTTAGCGCTTACTTCGTGGCCACGCAAGGCAGTATAAAGCCTTGTCAGTGACGCTTTGGCATCATCCAAATGCTTGTCGCTATAATTAAGTGGGCTGCGGTAATGCGCACGCAGAATGAAAAAACGCACCACTTCAGCATCATATTTTTTCAGCACCTCGCGAATAGTGAAGAAGTTGCCGAGCGACTTGGACATCTTCTCGTCGTCCACGCGCACAAAACCGTTGTGCATCCAGCAATTGGCCATCTGGCAGCTGTGCGCGGCTTCACTCTGCGCGATTTCGTTCTCGTGATGCGGGAACTGCAAATCCTGCCCGCCACCGTGGATATCAAAGTGTTCACCCAGGTGTTTCTCGCTCATCACCGAGCATTCGATATGCCAGCCTGGACGCCCCGCGCCCCAAGGCGAATCCCAGCTTGGCTCGTGCGGCTTTACCGCCTTCCATAGCACAAAATCCATCGGGTCTTTTTTAAATGTATCAACTTCTACGCGCTCGCCTGCACGTAAGTCTTCCAGCGATTTGCCTGAAAGTTTGCCGTAGTCGTTAAAGCTGCGTACGCTATAAAACACATCGCCATTGGCGGCCAGATAGGCATGGCCTTTTTCAATCAATTTTGAAATCATGCCAATCATGCCATCAATATGCGCCGTGGCGCGCGGCTCGATATCCGGCCGGATAATGCCGAGTTTGGCGGAGTCCTCATCCATCGCATCGATGAAACGCTGTGTCAGCACATCGATAGTTTCGTTATTTTCATTGGCGCGTTTGATGATTTTGTCGTCAATATCGGTGATATTGCGCACATAAGTCACATCGAAGCCGGATGCTCGAAACCAGCGCGAAACCATGTCGAACACCACCATCACACGGGCATGGCCCAGATGGCAAAAATCATATACCGTCATGCCGCACACATACATGCGGACTTTGCCGGCTTCGATTGGGGTAAATGTTTGCTTTTCGCGGGTGAGGGAGTTGTAAATTTTTAACATTTGCGAATTATAAAGCGTTAATACGGACAAAATTGATTAAAAAATGTAATTTATAGCCTTAATGCCAATAGAACTATTGGATGTTAGCTATGCAATTGATAGAATGGCGTTTTTACTAACTCGCTTGAGTATACCATAATGATAATTCGCAACACTTTACTCTCAAAAATACTAATTAAAATATTGTTAGTTTTATCTTTTGCCGGCTCTTTCATTTTTACTAACTCAGTTGCATTTGCCAACGAACTCAAAGACATTTCACAGTTAGCCGAAAGTGGCCAGCAAGCTGCCGCGCTGGAGCGCATTAATACTTATTTGGCTGCCAACCCGCGCGATGCGCAGGCGATGTTCATGAAAGGCATTATTTTAGCCGAGAGCGGCAAACGTGATGATGCGATTAAATCATTCACCGATTTGACCGAAAAGTATCCCAACCTGCCGGAACCATACAATAATCTTGCGGTTTTGTACGCCGATGCTGGCCAATACGATAAAGCCAAAAAAGCGCTGGAAACCGCCATCAAAACGCATCCAAGCTACGCAACCGCCCATGAAAACCTGGGGGACATTTATGCGCGCATGGCTTCTGAGGCTTATGACAAGGCGCTGCAGCTGGATAACGGCAATGCGCGCGCGCAAAGCAAATTATCGATGATTAAAGATTTGTTTGGCACCGGTAATAAAACCGCACTTGCTGCAAAGTCGAATGATGTCAAGACAGACTCGAACAAACCAACCAAAACCGGCACTTTGCCGATTCGCCCAGCAGATAAAAAAATTGAGCCCGTTAAACCAGTTGCTGACCTTAAACCAGCCGACGACGTTAAGCCAGCTGCTGACGCTGGGGCAATTGAAGAACAAAATATTACCGATGCGGTAAACAATTGGGCAAAAGCATGGTCTAGTAAAGACCTGGATAAATATTTTGCCAGCTATGCAGACAGTTTCAAACCGGCCAAAGGTGAAAGCCGTAAAGCCTGGGAGCAAACTCGCCGCGAGCGCATCAGCAAACCGGCAAGCATCAATGTTGAACTGGCAAACCAGAAAGTTGTAATGGATGGCAGCGACAACGCAAAAGTGACCTTTAAGCAGACCTATGTTGCAAATGGTAAACCCATTCGTACCAATAAGACATTAATGCTTAAAAAGACGAATGGCGCTTGGTTAATCGATCAAGAAATTGCATTGAATTGATTTTTACTGAAATGAACTAAAGATTGAAATGTTTTTAACTCAAAAAGTTAAGTTTCTAAAAGTCATTTTTGTAGTGGCATGTGTCGTATTGCCCTGGAACGCCACGGCCGTGAATCACGGCAGCTTGGTAGACCAGTTGCTTAGCAATAAATTTGGGAGGAACCTCGTCGAAAGCCTGCTGGTAAAAAGCCTGCTGGAAATCACCCAAGGTAAAACCAGACAAGCGCTCAACACGGTGAACGATCTCATTCGCACTGCACCAAACTTCAAGCTGGCCTATCTTATCCGCGGCGACCTGCTTGCTTCGCAAGGGCGCGCACTGGCGACATTAGGCGATTCCAGCGCAGTCATCCCGGACAGCACTACCAGCAGCGAGGAAATTAAAGGCTTAAGGGATGAAGCCCGCACCCGTATTGAATACTATTTGTCTGAAAAGAAAACATCGCAGCAACCTAACCTGCTTGTTAAATTGAGCGATGAACAGGGGCATTTGATCGTTGTAGATACGGCCAAGTCACGCCTGTTTTTGTACAAAAAGGTGGATGGCGCTTTACAGTATGTCACTGATTATTATGTCACGGTTGGCAAGAATGGCGTCGGCAAACAAGTCCAGGGAGACAAGCGCACACCACTGGGTGTTTATTTTGCCGGGCAAAAACTCACTCAGCCATTAGCGGACATGTATGGTGACGCTGCGTATCCGCTGAATTACCCAAATGAACTGGACAAACATCAAAACAAAAATGGTTCTGGCATCTGGCTGCACGGCACGCCCACGGATACTTACAGCCGCCCGCCACGCGCCAGCGATGGCTGCGTAGTGCTAAGCAACCCTGACCTGAAAGCTTTACAACCCATTTTACAGTCTGGCAAAACGCCTGTGATTATTGCGAATAATCTGGAATGGGTGGACAGCAGCAAATCCAACGAAAAATTGGAAGCGCAAAAAGCCAGAATGCAGGCCCTGCAAAAAACCATAGAAGACTGGCGCCAGGATTGGGCCTCGCAAAACACTGGCGAATACTTGGGCCATTATTCTAAAAAGTTTTTTTACAGCGATGGCGGTTTTAACAAATGGGCAGAATACAAGCGCGGCATTCAGGCAGCCAAATCCAAGGTATCGATTCAGCTTGAAGACATCAGCATGTTTGGCTATCCGGATTCTGAACAACTCATTATCGTGGTTAATTTCGAGCAGGATTTTAAAAGTTCATCCTTGCAAAATAAAATGCGTAAGCGCCAATACTGGGTGAATGAAGATAATCAATGGAAAATAATCTATGAAGGCGCTGGCTGATGCAAAACATTAAGCTTTTTCTTTTTGGTGTATTACTTGCCTGCACAGCCAGTATCCATGCGGCTCCCAGCGTTGAGTTTCAAACCTCCCAAGGCAATTTCACGGTCGAGCTTTACCCAGAAAAAGCCCCTAAAACTGTCGCCAATTTTTTGCAGTATGTGAAAGACGGCTTTTACGAAAACACCATTTTTCATCGCGTCATTAACCGCTTTATGATTCAAGGCGGCGGCTTTGAACGCGATTTAACCGAGAAAAATACACGTGCACCCATTGTCAACGAATCCAACAACGGCTTATTGAACGAAACCGGCACCATTGCCATGGCACGCACGGCCGATCCTGACTCTGCAACCGCGCAGTTTTTTGTGAACCTGGCGGATAATCAATTTCTAAACTATACCAGCCCGGATCCCGAACAGATTGGTTATTGCGTATTTGGCAAGGTCACCAGCGGTTTCGAAGTAGTGCAGAAAATTGGCCTTAGCCCAACAACCAGCATGGGCAGAAACGCCGATGTGCCGGTTAGACCCATCATCATCAAAAGCGTAAAACTGCTTGCCGAAGTAGCCAAGTAGTTTTCGTTTTCAATTTATTTTTTTAATACATCATTAAGGATTTAACGTGGTTAAACTTTCTACCAATTTTGGCGACATCACTCTTGAACTTAACGCAGAAAAAGCGCCCATTACCGTGGCTAATTTTTTGCAATATGTCGAAAAAGGGTTTTATGACGGCGTGATTTTTCATCGCGTGATTGACGGCTTTATGATTCAGGGTGGCGGCTTTGATACCAATATGAAACAGAAAGCCACCGATGCTGAGATCAAGAATGAAGCGGACAACGGCTTAGGGAACGACGCCTACACCATTGCGATGGCACGTACATCCATTCCGGATTCTGCCAGCAGCCAGTTTTTTATCAACGTTGCCGACAACGATTTTCTTAACCACACCGCGCCGACATCAAGCGGCTGGGGTTACTGCGTATTCGGCAAAGTGGTCGAAGGCAAGGACGTTGTGGATAAAATTAAAGGCGTAAAAACTACCAGCAAAGCGGGGCATCGCGATGTGCCGGTTGATCCTGTAATCATAGAAAAAGCCAGCATTATCTAATCATTCATCCATTTTTCACATGGATCACTGCTTATTTATATCTGATTTGCATCTATGTGATTCGCGCCCGCACATCACCAAGGCGTTCATTTCGTTTTTGGAGAAAACCGCCAGTAACGCCCAGGCGCTTTATATCCTGGGCGACTTATTTGAATACTGGGCGGGCGACGATGCCATTGCAGCCGGTGTACACAAACCCGTCATTGACGCGCTTAAAAACCTCACCAAGCATGGCATAAAAGTTTTTTTGATACCAGGCAACCGCGACTTTTTAATCGGCGAAGGTTTTGTAAGCGCCACGGACATCACAATCCTGCCAGATCCAAACTTGGTCACGCTTTATGACAAACCCGTATTGTTAAGTCATGGCGACGCATTATGCACGGACGACATCGCCTACCAGCAGTTCCGTAGCGAAGTGCGTGATGAAGCCTGGAAAACCCGGTTTTTAAGTCAACCCCTGGCAAACCGTATCACTTATATCGAACAACTGCGTGCCAAAAGCGAGCAGGAAAAATCTGTGAAACCGATGCAGATCATGGATGTGAACCAGGATGCGGTAACCGATTTATTGCGGGAATATGCCTGCCCGCCCCTCTTCATTCACGGGCACACGCACCGCCCAAACAGGCATGTTCATACACTTGATGGCAATGTATGCGAACGCTGGGTGCTAGGCGACTGGTATGAGCAAGGCAGCTACCTGAAACTAAGCGCTGACGGCTGCCACGCGCACGCACTATCACCATAGCCATCACAAATAGGCCATGGTAAAAAAAATATTAGTGTGCACTAACTATCGCGCCAACCCCAATCAACCCTCATGTGCGGCGCGCGGCAGCAAAGAAGCAGCTTTAGAATTAACACGACAATTACAGGATAAGAATGTAAAGATAGAAATAGAAGAATCGCCATGCATGGGGTTTTGCAACATCGGGCCCAACATGCGCCTCATCCCCGGCGGTGAATTTTTTCACGAAGTTTCCGACAAAAAATTCGCCGAAATTATCGAGGCCGCAAAAATATTTCTAAAAACTTGAGCCGCTATGATGCGCTATATCCAGGAATGCTGGCCACATCCACTGCATCAATTTGTGCGGGCTCCAGAAATTTCTCCGCATAAGCCAAATAGATTTTTTCGCGAATAAACAGATCGAAAATATCCGGATCGATATGATTATCCAGCCGCATTTTGCCCAAAATATTCAGTGTCTCAGATAGAGTTTTCGCTTTTTTATAAGGCCTGTCTTTGGAAGTGAGCGCTTCAAAAATATCCGCAATCCCCATCATGCGCGCCGGGATCGACATCTGATCGCGCGTTAAGCCTTTCGGGTAGCCCTTGCCATCCATGCGTTCATGATGCCCGCCTGCGTACTCGGGCACACGCTGCAAATCTTTTGGGTAAGTCAGCGCATTCAGCATGCTGATAGTCACCGCAATATGGTTATTAATCACCATGCGCTCCTCCAGTGTCAAGGTGCCGCGCTCAATGGTGAGGTTATACACCTCATCTTCGCTTAAAAATTTAGCGGTATGGCCAGTGTCGTTCAGATACTCGTAATTGGCGATATCCTTAATCCGCTGCAGATCTTCTGGCTGCATGGATTCGCCGCCAATATTCATTTTGCGGATGAAGTTTTTATCTTCTTCGAGTGTTCTTCTAATAACACTGATTTCATGGTCAAGTTGCAGCGGGTTGACATGCGTGCCGCTTCTGGCGGATGCCAGCGCTTTACGCAAACAGGCATTTTCGCGCTGTGTTTTGAGCAGATCAAACCGATGGTCGATTAAATGGATGCGGTCATAAATGGTTTCCAGCTTGGTCGCTTTATCCATCACATACTCTGGCGTCGTGACTTTGCCGCAATCGTGCAGCCATGCCGCGATTTTGAGCTCATAGACCTCTTTTTCGGTCATGGTAAAACTTTTCAGCGGGCCTTCATTGGTCTTAATCGCGGCCTCGGCCAACATCATGGTAAGCTCAGGCACGCGCTGGCAATGGCCGCCGGTGTAGGGAGACTTTTCATCAATGGCATCGGCAATCAGCTTGATGAATGACTCAAATAAGTTTTTAAGGCCTTCGATGAGATTGTGGTTGGTAAGCGCAACCGCCGCTTGCGAGGCCAGCGACTCGACCAGACGCTGGTGTGACTCCGAAAACGCAATGATCTGACCGGTCTGCGGATCGATCGCATTGATCAGCTGCAAAACGCCGATAATCTCATTTTCATGATTCTTCATCGGCACGGTCAAAAATGATTTTGAACGGTATCCGGTTTTTTCATCGAATTTTCGCGTACCGGAAAAATCAAATCCTTCTGTCAGATAAGCATCGGCAATGTTCACCGTTTTGGCATTGACCACGCTGTAGGCAGCAACCATATTGACGTTTGGCTTGCCATCTTCAAGATAAATCGGCAATGGCGGAAATGGAATCGCCTTGCCGGTGGTACCGCCCATCGCGATATCTAGGCTCATGGTACGCATGATCTCAAACTTGAGCTTGGCGTCTTCGGTCACCGTATAAAGCGTACCCCCGTCGGCATTGGTGAGTTCTTTCGCACCCAATAAGATAATTTCCAGCAGGCGATTATTATCGCGTTCAGCCGAAAGCGCCACGCCTATGGAGTTCAGGCGATCAAGCTGAGTGAGCATGTTTACAGTTTGCATTGTGATTTAAACTGAAACATACAATTAAGATACAACAAGAAATCTGGTCATCAACATGCCAACTTAGGCCAGATAGAATTCCATTTTTACGCCAGCCAAATCAATCACATCGTGGTCATTTAATGCAAAGGCCTGCATGCCGATATTTTGGCCATTCACGATTGGCCGCTTTTCGCCTTCTACATGGGCAATAAAATAGCCATGTGGCCGCTTGGTAATCACCGCCACCTGCACGCCAGGCTTGCCTAAGGTGGTTAATGCTTTATTCAATGAAAGGTCGCGACCGGATTCACTGCCGCTGAGCACCTGCAAGTGACCTGTTCTTTGCACATTTGCTGCAGCCTCTGCGGGAGCTTGCTGAGGAAGTGCAGATGTCGCCGCTATGGAGATTTTGTCTTCAGCAGTTTGCTCATGAGAAACTAGCTCGTTCTGGATTTCCTCAGCTTCCGCTTCGACGCCGGATGCAGGCACCACCAGCCTTGCAGGCCGCATCACTACGGTGTTCTCAAAACCGTTATGTTTCGGCATTTTTTCTTGTGTTTTATTCTCATACTTGAGTTGATACTTGCCGAACTCTATGACATCGTTATGCAGCAGCACATGCTTTTTGATTGGCTTATTATTCACCAAGGTGCCGTTGGTACTATTCAGATCCTCCAGAAAAGAATCATTGCCAATACGCTCTTTGTCTAACGCAAACTCGCCTAGCGGGTTGCCATCCAGCGAAAAATGTAACTTTGCCATAATCACCCTTGTCATGTTTTCCAGTTTATCGTTCTGGTTATACTATCAAAAGCTTAAATATCTGGCGATTTTAATACCGCCAAATAAGTTTTTGAACCAGCTTTTTTCCGCCGCAAACGTCTTTTTTACGATTGCTATCACTACCGAAATATTATCTGTTCCACCATTTTCATTTGCAGATTGAATTAATCTGGTTGCCGCATGCGCGATATCGCCATCAACCTCAATCAGCGTTTTAGCTATTTCCGCGTCATCAATGAGATCTGACAACCCATCTGAACACAGCAAATATACATCATCCACCTCTACATCCAGCTCCTGTAAGTCCAACTCTACTTCAGGATCCACGCCCAGCGCGCGTGTAACGAGGTTTTTATGATGAGACAATTTTGCCTGTTCCTCAGTCATCAACCCCGCGTTAATTTGCTCTTGCACTACCGAATGATCTTCTGTAAGCCGCACTAACTGTTCATCACGCAGGCGGTACATCCGTGAATCGCCAATATGTCCCACCACCAGTTTATTATCGGTAAAAATACCCGCCACCAATGTCGTGCCCATGCCAGCGCATTGCGGCTGATTTTGCGAAATCTGGTAGATCGCCGTATTGGTTTTCTCAACGGCATCTGCCAGTATCTGCGATTCCGGCAGTGAATTTAGCGCTGATTTCCTCAAACGCGATTCATTCAGCATGGCTTCAGTCACTTCAGCCGTGATCATCAGCGCGGCGATTTCGCTTGCCACCTCGCCCGCATTATAACCACCCATGCCGTCAGCCAGCACCAGCAAGCCTATCGATAAGTCACTCGCAACCGCATCCTCATTATGCTCGCGAAGCAAGCCCACATCAGAAAGTCGCACCACATTGATCGCTTCTGATACATTCAAAATTTCAAGCCCATAAATGTATGAATTGTTATTATCATTATTGAATGCCTGATATGTCTACTGCCGTCTAAACTCCTGCGGCCTTACATTCGCGGCCACTTTATCCAATACGCCGTTGATGTATTTATGCCCGTCTACTCCGCCATACAGTTTCGCTAATTCGACGCCTTCGTTGATGGCGACGCGGTATGGAATGCTCATATCGAACATGAGTTCAAACGACGCAATCCGCAGAATCGCGTGTTCCACAGGGCTGAGTTCCTCTAGTTTTCTATCAATAAAGGTTGAAATTTTCTGGTCAAGTTCATTAATCTTGCCAGTCACCCCTTCCAGCAGATGCTTAAAATACGCCTCATCAGCTTTTATGTATTCCGGATCGTCTTGCGCATCCAGAATAATCTGTTTGATTTCACCAGCATTGATCATGCCGCGATATACCCCCTTCAATACCAGCTCGCGTGATTTGCGGCGATTCTGACTTGTTTTTGGTTTTTTAGCTGCCTTGATTTCAACCTTGGTATCACTCATAACGCACGCACCAGATTAGCCATTTCAATCGCCACCTGCGCGGCCTCCGTGCCTTTAACCAGCATGCGCGCCAGTGCCTGGTCATCATCTTCTGTCGTTAATACCGCATTGGCCACCGGCACGCCTGTGTTGAGCTGGACTTCCGAAATGCCGCGCGCGGACTCGTTTGCAACCACTTCAAAATGGTAGGTTTCACCACGGATAATTGCCCCCAAAGCAATCAGTGCATCGTATTTTTCGCTTAAAGCCATATGCTGCAAAATAAGCGGGGTTTCCAGCGCGCCTGGCACGGTGGCGATGCGGATATGCTCAGGCTTAACGCCCAGTTTCAACAGTTCTGCATGGCAGGCCGCCAGCAAGCCTTCGCCAATATCGCTATTAAAGCGTGACTGCACGATGCCGATCTTTTTACCTACGCCGTCTAAGTTAATGTCTATTTTATTCAATTGATTCTCTAATAATGTGCTAAAACCTCTATTTTACCTGATAAGCACTGACACATTTTGCCGGTTTGATCTAAACTCCGCTAAATAGTACCCAAGCCTTCTGCACCGTACTCCAAACCCCATAGCTAATCGGTATCAACACAGCCGCCCAAGCCAGTTTAACCAAAAGCGGGTGCTGTTCCGCATTGCTCATTGAGGCTGCATTTGTTGAGGCTTTCTGCAGGGATTTTTCATGACTGATTTTATGCACTTCTTCTAATTCCGCATCGGTCATGAAGTATTTATCTGCTACCGGCTTCACCAACATATTGGCGACAAAACCCACCACCAGCAGGCCCGCCAGCACGACAAAAATCGGCGCGTAAATCTGGTCGAACGGGATGCCTTTTTCCAGCCGGGTATCATGCATATAATTCACTACCACCGGCCCTAAAATGCCCGCAGTCGACCATGCGGTAAGCAGGCGCCCATGAATCGCGCCAACAAACTGTGTGCCGAACATATCCGCCAGATAAGCCGGAATAGTGGCAAAACCGCCGCCGTACATCGAGGCAATGACGCAAAAACTTGCCACAAACAAGGCCAGTGATTTCATGCCTGCCATATAAGTGGCCGTGCAATATAAAATGGCACCTAATGTGAAGAAAATAAAGTAGGTGCGTTTGCGGCCCAGCTTGTCTGACGAGCTGGCCCAGCCGATGCGCCCAAAAATATTGAATAGTGAAATCAAGCCGACAAAGCCCGCGCCAACCGCCGCAGCCGCAGCCGTCATGGCCTCATCCTTTTTAATATCGGCAAAACCAATCCCAGGCTGGCCAATCAGCGCGCCGCCAAAGGTTTCCTGCAGCATCGGCGCAGCTGCACCGATAATACCAATGCCCGCAGAAACATTCATGCACAGCACCAGCCACAGCAGCCAGAACTGCGGGGTTTTATGAGCATTCTTCAGATGCACATGGCGCGTTGCAATCATGGTGTTTTTTGTTGTGTCCGGCGGTGTCCAGCCGGCTGGCTTCCAGCCCACTGGCGGCACGCGGTAGCCCAACGCGCCGCAAAGCATAAACACGGCATAAATCGCAGCGAGTGCAACAAAGGTTTGCCAGACACCCACGTTAGTTGGCGTTGCAAAGTAGGACATTAATTTTGTAGCCAGCGGCGAGCCAATCATCGCACCGCCGCCAAAGCCCATAATCGCCATGCCTGTGGCCATGCCGCGACGATCCGGAAACCATTTAATGAGCGTGGATACAGGCGAGATATAGCCTAGCCCCAACCCGATGCCGCCAAGCACGCCGCTGCCCAGCCACATCATCCATAGCTGATGGGTATAAACGCCATAGGCAGAAATCAGCAGGCCGCCGCACCAGCACAGCATGGACACCAAGCCTGCCTTGCGCGGCCCTTCACGCTCCAACCAGCCGCCCCACAGCGCTGCCGAGCATCCAAGCAGCACGAAAAACAAGGTGTACATCCAGCCCAGGTCAAACTGCGTCCAGTTACAATCCGTCGAGAACAAGGCTTTTGCGGTACCGGATAATTTATCGCCAAATGTGGTGGCGCCTGCTGCGCAGGCCGCCAGCGGCTTGCCATCTTCGTCCATCAGGGCATTGCCAAGCGGCTTCCAGAACACGCTGAAACCATACGCCATGCCAATGGACAAGTGCACCGCCAAAGCGGCCGGTGGCACCAGCCAGCGGTTAAAGTTTGCATTTGCGGTGATGTATTCTTTTGATAAAAAACCTGCCATGCGACCCCCTGAGATGTGTGTGATATCGTTGTTATTCGAACATGCTACATAGTGTTACAAAATGCCAAAAATGGCAATTGTGCCTGAAATTTTATCGCAAAAAAATTGTTTGAATTTTGTCATGAATATGTCATATTAAAGTCACAAAATGGCCTGGACTGAATAAATCGAGATCACAGAATGCCAGCAAATATTTTAGTAGTCGAAGACGAGCCTGCGATACAGGAGCTGCTTGCCTTAAATATCACGCAAGCGGGCCATAACGCCATACGCGCACTCAGCGTGGAACACGCACAGGAACTGCTTCATAGCACATTGCCAGATTTGATTCTACTGGACTGGATGCTGCCCGGCATGAGCGGTATCGAATATGCGCGGCGCTTGAAATCCGACAACCTCACCAAAGCCATCCCCATTATCATGCTCACCGCACGCAGCGATGAATATGACAAAGTACGCGGCCTGGAAGTCGGCGCGGACGACTACGTGACCAAACCATTCAGCCCGCGCGAGCTGAATGCACGCATCAAGGCGGTATTGCGCCGCCGCGCGCCGCAAATGACCGATGACCCGATTGAGATACAGGGCCTGTTGCTGGACCCTACCACACATCGCGTGACGGGCAACGGCACCAATATTGATTTAGGGCCAACCGAGTTCAGACTGCTGCATTATTTCATGAGCAATGCCGAGCGCGTGCATACGCGCAGCCAGCTGCTGGATAAGGTATGGGGCGACCGTGTGTTTGTTGAGGACCGCACGGTAGATGTGCATATCCGCCGTCTGCGTAACGCCCTTGCCGTATCCGGCCATCAGGACTTAATCCAGACCGTGCGCGGCTCGGGTTATCGGCTCTCTGCAGTCAAGGAAAGTTAGCTCAACTTACATAAAAGCTCGCTATAATTAAGCAATTTTAATTTAAAGCTTAATTGTGCCCGATATTCGAATAAAAGCAGCTTTGTTCATCAGCGCTTTAAGTGCAATCTGTATTTTTTTATGGCTAATCAGCGGCACCACCGTCGCGCTAGTCATATTTTCAATCAGCCTTCTGATTTATCTTGTCATCCATATTTCCTGGCTGCATAAACTGCACCTCTGGTTCAGGAACCCGGTGTTAGAAGAGATTCCGGAAGGCTCAGGCGCATGGGAAGACGTATTTACAGCGTTATTGCGATACGAGCGCAACAACATCGCAAACCAGACGCAATTAAGTCTGGCGCTGGATCGTTTTAACCTGACCGCCAATGCCATCCCGGACGGACTGGTTATCTTAAGCTCCAGCAACGAGATCGAATGGTGCACGCCCCACGCCGAGAACCAGCTCGGCCTGAATTTGGCCACCGATAAAAACCTGCCCATTGTGAATCTGGTCAGAGACAGCAATTTTATTGCCTACTTATACAACGGTGAGTATGAAGAGCCTTTCAAACTCAAGTCCTGGCGCAATCCTGAAGTGGTATTCGAAATTCGGCTGGTTCCATTTGCATCCAGACAAAAATTGTTAATCTGCCGCGACATGACGCAGCTTGAAAAAGTCGACACCATGCGCCGCGATTTTATAGCCAATGTGTCGCACGAGCTGCGCACGCCGCTCACCGTGGTGGGCGGCTTTCTGGAAACACTGAGTGACATGGCGGGTGCGGTGCCGGAAGCGCTGAAAAGCTATTTCACCATGATGCAAGAGCAGACCGGGCGCATGCGGCGCATTATCGAAGATCTGCTCACGCTTTCGACCATAGAAAGCAATACGGAAAACCCTGAAGATGACGAAATTGACATGGGGAACCTGCTGAAAAGCATACAAAACGATGCTATTGGCCTGAGCCAAAGCCTGAACCAAGGGTTAAAGAATGCCAAACACAATATCCACCTGGATGCCGACCCCACGCTCAATCTGGCAGGCGCGCAAGATGAGTTGCAAAGCGCCTTCAGCAATCTGGTCAGCAACGCCATCCGCTACACGCCCAAAGGCGGCGATATCTTTATTACATGGGGCTTAAAAAATGAGCACCCTGTTTTCTCGGTGCGCGATACCGGCATCGGCATCGAGCAGCAGCATATCAACAGGCTGACCGAGCGCTTCTACCGCGTCGACCGTGGCCGCAGCCGCGAAACCGGCGGCACGGGATTGGGACTTTCCATCGTCAAACACATTCTCATCCGCCACCAGGCCAGGCTGGAAATCACCAGTGAATTTGGCGCAGGCAGCACGTTCAGCGTCATATTTCCCAAAGCACGCATCGTGCATAAAAAAGTGACCATGCAGGCATGAGATTAGGGTTGTTGCTATTGGCTTGCAGCCTGATTTTTGCGTGCGCCATGAATTCGCCAGTTGAAAAAAAACCCATCCCAGAGCGCGGTGACAGAAGCTCTGCCAACCAGTTGGCGAAAAACGATTTCGACCGTTTGGCCGATGTGGAGATAGAAGAGAACACACAAAGCCTGCGCAATTTAATGACCAAGCTTTATAAGCGCAACCCGAACCAGCTTGCCAAAAGCACGCCAGACCCCGTAGAAAAGATGGTGGACTGGGTATTTGAAGGCGAGCAGCAACACCATTTTCAATTTAAAGAGATCGACAACAAACAAGGCACCGATGCTATTTTTCTGGCGTTTGATGCCAATTACCAAGGTGACCGCGTACTGCCGTTTATTGTCGGCCTGCACACCATGCTGCTAAAGGCGCATGGCAACAAAACCGATTTTTATTTAACCGATAATATCGACCCGCAAAGCGTTTACAATGTCGCCCGTAATATCGAAATCGCCGCCTGGAAGCTCTCAACCGCGCGCGATGCCAATGGCAACTTGTATTTGCTCACCAACGAGATTAACGACAAAGACCGCAATTTAAGCTTTGAACGTGAATTTGGAAAAATGATAGGCCGCACCGATTTATACGCGATTGCTTTGGCGGAAAAATCACAACGCCTGATTTCACGTGTGATGCAAAGCCTCGCCACCGCGGTGTTTTTACCGTTTTAAATTAAAAACACGCATTTCATTACAAAAAATACATGCCCTGCAAGCCAATACCCATGCGGCTTCCAGAGCATCAATTCTCACAGCATTTGCATGGTTTGTTTTTGACCTTCAATCCCCTTTGCCGCGCCTTCGGCTTGAGCGGCAGATGGAAAGCGGCGAGGACTGTCTGAGGGCGTAGCCCGAGTTCCGCAGCCGCCCAGATGCGGCGCTAAGACCGAAGGATTAAGTGGCAACGGGGTGTCGTTTGCTTTGGTTACTTTCCTTTGGACAAGCAAAGGAAAGTAACTCGCTAGTCGCGCGAGAGCGAGAATGATTGCTTCCCCATTTACTATTGGCTAATATGCAAGAATAGCAACTTAACTAAATGAATTTAAATAATTTTCATGAAAAATTTCACCAAGCAAATTATTAATATGTTGTCATGAGCAATGAAGAAAATAAAAAGGAAGCATCAAGAAAAAAATCACTTGGGGAACTGGGCGAACTTTTTGCCATTAAAGCACTTGTCGATAATCACTATGAAAAAATAATCAATTTAAATGACAAAAAGATGAATTTTCCTTTTGCTGACTTATATGCTGAAAAAGAAGGAAAGAGATTTATTTTCAGCGTTAAAGCCAGAAACAAATACCAGAAAAACCATAAACTAAACGCTTATTATAATCTTGGGAGTGACGCATACAGAAAAGCAGCAATGGCAGAACAGGAGTACTGCGCAGAACCTCACTGGATAGCAATTCAATTCGACCAATTTACATTTTCAATATATTGGGGCTCATTGGAAGAATTGAATGGAAAAAATGCAATACCACTAGACCAATGTGCAGAAGGAAAAACCGGAACATGTTTAGCAAAAGACAAAAGGCATTATTTCGATTTTGGTTTTTTTGGTAATGAAAAAGATGTAAAAATCACATAGTCTGGCGTTCGAGCGGGACGCTAAAACGCGTCCCTTAACTTAATGCTACCCCAATGCCACTTCCACCAAATTATCACTAAACGTCGTCGAGTGCCCCATATCCCCAAACTCCGCTGAACTGATGCAATTCACCGTGCCTTTATTCAACTGGCGCCAATAACCGAGCGTAGCCACCACGATACCGGGGTTCACATCTTTGGTGATGCGCGCATCGCCCTCAAACGCACCGCGGTCGTTAAACACTTTCACCTTAACGCCTTCTTTAATGCCGCGCATCTCGGCATCTGCCGGGTGAATCATCACAAACTGCTCGCCCTGGCCTTTGATTTTTTCCGCCATGTTAGCGTAGCAGGAGTTCAAAAAACCATGGCTTTTTGGCGAGATGATGTTGAGCGGATATTTCTTCGCCAGCGCAGGGTTGCTATCTGCGCTTTCTCGATTGGCCACGTAGTCTGGCAGCGGGTCTAAATCCTCCCCGGGCTGAAAGCCTTCGTACATTTGGCGGAACGGCCCGGCGACAAAGTTTTTCGCGCCTTCGACCATGAACATGCATTTACCTGTCGGCGTGGGGAAGTTGCCTGCTTTGTGCGGCGCACGGTCATCCTTGGTGCCCACTTTGAGCTTGGCAAAGCCGTGCTCACGCATGTAGGCGAGACTATATCCTTCACATGCTGGCGCATCCCAAGCCACGTAGTTTTCCAGACATTCGGAATCTGACCATTTGAAGTTATCTTCTTCAAAACCCAAGCGCTTGGCCAAACGGCGGAAAATCTCATTGTTCGGCAGCGCCTCGCCGGGCGGGTCGATGCATTTGGCGTTATAGGTCAGATACAGATGCCCCCAGCTTAGAATCATATCTTCCATCTCCGCGCCCATGGCGGCTGGCAGCACAATATCGGCGTAGGCAGCGGTATCGGAGATAAAATGATCGGCCACAATGGTGAATAAATCCTCGCGCTGCAAGCCTTTGATGATTTTGTCGGTTTCCGGCGATTGCGTGACCGGGTTGGTGTTCCATACCATCAACGATTTAATTGGGGTCTTGAGTTTAATTTCGCCCGTGAGCACACGTCCCAACTGTAGAATATTTGCAACTTGCGTGCCTTCAGGAATCAAATCCGGGCGCGAAATCACATCAAATCTATATGGATGCTCCCACACAGGGAATTGCAATATGCCTCCACCCACATGGCGCCAGGCACCAATCAGCGCAGGCAAACAAGTCACAGCGCGTATGGCCTGGCTGCCGCCATAACTGCGCTCTAAAGCCACCCCAATACGAATTGCGGCAGGTGGCGTGGTGGCGTATTCACGTGCAAATTTGCGAATGTCATCGGCTGGGATGCCAGTAATTTTTTCTGCCCATTCCGGCGTGCGGGTTTTGGCACGGCCGGCCAGTTCTTTATAACCCACGGTGTAATTATCCACATAATCCTGGTCAACCAAATTTTCTTCGATAATCACATGCATCATCGCCATCGCCAGCGCGCCATCTGTGCCGGGCTTGGGCGCAATGTGCCAATCCGCCTCTTTGGCGGTACGTGAGGCATAGCTATCCACCACTACAACCTTGGCACCTTTTTTCTGCGCCTCATGCACAATGTGCCAATGATGCAGATTGGTAGAGACTGAATTAGACGCCCACACCACGATGTATTTGGAATGGATAAAACTTTCCGGGTCCACACCAGCGGTCGGCCCAACTGTCAATAGCCACGCGGTGCAGGAGCCTTCGCCGCAGAATGTGCGCTCACACACAGTCGCGCCCATGCGATTAAAAAACGCGTCGCCGCCATTTAAGCCGTGCACTAAACCTTGGTTGCCTAAATAACTCACCGGCATAATGGCTTGTGGACCATCGCTAGCCATAATACCTTTCCATTTGCTCACAATCGTATCTAGCGCTTCATCCCACGTGATACGTTGGAATTGCTTGCTGCCCTTGGGGCCGGTGCGCTTCATGGGGTAAAGCAGACGGTCGGGATGATAATGGCGTTTTTCGTAATCCTTGAGTTTGACGCACAAGCCGCCGCGCGTCATGGGGTGCTCTGTGTTGCCTGTGACCGCAATAAGTTTTTCGTTTTTAACATGAAACACCATGCTGCAGGTGTCCGGGCAATCGTGTGGGCAACCGCCATGAAAGGTCTTTACATCGGCATCAACAGGCTTGTTCATTTTAAAAATACCCCCCGAATTGATTAAAACATGTTTTTTGTTTTTACTATATACCCACTTGTATAGATTGTGTATTTTTTTTAACTGCATCGCAAAACCTGATTAAAATAGGCGAATGAATAAGCCGACTGATACTCCATTACGATTGTTAAACAATTTAACTGCCAGCCAGTTTTTAGCTGAATACTGGCAGAAAAAACCTTTGCTGATTCGCGGCGCGATACCCGCTTTTAAGGGGCTGCTCAACCCCAATGAGCTTGCAGGCCTGGCATGTGAAGATGACGTGCAAGCTAGAATTATCAAGCATATCAAGGGCAAATGGCAGGTGGAGAATGGCCCGTTTGATGAAGCTGACTTTACGCAACTGCCAGAAAGAGACTGGACGCTGTTGGTGCAGAGCGTAAATCACCACCTGCCAGAAGCGGCTGATTTATTAAGCCAGTTTAATTTTATTCCGCATGCAAGGCTGGATGACCTGATGGTAAGCTACGCGCCTGACGGCGGCGGCGTAGGGCCGCACACCGATAGTTACGATGTGTTTTTACTGCAAGGTAGCGGCCAGCGTCGCTGGAAAATCAGCGGAACCAATAATAAAAATCCGGTCGCTTTAAGCCTGATCGAAAACGTGCCACTAAAAATTTTGAAGCATTTTGAAACCGAGCAGGAATGGATACTGGAGGCGGGAGATATGCTCTATCTGCCGCCGCAGATCGCACATTGGGGAACCGCTGTGGGCGACGACTGCATGACGTACTCAATCGGCTTTCGCGCACCGAAAATGCAGGAACTGATGCACGAATTTTTAAATTACCTGCAGGATCATTTAAACGCGGAAGGTTTGTACATCGACCCGGATTTAGCCCTGCAAAACCATCCGGCTGAAATTAGCAATGAAATGATTGATAAAGTAAGTGAGATGCTGCATAAAATCACCTGGGACTGGCATAGCGTCGCGGATTTTTTAGGCAAATATCTGACAGAACCCAAGCCGGACATTGTGTTTGAACCTGCCCGCAAAATATCGAAAAATGAATTTATCAAGCAACTTGCTAAAAAAACGTTATGGTTAAGCTTAAAATCGCAGCTGCTATTTACAGGCAACAGCTTTTATTTGAATGGCGAGAAACTGACAATGCCTGCGGATATGATTGGCTGTATGCGGGATTTTGCAGACAACCGTTACTTAAAAACACCTACGCTGCAAGCCAATATCCATGCGACTCTTGGCGAAGTGCTTTTTGAGGCTTATCTGGCTGGATATATATGCTTAAAGAGCGAGTAACCATGAAAGTGAACGAGCATGAGCGAAACCGAACTGATCCCTGACACGATTATTCTAGGTGAGCGCAATTACGAAGCGGCGCTTGATATGCTGATTGCAGAGGCAACCAGTGAATTGCTAATCTTTGACCAGCATTTTTTAAAGGGTGATTATGCCAGCCAAAAACGTTTTGAGCTGCTTTATCATTTTTTAAGCAGCAACCCGCTCAGCAAACTCACAGTCATTCTGCAGGATACGCAGCATTTTACTAATCACTGCCCCAAACTGTTTGAACTGCTCAGACTTTTTGGCCACAAAATGACTGTGTATGAAACCAACGACGCTGCAAAAATTGCCAAAGATTGTTTTGTGATTGCTGATAAACGTCACTACCTGCGCCGTTTTCACATTGACCAGGCGCGCTTTAAGTTTGCGTTTGACGATGAAGAAATGGCAGCCAGTTTAATGATGCGCTTTGATGAACTGCTTGAAGAAACAGCCAGCGTGGTTTCCGTCACCCAGCTAGGTTTGTAACACAGGGACGGTCTCCATGAAAATGTTAGTTTTGATTTTGTGTTTGTTTAGTTTTTCTGCTGTTGCGGAAACCGAGTTCAAGATCATCACCTTGCAGCATCGGTTTGCGAATGATCTATTACCTATTGTTTCTCCGATGGTAGGCGAAAATGGTACAGCAACAGGCATGGATAATCAGCTGATTTTACGCGCCTCGCCGGAACGTATGCGTGAAATCGAGGCCACCGTCGCGAAACTGGACGCGGCGAGGGCAAATCGCAAAATCACCGTAAATACCAGCTACAGCGTGCAAACCCAACAGGAGCGCACCGAAGCGAGCGGCAAGGTAAAAGTGGGTAAAGTCACCGTAGGCAACGACAGACACGCGCCGCCAAACAGTGGTAACGTGGATATAACACGCAACACTCGCAACACTCGCAACACTCGCAACACTCAGCAGAACAGCAGCCAGTTTATTAATGTTCTAGATGGCGAGCGTGCTTTTATTCGCGTGGGGCAGATTGTGCCGTTCACGCAGGAATGGGTGACCATCACGCGACGTTATGTGCAGATAGAACGTACAACGGACTGGCAGGAAATCTCGACCGGCTTTGCGGTGCGGCCGCGCACGGTTGGCAACCAGGTTGAATTAGAAATTACGCCGCGCATCGCCAGATTGAATCAGCAAGGCTTTATCGACTTTGAAGAACTCACAACCATTTTGCGGGTAACGCTGGGTGATTGGGTAGATATTGGCGCCACGATGCAACAAAACGACGAGGTCAGCCGCAAAATTTTAGGCGTACAAAGCGTGTCCAGCCAGCAAAAAAACAGCCTGACCATCAAAGTCGATTAAAAATCGCTGCATCGGATGAGCTGAATTTGAGGTTCCGCCAGTAAATTGTTGCAAATCAACGACTTTTTAATTAAAAATCATCAAAAATCCAAAAAATGCTGGAATTTTTTATCATTGCTGGTAAAATGCTGCCACTCGGTGTTTAACTTTAGTTCATATCGTAAGGGATACAAAAAATGACACGTTCTGCTCTATTAGCTGCATTATTAGCACTTGCATTAACTGCTTGTGGCGAAAAACCTGCTGAAGCTCCTGCTGAAGCTGCACCAGCTGCTGAAGCTGCTCCTGCTGCTGAAGCTGCTCCTGCTGCTGAAGCTGCTCCTGCTGCTGAAGCTGCTCCTGCTGCTGAAGCTGCTCCTGCTGCTGAAGCTGCTCCTGCTGCTGAAGCTGCACCAGCTGCTCCTGCTGAAGCCGCTAAGTAATTAGCCTTTAGTAACAAGCATAAAGAGCCGACATTTAGTCGGCTTTTTTGTTTTTATGGGTCGTGCATCAGGCTTAACAACCCGCTGGGAAAAACACAACTGCGCTAATCACAGCTGCGCCAAGCGAAGCCTTCCATTTGATCTGCAATCCCGATCCAGTCCATTTCACAATTAAGCACCTGGCTTAATGCCTTTTTGGCTAACGCTTGAGTGTTATTTTTTGCGCTTAAATGTGCCGCAATAATATGTTTTAGCCTGGAGTTATCCAGCTTGGCCAATAAGGCGGCCGCACAGTCATTATCCAAATGCCCAAGCCGGCTGCCCACACGTTTTTTTAATGGCCAGGCATACGGGCCATTTTCCAGCATTTGCAAGTCATGATTACATTCCAGCACCAAGGCGTCGCATTGATTTAGCACCTGCTCAATATGGGCAGTTGATGAGCCTGCATCCGTCAGCACACCTAGCTTGTGATTGCCGTCCGTGAAAGTGAATTGTGTCGGCTCGCGCGCATCGTGCGGTACCGGGTAAGGCGTGATTTCCAATTGCTCAATATGGAATGTCGTATGACTATCAATCACGTTGAGCGATATATGAGCATCCTCTGGAAAATATCGCTCCGTCATTCTGAGCGTTCCATGCGAGAGCCAGACAGGAACGCCGTATTTTGCCGCAAACCGAAATGCACCTTTTGCATGGTCATCGTGCTCATGCGTCACCAAAATACCGCTTATCTGCTGTGGCTCAAACTCCAGTTTCTGCAAACGTTTGACAACTTCACTTACACTAAAACCACAGTCGAGCAATAAACGCGTTTGCGCCTTCTCTATCACCATGCAGTTACCAGCACTGCCGCTGCCTAGCGACGTAAAACGCATGCAGATGCTATTTCAGCTGTTCATACAGCAATGCAATAATACGGTTAGCGGTCGTGCTGCGGTTGCGCTTATCATCCTTATCCACCACATTTACACGTGTACTGCCATTTTCAGTTTCGACCAGCTTAATGCGGTATTGCTTGGATGGGTCGGTCTTGCCGTCATCGCCTTTCCAGAATTGCAATTTATCGACAATGGTTTTTTCGTCTTTTGGTTTGGATTTGTTTTCTACTCCTTCATCGTCACCCCAGAACTTCAGCGTATCGAGCAACCCTTTCTTCTTTTTGGGTCCATCATCGATATCCACATCTGCGTAACGCACATAAAACAGGCCATTTGAGCGGTCTTTATCTTCCGTTACAAACCCAATCCGGTCAAGCGCAAGGCCGACACGGCGCCAGCCGCGATCAAACGGGTCATTCAAATTAAGTGTCACGCTGCTGTCCGCCTCTTTTACAACTTCCGCACGTTTTTCAGATACCGGATTAGCGACAATTTCCTGGGCACGTTTCTCAGCCACGCCCAATTTCACCATCAGGCGGCGCAGCAGCTCCGCATCTAAATCCGCATCCATTTCCTCGGCTTTGGTAAGCGGTTTCGAAGAATCCAGACGGTAGCCTGTATCAATTTCACCCAGCTGCGTTTTTACAACATTTTTGCCATCATCCGGCGCACCGCTTACGGTACGATGCGTCATGTAGATTTCGGTTGAGCCTTCTTTTTCACCGCGTTCCAGCCGCGTACGGAATTTGCGTCTATCGGCTAGTCCAGAGAGTTTGTCCAGCCATGCATCAAATTTCTCGCCTACATTTTTCTTGTCCTCTTTCGCTTTAATCGCATCGGCTTCTACCCATTCGGTTTCCATCACGCCTGTTTCAGCATTTTCGACACGCACCGCAAACCCTTGGTCTATCCAGAACTCCCGCACCACAGGCCAGATTTTTTCTGCCGGGGCATTCACTACCAACCAGCGCTGGGCACCTGCTTTTTCCATGCGCACGCCATCAGAGGTAGGCAAGACTTTCTCTACGCCTGCTTCCTGGCCTTCCTGCGCCTGGTTATAGGTATTGTAAGTAGTAGAACCGCCCGGCACGCTATAGGCGTCGCTAGAGTTTACCGAGGTCAAATCCGGCGGCACTTCAAGCGGGCGCGAGCGCCCAGCGCCTTTGTAGTCTGACGACGTATCTACAAACGGAATAGAGTCGCAGGCACTCACCAGCATTGTAAGCAGCGCTGCTACGGTTAACTTGAATATCACACTTTGTTTCATCTCTTTACCACCATTTACTGTAATCAAATAATACCTGCCTGACGCATCGCCGCCCGCAACACGTCATGATATTGGGCAGACAAGTTCACCATCGGCAACCGTATGCCAGCTTTAATCAAACCCATCTGCTGCAAAACCCATTTCACCGGGATTGGGTTCGCCTCAACAAATAATTTTTGATGCAGGCCGAATAATTTTGCATTGATCTCGCAGGCGTTTTTAACATTTCCCGCCATTGCGGCCACACACATTTCGTGCATCAATTTAGGCGCCACATTGGCGGTGACCGATATCACCCCATGTCCGCCAAGCAGCATCAGTGCCATCCCGGTGGCATCATCGCCGCTGTAAATCGCAAAATCTTTAGGCACACGCAGCAGCAAATCGGTTCCCCGCTCGATGCTGCCGGTCGCATCTTTAATCCCGACAATGTTATTGACAGCCGCCAGCCTGATCACGGTGTCGTTCGCAATATCACAGCCGGTGCGGCCTGGCACGTTATACAGAATTTGCCGAATATCCACCGCCGCCGCAACCGCCGCATAGTGTTGATATAGACCCTCTTGCGTAGGCTTGTTGTAATAAGGCGCCACCAACAAACATGCATCCACACCTAAGGCTTTGGCTTTGGCTGTGAGTTCAATCGCTTCACTTGTGGAATTTGCACCCGTGCCTGCAATCACCGCAATGCGGCCATTGACATGCTCTACGGTTGTTTCAATCAGCAAACAATGTTCAGCAACATCCACCGTAGGCGATTCGCCTGTCGTGCCGACGATGACAATACCATCAGTGCCTGCATCAATATGAAAATCAATCAGCGCGCGTAACGCATCCAGATCCAAACTTCCATCGTCAAACATGGGTGTGACAATGGCAACCAAACTACCTTGCAGCATATTAAAACCTGCCAAAAATAAAGTGTGTTATTTTAACCGAAACTGCCCACTTAATGCGAAAACGCTGTTGTTCTAGCTTCAAATAAATCACATATATCAAATTATGCTAATAATATAATTACATATTCTTTGTAACTATAATAAACATCGCATATATTGCTTGACTCGGGGAACAAGCGCCAAGGACTTTTGGTTGAATTTGCCTGCCGGATTGCGTTCTAACCGAGCATAAAACACAGTATAATCGCATTAAAATTAACAGGTTCGCCTATGTCACAAAGTTACATTTTAATTTTAATCAGCACGGTATTAGTGAACAACATCGTACTGGTTAAAATTCTGGGCTTATGCCCATTTATGGGGGTTTCCAAGAAGCTGGAAGCTTCCATTGGCATGGCCGCAGCAACCGCATTCGTGCTGACAATCGGCTCGATGACCAGTTGGGCAATTAATCACTATCTGCTTGAGCCAAACAACCTGCAGTACCTGCGTACGCTGTCATTCATTGTAGTTATTGCAGGCGTAGTGCAGTTTACCGAAATTGTCATGGAAAAAAGTTTCCCGTTGCTGTACCAGATGCTGGGCATTTTCTTGCCGCTGATTACCACCAATTGCGCTGTGCTGGGCATTCCGCTTCTCAATGCGCAATCAAGCCACGGACCAATAGAATCGGCCATATACGGTTTTGGCGGCGCGGTTGGTTTTTCGATGGTGCTGATTTTATTTGCCTCATTACGTGAACGTCTGGAAGCCGCCGACGTACCAAAAGCGTTTCAAGGCTCTGCTATCGCCATGGTGACTGCGGCTCTGATGAGCCTTGCCTTTATGGGTTTCGCCGGATTAGATAAATACTAAAAATGCAATTTTCGTCGCCATACGGTGTTGCTTACAAAAAACACCTGCTTACATATACCCCATATGCCGCGTCAATGTTTTTTGCGCGCGCCTTGTCCGGCTTAGAAACTTGCATTTTTAAAGGTTTTTTGGTGAGTTAATGTTAACAGCCCTATACATCATGATTGGCCTGGCACTGGTCTTGGGTATTTTGTTGGGCTTTGCCGCGCTTAAATTCAAAGTGGAGGGCGACCCGCTCATCGCGCGCATTGATGCCATTCTGCCGCAAACACAATGTGGCCAATGCGGCTACCCTGGCTGCAAGCCTTATGCCACTGCTATTGCCAAAGGCGAGGCCGATATTAACCAGTGCCCGCCAGGTGGTGAGGCAGGCGTGCGCGCACTGGCTGATTTGCTGGGTGTAGAATATAAGCCGCTTAACGCCGAGCATGGTGAGCCCAAACCTAAGTCAGTAGCTTTTATTGATGAAGAAGTATGCATCGGCTGTACGTTGTGCATTCAAGCCTGCCCGGTAGATGCCATTTTAGGTGCGGCCAAGCACATGCACACCATTATTGCGAGTGAGTGCACAGGCTGCGAGCTTTGCGTGGCACCGTGCCCGGTCGATTGTATCTCGATGATCCCCATTGCAGAAACGCCCGATAACTGGAAATGGAAATATCCCACCATTCCGATTAAGCCCGTGCCTTTCAACTCAAAACCTGTCTAACGATATGAACAAATTGGCAACATGAACGCACTGGTTAATTTTACTAAAATTTTCAAATTTCACGGCGGCGTACACCCGCCTGGACACAAGGCGGAATCGACCCGGCTGCCGATCGGACAATTGCCGCTGCCGGAAAAACTGGTACTGCCTTTGCGTCAACACGTCGGCAACATTCCAAAAGTAAAAGTAGGCATTGGCGATAAGGTGCTGAAAGGCCAATTGCTCGCCGAGGCAGAGGGTACGGTATCAGCAGCCATTCATGCGCCCACTTCCGGCGTGGTGACGTCCATTGATGATGCGATTATCCCGCATCCTTCCGGCTTACCGGATCGATGCATTACCATTACGCCGGATGGCAAAGACGAATGGATTGAACGCCGGCCACAGGATTGGCGCAACATACAATGCAATGATTTAATCGCGAGTTTGCGGCTATCGGGCATTGTGGGATTGGGTGGAGCCACCTTCCCCACCCATATCAAGTTTCGCGTCGGTTGCAAATCGGATGTGCATACGCTGGTTATTAATGCTGCCGAATGCGAGCCCTACATAACCTGCGACGACATGCTGATGCGTGAACGTGCGGATGAAATTGTAAAAGGCATTGAAATCGCCCAGCGTCTGCTGGGTGCAGAAAAAGTATTAATTGGCATAGAAGACAACAAGCCGGAAGCGATTGCGTCCCTTCAAGCCGCTACCACGGGCACTTCCATACAAATAGTGGTGGTGCCTACGCTTTATCCCAGCGGCGACGCGCGCCGTCTGGTGCATTTAGTATTAGGCACTGAAATCCCGCACGACAAGCGCTCGACCGAAGTTGGCGTACAGGTATTTAACGTAGCGACCATGCGGGCGCTGTATCGTTATTTTGAACTTGGCGAACCATCGCTTAGCCGTATTGTAACCATGACCGGCAACGTGCAGCAGCCGCAAAATTTCGAGGTGCTTTTTGGCACGCCTTTACCGCATTTGGTAAAAGTCGCTGGCGGCGCCAAACAAGGAACCACGCACTACATCATGGGCGGGCCGATGATGGGTTTTGATTTGCCCGACGAAAATGTACCGATTACCAAAGCGGCTAACTGCATCATTGCGGCCTCGCCCAATTTATTTGCGCCGCCGCCCACGCCGATGCCCTGCATCCGCTGCGCGCGCTGTGCAGATGTTTGCCCGGTGAATCTGCAGCCGCAAGAACTGTACTGGTTTGCCAAATCGGATAATTTCGAAAAAGCGAGCGATTATCAGTTGTTCGATTGTATTGAGTGCGGTGCCTGCTCGTATGTATGCCCCAGCAATATCCCGCTGGTGCAGTATTACCGCTATGCCAAAAGCGAGATCATTGCGCTGGATAAGGCACGTGAAGCCGCTGACCTGGCGCGCGAACGCAATGAATTCAGGCTGGCGCGTATTGAGCGTGAAAAACAGGAACGCGCGCAAAAACATGCCGAGCGTGCGCAAGGTGCCAAACAAGAAGGCGAAAAAACACCTGCCCCGGAAGCCAGGCAGGATGCGCCTTCCCGCTCTGCCATTTCAACGACGGATGACGCCAAAAAAGCCGCCATCGCAGCCGCCATCGAGCGTGCCAAGGCTTTAAAACTGGCTGCCCAGCAAGCTGGGGAAGCCCCTAAAAATACTGAACCGGCAAGTGCTGAAATAAAACAGGAAATCGCCGAAATTGATGCGCGGCGCAAAAATGTGGGCCTGGAAAAACCTGCCGCAGCAGACGCTGACAAGCAGGCCAGAATTGCAGCGGCTATCGAGCGCGCCAAAGCCGCAAAAGCAGCAGCTGAGGCGGCCAAGCACGCGAATGACAATTTAATTACAAAGGAATAATTTGAACCGTTCCCCTTATATTTCTGAAGCGCCTAGCGTGAGCGCCATCATGCTCAAAGTGCTGCTGGCGCTGGTGCCAGGTATCATTGCCTATGTGTGGGTGTTTGGCGGTGGCGTGCTGGTCACGATTACATTGGCCACCGTTACTGCATTACTCGCCGAGGCAGCTATGCTAAAGCTTCGCAATCGCCCTGTGCAGCCGTTTTTAACGGATTACAGCGCCGTGATCACCGCATGGCTATTGGCGCTGGCGATACCCCCGCTTGCGCCGTGGTGGCTGATTGTGGTCGGCACCTTGTTTGCAATTGTAGTTGCTAAGCAATTATATGGCGGATTGGGTTACAACCCGTTCAACCCCGCCATGATCGGCTATGCCGTGCTGCTAATTTCTTTTCCGGCGCTAATGACCAAATGGCCGGCTGCCTTGCAACTGGCGCAAACACAGTTGGATTTTGCTGATCAATTTCAGTTTATTTTTAGCGGGATTTTGCCACAGGACGTGAAATTAGACGCAGTCACCTCTGCAACGCCATTGGATTACTTAAAAACACAACTTACACTGAAACATGATGTCGCCAGCATTAGAGAGGCGCCTATATTCGGCGCGCTAGGCGGCAAAGGCGGCGAATATGTAACGATGTCCTATTTGTTGGGTGGCCTTTATTTATGGCAGCAAAAAATCATTTCCTGGCATTTGCCTACGGCGTTTTTAGGCGCTTTGGCGCTCATTTCCGGTGTGTTTTGGGTCATTAACCCAGCGCATTTCGCATCACCCCTGTTTCACTTGTTCAGTGGCGCCAGCATGCTGTGTGCGTTTTTTATTATTACTGATCCCGTTAGCGGCCCGACTACGCCAAAAGGCAAGTTATATTTTGCGGCGGGCGTGGCGGTCATTACTTATCTCATCCGCGCTTATGGCGGTTACCCGGATGGCGTAGCGTTTGCGGTGATTTTTATGAACATTTGTGTGCCGTTGCTTGATATGCATACGCAGCCGCGTGTATTCGGGCATGAGAAGTAAATATGCCTGAAACCATTTTAAAACACACCAGCAAAACCGCATTTACGCTGATTGCCTTTGCTTTAGTGTTTACATCACTGATGGCTTACGTGTTTAACATCACCAAAACGCCGATTGAAAAGAGCGAGGCCGCCGCGCGCATGGCTTTGTTCAGGCAAATCGTGCCGGAACACATGCATGACAATGATTTACTCAAAGACACCATCACCATTGCACCTAACGATTTGTTGGGCAATCGGCAGCCCACCATTGCCAGTCGCGCGCGCATCGACAATGTGCCTGCAGTAGTGATATTAGAGGCCATCGCGCACGATGGTTACAGCGGCGATATCAAGTTGCTGATTGCGATTAAATACGACGGCAGCATCTCTGGCGTGCGTGTACTCACGCACAAAGAAACGCCCGGCTTGGGCGATTATATTGACATTACCAAAGGTAACTGGATTAAACTTTTTAACGAAGAATCGCTCACAAAGACAAGCAGCGAAAGATGGAAAGTAAAAAAAGACGGTGGCCAGTTTGATTATATGGCGGGCGCGACCATCACACCGCGTGCGGTAGTGAAAGCGGTGCATAAGGCATTGCAATATTTTGAAGCGAATAAGCAGGCGTTGTTTGCCTAAAGGTTAGAGGTTAAAAATGAGCGACTTTAAAGAAATTGCCTACAACGGGCTATGGAAGCAAAACACAGGTGTAGTTCAGCTACTAGGCCTGTGCCCAACATTAGCGGTTACCACATCGGTGGTCAACGGTGTGAGCTTAGGCATAGCAACCGCATTGGTCATGGCAGCTTCTAACGGCGCGGTTTCTCCGGTACGCAAATACATACCGGATGAAATTCGCGTGCCGGTATTTATTCTGGTGATTGCGGCACTGGTGACGGTGATTGATCTGACTATTCACGGCTTTGCTGAGCCATTGCACAAAGTGCTGGGCATATTTATTCCGCTGATTGTGGTGAATTGTATCGTGCTGGCGCGCGTAGAATCGTTCGCGGCCAAAAATCCACCCGCTCCCGCCATATGGGACGGCTTCATGATGGGTATCGGCCTGACGGTTGTATTGGCCATATTGGGCGGCATGCGTGAAATCATCGGAAAAGGCACACTTTTTTCTGGGCTGGATCTGGCGCTGGGGCCACAGTTCAAACAGTTTATGGTAACGGTTATCCCGGATTATCACGGCTTCTTATTAGCGATTCTGCCCCCTGGCGCGTTCCTTGGCCTGGCTTGCTTGATCGCGTTCCGCAACTGGGCCGAGCAGCGTAAATCATCTCCAAGTCAACAAGCCACTGGCGCGCTTAAACCTGCGCATTAGCCAACAATTAACATGAATGCGGGAAAACGCGCCGAGATTTTTAAGCGACTCAGCATCGCCATTCCAAGTCCAACGACAGAGCTTGAACATTCCAGCACGTTTGAACTGCTGATCGCCGTGATTTTATCTGCACAGGCCACTGACAAAGGTGTAAATATTGCCACCCGCAGGCTGTTCAAAGTTGCCAATACACCGCAGGCCATTTTTGACTTGGGCATCGAAGGCCTGGAAAGTTATATCAAAACTATCGGGCTGTATCACGCAAAAGCTAAAAATATTATTGCCTGCTGCGAAATGCTGATGCAACAACATGAGGGCCTGGTACCCAATACCAGAGCGGCTCTTGAGGCATTGCCAGGCGTGGGCCGCAAAACTGCCAACGTGATGCTGAACACCGCGTTTGGCCAGCCCACTATTGCGGTCGATACGCACTTGTTCCGGCTCGGAAACCGCACCAGGCTTGCCACTGGAAAAAATGTGCTGCAAGTCGAGCAAAAATACCTGAAAGCGATCCCGAAAGAGTATATGCAGGATGCGCACCATCTGCTGATTCTGCATGGCCGTTACACCTGTACTGCCCGCAACCCCAAGTGCGGTGAGTGCTGCATCGTGGATCTATGCGAATATCCGCATAAAATAATTCCAAAAATTCATCTGATGGCTGGTGGCGCGGCATGAGGCCTTTGTAAAAGTGTTTATTGTGGATGAAGTGCAAGGCGCACGGAGCGCAGAAGCCGAGATAGTATGGGGTATACAGCGAGGTTATGAGCACCGCGTAACGCAGCAATTCGACACCAGAAATACTTTTACAAAGGCCTCAATATGAAAGTCGCAACCGGACTCGCCATTGGCGCAACACCCATGCCCGAACTGGCAGCCAAAGCGGTCGAGACAGCGATGGCAAAAGCCAATATCCATGCGCCTTCCAGCGTATTGTTGTTTTTAACCTCTGAATTTGCGGCTGATCCGCAATCCGCCATCAAAGCCGCTGCCAAGGCGGCACGCTGCACGCAGATTATCGGCTGCTCGGCCACTGGCATTTTTACGGAAGAAGATTGGGTGATTGATAGCCCGGCCGCCGCCGCGATGGTGTTTTCAGACTTAAATTTCGGTTATCCCAGAGCAGATGCCACACAGAAGAATGGTGATTTTCTGCTCACGCTCACCGCGCCCAATGCCATCAATACAACCTGGCTGAATCAGTCCGGACTCAGATTCGGCGGCGTTTCGGGCGATGCGATTGGACACGGGCCTTTTTCTGTTTGGCAAAACGGCAAAGGCACCACACAGGGCTACTGCGAAGTGACACTCAACAATATCGCGATGGCCGTAGCGGCCACGCATGGCTTGAGGCTGATATCTGCCCCACAGAGAATTACCACTTGCAATGGCAATGACCTGCTCACCGTAGCCAATCTGCCGGCGCTTGCCACACTGTTAGGTGCATGGCAAAAACACGCAAAAACATCAGATCCCGCACCATATCATCAACTCATGGCAGTGTACGCCAGCAAAGCCAGTCAGATAGAACGGGGTGAGTACAATATCGCCTCCATCATCATCGAGGATGCAGATGCTGCCTCCGTCACCCTGACCAAGCCTCTGCAAACGGGAGATTGGCTCAGTTGGGCGATTCGTGATGTAGATGCGGCGCAAATTGATATTGTCAAAACTGCCACCGAACTAAAGCAGCAATTAGACTCCGAGCCTGCGTTTGCCTTGCTGTTTTCCTGTTTAGGCCGTGGCCCTTATTTTTATAACGGCACCGATCAGGATTTGGCTTTAATTAAAACGCTGTTCCCACATCTGCCCGTGATTGGTTTTTATGGCAATGGCGAAATCGCACCTATCAACGGCATTAATGAGTTACTGCAATATTCTGCTGTACTGGGCTTATGTTCCAAAAGCAAAGTAGCCTATTTATGAGCCTGTTTAACCCTTCACGAGACGAGGTGCGCGAGTTCTTTTTTGGCATTTGGGCTAAATTCAAGGCTTCACAAACACTGACTGATTTAGAAAAAATCGGTTTGGGCGTGATACACATGCACCCCGAATATCACGCCATCCTGGATGCGCCGGCGCAGTTCAAGCACCAGGCCTACTTTCCGGAAATGGGCGAAACCAACCCATTTTTGCACATGAGTCTGCACCTGTCCATCCTCGAGCAAATCAGCATCAATCAGCCGATTGGCATTGCTGGCATTTACGAACAATTGAAACTTAAACACCAGAACGAACATAATGCCCAGCACGATATTCTAGAATGCCTAGCAGAGGTAATCTGGCAGGCACAGCACAATAACACTGCACTCGATGCCGACTATTATGTACAATTGCTACAAGAAATAGCGGGTAACCCATCACAATGACGACAGCGAATGTGCATGACTGGCTTAACGATCACGGTGACTTTCTGTATCGATTTGCGCTCGCGCGTCTGCGCGACCCGCATCTGGCGGAAGATGTGGTGCAAGAGACGTTCCTTGCCGCAATCAAATCGCCTAGCTTTGCGGAGCAATCTGCGCCGCGCACCTGGCTGACAGGCATACTCAAGCACAAAATTATTGATGTCATGCGTAAAAATGTACGCGAAATTGCCGCTTCCGACTTAATGGATGACGAAGATGCCAATATGGATGAGTTTTTTGATGAAACTGGGCACTGGGCAGAAAAACCATTGGCTTGGGAGATGCCAGACAACGCGCTTGAGCGGCAGCAATTTTTGAGTATTCTACAAACCTGTATCGATAAACTGCCTGTTAAATTAGCGCAACTGTTTTTGATGCGCGATGTGCATGATAGGGATAACGAAGAAATCTGTAAGGAACTGAACATCACCACGACTAATGCCTGGGTGATGCTGTACCGGGCCCGCATGGGATTAAGAAAATGTCTAGAAATCAATTGGCTGGGGGCTTGAAGGTTTAACTATGCTGAGTTGCAAACAAGCCAGTCAACTTATTTCACAATCGTTAGATCGGCCATTAACGCTACGTGAACGTTTTGCACTGCAGTTGCATCTAATTGTCTGCAAATACTGCAAGCGGTTTAGTCAACATTTGCAAACCTTGCGCGCTGCTATTAGAAGAATGGTTGATTCTATCGAGAATAATGACACTATCAAAATGCCATCTGCGGCCAAAAAACGCATTGCAGATCAACTTGCAACAAATCGCCCGCAACCATAACCCTTAACTAATCTTAAAAGGAATTATTCATGAAAACATCCAATAAAACACTCGCATTGGCCGTTAGCGGCGCATTTGCACTTTCTGTCGGCTCAGCAAGCATTGGCGCGGCAGAAAACCCATTCACAATGAAATCACTCTCTAGCGGCTACCAAGTCGCTGAAGCTGATGCCAAAATGAAAGATGGCAAATGCGGAGCAGGTAAATGTGGTGCCAATAAGAAAAAAACCGTGGAAAAAGAAATGAAAGAAGGCTCTTGCAGTGCAGAGAAAATGAAAGACAAGGAAGGTAACTGCAGCGCTGAAATGAAGGCCAAAGAAGGTAACTGCAGTGCTGAAATGAAAGGTAAAGAAGGTAATTGCAGCGCTGAAATGAAGTCCAAAAAATAAACATTATCTATCGTTCTAAATGCCGACAATGGCGGACATTAAAGGCGCAGGTTTGGGGTTAAAGCGCGAGCTGATACCCCAAATCCAAAGCCTACACTCAAATAATACAGGCCAAACACCCTTATTAGCCAATCTCGCTTTTGTAGAAATCGCCCCAGAAAACTGGATTGGTGCCGGCGGCAAAGCCGCTTCTGACCTGGCCTGGTTCACAGAGCGCTTCCCTATTGTCTGTCACGGCCTCTGTTTATCATTGGGTGGGCCAGACCCGCTCAATACTGATTTCTTGAAGCAGGTAAAGCAGTTTCTCGAATCTAACAAGATTCCACTCTATACCGAGCATCTAAGCTACTGCAGCGACATTCAGCACGGCAAAGCAGGTTATCTGTACGATCTATTACCCATCCCATTTACCGAAGAGGCCGTGCATTACATAGCCAAGCGCATCCGCCAAACACAGGACATACTGGGTCAGCGCATTGCGGTGGAAAATGCTTCGTTTTACGTCGCGGCGCCGATTTCAACCTTAGACGAACTCACATTCATTAAAGCGGTGCTGGAAGAAGCCGACTGCTGGTTACATTTGGATATTAATAATATCTACGTCAACAGCATCAATTTTGGTTTTAATGCCCATGCGTTCTTACGCGGCATTCCGGGTGAACGCATTGTATACAGCCATGTTGCGGGTCATTTGCGGGTTCAGATGCAGGCTCAGCCGGATTTGCTGGTGGATACGCATGGCGAGAGTATCATCGACCCGGTATGGGCTTTGCTGGATGAAGCCTATCAATTATTCGGCACCTTCCCGACACTGCTAGAGCGCGATTTGAATATCCCAGCATTGCCTGAGTTGATCCCTGAAATTGATAAAATTGCAGCATATCAGGCGCGGCATCGTTTGCGACAGACGAGGGTTGCATGATGCTGGATTTTCAACACTATCAAATCGCCTTCACGGCGCACATCCGCAACCCAAAAGCTCATAAAAAACCCGCCGAAGTGCCAGATGCGCGCATGGCGATTTACCGGGAAATTGTGTTCAACAATATATTCAGCTCAGTTTCTGCATGCTTCCCTGTGTGTAAAAACATTCTGGGTATTCGTGCCTGGCGCAAACTTGTAAGGCTGTTTTTTGCACATCACCAAGCCGACAGCCCCATTTTCAGGGAGATCCCGCAGCAGTTTTTGCAGTTTCTAAATGACGTTAAAGATTTGCCAGCGTATTTACAGCAGCTAGCGCATTACGAATGGGTCGAGCTGGCAGTTGGCGTGCAACAGACTGAGGTCACTGAACTAAGCAAAGAAATGGATTTATTGAATGAGCGGCCGATATTAGCGTCAGCTTGCAGGTTGCTGGAATACGAATACGCAGTGCACAAAATCTCCAAACGCCATATCCCAAACACTCCTGAAAAAACCTATTTGCTGGTTTTTAGAAATAGTGAACATCAAGTTAAGTTTATTGAGTTAAATGCGATGACGTTTCAATTGCTGGACCTGATTCAAAAAAACGAAATGACCGGAAAGCAAGCGCTGTCATGGCTTGCAAAAGCCATAAACCATCCGGACACTGATGCAATGATTCGATTTGGAACGGGGATTCTGGCTGATCTGGCGAATCAGCAAGCAATTACTGGCAGCATCAAAATCAGCTGAATTGCCGCGCTTCGCGCTCGCTCGCCTTGGCCACAACGGCCTGTTTCTGCTGATTGTTCAAATCCCACCACTGTTGGATTTCTTCAATCGTGCGGTAACAGCCATAGCAATAGCCTGTGTTTTCGTTCATGCTGCACACGCCGATACAAGGTGACTGTATTTCAACTTCGTTTGTCATTTAAGTGAGCGCGCCATGGCATTGCTTGTATTTCTTGCCGGATCCGCACGGGCACGGATCGTTGCGCCCGACTTTAACGCCTTCGCGCATAACCGGCTTACCACCTGCCAATTGGGCTTTTTCTTCCTCACTAATATCAGCTGCTGGGTTCGCCAGCGCCTCATCAAAATCCGCATGCTGATATTGCACATTAGCCACTTCCTGTGGTTTTTCCACCGCTTCCACATCGTCCTGCGTTTTCACTTGTACCAGCATGGTTATTTTAGTGACTTCGCTTTTTACCGTGTTAAGCAAAGCCTCAAACAGCAGGAACGCCTCGCGTTTGTATTCCTGTTTTGGGTTCTTTTGCGCATAAGAGCGCAAATGAATGCCCTGGCGCAAATGATCCAACGCTGCCAGATGCTCACGCCAATGATTATCGATACTTTGCAGCATCACCGCACGCTCAAACTGGCGCATGGTATTTGCGCTGGCAAGCGCCTCTTTGTCTAAATATGACTTATCAGCTGCCTCAAAAATACGCTCGCGTAGCGTTTCTTCATGCAGATCCGGATTTTCTTCCAGCCACTTGCCCACCGGCAAGTCCAGGCCGGTTTCTTCTTTAATATCTTTTTCCAAGCTCGGAATATCCCACTGCTCTTCGACGCTGCCAGGCGGAATATGTGTGGCAATCATGTCGGAAAGCACGTCATAGCGCATTGCACTAATGGTTTCGCCAATATCGGTCGCCTCCAGCAGCTCGTTGCGCTGTTCGTAAATCACCTTGCGCTGGTCGTTGGAAACGTCATCAAACTCAAGCAGTTGTTTACGAATATCAAAGTTACGGCCTTCCACTTTGCGTTGCGCGTTTTCAATGGCGCGCGTCACCATGGCATGCTCAATCGCCTCGCCTTCCGGCATCTTCAAACGCTCCATAATGGCCGAAACACGATCGCCTGAGAATATACGCAGCAATTGATCTTCCAGTGACAGGTAAAAACGGCTGGAGCCCGGATCGCCCTGACGGCCGGAGCGGCCGCGCAACTGGTTATCGATACGGCGCGACTCATGGCGCTCGGTGCCGATGATATGCAGGCCGCCCGCCGCCACGACTGCAGCATGGCGCTGTTGCCATTCCGCTTTAAGCTGCGCAATTTTGCTTTCTTTTTGTGCTTCGCTCAGGCTCTCGTCCATACGCACGGCATGGATGTAGGCTTCCGGATTGCCGCCCAGCACAATATCCGTGCCCCGCCCCGCCATATTGGTCGCAATGGTAATCACGCCTGTGCGGCCCGCCTGCGCCACAATATGCGCCTCGCGCTCGTGCTGCTTTGCATTAAGTACCTGATGCTCCAGCTTGGCTTTCGTGAGCAGAGCAGAAATCAATTCTGAGTTTTCGATCGAGGTCGTACCTACCAGTACTGGCTGGCCGATGGCCTGACATTGTTTAATATCCTCGATTACCGCATTATATTTTTCTGCAGCGGTACGATACACTTTGTCCATTGCATCCTTACGTAACATGGCGCGATGTGTGGGAATGACGACCGTTTCCAGACCATAGATCTGGTTGAATTCATAAGCCTCGGTATCTGCCGTACCCGTCATGCCAGAAAGTTTTTTGTACATGCGGAAATAATTCTGGAACGTGATAGATGCCAACGTCTGATTCTCTTTTTGAATCGCCACACCTTCTTTGGCTTCCACGGCCTGATGCAAGCCATCGGACCATCTGCGGCCTGGCATCATGCGGCCAGAGAATTCGTCCACGATAATAATCTCGCCATCGCGCACTACATAATGCTGGTCTTTGTTAAACAGGTTTTGCGCGCGCAGCGATGCGTATAAATGATGCACCAGGGTAATATTGGCCGGCTCATACAGGCTGGAACCCTCGGTCAACAAGCCGGAGCTGGCCAGAATTTCTTCCGCGCGCTCATGCCCTGCTTCAGACATGGTTACGGTCTGCGCTTTTTCATCGACCCAGAAATCACCCGGGCCATCTTCTGTGGCCTGCTTAGTCAGCTGAAGCGCAACCGCATTGATCTGGTTGTATAAATCAATACTATGTTCTGCCTGGCCGGAAATGATCAGCGGCGTGCGCGCTTCGTCGATTAAAATCGAGTCCACCTCATCCACCAGCGCATAACTCAGGCCACGCTGCACGCGCTCTTCAGCGGTAAACACCATGTTGTCGCGCAAATAATCAAAGCCGAATTCGTTATTTGTGCCATAGGTAATATCGGCGGCGTATGCAAGCAGTTTGGCATCGTGCGGCATTTGCGATAAATTAATGCCCACGCTCAGCCCCAGGAAATTGTAAAGCTTCCCCATCCATTCGGCATCACGCTTGGCAAGGTAATCATTCACCGTGACCACATGCACGCCTTTGCCCGTGATCGCGTTCAAATAGACAGGCAGGGTCGCCACCAGCGTTTTACCTTCGCCTGTGCGCATCTCGGCGATCTTGCCTGCGTTAAGCACCATGCCGCCGATCATCTGCACATCAAAATGACGCATTTCAAGCGCCCGCACACTGCCTTCACGCACAACGGCAAAGGCTTCCGGCAACAGCTTTTCCAGGCTTTCGCCCTGTTGGAAACGCTGCTTGAATTCTTCCGTTTTGGCACGCAAGGCTTCATCGGACAGCGCTTGCATGACAGGTTCTAGCGCATTGATTTCTTTGACTTTCTGGCTGTATTGCTTAATAAGCCTATCGTTACGACTACCGAGAAATTTTCTGAACAACGTGGATAACATGGAATGACACCGATTTTCCGACTTAAGCGGAAACCTCTAATATAGATTGGATGAAAAGATTAGTTTTTTATTGATGCTGGTTCTTAATTTAACTCAGTGTTAACTGAGGGCTTTAATTTTTAATTCAAGGGTTGAATATATCTTAAATTATTGTCGATAGATTAATTCTTTAGGTATCTTCGTGGATCCAAAGCATTTCCATTGAGCCGAATTTCATAATGCAAATGCGGGCCTGTAGAACGTCCGGTGCTACCTACCTCTGCTACCACTTGACCCTTAACTACCCGCTCCCCTACATGAACTAATAGTTTAGATGCGTGTGCATAACGCGTTTCTAAACCAGAGCCATGCTCGATTTTGACTATATTACCATAATCGGAGGCGTGTTCGGCTGCAGACACAATGCCGTCGGCCGCTGCGCGGATGGGTGTGCCGGTATTTGCCGTAAAATCCAGGCCTTCATGAAACGCTTTGTTGCCGTTAAAAGGATCAATACGCCAGCCATAGCTGGATGAATTGAAGGCAGCATTGATAGGACTGCTGTTTGGCAACATGTCCTTCAGCACACTTTGCTGCAAGATTTTGGCCTCAAGGCCGCTTAAAGAGTCATCGCGCGCATCGACCGCCTGCGTCAACTCCAGAATCGCCGCTTGCAGATCCGCTTCTGTCATTGGATGTGCATTGATAAGCGGCCCGCCTCTATTGGCTGGCAATAAACTATCAGCCGGCTGTTGATTGGAAGGGGCTGTTCCTTGCTTATCTTTTTCGCCCGCCAATTTTGCCAGGCGCTGGCTTTGCGCGTCTAAACGCATCATACGCGCCTGTAACTCCCCAAGCTCTTTAGCGTAGGCGTCCAGATGCACTTGCGATGAAATAATGGAACTTTTAAGATGTGGTGGCAGCAAGGCTTTCATGCCCTGCTCTTTGATATTGCTTTTAGGGGTGATAAACAACAAAGTGAGCAAGACAGGCACCAGCACCAAGGCGGCAACCAACATGCCAGCCTGAAGTACCGACAGGCTCTTGGCCTTTGCCATTTTGTTAGAAACCAGAATTATATTCATAGGATAATATTCATTAGGTAATAATTGTCAGTATTCCGATAGAATTCATTATGCGCAAAATTAACACATTGTTTATCGAGAACAGCCAGCTCAACGCGCTGACCGAGAGCATACATGCACATCAACTCCCCAGGCTGCTTTGGCAAGCGGCTGCACCAAAAATACTGAGTCAGCAAAGCATTGCCCTCAGCCTGAACAACGGCCAATTAACGGTTTACGCTGACAGCGCAATCATCGCCAGCAAAATCAAACTGACACATGCTAGCTTATTGACTCAATTACAAAATATTCAAAAAAACGACCCTTTATTCGGGGAATGTAAAGTTACTGCAATTGTGGTGAAAGTGCAAGTAAAATCTCGCCCCCAACCTGTCATTAAAACACCGCGAAAGCTATCGACAAACGCTGCAACAAGCCTGAAACAATTGGCTCAGGATCTGGGGGATTCCCCTCTCGCACTAAAACTAAACTCCTTGGCCAGCAAAGCCTAGAAACAATGTTGCTAGCCCATCTGCAATGTGCTGGCGCAAGTTATTGTCGCGCCCGACTATTAATGCCATAATGCTGCACGTTGTTACAAAAATTTACAATTTTTTCAACGCTATTTCAGTCAATTACGTTTCAGATTTATATCGATAATAAATAGGGAGAAGTCATGTCAGTCGCACTAATGATCGCCATTGCTGCCGCAGTGTTAGCAGTGCTGTATGGCGTAGTAATGAGTAAATGGATTACCAGTTTGCCAGCAGGCAATGCGCGCATGCAGGAAATTGCCGGCGCAATTCAGCAGGGGGCAGCTGCCTACCTGGCACGTCAATACAAGACGATTACAATGGTGGGCATTGTACTTGCGGTGTTAATCGGAATCTTCCTGAGTGTGGATACCGCAATTGGCTTCGTATTAGGTGCATTGCTTTCAGGCGCATGCGGCTTTATCGGCATGAATGTTTCCGTAAAAGCCAACGTGCGCACTGCGCAAGCGGCTACTAATGGCATCGGCCCAGCTTTAGACGTTGCGTTTAAGGGCGGTGCGATTACCGGCATGCTGGTGGTTGGTCTTGGCTTGCTCGGTGTGACCGGGTTCTATGCTTATCTGGGGGCAGAAAATGCAGCGAATCTTGATCCCTTGATTGGCCTGGCATTTGGCTCCTCCCTCATTTCCATCTTCGCGCGTTTAGGCGGCGGCATCTTCACCAAAGGGGCTGACGTAGGGGCCGACCTGGTAGGTAAAGTGGAAGCGGGTATTCCTGAAGACGACCCGCGCAACCCTGCAGTGATTGCCGACAACGTGGGCGATAACGTGGGCGACTGCGCAGGCATGGCAGCTGACTTGTTTGAGACTTACGCGGTAACCATAATCGCAACCATGGTATTAGGCAGCCTGATGGTGGCAGAGGCAGGCACAAACGGCGTGATCTATCCATTGCTACTCGGTGCGGTTTCGATTGTGGCTTCAATCATCGGCTGCTTCTTTGTTAAAGCGTCGCCAGGCATGAAAAACGTGATGCCTGCCCTATACAAAGGCTTGGCGGTAGCGGGCGTGTTGTCACTGATTGCATTCTACTTCGTGACACAATACCTGTTCCCTAACGGCTTTACCCATGGCGATCATGTGATTACATCAAACGCCTTATTCGGCAGTTGCGCTGTTGGCCTTGTGCTAACCGCCGCATTGGTTTGGATTACCGAGTACTACACAGGTACGGATTACGCCCCTGTCAAACACGTGGCACAAGCCTCCACTACTGGCCATGCCACCAACATCATTGCCGGCATTGGCGTTTCAATGAAATCGACTGCCTTGCCTGTGATTTCAGTATGTATCGCGATTTTTGCGTCTTATCACTTAGGTGGCCTGTACGGCATCGCGATCGCTGCAACTTCCATGCTCAGCATGGCAGGCATTGTGGTGGCTTTAGATGCTTACGGCCCGATCACCGATAATGCTGGCGGTATTGCAGAAATGGCCGAGTTGTCAAGTAGCGTTCGCGACGTAACCGACCCGCTGGATGCAGTTGGCAACACCACTAAAGCCGTGACTAAAGGCTATGCCATTGGCTCAGCAGGTTTGGCCGCATTGGTGTTATTTGCTGACTATACGCACAAACTTCAAGGTGCAGGCATTGATGTCAAATTTGATTTAAGCGACCCCATGGTGATTATTGGCCTGTTTATCGGTGGTTTGATCCCATTCCTGTTTGCCGCAATGGCGATGGAAGCGGTTGGCCGTGCTGCAGGCGCAGTAGTTGAAGAAGTGCGCCGTCAGTTCCGCGATATCAAAGGCATCATGGAAGGCACCGCCAAACCGGAATACGGCAAGGCAGTGGACATGTTAACGACCGCTGCCATTAAAGAAATGATGATTCCATCATTACTTCCAGTCGCCGTGCCAATCGCCGTAGGTTTATTGCTCGGTCCGGTAGCGTTAGGCGGCTTGCTGATGGGTACGATTGTAACCGGCTTGTTCGTTGCAATCTCCATGTGTACCGGCGGCGGCGCGTGGGATAACGCCAAGAAATATATCGAAGACGGCAACCATGGCGGCAAAGGTTCAGATGCGCACAAAGCAGCCGTCACCGGCGACACCGTGGGCGACCCGTACAAGGACACCGCTGGCCCAGCCGTGAACCCGTTGATCAAGATCATCAACATCGTGGCCTTGTTGATTGTGCCTTTGCTGTAATTTGGCAACACTGATAAAAAGGCGGCTTCGGCGCTTTTTTATTGCCCACACGTGAGAAACGATGCTCTGGAAGCCGCATCCAGCTTACCTTCCAGGGCATGTCTTTTAGGCTTGATGAGGTAAAAGCAGGTCTTCGAGAAAAAATGCTGAGAGTTCAGAGCGCCCGGATACGCCGGATTTGCGGTAAATCGCACGCGCCTGGTCGCGAATGGTACGCTCGCTGGAATTGCGCACATCGGCAATTTCCTGATGGCTGAGCCCTTTTAACATCAGCATGCCCACTTCTGCCTCTGCCCGAGTCAGTTGCCAGGTATCGAACTGTTTTTGAATCTGGGCTGCCAAACCGGCGACGAGTTCATGATTGGCCTCGCGCCATTGTTGTGCCTGTTGATTCGCCAATGCCAGATCTTGTTGAAGCAGGTTAATTCTGGATTGCGCCGTCAAATAGTAAAGCCTGCCAAAATAGGCGATGCCTGCCAGAGAAAACAATAAAATCAGCACTTCTATCAATAAATGCGTCCAGGCAATGCCATCCTGGTAATCACCCAGCACATCCATTGAGATCAGCACAAACACGACCACACTGAACGCAATGGCCCACTGGCTGAGCTGTTTGTTATCGTTCAGGTTTTCTTCGTCAAAAATAGCCATAAATTCTCGTTTCTACGTCGTATGACGGATGCAACTGTTGCAAGTTTAGCGCAATATGCACATCATGGAAGCTATCCGATAATCTGAAGGGAGAATTGTCATGACAAATGATAAAAGAATTGTAAACGTTTGGGATCCGCTGGTACGCATCGGGCACTGGACATTGGTGATTGCATTTTTCACCGCCTACTTTACTGAGGATGACTTGATGGAAGTGCACAGTTGGGCCGGATACACCGTGGCTGCCATTGTGTTGATTCGCATCGTTTGGGGCTTGGTCGGCAGCAAGCATGCGCGTTTTGGCGATTTTATCTACGCGCCGAGCAAAGTATTTGCATATCTCAAAAACCTGCTGGCGCGCAAGCCGCAGCATTACATTGGCCACAACCCGGCTGGCGGCGCGATGGTGATTGCGTTGTTACTCAGCCTAGGCGCGACCACGTTTACCGGCATGAAACTGTATGCAGTGGAAGAAAACGAAGGCCCGTTTGCAATCACCGCACAGCAAGCGCAGACACACACGGATAAAGCCAGCATCATCAGCACTGCCAATGCGAAGGAGGAAGAAGATAACGATGCCGATGAGAAATCCGAAGGTGCAAAAAGCGGCCATGTGGTGGATAAGCAGGCAGAAGAATACTGGGAAGAACTGCACGAAACTTTTGTGAATTTGACCTTGCTCTTGGTGTTTCTGCACATTGGCGGCATCATTTTCTCCAGCATTGTGGACAAGGAAAAACTCGTCAAAGCCATGATTACCGGCAAAAAAGAAATTGATGATTCCTATCAGTAATCGCGCGGTTATAATGCTTAAAATTACCGACAAGGACGCATCTTGAGACACTTCGAGTTTCACCGCTCACACCGCATCGGCTGGCTACGCGCTGCGGTGCTGGGCGCCAACGATGGCATTGTTTCCACCGCAAGTTTGCTGATTGGCGTAGCTTCTGCCGGCGCCAGCCAGCAAACGCTTATCATCACCGGCCTGGCGGGCCTGGTCTCCGGCGCCATGTCGATGGCGGCGGGAGAATATGTCTCCGTCAGCTCACAAGCCGATACTGAAACGGCCGACATCACCCGCGAGACCGAAGAGCTCGCAACCCAGCCGGAACACGAGCTGGACGAACTGACAGGCATCTATGTCAAACGCGGCCTGACGCCAGAACTCGCGCGCCAAGTCGCGATCCAGTTCACCGAGCACGATGCTTTGGGCGCGCACGCACGCGATGAACTGGGCATCAGCGAAATCATCAGCGCTCGCCCGGTGCAGGCCGCATTGGCCTCTGCCGCCACATTTGCGGTGGGCGCCGCATTGCCACTATTGGCGGCCTGGTTCGCCCCCCATGACAATGTGATTTATTACATCGCGGCAACTTCACTCGTCTTTCTGGCCGCGCTTGGCGGGCTGGCTGCCAACGCAGGCGGGGCAAAACTCGTGCAAGGCGCCTGGCGCGTCACGTTCTGGGGCGTGCTTGCTATGGCGGCCACAGCGGCTGTCGGGCACTTGTTTGGCGTGGCGGTGGGTTAAGGTTAAAGCTTACCTGCGCGCGCGTTCATTGACAAAATTATCAGCCTGCGAGGCAAGCTGGATGCGGCTCCCAAGCCGATTGCCTGCATAATGAAAACAGGCAATAAAAAAGCCCTGGATGTCCAAGGCTTTTTTGTGCGAAAAACTGTATTAGAACGCCGGTTTTACTTCCGCCTCGTTGTAACGTTTTACGCCTTCTATGATTTCGCCGTGCGCTTCTTCAATGCCCACCCAGCCCTCGATTTTTACCCATTTACCTTTGTCGAGGTCTTTATAATGCTCAAAAAAGTGGGCAATCATTTCCAAGCGCCAAGGTGAAACATCTTTATAGGTTTTTTGGTACGCATATAGCCCGCATACCTTTTCAACTGGCACTGCCAACAGTTTTGCGTCACCGCCCGCTTCATCGGTCATTTGCAGCATTCCTAGCGCACGGCAACGCACGACCACGCCCGGCAGCAGTGGCACCGGAGTAATCACCAGCACATCCACCGGATCACCATCATCAGCCAAGGTATGGGGAATATAGCCATAATTACATGGATACTGCATCGAAGTTCCCATAAAGCGGTCAACGAAGATCGCACCGCTTTCTTTATCCACCTCGTATTTAACAGGGTCGCCCTGCATCGGGATTTCGATAATCACATTAAAGTCATGCGGAAGGTTTTTGCCGGATGGCACTAAGTTTAACGACATATTAAATAAAGCCTATTGATTAGAATAACTCGTATTATAAGTGAAAATTGTTTCTACTTTATTGCATGGAACCAAAATTGATTCTGACTTTAGCGCCTGGTCAGGCGTTTCCAGCCTTGATTTACAAGAAACACGGTCATAACGATTGCTAGCCCAAGCAGCGCTATAGTTCCAAGATGTTTCTGAACAATCGGAATATTGCCGAAAAAATAACCTGCCAGCACACAAACAAGCACCCAGATTACCGCCCCTATAGAAACAGAACGCGTGAATTTTACAAGCTGCATCTGGGTAACACCGGCAAGAAATGGTGCCAGTGTGCGTATCACGGGCAGAAACGGGGAGAATAAGAATCCTATCTCCCCATATTTTTCGTAAAAAAGGTGGGTTTTGTCCAGAGCCTCTTGTTTAGGCCATTTCAAGACCTCCACAAAGAATTTTTTACCCACCGCCTTGCCCAGCCAATAACTAAGCAGGCTGCCTAATATGGCCGCCGCAATAAGGCTGGGCAACAGTAGCTTTAAGCTAAGTTCGCCTGCAGCGCAGAACGCGCCGCATACAAACAAGAATGGATTTCCTGGCAGAAAAAATAAAGGAATAACGCCGATTTCCAGAAACACCACCAGGAATAAAAACAGATACACAAGGTTTGCATGCATGGCAATCAGCACGTGCAGTTGCTGATCAAAATTTAATATCATCTGCCAGACATGCATCATGTACGCTCGCTTTTACATTCAGCGATAATGTCCGCTGGCGTTAGTCTCAAGGCAAAATAAATCAACATGGGAATAACAATCACATCATCCAGCTGGCCGATGACTGGTAAAAAATCAGGAATTAAATCAAACGGCATCAGCAGGTAACTAACAGCCAGCCATAGCGAAATTTTAGCGAGAACAGGCGTTCGCGGATGCTTTTGCAGGCGCCGATAAAAATCAAACTCTGCCTTAAGTTTTGCTGCAATCTCTTTGAGCTTTTCTCTCACGTCAGTCAGGCTTGCAAACGTTTTCCGGTTAATTTTTCAAACGCTTCCAGGTACTTTTCCGAGGTGCGTTTTGCAATGTCGTCCGGTAACGCCGGAGCGGGCGGTGTTTTGTTCCATCCAACAGATTCCAGCCAATCGCGCACATACTGCTTATCATAACTGGGTGGGTTACTGCCCACTTTATAACTGTCAAGCGGCCAGAAGCGTGAAGAATCTGGCGTGAGCACTTCGTCCATCACATGCAGCACACCATTATTATCCAGGCCAAATTCAAACTTGGTATCCGCAATAATAATGCCTTTTGAGAGCGCATATTCGGCGGCTTCGGAATAAAGCTGGATAGCGACTTTTGACACCTTCTCAGCCATGTCCCGGCCAATCAAATCTGCACATTGCTGCAAGCTGATGTTTTCATCATGCTCGCCTACTGCGGCCTTGCTGGAGGGTGTAAAAATAGGCTGCGGCAGCTTCGATGCCTCCTGCAGACCTGCTGGCAATGCAATACCGCACACAGTGCCTTTAGCTTTGTATTCCTTCCAGCCGCTACCCACTAAGTAGCCGCGTACAATCGCCTCAATAGGCAAGGGCTTGAGCTTTTTTACCACCACGGCGCGGCTTAAACCTCCAGTACCTAGCTGAGCTTTTTCTGCTGCATCGCTCACCACCGAGTTAGGGTCGATACCTGTCAAGTGATTCGGTACGACATGCTTGAGCTTTTCAAACCAAAAGTTAGCCATTTGCGTGAGCATTGCGCCTTTATTGGCAATACCGGTGGGTAAAATCACATCAAATGCCGAGAGCCTGTCGGTACTTACCAGCAACATGGTATTTTCATTTATGTCGTAAATATCACGCACCTTGCCTTGATGAATACGTTTCAGGCTTTTGATGGTTGTTGCTAACAAAGGTGTATTCATGAGCTTGCTTACATGTAAAAGATCAAACGACATTATAAATTGCACATGGATTTCAAGCTAACTTTCATTGCATTCATTTATTTATGATCGCTAATCTTGATAATTTTAAGTGTATTCGTACCGCCAGGGCTTCCAATCGGCTCGCCGAATGTCAGAATGACCAAATCCCCGGGATTTACCACTTTCTGCTGCAATAACACCTGTTCCATTTCATGCAGGATTTCATCCCTGTTTTTATTTTCCTGCAGGATGGGGTAAGGATAAACGCCACGATGCAGCGTTAACTTTCTGCGTGCTATTTTTTCAGGCGACAATGCATAGATAGGCACTTCGGTATCCGCGCGCGACAACCACTGCGCCGCATTGCCGGACTGAGTCAGCGCAGCAATCGCCTTGATTTTCAGGTGCTGGGCAGTATAAATTGCCGCAGCGGCAATGGCTTCATCCGTTTGTTTTAGTTGGTGTGTTCTTCGATGTGCATGTTGCAAACCTTCATATTCTTTCTCTGCCTCCATACATACCCGGTGCACGGCCTGCACGGTTTCGAGTGGATACTGCCCACTTGCGGTTTCGGCTGACAGCATCACCGCATCCGTGCCATCCAATACCGCATTTGCCACATCCGAAACTTCTGCACGTGTCGGAATAGGGCTCGAAATCATCGACTCCATCATTTGCGTTGCCGTAATCACCAATTTGTTTTGCGCGCGCGCCATGCGTATCATGCGCTTTTGCAGCCCCGGCACAGCAGCGTCGCCTACCTCAACCCCCAGGTCGCCGCGCGCCACCATGATAGCATCGGAGGCCTCAATAATATCTTCCAGGTGATCAATCGCTTCGGCGCGCTCGATTTTGGCAATGATGCTTGCCGTTCCGCCTGCTTTTCTAACCAGAGTACGCGCCAGCTCAACATCCAATGCCGATTTAGGAAACGAAATCGCGACATAGTCCGCCTCTAGCGCTACAGCGGTTTTGATATCCGCGCGGTCTTTTTTGGTCAGCGCATCTGCCGCCAGCCCTCCGCCTTGTAAATTAATGCCCTTGTTGTTGGACAAAACACCGCCTGTAAGCACGACGCAGTGAATCTGGTTGCCTTTAATGCGATCAATTGACATGGTGATGCGGCCATCATCCAGCAGCAGCAAGTTACCTTCGCTAACTTCCAGAGGCAGATTTTTATAATCCAGGCCTACTTTAAACTGGTCGCCAAGCTCGCAATCAGCATCCAGCACAAACAAATCGCCCATTTTAAGAGTGATTTTGCCTTGCTCGAACTTGCCGATGCGAATTTTTGGACCTTGCAGGTCACACAGCACGCCAATCGGGCGATTCAGTTTTGCAGCGATCTGCCGCACAATTTCCGCGCGTTTGATATGGTCTTCGGCTGTTCCGTGCGAAAAATTTAAACGCACCACATTCACACCCGCCATAATCAAGCGCGCAATCATCTCCTCGCTACTCGAAGCTGGGCCTAGTGTTGCAACAATTTTTGTTTTTCGTAATATCAAACTTTTACCTTTTTTTTACTAAATATTAAAATGAAAATAGGGGCTCAACGCCCCCATTTTATTCATGCTGACCCAAGAGGCTAACTGCTCGCACGTTGCTCCAGAATTTCTACCGCAGGCAAAATCTTGCCTTCCAAGAATTCTAAAAATGCACCGCCTGCGGTAGAAATGTAGCTTACCTTATCGTAAATGCCGTATTTCTGTATCGCCGCGATTGTGTCACCGCCGCCCGCAAGTGTAAATGCTTTTGTTTGAGCGATTGCATTGGCAATAGTTTTAGTGCCTTCTCCAAACTGATCAAATTCAAACACACCCACGGGTCCATTCCAAACCACCGTGCCAGCATTATTGATAATCTCTACCAATTCATTAGCAGATTTCGCGCCAATGTCAAAAATCATATCGTCCGCCGTTACAGAAGTCACGTCTTTCTTCACTGCCGGCTCATTGGCATCGAATTTCTTGCCGCAAACCACATCCACAGCAATCGGCACGGCTGCACCACGCTGGCTCATTTTTTCCATCAGCGCCTTAGCTGTGGGCACCAAATCATGCTCACAAAGCGATTTACCGACCTCATGGCCTGCCGCTTGGAGGAAAGTATTGGCGATACCGCCGCCCACCACCAGCTGGTCGACCTTTTCTGACAGGCTTTCCAATACCGTCAATTTGGTTGAGACTTTACTGCCGCCCACGATCGCCACCATCGGACGCGCAGGGTTTAATAAGGCTTTGGTTAAAGCGTCCAATTCCTCGGTGAGCAAAATGCCAGCGCACGCCACCGGTGCGAATTTGGCAATACCATGCGTGCTGGCCTCTGCACGATGCGCAGTGCCAAACGCATCCATCACAAACACGTCACACAACTTGGCATAAGCCTGTGCGGTTTCATCCTTGTTTTTTTTCTCGCCCACATTAAAGCGGCAATTCTCCAGAAGCACCATTTCGCCATTGGCAACTTCGAATCCACCGGACATCCAGTCCTTGATTAAGCGTACAGGCTTAGCCAATTTGGCGGCAATCACGTCCGCAACAGGTTTTAACGAGTTCTCTTCTGAATAAACACCTTCTTCAGGACGCCCCAGATGCGAAGTCACCATTACCTTAGCGCCCTGCTTCAGTGCGTACTCAATCGTCGGCATTGAAGCCGTGATACGCGCATCCGATGTCACTTTGCCATCAGCCACAGGCACGTTTAAGTCGGCGCGAATAAAGACGCGCTTGCCTGCTAAATTCATATCCGTCATTTTAAGAAACTTCATGCTAATCCCCTATTTTGCGATGTGCTGTACTAGACGCATCAAGTTACATGTATATCCATATTCATTGTCATACCAGCCAACCACCTTAACAAAGGTTGGGTCAAGCATGATACCTGCGTCTTGATCGAATACTCCAGCCGCAGGGCTGCTACGAAAATCGGTAGATACCACTTTTTCGTCCGTATAGTCCAGCACACCCTTCAATTCACCTTCGGATGCCTTTTTCATAGCTTCGCAAATCGCTTCGTAAGTCGTTTCTTTGTTGAGCTCTACGGTCAAGTCCACCACTGACACGTCTGCAGAGGGCACACGCAATGCCATGCCTGTGAGTTTTTTGTTGAGAGAGGGAATCACTTTGCCCACGGCCTTGGCTGCACCGGTGCTGGAAGGAATAATGTTCTCGAATACGCTACGACCGCCGCGCCAGTCTTTCTTGGAGGGGCCATCTACTGTCAGCTGAGAAGCTGTTGCCGCATGTACGGTTGTCATCAAACCACGCTTGATGCCAAAATTATCGTGTAACACTTTTGCCAATGGCGCCAGACCGTTGGTGGTGCAGGAAGCGGCCGAAACAATCGCCTCACCTTTGTATTCTTTGTGGTTTACGCCATATACAAACATCGGCGTATCATCTTTTCCTGGAGCCGATTGCACCACTTTTTTCGCCCCATTGTTGATATGCGGCTGGCAGGTATCCAGCGTTAGGAATGCGCCCGTAGATTCAACCACGATGTCTGCACCGCCAGCTTTCCAATCAATGTTGTTTGGGTCACGCTCCGCTGTGAGACGGATTTTCTTGCCATTGACCACCAGACTGCCATTATCGGCTTCCAGCTTGGCATCAAAACGTCCGTGTACAGAATCATATCTCAGCAAATAGATGATATATTCAATATCGTAAGAGCTGTTGATTGCAACAACTTCAATATCGTTAAATTCACGCTCTTGCACCGCCGCACGCAATACCATACGGCCGATACGCCCAAAGCCATTAATTCCCACTCGAACTGTCATGATAACCCCTTAAAAGACACCATAATTGACTGCTAATTTAGTTTTACAAATAAAAAGAGCCTCTTATGGAGGCTCTTTTATTACAACGCTACTCGATAATTACAACACTGATTTTACAGTTGCAACAACATTTTCAACTGTAAAGCCAAAGTGTTTCATTAACACGCCGCCTGGAGCAGATTCACCGAATGTATCGATGCCTACAACTGCACCTTCCAAGCCCACATATTTGCGCCAGAAATCTGGATGCGCTGCTTCAACTGCCACGCGCTTAACGCCCGGAGTCAATACGCTGTCACGGTAAGCTTTATCCTGACGGTCAAATACATTGGTAGAAGGCATAGAAACCACACGCACTTTAGTGCCAGCTGCATTCAGCTCAGCCGCTGCTTTCACAGCCAAATCAAGCTCAGAACCGTTCGCGATGATAATCACGTCGGCTTTGCCTGCCACATCAGAGAAGACATAACCACCCTTACGCATCAATGCAAAATGCGCTGTGTCATGCTTAATGCCAGCAACGTTCTGACGGCTCAACACCAAGCTGGAAGGACCATCTTTACGCTCAACCGCGGCTACCCAGGCCACCGCAGTTTCAGTCGAACTGCCTGGGCGCCATACATCCATTCGTGGAATGTAGCGCAAGCCGGATGTATTCTCTACTGGTTGGTGGGTTGGACCATCTTCGCCCTGGCCGATAGAGTCATGTGATAACACAGCAATGGTGCGCTGTTTCATCAGTGCAGCCATACGCAATGCGCTCTTGGCATAGTCTGAGAACATGTGGAATGTACCGCCGAATGGCAACAGGCCACCGTGCAATGCCATGCCGTTCATGATGGCGTACATACCGAACTCACGCACACCGTAAGAGATGTAGTTGCCTGGTTTTTTGCCGTCTACATGCGTAAAGCTCGGGCATGAAGTCAGGTTAGAACCTGTCAAATCAGCAGAACCGCCCAAGAATTCAGGCAATACGATAGCCAAAGCGGTAATTGCATTTTGTGAAGCTTTACGGGTTGCAATGCCTTCTGCTTTTTCGTTAGTTGCAGCAATCAATGCGTCTGTTGCCTGTTTCCAGTTAGCTGGCAAGTCGCCTGCCATACGGCGTTTGAATTCTGCAGCCTCTTCAGGGAATGCCTTAGCGTATGCTTCAAATTTAGCGTTCCACTCACTTTCCAGTTTAGCGCCTTTCGCCTTGCCATCCCAACCTGCATAAACATCCGCCGGAATTTCGAATGGGGCATGTGGCCAGCCGATTGCTGCACGTGTAACAGCAACTTCAGCATCACCTAATGCAGAACCGTGGCAGTCATGGCTGCCGGCTTTGTTTGGTGAGCCTTTACCAATGATGGTTTTACAGCAGATCAATGAGGGTTTGTCTGTCACTTTTTTCGCTGCAATCACTGCGGCGTTGATCGCGTCAGAATCGTGACCATCTACTGACTGCACGTGCCAGCCGTAAGCTTCAAAGCGTTTCGCTGTATCGTCTGTGTACCAGCCTTCGATATGACCGTCGATAGAGATGCCGTTGTCATCCCAGAAAGCAACCAACTTGCCCAGGCCCCATGTACCAGCTAATGCGCAAGCCTCGTGAGATACGCCTTCCATCATACAGCCGTCACCCAGGAAGCAGTAGGTGTAGTGGTCAACGATATCGTGACCTGGCTTATTGAATTGGTCAGCCAATAATTTTTCAGCCATCGCAAAACCAACTGCATTAGTAATACCTTGGCCCAGTGGACCAGTCGTGGTTTCAACACCCGGCGCATAGCTGTACTCTGGGTGGCCAGCGCATTTAGAGTGCAATTGGCGGAAAGTCTTGATTTCATCCATCGGCAGATCATAGCCGGTCAGATGCAACAAGGAGTAAATCAGCATGGAGCCGTGACCGTTAGAGAGAATGAAACGATCGCGGTCAGCCCAGTTTGGATTGGTTGGATTGTGACGTAAATGGTGATTCCATAATACCTCTGCAATTTCTGCCATACCCATAGGCGCGCCTGGATGACCAGAGTTAGCTTTTTGCACTGCATCCATAGATAACGCACGGATGGCGTTACATAAATCGTTACGTGTTGCCATGATTCTCTCCCTAATGATTAAACTTGAAGTCTTATATGAAATGCTATAAAACTCTGACTAAATTCTTAAAAAAGCCTGTTTTAACTTCAGCTTTTGCAAAGATTTAATTATTGCTCAAATAGCCCTTTTCAGCAAGGGCTTAAGCTTGTTATTGCTGCTGGAAAAAGCTTATTTTTGATTTTTAAATGTGAGCAGCCAGACAGGAGGAATTATTGAAAGCGCCTGCCCATCCAGCTTTAGCCATTATTAAATCAACAGGCAGACATTTAAATGTCGATTTTAATGCCTCTGGAGGCCGCATGGATACTGGCCTGCAGAGCGGCACAATTTGCTTTTGCATCGGTAAACGTTAAATAAGGCGCTTTGTCGTTAAGCACGCAATCACTGAAATGTTCAATCTCTAAAGTAAAGTGGTTGCTTGACGCAAAGCGTTCCTCACAATATCTGCCGTCCTCCAGCGCCCAGCTAATCACCGGCACATCGTTCTGGAACACCCACGCGGCATGGCATTTCACCCAACCTTTGGTGCCGATGATTTCGTATTCCGATTTGCGTGAACGCTCGAAGCTGATGTCAAAATGCCCGAATCTGGCGCGGCCTTCTGCATCGTTGCCAAAATCCAGCACGCCGCTCATCACGGTATCGGCGCCGTGTTCGTTAAGCTTGGCATGGGCGATGACGGTTTTTGGTTCTGCGCCAAAACACCATCTGAGAGAATGAATCGCGTAAGGGCCAATATCCCACAGTGCACCGCCGCCATCGGTCATGCTGCGGTTAATGCGGTACATGCGCGCTGGTTTCATTAAGAACGAGTATGAAGCGCGAGCTGAAAGCACATCGCCAATCAGGCCGCTTTCCACGATTTCCTTAACACGCGTATGCTGCGGATGAAAGCGGTACATAAAGCCTTCCATCACCTTCACGTTGGCTTTTTTTGCGGCAGCTTCAATCGCCTCGATGTCTCTTACCGTCAAGGCCATCGGTTTTTCTATCAATGCATGCTTGCCTGCGTTAATCGCCTTTAGCGCCCATTCCGCGTGCTCCTCATTCGCCATCGGGCAATAAATCGCTTCGATGTTTTTATCGTTAATCAGCGCATCCATGTCATGATAACAAGTCACGCTATTTGCATAACAGGGTGCGTATTTTTCCAGCGTCGCTTTCGCCGCACCCGCGCGGCGGCTGGCAATAGCGACCAATTGCGAATTGGGCGCTTCGATAATCGCCGGCAGCAAGCGCTCGTTCACCCGCGCCGCGCCCAGGATACCCCATTTGAGTTTATTCATGTTTCGCTCCACTTGATACTGCAGCCAATGCTCGCAATCTGCTCCTTTGGTCCCTGCCCAGTTTCTGCAATCTGCTTCATGGCGTGGAACAAATCACGTGTGCTATTGGGCGCGGTTTCTTTGCGGCTTTCATCAAAACGGCCGCGGTATTGCAGCTCGGCCTTGTTGTTGAAGCCAAAAAAATCTGGCGTACACACCGCGCCATAGGCTTTAGCTATCTCTTGCGTTCTATCCGACAAATACGGAAACGGAAAATCCATCTCGTATGCGATTTTTTGCATGTTATCAAAACTGTCTTCCTGATACTCTTTTGGGTCGTTGGACATAATTGCCACGGTGTTGATGCCGAGCATTTTCAGCTCACGCACGTCCGCAATCAGGCGTGGCAAAATGGCTTTTACGTAAGGACAATGGTTACAAATGAACATCACCAACAGGCCATTTTTGCCCATGATCTGGTCGCGCGAAATCATGCTGCCATCTACATTTTGCAGATTAAAATCGGGTGCTTTCCAGCCAAAATCGCACACCGGTGGGTTTAAACTTGCCATGCTAATTTCCCAACTTGGACTCCAAAAACTTTATAATCTAATCTTATCACTTTAAGTTTGAATCATGTCTAACCTTCGATTTTACAGTGCCGAAAATTTGATTATTGGTGCAACCGTCAAACTTTCTGAAAACGCCGCTACACATGCCACACGTGTGCTGCGCTTAAATGAGGGTGATGTGATTAATCTATTTAATGGCGACGGTTTCGATTATGCCTGCGAGTTAATCCTGGTTAAAAAAAATGAAGTGCTTGCCAAAGTAAAAGGCAGCGCAGCAATTAACAATGAACCGCCACTCAACATCACGCTGCTGCAAGGCATTTCCAGCGGCGACCGCATGGATTACACCATTCAAAAAGCGGTTGAGCTGGGCGTAAAGCAAATACAACCGATTGCCACCGAACGCAGCGTGGTAAAACTCAGTGCAGAGCGCGCAGAAAAACGTGTTGAGCATTGGCAAAACGTGGTGATTTCCGCCTGTGAGCAATGCGGGCGGGCGACCATTCCCATAGTTTCTGTACCAAAGACTCTGGCGAACTGGCTGGCAGCCAATCCACAAGCCACCAGCACGCGAATCTTGCTCAATCCGATAGGTGCAAAACGCTTGGCTGAAATGGCAAAACCGAATGGCGAAATTCAACTGCTGATTGGAGCGGAGGGCGGTTTAAGCACCGCCGAGATTGACACAGCCATCTCGCACGGCTTTCAATCTGTGATTTTAGGCCCGCGCATTTTGCGCACAGAAACTGCGGCGCTTGCAGCGATGAGCACCATGCATACGCTTTGGGGAGATTTTTAATTTAAAATATTTGCATTATTTACAATAATATTTTATAATTATGTAAATTTTACATAATTATAAAATATGTCACTTGGTAATTTTATACGTCAGCGACGCAAATCGCTGAATATCACACTGCAAACACTTGCTAACCAAGTGGATGCGGACGCCGGTAATTTATCGCGCATCGAGCGCGGCGAATTAGGTATTAACGAAACCTTGCTGCGCAAAGTGGCGGCAGCGCTCGACTGTACGCCGGCATATTTATATGCGCAAAGCGATGCGCCTCTGGCACAATTAACCGCACAGGAAAATCGGCAGCCTTATCTCGTCAACCCGTCGCAAACCAACAACACAAAAGACTTCGTGCAGTGGTTTCGCTCTGCTACCCCCTATATTCACGCATTTGGCGGCCGCACTTTTGTGATTGCGTTTGGCGGCGAGGTGGTCGATGAAAAACAATTTATCGCACTTTCGCATGATTTGAATCTGCTCGCCAGCCTGGAAGTCCGGCTGGTGCTGGTGCATGGCGCGCGTCCGCAGATTGAGCAGCGCTTAAAACGTGCCAAACTCACGCCCACGCTGCACAACGGTTTACGTGTGACCGATGACGAGGCGATGGAGATCGTCAAAGAAGCCAACGGCGCGGTGCGCGTAGAGATTGAAGCACTGCTATCGATGGGTATTGCCAACTCGCCGATGGCAGGCGCTGACATTCGCGTGGCGAGCGGCAATTTTGTCACCGCCAAGCCGCTTGGCGTGCGCGATGGCGTTGATTTGCAGCACACAGGCGAAGTACGCAAGGTTGATGCTGTGGGCATTCAAAAGCGCTTGGACGACAGCGAACTGGTACTGCTCTCCCCGCTTGGATATTCGCCCACAGGCGAGGCGTTTAACTTAAGCCTGGAAGATGTGGCTGTTAGCACCGCGATCGCGCTTGATGCGGACAAGCTCATTTTTTTAATGGATAGTGAGGGCGTGCATAATTTACGCGGTGAATTATTGCGCGAAATGACCACAGAAAAAGCCAAAAATTTATTACACAACTTGCAAAATAACGATGCGCCGATAAACGTTTCAGAGGATGTGAATTACTACTTGCCAGCCGCAGTGCGCGCCTGCGAGCAAGGCGTAGCCCGCACGCATCTGATTTCACGCCATATTGATGGCGCCATCATTCAAGAACTGTTTACCCATAACGGCATTGGCACAATGGTGACGGAACAATCGCTGGAAACCATGCGCCAAGCCAATATTGACGATGTGGGCGGCATACTCATACTCATCGAGCCGCTTGAAAATGAGGGGTTTTTAGTACGCCGCGGACGCGAACGTATCGAGACGGATATCAACCATTTCTATGTGATGGAGCACGATAACCGCATCATCGGCTGTGCGGCTCTGCACCCATTTGTATCTGAAGGCATGGCCGAATTTGCCTGCTTGGCGATTGACCCGACCTACAGGGGCGGCGGACGCGGCGATAAGCTCTTTAACTACTGCCAGAATCAAGCGAAAGAGTTGGGATTCAGGCACCTGTTTTGCCTGACTACGCGCACCGAACAATGGTTTTTAGAGCGCGGCTTTGTTGAAAAACCTATTGAAAGCCTGCCACAAGAAAAGCAACAGCTTTACAATTTTCAACGGAGATCTAAAGTATTTGTTAAAACACTTTAGACTCATATCATTGACAGGCTTTTTAGTTACAATACGAATAAATTAACGAGACACACTATGCTGACAGACATCAAACCCGCACAAAAAGCGCAAATCCTGGCCGAGGCGCTGCCTTATATCAAACGCTTTTTCGATAAAACCATCGTCATTAAATACGGCGGCAATGCCATGACGGACGAGCATCTCAAGCACTGCTTTGCACAGGATGTGGTGTTGCTCAAACTGGTCGGCATGAACCCGGTAGTGGTACATGGCGGAGGGCCGCAAATCAACGAGATGCTGGACAAACTGGGCAAAAAAGGCGAGTTTATCCAGGGCATGCGCGTGACAGACGAAGAAACCATGGACGTAGTTGAAATGGTGCTTGGCGGGCAGGTGAACAAGGAAATCGTCAACCTCATCAATCGCCACGGCGGCAAAGCGGTAGGCTTAACCGGGCAGGATGGCAATTTTATCCATGCGCATAAACTGCTCATGGAAGACATGAACGACCCCACAAAAACGATAGATGTCGGACAAGTGGGCGAAATCAGCGCCATCGACCCGAGCATTATCAACTTCCTGGATAGTGGCGATTTTATCCCGGTGGTCGCCCCAATCGGGGTGGGTGCCGACAACCAAACCTACAATATCAATGCCGATGTGGTGGCAGGCAAACTGGCGGAAATTTTAGGCGCGGAAAAATTAATCCTGCTCACTAATACGCCTGGCGTGCTGGACAAAAAGGGCAACTTGCTCACCGGCCTCACCCCAAAACAAATTGACGATTTGGTAGAGGACGGCACGCTTTCAGGCGGCATGCTGCCTAAGATTGGCTCTGCGCTTGATGCGGCGCGTAGCGGCGTTAAGTCGGTGCACATCATTGACGGGCGCGTGGAGCATGCGTTGCTACTGGAAGTGTTGACCGATGAAGGCGTTGGAACGCTCATAAAAGCGAAGTAGCTTACATCCAAATAACACGGCAACAGAAATTTTATTTTGCGGGATGAAGCGCTAGGCGCCGCAAAGCGAATGACGAAGGCATATCGAATTGCATAGACAAGTAATGAGCGCGCACGCAACGACGCGATTCGCCCACAAAATAAATTTATGAGCCGCGTCTGGATATTCGATTTAGACGACACATTGCATAACGCTTCCGCGCATATTTTTCCGGTGATGAATCGCGCCATGACGCAGTACATCATGGAGCATCTGGAATTGGAAGAACACGCCGCCCATCAACTGCGCCAGCACTATTGGCACATATACGGTGCCACGCTTAAAGGCCTCACGCGCCATCATGGCGTTGATCCTTATCACTTTCTGCATGAAACGCACAAGCTTATCAAATTGCCTGAAATGGTGCTGCAAACCAAACGCTTGCGCCACATGCTGCAAAGTCTGCACGGCCGCAAAGCAGTATTTACCAATGCGCCGCGTAACTATGCGCTACAAGTGCTTGATTTACTTGGCATCGCTGATTGTTTCGAACTGGTATTCAGTGTGGAGTCTGCAAAATTCCACGCCAAGCCCAGTGTGCGCGGCTTTCAATTGTTGCTTAAAAGCATGCAGGCCAAAGCAAGTGACTGTGTCATGCTGGAAGACAATCTTTCTGCGCTGATGACAGCCAAACGGCTTGGCATGCGAACGATCTGGATTACTAAAAAACCACAAAAACCAAATTTTGTGAATTATCGGCTAAGCAACGTGTTAGCGCTTACTCACATTAAGCTATAATAAATCATAAAAATCATTTCTAAGGGGGACAATGTGGCTTCAGACCGCACTACAAATAGAAAGCAGCAGATATTAGAAACACTCGCCAAAATGCTCGAGAACCCGAAGCGCGAGAAAATCACCACCGCTTCACTTGCAGCCAAACTGGATTTGAGCGAAGCTGCGCTTTATCGTCACTTTGCCAGCAAGGCGCAGATGTTCGAAAGCCTGATCGAGTTTATTGAAACCTCGATTTTCGGCGTGATCAACAAAATCACCACGGATGAGCATGACGGGGCTAAACAGGTACAGCTCATCATCACCATGCTGCTCAAATTTGCCGAAAAAAATCCGGGTATGACGCGTGTGCTGATTGGCGATGCACTAGTAAATGAGGAAGAGTGGCTTCAGACGCGTATTAACCAGCTTTTCGACAGACTGGAAGCCAGTCTCAGACAAAGCCTGAAAATTGCTGTTGCCGTATCTGGCAAGAAAATCATGCCGGAAGCGCAAGCTAACCTGCTCGTTTGCTATGTGATTGGCCGCTGGCATCAATTTGCAAAAAGCGGTTTCAAGCGTAAGCCGCTCGAGCTTTCCCAGGCACAGCTGCTTTTTTTGAACTAGACTCAAGTTGATTTGTCGTATTCGAATATTGGCTTTGCGCTATATAACCAATAAACACCCGGAAGGAAGCCATGATGTCGATTCACAACAAGGCAATCAAAGCGCTGAAGCCCGCTGATTATCAGGCGATTGAAAAAGAGCACGCGCTGCTGGAGAAGTTTCTGCATGATCTGCATGACGCATGTCTGGCGTTGGATAAGCTTGACCAGATCAGTGATCGTGAAGCAGTGGCTTCTTATAGCGGTCGCTTACCCACTTTCTTGCTATATATCACAGAACTTATAGCGAATCATTTTGAGCATGAGGAAAAAATCATGCTGAGCAGGCCAAACGTAACGGAAAATTATGAATACTTTCGTGCACATCGGCAGGCACATGCCGACATCGTGCGAAAGCTGGATGCGGTAGTGAGCAATTGCTTTACCTTGGCTGCACATAAAACTACCGCTGAAATATATCACCTCTTTTACAAAAGCATTTCTAACCTGTTTGAAGAGCACGACCGTGCTTTTGACGATCCTTTTCTACAATCCACCAAAACTTGAATGTGCGGCGGAACGCACGATCACCGGGCAGTTGCCTATCAAGAACAATCTGAGTAGGATTGCAGGTTATTGCACAGCAACTTAGGCACAGGAGAATGTCTTGCAAGGCACAGTTTTTGGTTTTACCGAAGCGCAGATCACCGAATTTGGCATGACCTATGGCGTCAGCGGACTGATGCTGCTCATGGTGTTCATCGTCGGGCACCTGGCCTGGGAATCAAAAGCAGGGAAGTTCGGCACCTTTGCCTTGTTTATCGGCCTTGCTTTTGGCTTGGTAGGCTATGTGGCGAAATACGTCATTAAATTAAAACTCGGTATCCAATAGCGCGTTACAAAACCAACTTCACCGCCGCAAGCCTCGCCTCATAGACCGCGACTCTGATTCTCTCCGGCTCGCTGAATCCGCTGGCAACCGCACCCGCATCTACACGCAACGCCGCATCCAGTGCCTTTAACATTAAATCAGCCTCGGGTATCGCGCAGTTCTCAAAACCGGTTCTGCCGCGAGAATCGGCCTCACAGGCCTTCAGAAAATCATTAAACCTGGCTGGCTGGCGAATCGCATCCAACTCGATCAAAAACTCCAGCAAGGTGTTTGGCCGCATTTTGCCCACCTGATGCAATTTGCCATGGAACTTGGCTACGATATGTGCCAGTTCTTTGCAATCGTTTGGCACGCGCAAGCGTTGGCAAACATCTTTCAGCAGGGCCACGCTGCGCACTTCGTGACCAATATGCCGGGGCAGAATATCAACGGGCGTAGTGCCCTTGCCCAGATCATGCATCAGCGCGGCAAAGCGTACTGGCAGGCTAAAATTCTGCCTGGCGGCGTAATCAATCACCATCATCATATGTACGCCAGTATCCACTTCCGGGTGATGCTGTGGCGGCTGTGGCACGCCCCATAGCTTATCAAGTTCAGGCAGTATCTTTTGCAACGCACCGCACGCGCGCAACACCTCAAACATGCGGCTTGGCTTTCGTTCCATCAAGCCTTGCGCCAGTTCCTGCCATACACGCTCCGGCACCAGCGCGTCCACCTCGCCCGCAGCTACCATTTGCCGCATCAAAACGAGCGTTTCCGGCGCCAGGCTAAACTCTGTTAGCCGCGCCGCAAAGCGCGCCGCACGCAAAATACGCACCGGATCTTCTGCAAAGGCGCTGCTGACATGGCGCAGGATTTTAGATTGAATATCCGCTTGCCCATTGAAAGGGTCAATGAGTTTGCCCTCGGCATCCTTGGCGATGGCGTTGATAGTCAAATCGCGGCGCGCCAGATCTTCTTCCAGCGTGACTTCGGGCGAGGCATGCACGGTAAAGCCCTTGTAGCCTTTAGCGGTTTTACGTTCAGTGCGTGCCAGCGCATATTCATCATGCGTTTTGGGGTGGAGAAACACAGGGAAGTCTTTGCCGACCGGCCTGTAACCCGCCTCCAGCATGGCTTGTGGCGTGGCACCCACGACAACAAAATCTTTATCTTTTATCGGAAAACCCAGCAACTCATCACGCACCGCACCGCCTACGCAATACGTCTTCATGCGTTACCTTCTGGCACGAATGGCACGACCTGCCGCGCTTCGGAAGCTATCGTATGCTGCGCGCGGCGAAGTATTGAGCAAATATTCAGGTACTACTACATCCAATGAGGCAGGCGTGACGCCAAGTTCGGCTGCGATCGGTGCATTGCATACACTATCTACCTGCATTGAGCGCACATTGTCGCGCGACATCAGCTTGATGGGCAGGCATTCCATCATGAACACCTGCGCATAAGAGAGCGCATCATTCAAACCAATGATAGGCCGCTGTTTGCCCAGAATTGCCATTACCTTTTGCAATAATTCCCGCAGAGAGTAAATATCCGGGCCACCCAACTCATAGCATCTGCCATAAGTAGCGGTGTTTTCAAGTGCGTTTACAAAGCACTGTGCGACATCCTCCACCCAGATCGGCTGGAACTTTGCGTCAGGTTTTGCCAAAAAAATGATGGGTAAGAACTTAATCAAACTGGCAAACAGATTTAAGAAATGATCGCCTCGGCCAAAGACCACCGAAGGTCTAAAAATGGTGATGTCTAGCTTTTTATTAAACTCATTGATGGCCGCCTCACCAGCCACCTTGCTGCGCAAATATTGGCTTGGCGCGTGGGTGCTGGCTTGCAGGGCGCTCATGTGCAAGAGCCGGTGAATACCCAGCTCTTCGCAACACTGCGCAACGCGGCGTGGTAATTGATGATGAATGAGCTCAAACGTATTCTTGCCGCTTTCATGCAGAATACCGATCAGGTTAATCACGGCATCGCTGCCTTTAAGCGCCTCTTTCAGCGCGTGATTATCTATTACATTACATTCCTGCACCTGCACATTCGGCAGTATAATCAAGTGTTTGGCCGCCTCACGACGGCGCGACAGCACTTTAACCCTGTAACCTGCCTGGTCTAATTTGGCTACCAGGCAGCTACCTATATACCCCGCGCCGCCTAACACTGTGATTGTTTTAATTGTCATTTTTTCTTATCCTGCTTATTCAGTTGATCCGGCCTGCCCGATTGGCTGGCTTTGCTCAGCTAACGGCTGAGATTCAAGGGCGTCCTCAGTTTGAGCATAGAACGCACCATTGCTGCCGGGAACAACACCCAATCTCTGCTTGAGTGGCATGGTTTTCAAGCCCAGGCGTGGCGCATACAAATGCGCGTTTGCCATTACTTTCTGTACATAACTGCGGGTTTCGCTAAACGGAATGGTCTCCGCATAAATAGCGCCCTCCAGCGGCACTGCCGCCACCCATTTTTTAGCGCGGCTAGGGCCTGCATTATACGCGGCTGTCGCCATGGTTTCCTGCCCGTTCATTAATTCAAGCGTGTAGTGCATATAGTAAGTACCCAGCGCGATATTAGTATCCAGCTCATGGATCATGCCCTGATGAAAGTCATCAATCCCGACGCGCCTGGCCGCCCATTTGGCGGTGGCGGGCATCAGCTGCATGAGGCCAGAAGCGCCTACCCCGGATTTGGCATAATGCATAAACCGGCTTTCCTGCCGTGTGATGCCATATACCCAAGCCTCATCAACTGCCTGCTCCTGCGCTGCCGACTTCATTAAATTGCGATAAGGGGTCGGGTATCGCAGTGCGAAATCGTGCATTTCAGTGGTTTTATCTGCCGTGATAATCGCCAGATCGTGCCAATTTCTGTCCGCGGCGAATTCGGCTGCGGCAAGCAGTTGTTTGTCGTCGAAGTCTTTAGTTGCCAGCGCCCATTCCGATTTTGCTTCCCATCTAAGGCCCAGCCTTTGCAGCGCCTCAGCACGCTGAAACGCAGGCCTATCCGCGATTTCCTCTACCTCTGAATCTGCCACCTTGTATTCACTCAGCGGCGCCGACATAAAACCGTCCAATTCATCTTGCGCAAGCCAGCCATAGTAGTGACGCTCGGTGGAAAGTTTGGCCAGCAGGGTATTCGCCTCTAGTGTCTGATTCTGCGCTTTTAGCGCACGCGCTTTCCAGTAGCGCCAGGTGCCTTCTTCAGCTTGCTCTGGCTGCATTCTGGAAACCGCACTTAACACCACAGGCCAGTTTTTTTCACGTAACGCTGCGCGCGCATACCAGGCTAACTGCTCCTTATTCAGCGAGGCATTTTCTGCCAGCTTAAACCACTGCAGCGCCTGCGGCTCATGCCGCAATGCAGCCTGCAGCGCGAGCCTGCCATAAAAATATGTCCGATCTTCCGCACGGAACAAATCCTCAACTTTTTTGAACGCGCTTAACGCCTGCTGCGAATCTGTTTTTGCTATTCGATTGAGCGCGAACAGATTCAGCTCACGGCCAAACCGGCTCTTAAACGAAATGAGTTTTTTACTTAGCACCAGTTGCGGTGAAGCATAAGCCTTGTCTATTAACTTATAGTAACTGGGTTCAAAAGTATTCGACCGCTTGCTGATGGCTTTAGCAAGGTTAATGCGACTATCAGCGAGTGCCAAGCGGAAGCGCGCCCAGATATCTTCCTCTGTCAGCACGCCTGCTACCTGCATGCGGTCATATAGATCAGCACAGTTACCGGGCTGCTCTTTTGCCTGCATCCACAGCGGCTTTGCGGCTTCCAGCGTAGAAATGTCGCCCGCAACCGAGTTTGCCTCCGCTGCATAGCAGGCAACGGCCACATCCTCCAGCTGATAATTCACGACCTCGTTTGAAAAACTCAGCCAGTCCAGATTCTTGGCCAGTTTTTTTAGATATTCACCACGCAATCGATCCGCAAAAGGAAACTCACTGTACTTGTTCAGGAAGTTCTCTACCGTCTGATTATCTGCATCTTTCAGATTAAGCAGCATCAGCCAATAGTCAGCATAAGGCGCCAGAATATAATTCTGGCTTTGTAATTGTTCAACGTAATCGGATAAAGCAATGACATTTTTTTTATCGTAAGCGGCACGCGCCTGTAAAAACTCGTCATCACCGGAAGCTGCAAAACCGCTCTTTATTGCAAAAAACACAATAAAAATGCCAGAGAAAACAAACTGTTTGATGAATGTAGTGGCCATACCCATACCGTTATAAACGAATGACCCGCGCAATTAAATAAAGCACAACGACCACGAGCAAACCCCAGCTCGTGTATTTAAGTAATTGTTTAATATAAGCCAAATACTTTCGATTGCGCGTAACCACAAAAGTTGCCAGTAACACCAAACTTGCGATAAACACCAATATGATCGTTAAGCGGATGATTGGCATTTCGGATGACCGATAACTTAACTAAAATGCGGCATGAGATCGGGCGTAAAAAACGCGGTTTGCTCCTGAAAACCGACCGGCGCCTCTTCAATGCGTTCAAATGTCGCATATTCCCAGGCTGACGCATCAGCCAACAGCGCGCGGAGCAGTGCATTATTTAGCGCATGGCCTGATTTATATGCAGTAAAAGCGCCAAGCAGAGGATGGCCCAGCATATACAAATCGCCAATCGCATCCAGCACTTTGTGTTTGGCAAACTCATCCTGATAACGTAACCCATCGCTGTTCAACACACGGTACTCGTCCAGCACAATCGCGTTATCCAGACTGCCGCCACGCGCCAAGCCATTGGCGCGCAGGTATTCTACTTCGTGCATGAAGCCGAATGTACGCGCACGGCTGATTTCCTTCACGTAAGAGTTATCGGCAAAATCAATTTTAACGTTATTGCCGGAGTGCTCGAAAACGGGATGCGCAAAATCAATGGTGAAATCCATTTTAAAGCCGTGGTAAGGCTCAAACCTCACCCACTTATCGCCTTCTTTTACTTCGATTAACTTTTTGATTTTTATAAACTTTTTGGCAGAATTCTGCTCAACGATGCCAGCCGATTGCAACAGGAAGATAAACGGCCCAGAACTGCCGTCCATGATGGGAATTTCCGACGCCGTGACTTCGATAATAATATTATCAACGCCTAGGCCGGCCAGTGCGGACATCAGGTGCTCAACAGTGGCGACACGCACACCATCGTGTTCTAGGGCAGAACACATGCGCGTGTCACGCACCGCCTCAGGCTGTGCTTGTATTTCGGGTGCGCCGGGCAAATCGGTGCGCCTGAATACGATGCCAGTATCAATCGCAGCCGGCTTTAAAGTCAACGTGACCTTCTCGCCGTTATGCAAACCAACACCGGTAGCACTCACCTGCTTTTTCAAAGTTCTTTGTTTTAACATGTTATAGGTCTAGCACCTGATTCCTTATTGCGGTTCAACCAATATCTATCCTGTTGATATTTTAGCAAATTACCCGCAAGTTAATCTGCTTGTTTGCGCAAAAACGCAGGAATGTCATATTCCTCCACTCCTGACATTTTCATCGCCTCAACCTGTGCACGACGGTTGTTCTGACTAAACACGGCAGGTGCCTCGTCCTCCACTTCACCGCCCACAAACATGGGTTGATTAGTTGTTCCATTCATGACCGTGGTCATCACGCGTAGTTCCGGTTTCTGCTGGCGGCGTGCAATCGCACCATTCAAGCCGGTCGCTACCATGGTCACACGCAATTTGTCACCCATGGTCTCGTCCATCACATTACCTACAATCACGGTCGCATCATCGGCAGTGAACTCTTTAATGGTGTTCATCACATCATAATACTCTTTCATTTTAAAGCTGGCGCTTGCGGTAATGTTAATCAAAACACCGCGTGCGTTAGCCAAGTTGACGTCTTCCAGCAACGGGCTGGCTACTGCCTGCTCAGCCGCGATACGCGCACGTTCTGGGCCGCTCGCCTCAGCAGAACCCATCATTGCCATGCCCATTTCACTCATCACCGTGCGTACATCGGCAAAGTCCACGTTCACTAAGCCCGGGCAATTAATGATCTCTGCAATACCTGAGACAGCATTATGCAGCACGTCGTTCGCGGCGCGGAAAGCTTCCAGAAACGGTACATCTTCTCCGAGCACTTCCATGAGCTTTTCATTCGGAATCACAATCAAGGAATCCACGTGCTGTGAAAGCTCTTCCAGGCCCTCTGTCGCCACTTTGGTACGCTTGCCTTCAAACGCGAACGGCTTGGTAACCACCGCTACCGTTAAAATGCCCATTTCCTTAGCCACTTCGGCAATGATAGGTGCAGCGCCCGTACCCGTGCCGCCGCCCATGCCTGCAGTGATAAACAGCATATCGGCGCCATCGATGATTTCAGCGATACGATCACGGTCTTCCAGCGCGGCATCGCGGCCAATTTCAGGTTTCGCGCCAGCGCCCAAGCCTTTGGTAATCTCTGAACCGATTTGCAATACCGTTTTTGCCTGGCTCTTTTTAAGCGCCTGCATATCGGTATTGGTGCATATGAACTCGACGCCGCTCAGGTTCTTGGTAATCATGTGCTCGATTGCGTTACCACCGCAGCCGCCCACGCCGATGACCTTAATCACGGCTTCTTGTGAATCTTTTTCCATAATTTCAAACATCTTTACTCTCCTTTTTTGCCTTAATTTTTGAGCTTAATTGCATCAGCTCTGCCCTGTTTTTGAAACTAAATGCCTACTGCTTTGCTACACCCTTTACTGCTAAAAATTCTTTAAAAATTCCCCTGGAACCAGCTTTTCATTTTCTCGAACATGCGCCCAATCGCACTGGACTCCATCTGCCCGCTCAAATGACGTTCCAACTGCTGCTTACCCATTAAAATCAGGCCCACCGCCGTGGCGTACCGTGGATTACCGACTACTTCAGACAAGCCGCCGACATAGCGTGGCATGCCCATGCGTACCGGCATATGGAAAATCTCTTCACCCAGCTCCATCATGCCGCGCATCATCGCCGAGCCGCCTGTGATCACGATGCCGGAAGCGATCATTTCTTCCATCCCGCTGCGGCGCAGCTCTTGCAGCACCAGCTCATACAGCTCCACTACGCGCGGCTCAATCACTTCTGCCAGCGTCTGTATCGAAAGCTGGCGCGCCTCGCGGCCATCCACGCCGGGTACTTCCACCACTTCACGCGCATCTGCAAGCTGTCTAAGCGCGCAACCATATTTAATTTTGATATCTTCGGCCGACTGCGTAGGTGTGCGGAAGGCTACCGCGACATCATTGGTAATTTGGTCGCCTGCGATAGGAATTACCGCGGTATGGCGAATCGCGCCGTTCTTGAAAACGGCGATGTCTGTGGTGCCGCCGCCGATATCCACCAGGCACACGCCTAGCTCTTTTTCATCTTCGGTCAGCACCGCAATGCTTGAAGCAAGCGGCTGCAAGATCAGATCGCTCACTTCCAGACCGCAGCGCTTGATACACTTCACAATGTTCTGCGCAGCCGCAACTGCGCCAGTCACGATATGCACTTTCACCTCCAGTTTCATCCCGCTCATGCCCAGTGGTTCGCGCACATCGTCCTGCCCGTCGATAATGAATTCCTGCGTCAGAATATGCAGAATCTGCTGATCTGCCGGCAAGGCCACCGCCCTTGCGGTTTCAACCACGCGGTCCACATCCATTTGCGAGACTTCAGCGTCTTTAATTTTCACCATGCCGTGTGAATTCAGGCTTTTGACGTGGCTACCGGCGATGCCGGTGAATACTGTTTTAATTTTGCAATCAGCCATCAGTTCAGCTTCTTCCAGCGAGCGCTGAATCGCCTGCATGGTCGAGTCGATATTGATCACCACCCCTTTTTTCAAGCCGCGCGAGGCGTGCTGGCCTAGGCCGATCACCTTCAAAGTGCCTTCCGGCAGCAGCTCGGCCACAATGGTCACAATTTTAGATGTGCCGATATCCAACCCGACGATCAGGTTTTTATCTTCACGAACTTTGCTCATGTCTTACTCCCTTTTTCATTCTTTAAGTCATGCCTTGACAGGCACCGCTGGTACTGCTTTTACTGGTAATGGCTTAGCTGCAGGTTTCAATCCAATCGGCTTGCGCACCGCAAATCCATTCGGATAGCGCAAATCTGCATAAACCACTTTTACATTCAGCTGGCCGAGCGTGGTTTTATATGCGCCTGCAAATTTATTTAATCTAGCCTCCATGTCCTCACGCCCCAGTGCGATTAACAGCCCTTTGTCCGTTTTAATCTCCCAGGCACGGCGCGGCGATAATGTCACCTGTGCGATTCTGATATCCGCCTTATTCAGAATCTGGCTATAGTTGCCATAGCTTTTAGTGACTTCCATCACGCCATCGCCCGGACCGTAAAACACCGGCAAATCTGCATCGGTGGCCGCCTGGAACAGTTCACCATGCGTATTGACCAGCCCGATATTGCCCCAGCGCGCCAATGCCTGATGCTCCTCAATCGCGACATCCAGCTTATCCGGCCAGCGGCGGCGCACGCTGACATTGCGCGCCCACGGCAGTTTTTCAAACGCATCGCGTGTCTTGATTAAATCCAATGTAAAAAAATTACCCTTCAGATGTTTGGCTACAATCAGCTTGATTTGCTCGCGATTCACATGCGTTAGCTGCCCATCCACTTTCACTTCACGGATCGGGAAAATAGGCAGATGCACCACCACAAACAGCACTGCATACAGCATCAGCACAACGGCCAGTGCAAACAGAAAATTTGCAATCCAGTTGAGCAGTCTTGGCTTATCCCACATGGCTTTCTTCCAGCGTCATGCGCAAAATTTTTACCACCAGTTCATCAAAACTCATGCCAGCCGCTTTGGCTGCCATCGGCACCAGGCTGTGGTCGGTCATGCCTGGGCTGGTGTTTAGCTCTAAAAAATAGTGATTGCCTGCCTCGTCCATTAAAAAATCCACACGTCCCCAACCGCGGCAGCCCACGGCGCGAAAAGCTTGTAGCGCCTCTTGCTGGATTTGGGCTTCTTTCTCTGCACTCAGGCCGCATGGGCACAGGTATTCGGTGTCATCACGTAAATACTTGGCCTCATAATCGTAAAACTCATTTTTCGGCACGATGCGCACGATAGGCAATGGCATGAGTCCTAGCTTGGAGTCTTCCAGAATGCCCACGGTGTATTCGCCGCCACCCACAAATTTCTCTGCAATCACCAAAGGATCCGCCTTGGAAGCCAATAGATATGCGGCTTGCAGAGCACCTTTTTGTTTTACTTTGGTAATGCCGATGCTAGAGCCTTCATTGGCTGGTTTCACAAACAGCGGCAAACCTAATTTCTGCTCAATCGCGCCAAAATCGCTTTGTGCATCGACCAATTCAAAGTCTGGTGTTTTTATATTCAGTACGCGCCACAATAGTTTTGTGCGCCATTTATCCATGCCCAGGCTGGAAGCCATCACGCCACTGCCGGTATACGGGATGCCCATCAGTTCCAGCGCGCCTTGTATCGTGCCATCCTCGCCATAGCGGCCGTGCAGCGAGATGAATGCGCGGTCAAACCCTTCCAGTTCATGCAGAGGACGTTCAGCCGGATCGAACGCAAGCGCATCAACTCCCTGACGCAGCAAAGCCGCCAATACTGCAGCGCCGCTTTTAAGCGACACTTCACGCTCGTCTGATTTGCCGCCGAACAGTACAGCTACTTTTCCAAATTTATTTATTTCTTTATGCATATTCGCCTATCACCCTTACCTCTTGCTGCAACGCCACGCCTTGCCTCTCTAATACCGTGTCTTTCATATGCCGAATCAGCAGTTCAATATCCAATGCGGTCGCATTACCCAGATTCACAATAAAGTTGGCATGTTTAGGCGACACCTGCGCACCGCCAATCTGGTAGCCTTTCAAGCCGCTGGCTTCGATTAACCTTGCTGCAAAATCGCCATGCGGATTTCTGAAGGTAGAGCCCGCGCTTGGCAAATTAAGCGGCTGGCTAGCCAACCGGGTTGCTAACAAGTTTTTAATTTTCTGCAAAGATTCATCTGCATTTCCGGGCTCCAGCTTGAACCAGGCACCCAAAAACCACTCGTCAGGCACCGGCATTTCCACATGGCGGTAACTCGAAATGAACTCTGAGGCATTACGCACATGCGTGTTTCCATGCCGATCGATGGTCAGTACCTGGTGTACGATGTTCCAGGTTTCCCAGCCATAACAGCCCGCATTCATGGCCAATGCGCCGCCCACCGTGCCAGGGATGCCAGCCATAAACTCTGCACCTTGTCTGAACTGGCCTGCACAGAATCTGGCCAGCTTGCCACACGTCACCCCTGCTTCGGCATAGATGTATTTCCCATCCACTCTCAACTCACTCAGCGCCTGGTGCATCACGATCACCGTGCCACGCACACCGCCGTCGCGCACCAGCAGGTTACTGCCCAGGCCAATAAAATAAACAGGTTCAGCCTGGTCCAGCGTTTGCATGAAGGCCTGCAATTCCTTCAGGTTTTCCGCTATGAACAAGCGATCGGCACTACCTCCCACACGCCAGCTGGTATAGCGGGCAAGCGGCTCGTTCTTAAGCAACTGTGACTGTGTTTCCGGTTGTGCCATCAATCTGCCAACTCCCTGGTTTTAGCGGCCACGTGCCCGATGGAGCCGGCGCCCATCACCACCACCACATCGCCGGCTCGCGCTGTATTCAGAATAGCTTCCGGTAGCGCATCAGTGGTTTCCACAAATAGCGGCTCTACCCTGCCTGCCACGCGAATCGCGCGAATCAGGGCACGTGTATCTGCCGCGACAATCGGCGCTTCGCCTGCGGGATACACTTCGGTCAACAACACCGCATCGGCAGTAGAAAGCACATGCACAAAATCTTCGAAGCAATCGCGCGTTCTGGTAAAACGATGTGGCTGGAACGCCATGACTAATCTGCGGTCAGGAAACGCGCCGCGCGCCGCAGCAATCACCGCCTGCATCTCAACCGGATGATGTCCGTAGTCATCAATCAAGGTAAACGTACCACCCGTTCTCGCTGTGACTTCACCATAACGCTCAAAGCGGCGACCCACGCCTTTAAAGTCCGCGAGTGCCTTGATGATGAATTTATCCTCAATATTCAATTCGCTGGCAATGGCAATCGCGGCTAAAGCATTCAACACATAGTGGTTGCCTGGCAGGTTCAAAGTCACGTCAAATGTCGTGGTCACGCCGTTAATACGGTCAACCGTAAAGTGCATTTTGCCGTGGTCCGCCCGCACATTTCTGGCACGAATACGCGCATCCTCAGAAAAGCCATAAGTCATCACAGGCTTGGTCACGCGCGGCAAAATCTCGCGGATATTGGCGTCATCCACACACACCACTGCCATGCCCCAGAATGGCAGTTGCTGCAGAAACTCCACAAACGCACTTTTGAGCTTGTCAAAGCTGTGCTCGTAGGTATCCATATGATCCTGGTCAATATTGGTCACCACCGCCATCACCGGTGTCAAATGCAGGAACGAAGCATCTGATTCATCTGCCTCGGCGACAATATATTCACCGCTGCCAAGCCGCGCATTGGCGCTTGCAGCTTCGAGCCTTCCGCCAATCACAAAGGTGGGGTCCATGCCCGCTTCCGCCAAGATACTAGCAATCAGGCTGGTCGTAGTCGTTTTGCCGTGCGTTCCCGCTACTGCAATGCCTTGTTTAAAGCGCATAAGCTCGGCCAGCATGAGCGCACGCGGTACAACGGGAATACTCTTGGCACGCGCGGCGATAATTTCAGGATTCTTCTCATTCACTGCAGAAGACACCACCACTACATCCGCCACGTTCAAGTTTTCTGTTGCGTGACCCTGATAAATTTTGGCACCAAAACCCGCCAGGCGTTGTGTAGTGGCATTGCTGGCCAAGTCGGAACCCGAAACCTCAAAGCCCAAATTAATCAGCACCTCGGCAATACCGCTCATGCCGGCGCCGCCAATGCCCACAAAATGCACGTTCTTTACTTTATGTTTCATGCGGCCACCTCCATGCATATTTTTGCAACCGTCTGCGTGGCTTCTGGTTTGGCTAGCGCTTTGGCCTTGATAGCCATCGCCAGACAAGCCTCACGGGATAAACTGTGCAAAATTTCTGTCGCTTTCTGTACATTAAATTCCGTTTGCTGAATCAACTTGGCTGCGCCCGCATCACTCAGATATTTCGCGTTATAGGTTTGATGGTCATCCACCGCGTAAGGGAAAGGCACCAGCACGCTCGCCACACCCACGCAGGCCAGTTCAGCGACCGTGAGCGCGCCAGCGCGGCAAATCACCACGTCTGCCCAAGCGTACATTTCGTCCATGTTGTTAATAAAAGCTTTGGTGTCTGCCTGCACGCCAGCCGCCTGATAATTGGCCTGCAGGGTAGCGATATGTTTTTCACCCGCTTGGTGCACCACATCTGGCCGAATATTTTCAGGTAATTCGGCCAGCGCTTTTGGCAGCACTTCATTCAATGCCGCTGCGCCTAAGCTACCACCAACTACTAACAACCTGAGCTTGCCAGTGTGTGTGGCATACCGCAGCTCCGGCGCTGCTAACTGCGTGATGTCGTGGCGCACCGGATTGCCAACCAACTCTGCCTTGTTACCGAATGCAGATGGAAACGCTGCCAGCACTTTATTGGCGATTAAACTTAAAGTTTTATTGGTTAACCCTGCAATAGAGTTTTGCTCATGGATCACCAATGGCTTGCCTTGCAATTTCGCCATCAACCCACCCGGAAAAGCTGCAAAGCCGCCCATTCCCAGCACTACGTTGGGCTTATATTTGCGAATAGCAGCAAAACTTTGTTTAAATGCGATGGCCAATTTAACCGGCAACAACACCCAGCCCAGCAAGCCTTTGCCGCGTACGCCGCGCATCGTTATCATGGCCTTGCTGTAACTTTTGCCTTCAATCAGCCGGTTCTCCATGCCGCCTTCTGTGGCCAGCCAGACGACATTCCAGCCATGCTCTTTCATATAATCTGCCACTGCCATGGCAGGATAGACATGGCCGCCTGTGCCGCCTGCCATCACCATCAGCGTGCCTGAGCCGTATTGCGTGATTGGAGAAGCAAACATCATGCTGGTAAACCCTTCTGTAGACGGCGATTTTCATAATCAATTCTCAGCAGCACAGCCATGGCAATGCAATTGGCCAGTATGCCGCTGCCGCCAAACGAGAGCAGCGGTAGTGTTAAACCTTTGGTTGGCAGCACGCCCATGTTCACGCCGATATTGATAATGCCTTGCACGCCAATCCATACGCCTAGGCCTTGAGCCAGCAACGCAGCAAAATAGCGCTCATTCGCTACGGCCTCTTTGCCGATACCAAAGGCGCGGATCACGATCCAGACAAACAAGCCCAGCACTGTCAGCACACCCACAAACCCTAGCTCCTCTGCAATTACTGCAAGCAAAAAGTCGGTATGCGCTTCTGGCAGATACAGCAATTTTTCAACGCTCGCCCCCAGGCCCACGCCAAACCATTCACCACGCCCAAAGGCGATTAACGCATGCGAAAGCTGGTAACCTTTACCGAACGGATCTGCCCATGGATCCAGAAACCCGATCACGCGCTGCAAGCGATAAGGCGAGCTCCAGATCAGCACATAAATGGCTACCGGCAATAAAGCCAGCAAACCGGCAAAGATTTTGGCATTGATGCCGCCCAGCCAAAGAATGGAAATCGAAATCGCCGCAATCACAGCGAATGCGCCAAAGTCAGGCTCACGCAGCAGCAAAAATCCAACCAGCACCATTACCGCCACCATCGGCAAAAAGCCGCGCACGATGCTATCCATTTGTGGGGCTTTGCGTACCGCGTAATCGGCGACGTACATGGCAGCAAACAACTTCATCAATTCGGAGGGCTGCAAATTGATGACAAATAGCGAAAGCCAGCGCTGACTGCCGTTCACGTTGCGCCCGATGCCAGGAATAAGCACCAGCACCAGCAGCGCCAGCCCAGCCAGGAACAGATAGGGCGCTGCTTTTTGCCACATCGCGATGGGGATTTGAAACGACACAAAACCCGTGACCAAACCGATGGCAATAAAAATGGCCTGCCGGATGAGGAAATAGGTGCTTTGATGCCCAACCGCCTTATCTGCCTCGGCGATAGCAATCGAGGCGGAATACACCATGACCAGGCCCAATCCCAATAGAATGAAAACGACCCATAGCAGCATCTGGTCATAATTGGGCGCGTTGAGGCGCTCGCGACTATTCATGACAGACGCTAGCATGCGGCCACCTTTTTATTTTCCAGCGCCAACCGCTTCACCGCATCCACAAACACCTCTGCGCGGTGCACATAATTTCTGAACATATCGAAACTGGCGCAGGCAGGGGATAGCAATACCGCATCACCCGCATTGGCAATTTTTTTAGCGATATTGACAGCTTCCGGCAAATCCGCCGCCCGGTATAAAGGTACTTGTTTTTCTAATGAAGGAGTTGCCAATAACACCGCTTCGATCAATGCCGCATCACGGCCGAACAGCACCACGGCACGCGCATTGGCCTGCACGGCTGGCACCAGGGGTGAAAAATCCTGCCCCTTGCCGTCGCCGCCTGCAATCAGCACTACCTTTTGCGGTTTGTCATTTTTAGTCATGCCAGCAATCGCCGCGCAAGTCGCACCTACGTTGGTGCCTTTTGAGTCATCATAAAAATCAACCCCATCAATATTGGCAACCCATTCCACGCGGTGTGGCAGCCCCTTAAAATGACGCAGCGCCTGAACAATCGATGTCCTATCAATGCCGATTGCACTGCATAACGCGGCCGCTGCAAGCGCATTGGCCACATTATGCTGACCCGCGATTCTGAGTTCGCTCGCTTTGCATAATTTGCGCTGCCCGCTCGCCAGGTAATGTTCTTCTTTACACTTAGTCAAGCCGAAATCATTCATAGTAGGCGCGGCATTCAGGCCAAAGGTCACCGTATGTTTGTGATGCATGGCCAGGGTTATGGCATCGTCGCGATTCAATACGCTCGTTTTTGCATGCGCTAAGATGCGCGCTTTAGCGGCTGTATAATCGGCAATGCTGGCGTATCTATCCATGTGGTCTTCACACACATTCAATACCGTTGCAGCATCCAGGTTTAAGCCATGCGTAGTTTCCAGTTGAAAACTGGAAAGTTCCAGCACATACACATCCGGCGTCTCCATTTGCAGCGCATCCAACACTGGCAAGCCGATATTGCCTGCCACAATGGCTTTTAGGCCCGCTTCCTTGCAGATCTCACCTACTAAGGTTGTCACAGTGGTTTTGCCGTTTGAGCCGGTAATGCCAATTACTTTTGCGTTTTTCGGCCGGTGCTGCGCGAACAACTCGATATCGCCAATCACTGGAATGCCTTGCTTGACCGCGGCCTGCACGGCAGGCTCACTCAAAGCCACGCCCGGGCTAATCACGATCAACTCGGCGCGCAATAGCACTTCCGGCTGAAACGCGCCTGTATGAATTTCAACCTGCGGCATACGTCTGATCACGTCATCCACACCAGGCGGATTCTCACGCGAATCGGCCACCGACAGAATAGCGCCCTTGGAGGCCAGCCAGCGCAACGCTGACTGCCCTGTTTCACCAAGGCCCAGCACTAAGACACGTTTATTTTTAAGTTCAACTTTCATTTTTTGTTTTAGTCATCTCAGTTTCAGCGTGGATAAGCCAACCAATACCAGCATCATGGTAATAATCCAGAACCGCACCACGACCTGTGTCTCCTTCCAGCCTTTTTGCTCATAGTGATGATGCAGCGGCGCCATTAGGAAGATACGCTGTCCGACTCCCGTTTTATATTTGGTGTATTTGAAATACATGACCTGCAACGCGACCGAGAAGGTTTCCACCACAAATACGCCACCCATAATAAACAGCACGATTTCCTGTCGGACAATGACGGCCACCACGCCCAGCGCGGCCCCCAAGGCCAGCGCGCCCACATCGCCCATGAACACTTCTGCCGGATAGGCGTTGAACCACAGAAAACCTAGGCCAGCACCCGCCATGGCGGCACAGAACACCATCAGTTCACCGGAGCCCGCAACGTATGGAACGCCCAAATATTTTGAAAAGTACAAATGCCCCGCCACATAGGCAAATATGGCAAGCGCACTGCCGACCATCACGGTGGGCATAATCGCCAGTCCGTCCAGCCCGTCGGTAAGATTCACTGCATTGCTGCTGCCGACAATCACCAGATAGGTCAGCACAATAAAACCGACAGCGCTTAGAGGCAGCACCACATGTTTGAAAAATGGGAAAATCAACGTAGTTTCTACCGGCGTTACGGAAGTTTTGAACAGAAAGATCGCCACGCCCAAACCGATCACGCTTTGCCAAAAGTATTTGGCCTTGGCCGACAAGCCTTTAGGGTTTTTATAAACCACCTTGCGGTAGTCGTCTACCCAGCCAATCGCGCCGAAGCCCAGCGTGGTTACCAGCACCACCCAGATATATTTGTTATGCAAGTCACCCCATAACAAGGTGGCAATCGCAATCGCCACCAGTATCAGCGCACCACCCATCGTCGGCGTGCCGGCCTTGATCAGATGCGTTTGCGGGCCATCGTCACGCACCGCCTGGCCAACCTTGTACTCTGTCAGCTTGCGTATCATTTTCGGGCCCACCATGAATGAAATGATAAGCGCTGTCAGCGTTGCCAGCACCGCGCGCAACGTGATGTAGTTAAACACATTAAAGCCGCGAATATCGTGTGCCAACCAGCGAGCAAGTTCTAGCAGCATGACTTTTTCTCCATTTCACTATTTTTTTCTATCAGTTGATTTACAACGCGCTCCATTTGCATAAAACGTGAGCCTTTTACCTTGGCCGCCAGCTGACTCAGTTCGCCAAAAGTAAGCAGTTGACCGATGCCTTTTTGTTTGGCGTACAAGCCAATATCGGCGTGCATTTGCGGCGCATCTTCGCCCAATTCGGCCATATCGCCCATCACAAAGATTTGTGTGCCTTTCTGACTTGCGAGCACATCAATCGCCGCTTTCATCGAATCCGGATTTGCGTTGTAAGTGTCGTCAATCAACACCGCGCCATTGCAGCCTTGCAGCCAATTGAGGCGGCCTTTAACCGCATGGAACCCGGCCAGTCCTGTGGCGATATCCGCATTGCTAATTCCCAGCGAAACCGCCACAGCGCTTGCTGCCAGCGCGTTATGAACATTGTGTACACCTAACACGCTGAGCTCGAACTGGGTTTTGCCATTGGGTGTTTTCAGGTGGATTTGCGTTAAATTCTCATGTGCCTGGTAGCTTGCGCTTACGTCAGCAAGCGCTGTCAACCCAAATGTGATGACTTTTCTTGTTGTATTGAGCGACTTCCAATAATCTGCAAAATCATCGTCGGCGTTGATAATGGCGACGCCATCTTGAGCCAAGCCTTCATAGATTTCACCTTTGGCACGCGCAATCCCCTCGCGCGAACCTACTTCACCAATATGCGCAGTACCCGCGTTGTTGACAACTGCAACATCCGGCTGTGCCAGTTTTGTCAGATAGCGGATTTCGCCTTCGTGGTTCATGCCCATTTCAATCACCGCAAAAGCATGCTCCTGGCGCAGTTTCAGCAAGGTCATCGGCATGCCAATGTCGTTATTCAGATTGCCCTGCGTGGCCAATACGCTTTGATTCGTGGCAGCCAGAATCGCAGCGATCATCTCCTTGACAGTGGTTTTGCCATTGCTGCCAGTTACCGCCACCAGCGGCAGCTTGAATTTATCGCGCCAGTATTTTGCTAGCTGCCCCAACGCCAAACGCGTATCGGACACGATGACTGCCGGGCTGGCTTGTGTGTTAGCATCTGATACCAACGCCGCCGCAGCGCCTTGTTTGATAGCTTCTGCCGCGTAGGTATTGCCGTCAAAGCGCTCGCCCTTGATGCCAACAAACAGTTGATTTTTCGCAATATGACGGCTGTCAGAACCCACGCTTTCGCATAGCACATCTGTGCCCGTCATGCGTCCAGCCACCGCGTTGGCAATCTCGGAGAGCATCATCATACGAATGCCCTTTCATATATCTTGAGCACATCTTTCGCCTGCTCAACATCGCTGAAATAGTGTTTTTTACCGGCGATTTCCTGATAGTCTTCATGGCCTTTGCCGGCAATGAGTACGATATCGCCCGGCTTGGCTGACAGTATGCCGACCGAGATGGCCTTGGCACGGTCTTCTTCTATGGCAAAATTACCGTGCATCCCGCTCACTATATCCTGAATGATTTTTTCAGGCGCTTCGTCACGCGGATTATCCGAGGTCACCACCACCGCATCGGCAAATTCGCTGGCAATCCTGCCCATCAATTCGCGTTTGCCTGCATCGCGGTTGCCGCCGCAGCCGAACACACAAATCAATTTGGAACCTGCCTGCACCTTCAATGTGGATAACACCTTCTCAAGCGCATCCGGCGTATGTGCATAATCCACCACTACCAAAGGCAGGTTGCCGCCGCCAATCTGCTGCATGCGGCCACTGGCGGATTGGATGTGCAAAATCGCGTCTATCGCTTCATCCAGACTCACTTTCGAGATCAGCAAGACCGCCAGTACAGCCAGCACGTTATAGACATTAAACCGCCCGATCAAACTGGCTTTCACCGGCGCATTGCCAGATGGCGTGATGGCATAAAAGGTAAAATGCGTGTTCTCAAAATGCAGCTCGGTCGCCCTCACATCACCGCGCTCAATACCGTATGTCATCACAGAGGTACCTGCACCCGTCAAATCTTTTTCGACTTCCTGGCCAAACACATCATCCGCATTAAGCACCGCATATTTCAGGTCACTCGCATCAAATAAGCGACGTTTCGCAGCGGCATAATCCTCAAAAGTCTCGTGATAATCCAGATGGTCGCGCGATAGATTGCTGAGCACGGCCACATCAAAATGCACCGCCCTGACTCTGCCCTGATGCAAGCCGTGCGACGACACTTCCATTGCAACGGTCGTGACTTCCTGTTTGACATAATCCGCGAGCATCTCCTGCAGCGACACCGCATCTGGGGTGGTGTTTGAAGTTGGGCTCAACTGGCCTGGCAAACCATTTCCCAGGGTACCGATCACCGCTGTCTTGCGCCCCAAATAATTAAAACACTGGCTCAGCCATTGCGTAATCGAGGTTTTGCCGTTGGTACCTGTCACGCCTACCATCCACATTTTTGTCGATGGGTTTTTGTAAAACTGGCTTGCAATATCACCGGCTTGCAGCCGCAACTGCTTAACCGGTTTGTTTTCAATATCCCAATCCGCGTTCCAGTCAAACCCTTCCGGATCCCAAAGTACCGCGGCAGCGCCGTTTTTAATGGCATCCGCAATATACCGGCGGCCATCCGACTTGTCGCCTGGATACGCCAGAAACAGGCTGCCCGGCAGCACTTTTCGGCTATCGACGGTGATGTTCTTTACCGGGGTTTTGATTTGATAGTTTGTCATATCACTTCTTTTACATCTTCGGCCGCATCGGGTGGAATCACGACATTGTCATTTGGCGAGTCTTGCGGCACCGCCAGCATGCGCAGCGCATCGGCCATCACCGCGCTAAATACCGGCGCGGCAACTACGCCACCGTAATATTGGTCTTTTTCTATATTGGGCTCGTCTATCATCACCGCCATGATTAGGCGCGGATTGGATGCGGGCGCCAATCCCACAAAAGAACCCACGTATTTATCCGGCTCGTATCCAGCTGGGCCGAGTTTGTGTGCCGTACCAGTTTTGCCTGCCACACGATACCCTGCAACCTGCGCTCTGAGTGCCGTGCCACCTGGCTGCACGACCAGTTCCAGCATATCCTTCACATCATTCGCGACCTGTGCAGAAAAGACCTGATGTCCTACCGGCGCATCTTTTAATTTTGCAAGAGAAACAGGCTTGAGCTCGCCCTCGTTACAAAAAACCGTATAGGCACGTGCCAATTGCAGCAAGGTCACACTGATGCCGTGTCCGTACGACATCGTGGCCTGTTCGATCGGACGCCAGGTTTTATAGGGCCGCACCTTGCCGGAGGCTTCGCCAGGGAAACCAATATGCGTAGGCGCACCAAAACCCAGCTGATTAAATGTGCTCCACAGCTCTTCTTTTTTAAGGCTCAGCGCCATCTTAGCGGCACCTACGTTAGAAGATTTCTGTATCACTTCCGCCACTGAGAGTACGCCATGCGGATGCGCGTCATTGATGGTGGCTGGACCAATTGACATATGGCCTGGTGCGGTTTGAATTTTGGTGTCCGGTTTAAAATCACCAAACTGCATCGCCGCCGAGGCTGTAACCGGCTTCATTGTTGAGCCTGGCTCAAAAATATCCGTGATCGCGCGATTACGCGTTTTGCCTTTGATATTGACAGGGTTATTTGGATTGTAGGTGGGTAAATTCACCATCGCCAGCACTTCACCCGTTTTGGCATCCAAAATCACTGCAGCGCCTGCAGCGGCCTTATGCTGCTCAACCGCTTTAGCAAGCTCTCTAAAGACCAAATATTGAAGGCGCCTATCTATACTCAACACCAGGTCGCGGCCATCCTGCGGCACTTTGACCGCTTCCAGATCCTCAACGATATGCCCTTTTCTATCCTGGATTACGCGGCGACTGCCGGGTTTGCCGGAAAGCACGCTATTTTGTGCCAGCTCAAAACCTTCCTGGCCGTTGTCATCAATGCCAGTAAACCCGACCAGATGTGCTGTCACATCGCCTGCGGGATAAAAACGCTTATATTCGCGCTGCAAAAACACGCCCGGGATTTCCAGACTCATCACCTTGGCCGCCAAATCTGGGGAAATGCGCCGTTTCAAATAAACGAACTCACGTTCTCTGTTGGCAATCTTTTTGTCAATATCCTTGGTTTTAATCGTCAGCAATTTGGCCAGCGCGGTTTTTTGCTGTTTATTCATTTCGACGTCTGGCGGACTTGCCCATACCGATTCAACCGGACTGCTAATCGCTAACAGCTCGCCGTTTCTATCGGTAATCTTGCCGCGATGCGCCTGCAGCACGAGCGTGCGGCTATAGCGTGCGTCGCCTTTTTGCTGCAGGAAGGTTTTATGTAAGCTTTGCAAATAAATGCCACGCGCCAACAGAGCGGAAAAACCAAGCAATACAAGAATGAGCAGCACGCGCCTGCGCCATGCTGGCAACTTGACGATATGATGTTGTGCTTGGCTATAGGCCATGTCAGTGCGCCATGTCTTCTAGTGAAATCACCTGAATGCGTTTTGCATCAGGCACTTGCATTTGCAATTTCTTGGTGGCGAGGTCTTCGATTCGCGAGTGCATCGCCCATGTGCTCTGCTCGAGCTGCAATTGGCCATATTCGGTTTCATATTTTTTGGTCAGGTCTTGCTGCTGCTCCAGCTCAAAATACAATTTGCGCGCCTTATGTTGCGAAGTCACCACGCCCAGACTCACCACAATGAGCACAAAGAACAGAATCAGATTTAGGCGTGTCATGCTGTGGCCGTTCTTTCTGCCACGCGCATTACGGCGCTTCTGGCACGCACATTAAGCTTGATTTCATTGGCGCCTGGCTTGATGGCACGGCCAATCGAAACCAGCCGCGCCTGAGGCAAATCTTTGGCTTTGATAGGAAAATTGGCGGGCAAATCATCGCGATTTTCTTCACTTTGTATAAACCGCTTCACGATCCTGTCTTCCAGCGAATGAAAGCTGATCACCACCAGCCTGCCACCTGCATTTAACAGACTCAGACATTGCGGCAATATCAGCGATAACTCCTCAAGCTCCTGATTGACGAAAATCCGTAAAGCTTGAAAGGTACGCGTTGCAGGGTTCTGCCCCGGTTCGACCTTGGGGATTGCACTTGCCACGACCTTGGCAAGTTGTCCGGTAGTGGTGATGGCGCGCCCGTCTGTGCGCTCCTTAATAATCGCCCTTGCAACCTGCTTAGCAAACCGTTCTTCACCATAGTCTTTTATTACCTTCCCTAGTTGTTGTTCTGAAATTGTGGTTAACAGTTCTGCTACCGTTTTGCCACGCGTTTGATCCATGCGCATATCAAGCGGACCGTCATATCTGAAACTGAAGCCGCGCTCACCTTCATCAATTTGCGGCGACGAAATCCCCAAATCCAGCAATATGCCGTCTACGCCCGTCAAATGATTTTCTGTTGCCAATTGATTGATTTCTGAAAAGTGCCGGTGCTCGATTTTGAATCGCACATCGCTGATTTGTTTACCAACTTCCAAAGCCGCCAAATCCCTGTCCATAGCGAACAGGCGGCCTTGTTCATTCAATCTGGATAATATTTTTCGGCTGTGCCCCCCACGTCCGAATGTGCCGTCAATATATGTGCCACTTGGCTTGATGTTGAGCGCATCGACTGCCTCATCAAGTAAAACCGTGATATGCGAAGAGATTAGAGGCATAGCAGCTGCTGACACTTTTTCTGAAGACACTGGGGCTGCTGCGGGCGCCGACGTCGCGCCCATCATCATAGTGAGAAACCTTCTAGTTCTGCGGGCATTTCAATGCCATCGCCGTTCATTACGTTTTCAAGCTGCTTGCGCCATGCTTCCATATTCCACATCTCAAAATGGCTGCCCTGGCCCACCAACATGACTTCTTTTTCCAGCCCGGCGAATTCGCGCAGAACCGGCGAAACCAGCATACGGCCTGCGCTATCAAGCGCGATGTCTTCCGCATAACCCACCAGCAAACGCTGCAAGCTGGAAGACTGCCTGTCAAAACTGGAAAGCGCCATCATTTTGGCCTGAATCGGCTCCCACGCGGGCTGGGGATACAACAACAGGCAGCGATGCGGATGCGCGGTCAACACCACATTGCCCGCAGATTGCGTCAAAAGCGCTTCACGATGCCTGGCCGGCACCGCCAGCCTGCCTTTTGCATCCATACTCAAATTTGTCGCACCGCGAAACATGTTTGATTAAAAACCTTATAATTTCTAATATCGATTTGATTAAAAAGTGAGGAATCACCAACCACCCTTAGTAAAGCAAGAAATTCCCCACAAAAACCCACTTTCCCCCACTAAATTGCACTATAGATAAAAAAAAAGCGCTTTGCAAGCACTTTATTAAGATTTTTTTCTTTATAAGACAAAGACTTAGCGCATTTTTGTATAAAAACAAACATGTTAATAATCAACATGTTATAAAATCAAGTGAATGTAAGTTGTGAGCGCTATTGACTATGTATTTGAATTGCATCGAAGGAAAAAGAAGCTAGCCGATAAGCCGGGTTCTGTCGTGCATTGCTGCACGTAACAGTCATTCATCTAGGCGCACAATTGCTCGTGCGCTCAAGCAACCCACCCGCCAGTGACGCGAGCCACGTCTAGCTATTTTCATAGCTCACTGGCCTATTTGGTCTTGCTGCAGATGGAGGTTACCGCGTTTCACGTCCGCAACTACCGAAGTAATTGCATACTCGTCTCTGTGGCCCTGTTCCTCGTCTCACGACGTACGGCCGTTAGCCGTCATCTTGCTCTGTGCAGCCCGGACTTTCCTCCCCTTGTTTACACAAGCGGCGACTGTCTAGCTAGCTTCGCTGTTATTTTATCACAGATGAACAGGGCTTTAGTACCTACAGCATGTTCTGATATGCTACAGCCCAATATCCATGAGGCTTCCAGAGCATCTTTTTTTATGGCTTTACAACCAAGCCATTGCTGACCGATTTAACGCCTTTTACGCTCGCCGCGATTTGTCCTGCGCGTGTTTTGGTAGCTTCATTATCGACAAAACCGCTTAGCACGACAATGTTATCTTTGGTTTCTACGCTGACTTTAAAACTTTTAATGCCTTTTTCAAGCAGGTATTTGGATTTTATTTTTGCAGTAATTGCGCTGTCGCTGGCGGCTTGCTTGGCTTCTTTTTGCTGCACGGCTGATTTGTAAGTAGCGTATTCGTCTTCACTCAGGCTGCCATTGTGGTTTGTATCCGCTTTGCTGAACCCGCTAAAATCAAACAGGCTGTCTTTTTTAATTTCTTTGGCGTTCACTTTTCCATCGCCATCCACATCCAGCCGTTTAAAATCGCGCTGATAGCTGGTCTGATTGATCTCGTCCGTCAGCGCCGCCAGCGCAGGCGTGCTTGCCAAGCCAATGACCAAACCAACAAGCATCAGTTCTGTTTTAGAAAAACGCATATTTCACCCCAATATTTAAAGTAACTTCCAGTGCACTTGCTGCCCGGCCCTTAGTGGTACTAGACTGTCGCTGCCCATCGGTAGTTCATTTGGCACCTGCCAGCTGGCTTTTTGCAGCGTGATTTTATCGGCATTTCGCGGCAGTCCGTAAAAATCCGCGCCATAAAAACTGGCAAAGGCTTCCAGTTTGTCCGGCGCGTTCGCTGCCTCAAACGCTTCGGCATACAGCTCAATCGCCGCATGAGCAGTATAAATACCGGCACAGCCACAAGCGGCTTCTTTAGTGTGTTTGGCATGTGGCGCGCTATCCGTACCCAAAAAAAATTTTGGGTTGCCGGACGTTGCCGCTTTGACTAATGCCAACCGATGTTCTTCGCGCTTCAAAACAGGCAGGCAATAGTGATGCGGGCGAATGCCACCAACAAACATGTCATTACGATTCATCAGCAAATGGTGAGCGGTAATGGTCGCCGCAACATTGGCTGACGCGCTTGTCACGAAATCTGCGGCATCTTTGGTGGTGATATGCTCAAACACCACTTTCAGCGCTGGGAAGCGTTTGATTAAAGGCGCCATGTGGCGGTCGATAAATACTTTTTCGCGGTCGAACACATCCACATCCGCATCGGTCACTTCCGCATGCACCAGCAATGGCATACCGACTTCTTGCATGGCTTGCAGCGCGGCATCGCATTTAAGCAAATCCGTCACGCCGGAATCCGAGTTGGTCGTAGCACCTGCCGGATAAAGCTTTACGCCGTGAATGATGCCGCTTGTTTTGGCCCTTTTAATTTCATCAGCACTGGTATTGTCTGTAAGATACTGCGTCATCAGCGGCTCAAAAACCATTCCTTGCGGCAGGGCGCTCAGAATTCGCTGGCGATAAGCGGCCGCCAGCTCGGTGGAAGTCACCGGCGGGCGCAGATTGGGCATCACAATCGCGCGCGCAAATTGCCGCACCGTATCAGGCAACACAGCCTGAAGCGCAGCGCCATCACGCAAGTGCAAGTGCCAATCGTCAGGGCGCGTGATGGTGAGGTTTTTTGTCATCGACATATCCTTCATTTTTTAATCTTTAAAGCCAAATCGTAAAGCGCATTTTTCTTTTCATTCGTGATTTCTGTCGCCAATTTAACCGCCTGTTTCAGCGGCAATTCCGCCAGCAGGCATTTTAATACACGTTGCGCATCCTCACTAATCTCTGTTGCTTCTGGCAAAGGCGCAGCTTCGATAAGTAACACGAACTCGCCCCGCTGCTGATTAGCATCGGCCTGCAGCCACGCACTGGCAAGGCTGAGCGGGCAGGTGTAAATCGTTTCAAACGTCTTTGTCAGTTCACGCGCAAACGTGATGCGGCGTTCGCCGCCCAATATCGCATTCAAATCTGCGATACATTCCACAATGCGGTGCGGTGCTTCGTAAAACACCAACGTCACAGTTTGAGCCGCCAATTCTTGCAATATCTTGCGCCGCGCCGCGCCACTGGCAGGCAAAAATCCATAAAAAAGAAAACCATTCTGCGTGATGCCGCTGGCCGACAAAGCAGCAATCACCGCACTTGCACCAGGAATCGGCACCACTTTCACACCAGCTTTACGCACCAAATCTACCACCACCGCGCCCGGGTCGCTAATGCCGGGCGTACCCGCGTCCGTCACCAGTGCGATATTTTCACCTGCTTTGAGCTGCATCAATAATTTTTCGGCAGACTGATGTTCGTTATGCTCATGCAACGCGATGAGTTTTTTGCTGACGCCAAAATGCCACAACAGGCCTGAAGTGTGGCGCGTATCCTCGGCCGCGATCGCATCCACGCTTTTTAATGTTTCCAGCGCACGCAGAGTGATGTCACCCAAATTACCGATTGGTGTGGCGACCACATATAATATGCCTTCTTGCTTCATATTTTTAATTCTAAGCTAAAGCCATCATAACGCCTATGTTATTAAACAAAAACAACGCCGGTCTGGAAGCGGAAAAATTAGCTGCAACTTTTTTGACGAACCACGGCCTTAAGCTTGTAACGCAGAATTATCATTGCCGGTTTGGTGAAATTGATTTGATCATGAAAGATGCCCAGACCCTTGTGTTTATTGAGGTACGGCTCAGAAGCAACAGCCAGTTTGGCAACGCGGCCAGCAGCATTACGCCGCAAAAACAGAAAAAACTGATTTTGACAGCTCAACATTATTTACAGCAACATGGCCCAAGTGCTTGTCGTTTTGATGCTATTTTAATGCACACAAACGACTTGCAAAGCATCGAGTGGATACGTAATGCATTTGACGCATAAAGGGCGTATCATTCGCACAAATTGATGGTTACAAATTATAATTCCCTTATTTTTCAACTGCCCTCATTCTTAAGGAGTCGTCAATGAATCCAGCTTACTTCCATTCAGGCAAACATATCATCGCTAAAGTTTTTCTATGTATCGCCGTTGTTACATCTATAACGGCATGCGCACCCGTAGTAGTAGGTGGGGCAGCGGCTGGCGGTGCATTGGCGGCGGACCGGCGTACCTCCGGCATTTATGTGGAAGATGAGAATATCGAGCTGAAAGCAGTTAAATATATGGAAACGACGCTGGGCGAGAATACCCATATCAATGTCACCAGCTATAACCGTAATGTGCTTCTTACCGGCGAAGCACCCGATGAAGCAACCAAGGCCAAGGCCGAAAATTTTGTAAAAGGCATTGAAAATGTACGCGCGGTCACCAATGAAATTGTGGTTGGGCCAAAAACTTCGCTTAGCTCGCGCAGCAATGACACATACATCACTTCTAAAGTTAAAACAAAGTTTGTGACGGAAAACCAGTTTCCCGCCAACTATGTAAAAATAGTCACTGAAAACAGCGTGGTGTATTTGCTTGGCATTGTAAACAAAGCAGAAGCAGATGCCGCAGTGGAGATCGCGCGCAACACCGATGGCGTGAGCAAAGTGGTTAAAGTATTCGAATATATGAATTAAGCATGTGAACCAAACATTATGGGAATGAACACCATGACGACAGAAAAACCTGTAGAGATTACAATTCAAGGCCTGACACGTGCCGGCAAACCTTTTCGCCCGAGTGACTGGGTAGACCGCATGTGCAGCACCTTTGCAACGTTTGGCGAAAACCGGAAATTACGCTATTCGCCTTACCTGAGGCCGGAAGTAGTTAATGGCGTACGCTGCCTGACAGTCGACATGAAGCTGAAAGAACGCAATCCGGAAGGCTTTGAGCAGCTGATGCACTTTGCCGAAGAGAACCAGCTTAATATTCTGGACGAAGCCGGTAACAGTATTGCTATACCCGCCTAGCCAACGGCATCAACCCGTAACCGCGCGAAGGTAAAACAGGTTATTACTTTTCGCGCGCCATTAACGTTTCAAGATATTGCTTGGTGACCAAGCCGCGCTTGGTTTTGACGAGCTCGCCACGCGGATTGTAAATATAACTGGTAGGCAATACCTCCGCACTGCCAATTTGCCTGGTTACTTCATCATCCCCCAGCACGATAGGGTATGACATCAGCATATCATCCACATACTCGGCCACTTCTTTTGCGCTTTGGTAATCAAAAACCACGCCAATCACCATGACATCTTTGTTTTTGCGGCTATCATATAACGCTACCAGATCTGGCACCTCTTCCAGGCAAGGCGGGCACCAGGTCGCCCAGTAGTTGACAATCACCCATTTGCCCTTATATTGGGACAGCGTATGTTTTTTACCCTCTGTATCTTTTAGCACAAAACTATTTGCAGCCAGTGCAAAGATAGGTGAGCTAAGCAAAACCGCAGTTAAAATTAAGCAAAAAAGTGATTTTCTATATAGCATGTGCTTTTTATAATCTAAAAATAAGCAAAAAAGTGACAAATTTAAAATTAGGTTCTAATATAAAGCATTACTAGCGGAGTTTACATGCCAATCAGCCTTAAGCTACCAAATTTAGATGAAAATCCAATTTTATTGGCGGAAACGCGTGCGCATAAAATCAACGAATTCATCCAGAAGCTCCCATTGGGCGATCCCATTTCTGCTGCAACAGACTTAATCGACGAATTGCAAATTTTAAACAGCCAGAAAGTGGCATTTGCAAACCGGTTTAATGCGTTGGAGTTATATCGACCGACCGCCATTCAGATTTATCAGGACTTGATCCCGCATTTTAGCGGTGCCAGCCTGCCTATTTCCAAAACCGAGCAAGCCTTTGTCGACGCCGCCATGAAGTTGTGGCAAGAGTTTGCCTACGGCTACAAGTTTGCTTTGGTGGATTTGCAAAACAAAATCTTAAATCTGAATAACAGCAAAAGCACGGCACAAGTGGTGCAACGGGCAATTCATGCACTTAAAGAAATCGCTTTAGTACACCACCTGAGCTACCGCACTCCGCCCGCCAGCCTATGGTCAGAATTGCATCAGCTTTATTTCTGCGCGTTGCAGCAAACTGCTGAAGCGATACCGATTGCGGATCAACTTGCTGCGAATAACACAAGTTCTGTCAACCTAACCTACAAACAAGTGCTATTGATAGCCTTGGCAGATCCGCAACACCTTGCAAATGCGGACATATTAAAAGCTGACGCTTATCTTTCCAATATAGCCGAGCATGCAGAGCTGCGGCCGCTCGGCCTGATAGAAAACCCTGCGGGGGTATTCCTGATCGCGCTTGACCGTAATAAGCCACCCGTTCCATTTGCCAAGAATCAGGATATTCCAAACGATGCGACGGATATTCTGCTCATTACGGTGAATGTGGCCAGGCAAATCCATCATCATATCAAACTGCTGCAAGAAGGCATTGTGCCAGATGACAGCAGCTTGCCAGGCAATGCGCTTGAGAGCCATTATGAAGATTTGCTCGCGCGCCTTATTAAAAATTTTGGCAAAGCGCAACAACGCATTTTTTCCAGAATCAAGAAAAGTGACGGTGTAGAATTAGGCGTCGGATTAATGGCAGCCTATCATTTACTTCATGAGGGCAGCAGCACCTTCGCCCAGCATGCCAATACAATCGGTGAAATTAAGCCTTCCCGCTGGCAGGTTTTAAACGTCAGCGCAGGCGGCTGTGCCTTGCGTAAATTCAGCTCATCCCAGGCATCAGCGCGCATAGGCGACGTAGTCGCGATGAAAAACAGCAAAAGCAAGCAATGGGAACTGGCCGTGTTGCGCTGGGCACATATCAATGATTTGAATCAGCTTGATGTGGGCCTGGAGCTGATTTCACCCAGCGCTACCGCTGTCAGCGCAAAATTTGAAAACAGCGCGTTGGAAGGTGAAGCCTTGATGTTGCCGGAGCTTGGCAGCATCAAACAGGCAGCAAGTGTTATTACGGCGCGCGGGTTCTGTAAAGCAGGTGATGTGCTTAGACTGAGCTTTGATAACAGTTTCAGCATCATACTGATCAAGAAATTAGTTGAGCGCACCGCAAGATTTGAACGCTTTCAATACAGCTTGATATAATGCAAGCGATATTGCTATACTTATACTAAATTATCATTTTAGTTTCCGAATCCAGATCCCAGCAATCATCAAACAACCACAACTTGGCTTTATTACTGGGTTATTACAAACATCTGCAATTGATAAAATTTCAAAATAGAGGTCATAATTAATGAGCGAACATATTATCCATTTAAGCGATGCCGCTTTTGAGCAAGAGGTGTTGCAATCGCAATTGCCTGTTCTGGTGGATTACTGGGCCGAGTGGTGCGGCCCGTGTAAAATGATTGCACCAATTCTGGATGACATTTCAAAAGAATACGCTGGCCGCCTAAAAGTAGCCAAGCTCAATATTGATGATAATCAGCAGACACCGCCTAAATACGGCATTCGTGGCATTCCCACCTTGATGCTGTTTAAAAATGGCAGCGTGGAAGCGACTAAAGTAGGCGCTTTATCCAAATCTCAATTAACAGCGTTTATTGATAGCAACATTTAATTTTTACCCGCGCTGACTTCTTAACCAGAAGTCAGCCTCATTTAACTTTTGTTTCTTCTCTTGTAATTCCCTTCTAGCGAGTTCTCACATGCATCTATCCGACCTTAAACACCTTCCAGTGACCGAATTGGTCGAAATGGCAATCACCAACGAAATCGAAAATGCGAGCCGCATGCGCAAGCAGGATTTGATTTTTGCCATCTTGAAAAATAAGGCCAAAAAAGGCGACAGCATTTACGGGGATGGTACGCTGGAAGTGCTGCAAGATGGATTCGGGTTCCTGCGCTCGCCAGACACTTCATACCTTGCAGGCACGGATGACATTTATGTATCGCCTTCACAGATTCGCCGATTCAACCTGCACACAGGCGACTCCATTCAAGGTGAGATTCGCACCCCAAAAGATGGCGAGCGTTACTTCGCGCTGGTGAAAGTTGACATGGTGAATGGCGAAGCGCCAGAGAACACCAAGCATAAAATTTTATTCGAAAACCTGACACCGCTATTTCCAACCAAACCGCTCACGTTAGAGCGCGATATGCGCGGGGAAGAGAACATCACCAGTCGCGTCATTGACATGATCGCGCCGATTGGCCGCGGTCAGCGCGGTTTATTGGTTGCCAGCCCGAAAAGCGGTAAAACGGTGATGATGCAGAACATCGCACACGCCATTACTGCCAACCATCCCGATGTGGTCTTGATTGTATTACTGATTGACGAACGCCCTGAAGAAGTGACCGAAATGACGCGCTCAGTAAAAGGCGAAGTAGTTGCTTCCACCTTTGACGAGCCCGCCACTCGCCACGTGCAAGTAGCTGAAATGGTGCTTGAGAAGGCCAAACGCCTGGTTGAGCATAAAAAAGACGTGGTGATTTTGCTAGACTCCATCACTCGCCTGGCGCGCGCATACAATACGGTGATTCCTTCTTCGGGCAAAGTGCTTACAGGCGGCGTGGATGCCAATGCGCTGCAAAAACCGAAAAGATTTTTTGGCGCTGCACGTAATATCGAAGAAGGCGGCTCGCTGACTATCATCGCGACAGCCCTTGTGGATACTGGCTCGCGCATGGACGATGTGATCTACGAGGAATTCAAAGGCACCGGCAATATGGAGATTCATCTCGACCGCCGCATGGCCGAAAAACGCCTCTATCCTGCGATTAACGTAAACAAATCCGGCACACGTAAAGAAGAACTGCTCATCGAAAAAGATGTGCTGCAAAAAATATGGGTGCTGCGCAAACTGCTTTACCCGATGGACGATCTGGAAGCAATGGAATTCTTGCTGGACAAAATCAAAGCGACCAAAAACAATGCGGATTTTTTTGACAGCATGCGGCGTGGATAGCAAAAATTTACACGCAATCGGTCTCGCAAATTAATTTTTCCGCAAGGCTCTGGAGTTTAGGGGATACGAACTTTTTAACCTGAACTCCGGTTTCAGCGATGTCCATCAGTTCTTGAACAGCCGCCCTGTAACCACGCTCAAAAACCCAGTATTGGCAGTCATGCAAATCCATATCTGCGTTATCTTGCGCTTCATCGCATAAGTTCTGGAATGCTTCCATACACGCATTTCTATCTGTAATTTTCATTTAATTTTCCGTCCTGGTTTATCGTTACAATTTCTCGTTGTTCCAAAGTGCTATAAATGAGTTAACGGCACTTGTTTCCGCAACTTTAAGTCAGGATTACACGATTTAATTTTTGCTTCGGGCTAAATTATTGCTATTTTTACCAATTTAATTCATAATGCGCGGTTTACTGCAACTGCTTAAATTTAGAGAGAAAAGCATGAAAGCTGACATTCATCCAAACTACCCAGAAATCAACGTTACCTGTAGCTGCGGTAATAAATTCAAAACGCGCTCAACCCATGGCCGCGACATGAATATAGAGGTGTGCTCCCTGTGCCACCCATTTTATACAGGTAAACAGAAAATATTAGACACGGCTGGCCGTGTTGAGAAATTCAAACAAAAATACGGCATGTAAGTTTTCACAACGGCCTATTTGTTGGCATAAAAGGCAGCCTGGCTGCCTTTTTTATTTTTTGCTCGCCCACAATGTTAAACTTCTATTAATTTAACAAAGCCATTCGATTATTTTAGACACATATGCGCTTCGATCTTGACCACGACTGGCAAGGCAATATGTCTACTCCGCGCGCAAAAGTGGGGGAGCGAGCTAAAACACGCTTGCTAATTGTGTTATGTGCGATCTGGTTGTGTGTGGGCCTGATCGGCCATGCACCCTGGAAGCCATTTGAATCGCACACCATCAGTACCGTTAAAACAATCATTGACACCGGCAATTTGCTGACGCCAGATTCCGCCAGCAGCACCCAAATCATCAACCCTCCGCTCTATTATTTAAGTGCCTCTGCTGTCGCTAAAGTTCTAAGCCCGATATTGCCCTTGCATGACGCGGCACGCGTCGTTACCGGCTTGTGGATGGTCATTACCTTGATGATGATTGGCATGACCGGTCGAGAGCTGTGGGGAAAAGGTTTCGGACGACAAACCACTTTTGTATTCATCGGCTCATTGGGTCTGGTGTTAAGCGCCCACACTTTAATGCCAGCGGTATCTGCGCTTGCCGGGATTACGACCAGCTTCTATGCTCTCAGCCTTGCCAAAAGGCGCCCCTATCGCGCCAGTGTGTTATTAGGCGCTGGCATGGGCGTGAGCTTTCTATCCACAGGCCTGCAGCCGTTAACCATCATTTTGGCCACCTGTCTGGCATTGCCTGCTCTGTTTGCTCCCTGGCGCAGCAAAAGTTTCGCCAGCGTATTCGGCTTATCTCTTTTGTTTGCCAGTCCCTTTCTATTGGGCTGGCCGATCTTGTGTCACCTTTTTTACCCGGACATGTTTAATCAATGGTGGACGCTGTCTATGCAGCAGTTCAACCAAAGCCATCATTTGTATTTTCTTAGAACGCTGTTATGGTACGCATGGCCCGCGCTGCCGCTAGCCGCATGGGGGCTATGGCGCTATCGAACGCAACTGCTAGGAAAACCCAGATTTCAGCTCATAATTACTTTCTTTATAATTGCCTGGGCAGTAATCGGTTTAGGCGACGGTAAAGAAGTCTTTGCCTTGGCCTTACTTATCCCGCTCACCGCCATGGCCGGCGGCAGTATCGAAACCCTCAAACGCGGCACCGCCAGCGCGTTAAACTGGTTCGGGCTCATTTTGTTCGGCCTGATGAGCGGTCTGATCTGGCTAGGCTGGATCGCGATGCTCACCGGAAACCCAGCTAAAATCAAAGCGCGCCTGACGTTCCTGTCTGGCATGCAGCAGCTCAATTTCAGCATGATCGCTTTTGTCATTGCGGTTGCCGTCACATTAGTCTGGCTGTTTGCCATCTTGCGCTCACAGCATTCCAACCGTTCCAGCGCCACCAACTGGGCGATTGGCATGACCTGCGTTTGGACGCTTCTGATGACGTTATGGCTGCCGATGATAGACTCTGCGCGCAGTTATCGCGACATATTCACCAGCCTTAAAAAAGCACTGCCTGCACAGTATGCCTGTATCAGCAGCAATCGCGTGGGCGATGCGCAGCGGGATCTGCTGCATTATTTTGCCGATGCAAGAACACAGCCTTCCGAAACTGAGGGAACCCTCAATTGCGACCTGTATTTGATTCAGGATGAAAAAGGACGTGAAAAAGTGGAGCCCGGTTATGACTGGAAACTCATTTGGAACGGTAAGCGCGTAAGTGAAAGGCGTGAAAGCTTCAGGCTGTATCAGCGCATTAACTAGAAAACAACATTTTGCCACCGGCAAACAACAGCACGACTGCCAGCAATTTCCGGATGGTTGGATTCGCCAATCGCTTGCTTCCAAATTCCGCCCCTATCCAGCCACCCAGTATGGCCGCCGCCGCCCAATAGGGCAAGCCTGCTGGCAAGGCAGGTGACTTCGTGAGCACACCGAGCAAGCCTGAAATCGAATTTACCAGAATGAATGCTGCTGCCACGCCCGAAATCACTTTGGTTTTTGCCCAGGCGAAAAATAATAGTATCGGGCTTAAAAAGATGCCACCGCCTATTCCGGTAAGGCCGGAAAGAAGACCAAGCCCTGCGCCCACGCCTAATAGAATCGGCTTGGCTACCGGCCTAACGGTGACATCATCAGTGGTTTTTGCGCGGTAAAAAATCGTCCAGGCCGCATAGATCAAGCATAGCCCCACAATTGATTTGTATGCATGATTTGGCAAAGTGATTTGTCCGCCAACAAACGCGCTTGGAATTGAAGTCAGCGCGATCGGCCAGAACACTTGCCAGTTAAACGCCCGCACTTTGTAGAATTTATACAGCGCGATTGAAGCCACCAGCACGTTCAGGCATAAGGCTGCCGGCCGCATGCTTTCTGGTGCCATGCTGACCAGTGCGAATGCCGCCAAATACGCCGATGCGCCGCCATGGCCCACAGACGAGAACAATAGTGCCGCAATAAAAATGAGCGGGATGAGCAAGATGACTTCAGACAAAATTGCTACACTTTAAGATGTGTGGAAATGGCAGAAATCACCCGTTGATGCAAGCCGGTGCCATTTTGTTCTTTCACATAAGCCGCAAGCTGCCGGCGCATATCCAAAGTCCAAAATCGGTTGAGATGATTGGCGATATCTTCCTGGGCTTGCGATTGATTGGGCTCTGCCTCAAAAAAATCGCCAATCTGGTTGGCCATTTTGATTAATCGTTCTGTTTGCATGGTCTTGATTTATGTTGTTAAAGTTAATTTCTAATTTTTAATTCTCTGCGGATGCGTATAAATCACAAATTGATTATCTCGCAAGAAGCCTACCAATGTCACGCCATAGGCTTCAGCCATACGCACCGCAAGCCCTGTCGGGGCTGAAATCGCGGCAAGTATGGAGTACCCTGCCGCAGCCGTTTTTTGTACCATCTCATAGCTGGCGCGGCTGGAAGTCAGCACGAAGCCATTGTTTTGTGGCGGCAGCTTGGCGAGCGCGCCGATCAATTTATCCATCGCGTTATGACGCCCCACATCTTCACGTACCAACTGCACTTCACCATCCGCAGTCACCCACGCGCACGCATGTGTGGCACCTGTCGCAAGCTGCAAGGTCTGCAAAGGCTTGATTGCATGGAACGCTGCCTGTAAGGATGCTCCAGGAACCGCATGGATACTGGCCTGCAGGGCATGCCTTTGCGGCAGATGTAATGCCTGCTCCAAACTTTCCGCACCGCACAGGCCGCAACCCGTCCTGCCCGCCAGATTACGGCGCCGTTCTTTGAGCTTCACAAAACATTCTGTCGCCACATCCAAACGCAACTCGATGCCTTGTTCCTGCCTGATGATTTCAATGCCGTACAACTCACTTTTGTCTTGCAAAATGCCCTCACTCAGCGAGAATCCTAGCGCGAAATCCTCTAAATCCTGCGGAGTTGCCAGCATCACCACGTGTGAAATTCCGTTATAAATCAGAGCGATCGGCGTTTCTTCGACAATTCTGTCTTGGTCTGCACTTAATTCACCTTGATGCCAACGCGTGACATTGACTTCGGTAAGCCCGGCGTCTGCAACGATAAAACTTGTTTTACGCAATGGTTAAGCAGGCTGCTGGGTATTTTTGCTCAATTTTTTATTGGCAAACGCAATCTGCGCCTCACTAAACGTTTTGTAATGTTGTTGCCAGTCAGAAAGCTGGTTCACACGCGTCACCTGCACCGCAGTGACTTTGAACTCGGGGCAGTTGGTGGCCCAATCCGAATTGTCCGTCGTAATCACGTTTGCGCCAGACTCAGGATGGTGAAAGGTCGTGTAAATCACGCCCGGCTGCACACGTTCCGTGATTTTTGCGCGCAAAACCGTTTCTCCGGCCCGGCTGGAGATCCCTACCCAGTCGCCCTCATGAATGCCGCGATCCTCGGCATCGTGCGGATGAATCTCTAAAATATCTTCCGGATGCCAGGTCGTGTTTTGCGTGCGCCGCGTCTGCGCACCCACATTGTATTGCGACAATATACGGCCGGTCGTCAAAATCAGCGGGTATTTCGCATTCACTTTTTCGGTTGTTGGCACGTATTGGGTCACAAAGAACTTGCCCTTGCCGCGCACGAATTCATCCACGTGCATGGTTGGCGTACCCGCTGGGTTCTCGTCATCACAAGGCCATTGTATGCTGCCCAGTTCATCCAGTTTTTTGAAGCTCACGCCTTTGAAAGTGGGCGTCAATGCAGCGATCTCATCCATGATCTCACTGGCATGGCTGTATTGCATCGGGTAACCCAGCGCTTCGGATAATTTGGCCGTGATTTCCCAATCCTCATAGCCGTTTTTCGGTGTCATCACGCGGCGCACCGGTGAAATACGGCGTTCCGCATTGGTAAAGGTGCCGCTCTTTTCCAGGAAAGACGCCCCGGGGAAGAACACATGCGCGTACATCGCGGTCTCGTTCAGGAACAAGTCCTGCACGATCACGCATTCCATACTTTCCAAAGCATGCGTCACATGTTGCGTATTGGGGTCAGATTGCGCAATATCCTCACCTACGCAATACAGCGCCTTGAATCTGCCTTCGCTGGCGAGGTCCAGCATATTCGGGATGCGCAGGCCAGGCTCACTGCTTAACGGCCTGCCCCAGGCCGCTTCAAACAGCGCACGCGTGGCGTCATCCGACACATGGCGATAGCCGGTAAACTCGTGCGGCATTGAGCCCATATCGCACGAACCCTGCACATTGTTCTGGCCACGCAACGGGTTCACGCCCACGCCTTCGCGGCCTAGGTTACCGGTCGCCATGGCGAGGTTGGCAATTCCCATCACCATGGTCGAGCCCTGGCTATGCTCGGTCACGCCCAAGCCATAATAAATCGCCGCATTGCCGCCTGTCGCATACATCCTTGCAGCTGCGCGCACGATTTCAGCCTTAACGCCTAATTCTTTTTCCAAGGCTTCGGGTGAGTTTTCCGGTTTCGCCACAAAATCACGCCACACCACATATGAATCCCACTCGCAGCGCGCTTTGACAAAATCTTCTTTCACCAAACCCTCGGTCACCACCACGTGCGCCAAAGCGGAAATCAGCGCAACATTGGTGCCTGGACGTAAATTCAGGTGATAATCGGCGCGAATGTGCGGTGAGTTTTCTACCAGATCAATCGCGCGCGGGTCGGCGATAATCAGCTTGGCGCCTTCGCGCAGGCGACGCTTCATCTGCGAGGCAAATACGGGGTGACCATCGGTCGGATTGGCGCCGATAATCATGATGACATCCGCTTTCATCACCGAATCGAACGTTTGTGTTCCGGCAGATTCACCCAGAGTTTGCTTCAGACCGTAGCCGGTCGGGCTGTGGCACACGCGGGCACAAGTGTCTACGTTATTGGTGCCAAACACGGCGCGCACCAGTTTTTGCGTGACATACACTTCTTCATTGGTGCAGCGCGATGAAGTGATACCGCCCATCGCATCTTTGCCATATTTGGCTTCAATGCGTTTAATCTCACTGGCAGCATAGTTAACTGCCTCATCCCAGCTTACTTCCTGCCATGGATCTGTGATGTTTTTGCGTATCATCGGCTTGGTCATACGGTCTTTGTGGGTGGCATAGCCCCAGGCAAAGCGGCCTTTTACGCAAGCGTGGCCATGATTGGCGCCGCCGTCTTTGTTGGGTGTCATGCGGACGACTTCTTCACCCTTCATCTCAGCGTTAAAGCTGCAACCCACGCCGCAATAGGCACAGGTCGTGGTGATGCTGTGCTCCGGCACGCCCGCCTCAATCACGGTCTTTTCAATGAGCGTTGCAGTCGGGCAAGCCTGTACGCAAGCACCGCAGGACACGCACTCAGACTCCAGAAAGTCTTTATTGCCTGCAGAAACCTTGCTGCCGAAGCCGCGACCTTCAATCGTCAATGCAAATGTGCCTTGCGTTTCTTCGCATGCGCGCACGCAACGGCTGCAAACAATACATTTGCTAGGGTCGAAGGTGAAATAAGGATTGCTTTCGTCTTTGGCCGATTTCAGATGATTCTCGCCGTCATAGCCATAGCGCACTTCGCGCAGACCCACAGCGCCTGCCATATCCTGCAGTTCGCAGTCGCCATTGGTCGCGCAGGTCAGGCAATCCAGCGGATGATCTGAAATATAAAGCTCCATTACACCACGGCGAATATCCGCCAGCTTCGGTGTTTGGGTATGGACTTTGATGCCTTCCACGCAAGACGTGGTGCAAGAGGCCGGATAGCCGCGACGGCCTTCAATCTCCACCAGACACAAGCGGCATGAACCAAACGGTTCCAAGCTATCAGTCGCACACAATTTAGGCACCGTCACACCTGTGATCTGTGCCGCATGTAGGATGGATGTGCCTTCTGGCACAGTCACATCGACACCATCAATATTCAACGTGACTTGCTTTTCCGACGCTTTTTTTGGTGTGCCGTAATCTATGTTTGCTTTATATTTAATGTCATCCATAACGCACCTCATGCCGCTTAGGCAGCTACCTTCTTATTCTGTAAACCGGAATCTCTTGGTTTAAAATCTTCGGAAAAATGATTCAGTGCGCTTAACACCGGGTACGGCGTCATGCCGCCCAATGCGCATAGCGAGCCATTCAGCATGGTGTCGCTTAAGTCGCGCACTAACTTGATATTTTTTGCGTGATCTTTACCTGTCACAATCTTATCAATCACTTCCGCGCCGCGTGTAGAGCCAATGCGGCACGGCGTACATTTGCCACAGCTTTCAATGGAGCAAAACTCAAAGGCGTAACGCGCCATTTTTGCCATGTCCACCGTATCGTCAAACGCCACGATTCCGCCGTGGCCTAACACTGCCCATATCTTGGTAAATTCCTCATAATCCAGCGGCGTGTCGAATTGGCTCTCGGGCAAATACGCCCCCAGCGGACCACCTACCTGCACCGCACGGACAGGTCGTCCTGAGGCAGAACCTCCGCCAAAATCATACAACAGCTCTCGCAATGTCGCGCCGAATGCCAGCTCGACCAAACCAGTTTGCTTGAGATTGCCTGCCAACTGAATCGGCATCGTGCCGCGCGATCGTCCCATACCGTAATCTGCATAGTATTGCGCGCCTTTGTCGAGAATGATCGGCACCGTAGCCAGCGAAATCACGTTATTCACCACCGTCGGCTTGCCGAACAAGCCTTCAACCGCAGGCAGCGGCGGCTTAAAGCGCACCAGACCACGTTTACCTTCCAGGCTTTCCAGCAGCGAGGTTTCTTCACCGCATACATACGCACCCGCTGCACGGCGAACCTCTAAGTTGAACGTATGCGTTGAACCGCAAATCTTCTCACCCAGATAGCCTGCAGCTTCAGCTTTGTTGATGGCCTCATTCAAGGTTTTCAAGGCATGCGGATATTCGCTGCGCAGGTAGATATAGCCTTGTGTTGCGCCAACCGCGATACCCGCGATGGTCATGCCTTCAATCAGCACAAACGGGTCATCTTCCATGATCATGCGGTCAGAGTAAGTGCCGGAGTCACCCTCATCTGCATTGCAGACAATGTATTTCTGATCAGATTCACAACCCAATACCGTATTCCACTTGATGCCGGTAGGAAAAGCCGCGCCGCCGCGGCCGCGCAAGCCGGAATCCGTCACTGCCTTTACGATCTCTGCGCCTGTCATTTTTAGCGCGTTTTTCATGCCTTTGTAGCCATCGTGCGCCAGATAATCATCCAGCGAAACCGGGTCGGTAATACCAACCCGCGCAAATGTGAGGCGCTGCTGTTTTTTGAGCCAAGGCAATGCTTCGGTGAGCCCTAGGTTCAAGGAGTGCGCGCCACCATTGAGAAAATCTGCATCAAACAGGCCGGGTACATCCTTAGGTTGCACCGGCGCATAAGCCACACGACCTTTGTCTGTGGTCACTTCCACCATCGGCTCCAGCCAAAACAGCCCGCGCGAACCATTGCGAACAAGCTCAAGGTCAACACCACGTTTTTGTGCTTCTGCCATGATAGCCTTGGCAGTACGGTCTGCGCCTAGTGATAGCGCGCTGGAATCGCGAGGAACAAATACTTTCACCATTACACGCCCCTCGCTTCGCTGATCAACTCAGCCACTTTTTGATTATCCATACAGCCATAAACTTCATCATCCAGCATCACCGCAGGTGAACATGCGCAGTTGCCCAGGCAATACACCGGCTCCAGCGTAATCGCGCCGTCTTTTGTAGTTTGATGAAAATCTATCCCTAAGGTGGATTTGATATGCGCTTCCAGCTTTTCCGCACCCATGGCTTGGCAAGATTCCGCTCGGCAGACTTGTAAAATATGTTTGCCTGCAGGATGGCGGCGAAAATGATGATAAAAGGTGACCACACCATGCACCTCGGCCACCGAGAGCGCCAGGGCTTTCGAGATCTGCGGGTAGGCCTCCTCCGGCACGTAGCCAATGTCATCCTGAATCGCATGCAGCAAAGGCAGTAGCGCACCTGGCATATGCTGGTGCGCAGTAATATGTGCCTTGATTTTTGTTAGTTCTTGTACTGTTAGTTCGGCGGCCACAACCAATCTCCAAATACCTGCTTTTTCATTTTTATATGCTCAATATCAAGCTTGCGTATGATATACCTTATTGCACACTAATTGAAGCCAAAAAAGCGCATTAATGTCCAACTAAGACCGCGTTTTTATTGCATAATTCCACCTATGGATATGGCACTAAAAACTCCGCAGCTTGTCGATTCTAAACTTACGGACCAGTTCGGCCGCACAGTAGATTACATCCGCCTTTCAATCACAGATCGCTGCGATTTCCGCTGCGTATACTGCATGGGCGAGGACATGACGTTTTTACCGCGTGATGAAGTGCTGAGTTTGGAAGAGTGTGCACGACTGGTAAAAGTATTTGTCAGCCTGGGCGTAACTAAAGTCCGCATCACCGGCGGTGAGCCGCTGGTACGCAAGAACGCGTTATGGCTATTTGAAGAAATTGGCCAAATGGAAGGCCTCAAAGAGTTAGTGCTCACTACCAACGGTAGTCAGTTATTGAAACAGGCCAAAGCGCTCAAACAAGCGGGCGTAAAGCGTATCAATATCTCGCTAGATAGCCTGGACCCGGAGCGATTTAAAAAAATCACCCGCACAGGTGATTTAAATCAGGTTTTAGCAGGCCTGCAAGCCAGTATTGACGCGGGGTTTGAAGGCGTTAAATTGAACACCGTGTTAATGTGCGGCAGCAACGATGACGAAGCGATTGATTTGGTGCAGTTTGCCATCGACAAAAAAATCGACATCAGCTTTATCGAAGAAATGCCGCTGGGCGAAGTGAATCATGCCCGTGACAGCACCTTTGTGAGCAATGCGGATACATTGAAACTGCTACAAAGTAAGTATTCACTACTGCCCAGCACTGAGACCACAGGTGGCCCGGCACGTTACTGGCGCGTGGCGAATACCAAGACAAAAATCGGCTTCATTTCACCGCACTCACACAATTTTTGCGAGAGCTGCAACCGCGTACGCATCACCTGCAAAGGCGAGTTGTATTTGTGTTTAGGACAAGATGATAAAATCGACTTAATGCCATTATTGCGCGCAAACCCCAATAACGACGCACCTTTAATCGCAGCGATTTTAGACAGCATGGCAATTAAACCCAAAGGCCACGATTTCGATCTGCGCCGCGCAGAACCTGCGGTAGTGCGGTTTATGTCGCATACCGGCGGGTAATGAGCGTTTCAGCCATCATTCTCTCAGGCGGTCGCGCCACCCGCATGAATGGCGTGGATAAAGGCTTGGTGACGCTACAAAACAAACCACTGACTGCGCAAGTGATCGCGCGATTGAAGCCGCAAGTGGATGAAATCCTCATCAACGCCAACCGCGAAATTGCTTCTTACCAAGCATTTGGCTACCGTGTACTGCAAGATGAAACGGCTGATTTTCCAGGCCCGCTAGCGGGTTTTAGTTTGGGTTTGCAGCATGCTAAGCACGAATATCTATTAACCGTGCCGTGCGATTCGCCGTTACTGCCATTGGATCTGGCAGAAAGATTGTTAAAAGGCATGCTGGAAAGCCGCGCCGATATTGCCGTTGCGAGCGCCAATGGCGAAACGCATCAAGTATTCTGTTTGTGCAAAAAAAGCGTGTTACCCAGCCTGGTGGAGTATCTGGCAAACGGCGGGCGTAAAGTGAGCACCTGGCAAAAAAGTCAGCTGTACGTAGAAGTGGATTTTAGTGATAATCCTGACGGGTTTACCAACCTGAATACGTTTGAAGATTTGGCAGTGCTGGAATTAAAATTAAAAAATGATGAAAAATAAAACCACGCTTTCCGAATTAATCGCCAACCCTTCGTGTCTGGAGGATTACGACCCGAACGCGATGTCTGTCACGCATGCGCGGCAATTTATCAAGCAGTTTTTAAGCCCGGTACATGAAGCAGAAACCCTGCCTGTCCGCGAGAGTTTGGGGCGTGTGCTGGCGGAGGATATTGTCTCGCCCAGCAATGTGCCCAACCATAACAATAGCGCCATGGATGGCTTTGCATTTAAGTTTTCTGCAAATTTAAAAACCCTTAAAATCATTGGCACTGCCTTTGCTGGCCAACCTTTCATGGACAATTTGAATGCCGGTGAATGCGTAAAAATCATGACTGGCGCGGTAATTCCAGCAGGCGCGGATACAGTGGTAATGCAAGAACGAATCGCGATAAAAAGCGATCGGATTACATTGCTTGAAGAGACTAAACAAGGCGCAAACGTGCGTTTAGCGGGCGAAGATTTGAGAATTGGCCAAACTGTTCTGTCAAAAGGCCACATCATGAAACCTGCGGATTTGGGTTTAGTGGCTTCACTCGGCATCGCTGAAGTGCCAGTTTACCGCAAACTCAAAGTCGCATTCTTTAGCACCGGCGACGAGTTGGTTGGCGTAGGAAACCCGCTGCAAGAAGGCCAGGTTTACGACAGCAACCGCTACACGCTATATGGCATGCTCAGCAGACTGGGGGCACAGATCAGCGATTTAGGCAACGTGCCGGATGACCCTTCGCAACTGGAAGAAACCCTGCTGCAAGCCGCACAAAATAACGATGTCGTCATCACCAGCGGCGGCGTTTCGGTGGGCGAGGCGGACTATATGAAAGCCTTGCTTGCCAGACACGGCCAAGTGCTATTCTGGAAAATGAACATGAAACCCGGCCGTCCTTTAGCTTACGGAAAGATAGCTGGTGCGCACTATTTTGGACTGCCCGGCAACCCGGTAGCAACCATGGTGACGTTTTACCAGTTTGTACGGGAGGCATTGCTTATGTTGCAGGGTGCAACAGCCAAACCTTTGCCCATGCTGATGGTCGAATGCACGGAGCCGATTAAAAAGGCCACTGGCCGCACTGAGTTTCAACGTGGCGTTTTGTATGATGATGCCGGCGTCTGGAAGGTCAAACCTACTGGCAATCAAGGCTCCGGCATCCTCAGCAGCATGAGTGCCGCCAACTGCTTTATTGTGCTGGATGAAGCTACAGGCAACTGTGCTGCTGGTGAACTGGTGAAAGTGCAAGTTCTGGAAGGCCTGATTTAACAAATGCACTTAACATAATACGTGAGTTATGGTTGATATCAACCATAATTTAACCTTATCAATCTCCTATAAGCTGTAGTATAATCAAAGACTTAGCCAAAAAATCTATTGCTCTGACATTTAAACTTTGGACATTTCCATAAAAAACCCTGGCATCAACGATAACACCCTTATTTGGGCAATTATCTGCTCTGTTCTACTGCATCTGCTGCTGTTAGCCATCGTCCCCAACTTTAAGTTTGATGCGATTAAAGAAATTCCTCAAGAACTCACCATTCAAATTCAACAACCAAAGCCACCCGAGCCAGTAGTGGTGCCTGAGCAGCCAAAACCAGTGGAACCCATAAAACCGGCACCAGAGCCGATTAAGCCATTGCCAAAAAAAATGCCTAAACCCGATCCCATTCCGGTGCAGGACATCAAGCCAGAGCCTGTAGCATCTGAGCCAGCCCCACCACCTGCCGTAATCACCGCTGCACCTAAAGTAGATGCACCCCCGGTTATTACCGCTCCGCCGCCCCCGCCAGAACCACCTAAAAAAATAGAACCGGATGAGGCCGATATCAGTGCAGCCTTAAGCCAATATGGCGGCACCCTAGGCCGCGCAATTGCGAAACACAAGCAATACCCAAAAATTGCGCAGATGCGTGGCTGGCAAGGCGATTGCCTGCTGATTCTGAAAATTGACGGTAGCGGTAATGTGCTGTCTGCCAATGTAAAAGAATCCAGCGGCTTTGAAGCGCTGGATAAGCAGGCGCTTGAGATGGTACGCAAGGCCTCGCCTTTCCCGGCACCGCCTGAAGCGCTGCGCGGCCGCAGTTTCGATATCACTGTACCGGTATCATTCAAACTAGAATAATTCACGTATGCATCCACTCTTAGCAGGCAGACCAAGATCGCTCCGTGATTTACTGCTTGTGCATGAACTTATTTTTGTTGCCCTCATTTTACTGGCAGTGGCGGGCGGCGGCTACGGCATTTATCTGTGGGATAAATCGGCCAAAGAATCACAGCGCATTCACTCGCTGGTGCAAGAGATTCAGCAAACCCGCGGCAACCTTTACCGTCAAATGAAAGAGTTGTTTGATGCTTTTTTTTTGGAGGACCATGAGGCGCGCGATGAATACAAGGCTTACACGCAATCCATTCTGAGCAACTTCAATCGCCTTCACAATCTAGCGGAAGGCGCGGCAGAGCAACAAGCGATTGCGGACCTGGAGCAAAAATACCGCGCCTTTGCAGAAGACGCGCCAGACCTGTTTTACCGCTACCAGGTTGCGCCCAGCGCAGCTTCGCGCAAAACCTTGTACAAAGACATGGAAACCGGCATTTTCGCACGCTACGAAACCGTTTCGCAACGTGCGGAAGACTTGCTTGCGCTCAAGCAGAACGAACTAAAAACACGCCTGAACGAAGCCAAACAAACCTCATTGCTGGTGCTGGGTATTCCAATTGTTTTGGCCGGGTTGTTGTTAGTGCTTTCGCGGCTTTTTCTTAAACGTAAGATCGTGTCTCCTATCAACGCCATCATGCGCGCAACTAGCGAGCTTAGCGCAGGCAACTTGATCCATAAAGTCCCGGAAACAGGTGCGGCTGAATTAGCTACTTTATCAAAAGAAATCAACAAGATGGCGGAAGATCTGGCCGAAAGCCGCGATGCGCTTGTACGTACCGAAAAACAAGCCGCGATGGGTCTGTTAGTGCCGATGCTGGCGCATAATATCCGCAACCCACTGGCGAGCATCCGCGCCACTGCGCAGCTGCTGGACGACCCTGAACATGATAATGACACGCGTGAATCACTGCTTGGCATCATTAATACAGTAGACAGGCTGGAGCGCTGGACTGGCGCGCTGCTGGCCTATTTGCACCCGGTCAAGCCTCAGTTGAAACCAATGCGTTTTGATCGCATTCTGGATGGCGCACTACTGCCTTTAGCGCAAAAAATTCGGGATAAGCAAATCAACATAGTTAAGCGCATTGACCTTCCTGATGCAACAATAGTCACTGACGAGCACTTGCTAGAGCAGGTTTTTTACAACTTGATCTTAAATGCAATTGATGCTTCCCCAAAAGCTAGCAATATAACCATTTATGCACAACTCAGTAACAATGTGTTTACCAGCACCATTTGCGACGAAGGGTCTGGCATGCCATTCACACCAGATCCGCATGCAATCAGCCCGGGGCCCAGCACCAAGCGGTTTGGCACTGGTCTGGGCATTCCTTTCGCGTTTAAAGTATGCGAAGTGCTGGGTGGCAATATCGTGTTTGAACCTGCATCACCACAGGGCACACGCATCACACTAACCCTGCCGCAATAATACTTTTCCATCAAACTCAACCGAAGCATTGAGCGCCTGTCACATTTTGCAAATAATATTCAGGTCTGCATAAATTTAAGCTTGCCTAAATGCCAATTTTTTACAACAATGAGAGCTATCCATATGACAACGACCATGCTTAATCAAACCGTTCCCGATTTTGAATTATCCGCTACCAGCGGCATCACTTTTAAGCTTTCAAACCATCGGGGCAAAACCCTCGTGATCTATTTTTACCCGAAGGACAATACGCCCGGCTGCACCACGCAGGGCATACAGTTTCGCGATAGCTTCCCAGAATTTAAAACCTTGAATGCCGAGATTTTCGGCGTGTCACGCGACAGCCTGAAATCTCACGAAAACTTTAAAGCCAAATTTGGATTTCCGTTTGAATTGCTGGCCGACACCGAAGAGCTTGCCTGTGGCATTTTTGGCGTGATAAAAATGAAAAACATGTATGGCAAGCAAGTACGCGGCATAGAACGCAGCACTTTTATTATCGATAAAAATGGCAAATTGGTACATGAATGGCGTGGCGTGAAGGTGGATGGCCACGCGCAGGAAGTGCTTAACTTTATTAAAACCTTATAACCAAATAACGATTAACTAAAATTATGGCCAAAAAACCTACAACTGATACCAAACTCTTTGTCCTTGATACCAACGTGCTGATGCATGACCCTTCGAGCTTGTTCCGCTTTGAAGAACATGACATTTATTTGCCCATGGTGACGCTGGAAGAACTGGATAACAACAAAAAAGGCGTGACTGAGGTTGCCCGCAATGCGCGCCAGGCCAGCCGGTACTTAGAAGAGATTGTAGGCACCGACCTTACCAATCTGGAGTTAGGTTGCCCGCTCGCGATTAATGGCAACAAGCATTTGCCGGGTCGCTTGTTTTTACAAACCTCGCAAGTCCATATTGAGCTTCCAGGGTTGGCGGGCAGCAAGGCCGACAACCAAATCATCAGTGTAGTGCTGGCACTTCAAAAGCAATATCCCAATCGCCAGGTTATTTTAGTCAGCAAAGACATCAACATCCGCATCAAGGCACGCGCCATGGGCGTGCCAGCTGAAGATTACTTTAATGACAAAGTGTTGGAGGATAGCGACTTACTCTACAACGGCATGAAAGAATTGCCACAGGATTTCTGGGATAAACACAGCAAAGCGATGGAATCGTGGCAGGAAGCCGGACGCATGTTTTACCGCATTTCCGGCCCGCTCATTAAAACATTTTTAATCAATGAGTTTGTGTTTTACGAGTTTGACAAGCCGTTTCACGCCATCGTGCGCAAGCTTGAAAACAATACTGCAGTGCTGGAAGTGGTGCATGACCATGCTAATCCCAAACACAATGTATGGGGTATTACAGCGCGTAATCGTGAGCAGAACTATGCACTGAACTTATTGATGGATCCAGACATTGATTTTGTCACCCTGCTTGGCCAGGCAGGCACCGGCAAAACATTACTCACGCTCGCTGCGGCACTAACCCAGACTTTAGATAAAAAAATCTACTCCGAAATTATCATGACGCGCGTAACAGTGCCCGTGGGTGAAGATATTGGCTTTTTGCCTGGCACCGAGGAAGAAAAAATGGCACCCTGGATGGGAGCGCTGGAAGACAATCTGGATGTACTCAATAAAACGGATGAAGATGCAGGCGAATGGGGACGTGCCGCGACGCAGGATTTGATTCGCACGCGCATCAAGGTGAAATCGCTTAACTTTATGCGTGGCCGCACGTTTCTGCATAAGTTCTTGATTATCGATGAAGCGCAAAACCTGACGCCAAAACAAATGAAAACATTGATTACGCGCGCAGGCCCAGGCACCAAGGTGGTATGTTTAGGCAATATCTCACAGATTGACACTCCTTACCTCACCGAAGGAAGCTCCGGATTGACCTATGTGGTCGACCGCTTTAAGGGTTGGGCGCATAATGGTCATGTAACATTGGTGCGCGGCGAACGTTCGAGATTGGCGGATTTTGCGGCAGAGGCCTTATAACAGCATTTAATAAGCAAAATACAACTTGCCTGAAAAACGGGCGAGAAAACATACGACCATGGGGATGAGATAATCACCAGCAGTAATTGGTGATATAAGCAGCATGAATTTCGGCTTTTATACCATACTGACGGCGCAGTTTCTGTCTGCACTGGCGGATAACGCGCTACTGTTTGCTGCCATCGCGTTGCTGCAGGAAATGAGCGCGCCTGACTGGCATACTCCGCTGTTGCAGCAGTTCTTTGTCATCTCCTATATCGTGCTGGCACCTTTTGTCGGTTCATTCGCCGATGCACTGCCCAAGGGGCGCGTCATGTTCATCTCGAATGCCATCAAATTCACCGGCAGCCTGGCAATGCTGCTGGGCATGCCACCGCTGTATGCTTACGGCATTGTCGGCATAGGTGCTGCTGCCTACTCACCTGCCAAATACGGCATTCTTACCGAGTACCTACTTCCTAATATGCTGGTCAAAGCTAACGGCTGGATGGAAGCAACCACTGTGATGGCCATCATATTCGGCGCCATTCTCGGTGGATACATGGCAAGTTCTGATCCCCATTTCGCCATGATCATCATCACTGCACTCTATATGGCGGCAGCCGGGGTCAACATTTACATCCCCAGACTGCCTATCGACCATAAGCTGCCTAAGAAGAACCCGCTGTTCATGCTGCAGGATTTCTGGCATTCATTCAAAGCATTGTGGCGGGATAGCCAAGGGCAGGTATCACTGGCCGTGACCACGCTGTTCTGGGGGGCAGGTGCAACCTTACGCCTGGTTGTGATTACCTGGGCCGCCAGCGCACTCAACTTCGGACTGGAGCAAGCCACGCAGCTCATGGCCCTGCTGGCGGTAGGCATTGCAGTAGGTTCTGTTTTCGCAGCGCGTTATATCAGGCTGGAAGAGTCCACCAGGGTACTGCCGGCTGGCATTGTCATGGGGATACTGGTGGTCGCGATGGCTTTCGTACAGGACTGGAGACTGGCCGCCGGGCTCCTGTTCATCATCGGCGCCCTGGCTGGTTTCTTCGTTGTACCACTGAATGCCTTGCTACAGCACCGCGGGCACGAGCTGATTGGTGCCGGCCACTCGATTGCAGTACAGAATTTCAACGAACATATCGGGATTCTGCTGCTGCTTGGCGCCTATCTACTGATGGTCAAGGCCGAGATTTCCATCCATCTTATCGTCATCATATTTGGGCTGTTTGTCAGCGGCTGCATGACGATTATCTATCGTCGCTATCGACTGATAAAGATAGTAAATCCCTTGCCGGATTGACAGGGGATTCATATGCTATCACGCGCCCTCTTAATGCAGTTTTACGTGTGCCTCTGTACGGCGCGTAATCATCCTGGCTAATGTTTGCAGGAACACTGTAAAGAATCCATGCAGTGCCATTAAATGCATCTTGTAAAGCGATTGGTACATCAGTCGTGCAAACAGGCCTTCGATATACATGCTGCCGCCGGCAATCGCCCCCATCAGGCTGCCCACAGTGGAATATCTGCCCAGATTCACCAGCGAACCATAATCGCGATAATGGTAGTCAGGCAGATTATGTTTATTTGCCACGCGTTTTTTCATCGTCTTGACCAGCATCGAAGCCTGCTGATGTGCAGCTTGCGCCCGCGGCGGCACATTGCCGTCATGCCCTAGCCACGGACATGCGGCGCAATCACCAAAAGCAAAAATATTGTCATCCACGGTGGTCTGAAGCGTCTGTTTGACCACCAATTGATTAATGCGATTCGTTTCCAGGCCGGCGAGATCCTTCAGGAAGTCCGGCGCCTTGATACCCGCTGCCCAAACAACCAGTTCGGAAGGAATAAACCGGCCACTATGTGTATGAATGCCTTTATTGCTGACTTCGGTGACGCGCTCACCCGTGAAGATATGCACACGCAATTTCCTTAGCTCCAGATCAACCGCCATCGATAACTTAGGCGGCAGCGCCGGTAACAGACGCTCACTGGCCTCAATAATAGAAATCTTGATATCGCGGTCTGCATCAATCTTGTCTAAACCGTAGGCGGTCAATTCTCGTGTCGTATTATGCAGCTCTGCGGCCAACTCAACTCCCGTTGCACCTGCACCCACGATGACTACTTCCAGCTGTCCTGGCTGCACTGGCACGGCCTGCGTATGCGCCCGCAGCAAAGCATTATGCAAGCGCCGATGAAACTTTTCCGCCTGGCCTTGCGTGTCCAGCGCAATGGAATGCTCTCGAGCGCCTTTAATGCCAAAATCATTGGTCGTGCTGCCTATAGCGATCACTAAAGTATCGTACTTAAAAGAACGGCGTGGAATCACTTCGATACCGTCTTCATCATGATATGGTGCGACATACACTTCTTTTTCTGCGCGATTCAGCCCATCCATGCGGCCTAATCTGAACCGGAAGTGGTGCCAGTGTGCCTGCGCAAGATACTCCAGTTCATGCTTATCCGGATTCATGCTGCCGGCCGCGATTTCATGCAGCAAGGGCTTCCAGACATGCGTTCGCGTGCTGTCAATCAGCGTAATTGCGGCTTTCTTACTTTTACCGAGGCTATCACCCAGTCTGGTCGCCAGCTCCAGGCCGCCAGCCCCGCCGCCTACTATCACAATATGATGCAATGAATTATTTTCGGTATTTTCCAAGAGCAAACCTTAAATTAAATAGACTATTTATAAAACAGAAAAATATAACAAAACGGCTGCTGTAATTATACAGCAGCCGTCTAAGTTATTACCGAACCAATCAATCTGATTGATCAGCATGAATTACCTGTTATTTTAACCAGGCTTTTTCACCGTCACCTTTATATTGTGTGCGAATGTAAGCAATAGCCTTCAGAATATCATCCGTCGATAAACCGTCCCCTGTATGGCCTTCTAACTGGTTATGCCAGATAAACATAGTACCGCCCGAAGTACCTGGCGTACCGCCGGCAATCGTTTCAAACATACCTTTGTCAGTTGCATTTTTTTCATAAACCCACTTGGTATCAAATGCGCCTGTACCGCCGTTTTTAACGAGTGAAGGTGCCATAAGGCCAGTATTGCAAGTTGCTAAAAATTCTTTTGCTTCGGCGGTATCGGTATCAACTACTTTAATTTTTAATGGGCTGTTGTCTTTGGTTGAAACCAACTCACATGTACCAGCAGACGCGGTTGCTGCTGGTGCAGAGGAATCTGCCGCGCCCGTGCCTGCATCTTTTTTGCCGCACGCCACTAATGCCGATAACATCAAAGCTAACACCATGCTTAATTTGAATTGCTTCATTTCTCATCCCCAAGAAGTATATTTATAAAATAAAAAACGGCTACTGAAATTATACAGTAGCCGTTTTAATTTGTTACATTTTAGTTAAATTACATCAGCTTATAGCCAATATTATTTTAACCAGGCTTTCTCGCCATCACCTTTGTACTGGGTGCGGATATAAGCAATCGCTCTGAGGATTTGGTCAGTCGATAAACCGTCGCCAGTATGACCAGCTAACTGGTTGTGCCAGATAAACATTGTACCGCCTGATACACCTGGCGTACCGCCAGCAATCGTTTCAAACATGCCTTTGTCAGTCGCGTTTTTAGCATAGACCCATTTTGTATCAAAAGCACCTGTACCACCGTCTTTACGTAATGATGGAGCCATCACACCTTCAAGCTTACCACCATGGCAACCGGTACAGTTATTATAGTTATATTCTCTCTTACCTTTTTTAGCAGCTTCAGCATCCGCAGCATAAATCTTTGTGTACGGGTTTACGCAAGTTTCTAAAAATTGTTTAGCTTCTGGTGTATCTGTATCCACTACCTTAATGCCCAAAGGTTTACCGTCTTTTGTAGAAACCAAATCACACGCCGCATTTGCTTGTAACGAAAGTGTAAGCCCTGCCAATGTCAACATAGAAACAAATAAAGTTGACTTAAATGCTTTATTGCCAAACATGATATCTCCTAATCTTTTATACAATATGAGCAACGTCTTACAAGCATTTTGCATTGCGTAACGTATGCGTATTTAACGAGCCTCTTTTTACTTGGTTGACATCAATTCGTCACAAAATAAAATTGTAATTCTACTCGGTTTTGGGCACGATTGCACCACGTGGCTTATCAGAATTTTCTTTCTTATTTAACAGCACGGTATCACCCTCTACCACCGGCACATGCGGGATTCCATAATCATTCAGGATCTTCTCGATCTTGTCTTTATTACGCTCCAGCGCGGCATCAATCTTGGCCATGCGCTCTTTATCTTTTTTGCGCACGCCGACTGAGATATTCCAGAATTCCTTGCCTTTTGCCTGATTAATTACATCCGGGCTTGTGTATTCGGGGATCATTCTAACTTCCATAGGCACTTGACTGTTTTTAGCAAAATAACCACCAATCGGACCCCAAGCCACGGCAATATCAATTTCTTTTTTAGCCAAGTCATCAATTAAGTAGCTTGGCGGTAAATGTAAATCTCGCTGCATGCGGTAAGGCCGGGCATTTGCAATCAACCCCTTCTCATTCATCGGAATCGTTGCCGGACTTTGACCCACAATGCCAATGATGCCTTTACGTAAATCGGGTGAATCCCAATCGGTAATGTTGTAATTGCTGTCTTTACGCCATACAAACACATGGCCAGAGCGGTAATAGGGTTTAGAAGTGCGTAATGCATCATTATCAGGCGTCGTTCCCATTACTACATCGCAGCGCTTAGCGTTCAAAGTATTGCGCAAGAAGCCCATGCGGTCGTACCAGAACTGGTAGGTCAGCTTTAAACCCAAATCCTGGGCCAGCACCTCTGCAATTTTGTTCTCAAAACCCTCGCCTTTAGTGTTTGAGTAAGGCATATTGTCCTGGTCAGCACACACCTTAAACTCGGTCCCGTCATCCACACGCTGCGGTTCACCACCACGGCCAGAATTCAAATCTACACTTGATATATCATCTTCAGCGTAACTGACATTTGCTGTTATAGCCAAAACCGTGAATAAACTTGCAAACAAACCCTTAACCAAGCCTGGTTGCTTAATATATTTCAACATTATTATTCCTTATAAAAAATGGCGATCCATAATGCCGCCCCATAGCGTGAGAGTACAGCTAAAAATAAAAGTTCTTACCCATTAAATTCAACCACAGGCATTGTAACTAAATTTTCATTTTTAGGCATACTCACCGGTATATATCTTTTCTCAATGACGTTTGATAGCCCTGTATAAAAAAACACCCCACCGAAGTGGGGTGCTTATTTGGTACTAACTTGTATTAGCTACTAATTAGACTAGTATATATAAACTACAGGTCTAATTACAGGCTGAATACTGTCAATGCACCGCCGCCAGGAGCAGCGTTGTATTTAGTCAGTTCTGCATAACCACCAGCAGCACCAAGTGCGTCTGTTGGGTTAGTCATACCAAGGTTCATCGCAACGCCAGCCCAGCCACCGATACCTGATAGCACGCCAACGTGTTGTTTACCTTTGTGACCGTATGTGAATGCATTACCAATCACGCCAGAACCCACTTGGAATTTCCAGAGTTCTTTACCTGATTGTGCATCCAATGCTTTAAACCAACGATCTAAAGTACCGTAGAACACCAAGTTTGAAGCAGTTGTTAAAGCACCACCCCAAGCAGAGAATTTCTCTTTGTTGTACCATACTTTTTTGTTGGTCATAGGATCATAAGCGCCGAAGCCACCCATTACGCCGTCAGGACCAGCAAACATCGTCAATGTAGCACCAACCCATGGTTGACCAGCAGTGTATTTAGACTCAACTGGCTCGTATGTCATACATACGTGGTTGAGTGGTGTATACATTAAACCAGTTTTTGGTGAGTAAGCAGCTGGTTGTTGGTCTTTAGTACCCAATGCAGCAGGGCAAACGCCTTTAGCATTGTAGTCCTGGTGAGTTGAAGCTGTGCCCACTTTTTGTGGAACGCCAGTTTTCATGTCAACGCCAGTTGCCCAGTTTACGAATGGGTGTACTTTCTCAGCAGCAACTAATTTACCGTTACCAGCTTGGAATGTGTACGCAAAACCGTTACGGTCATGGTGCCATGCGTATGTTTTGCCACCTTTGTCGAACAAGATTACTTCGTTGATACCGTCATAATCCCACTCATCGTGCGGTGTCATTTGGTAGCCCCATTTTGCCATGCCTGAATCTAAATCACGTGCAAAAATAGTCATAGACCATTTGTTGTCGCCTGGACGTACGTCTGGGTTCCAAACAGATGGGTTACCTGTACCGTAGTACACCAGGTTTGTACGTGCATCATACGGCCACCAGCCCCATACAGAGCCGCCGCCATGTTGCCAACCATCTTTAACTGCTTGTGGTTTCAACCATGTACGTGTACCCAGTTCTTTTTCACCGATTTTGATTTCGCCGGCTTTTAAAGCTTCGAAAGAACCGCCTTGTTTGTTACCACCGTTGATGTCTTTGTACACTGACAAAGCACTGTACTCTGGTGTATCTTTGTTGAAGCCATCACCGATCAACATTTCAGCATCTGGGCCTGTTGAGTAGGCTTTCCATGCCAATGAACCGTCTTTGATGTTGTAAGCTGCGATGAAGCAACGTACGCCGAACTCAGCACCTGAGCAACCAGTTAATACTTTGTCTTTGATCACGTGTGGAGCGTTAGTGTTAGTAGCGCCAACTTTTGGATCTGTGTTTTGGATTGACCAAGCTTTAGCACCAGTTTTTGCATCCAAAGCAACTAAGTTACCATCGTTTTGTTGCAAGAAGATTTTGCCATCGCCGAAACCAAGACCACGGTTTACGTTGTCGCAGCACAATACAGCTTGTACTGAAGGGTCTTGTTTAGGGAAATATGACCATACGATTTTTTGATTGTCGTTTAAGTCAAGTGCGTATACGTTGTTTGGGAATGCTGTATGTACATACATCATGTTGCCAACAACTAATGGTGAACCTTCGTGACCACGGTTTACACCGGTTGCGAATGTCCAAGCAGCTTTCAGGTTTTTAACGTTACCTTTGTTGATTTGCGCTAAGTTGCTGTAGCCTTGGTTCGTGTGGTTACCACGTGGGTGCGCCCAGTTGTTTGCGTCTTTCATTGCTGCTTCTTGGTCTGCAGCTGCTGATGCTACCATTGGCATTGCCACTGATAAACCTGCAACTAAACCTAAAGCCAGCTTGATTTTGTTAATTTGCATATTGATCTCCAAAGTTATATTACTAAGGGTTAATTAAAAGTAAACTTGAATTTCGTACCCAACTTAAACAGCTTTCACTGAATCAATTGCCACAAATTTAAGCGTACTTTTCGTCACATTTTTATGTGCGAACTGCAATATAAATCAAGTGAATCTTAATTGCAACACTTTGGTTACAATTTATTTACAAATAATTAAAAAAAAATTTAAAATCAAATAGAAAGAGCTGGCAGAGCGATGGGTCAAGCCAATTACAATTTGTATCCTGAAATCGAACCTTTTAACAAAAACTGGTTGAAAGTAAGCGATTTGCACCAGATTTATTTTGAAGAATGTGGCAACCCGGAAGGAGTGCCAGTCGTCTTTTTACATGGCGGCCCAGGCAGCGGCTGCAACCCCTCGCAACGCCGCTTTTTCGACCCGGGGCATTACCGGATTATCCTGCTGGATCAACGCGGCTGTGGGCGCAGCACGCCGCTGGGCGAAGTGCGCGAAAACACAATCGATGACCTAGCAAGCGACATCGATGCTTTGCGCGAGCATTTGAATATCGCCAAATGGCACGTATTTGGCGGATCCTGGGGCAGCACACTGGCATTGGCATACGCGCTGCAATTTACTTCAGCAGTAAAAAGCCTCGTGCTGCGGGGCATTTTTCTAAGCCGCCCCACCGAGCTGCACTGGTTTTTAGGTGAGGTTCAATTGTTTTTTCCGGAGGCATGGGAAAAGCTATGCGAGTTTCTGCCAGCAGATAAAAGGCATAATCCCATTGAGGCTTATGAAGTGCTGGTATTTTCTGATGACAGCGCTTTAAGCGTTCCTGCCGCCATTCGCTGGAATACGTTTGAAAGCAGCATCATGTGTTTGCTCCCCCGGGAACCTGGTAATGACAGTCAAGTCAATGCTGAAATTGAACTGGCGCGCGCCAGAGTGCAGATACACTATATTCAGAACCACTGCTTTGTGGGACACCGCGACTTGCTGAAAGAAGCAAAACTGAAGCTCGGGCATATTCCCACTACGATCATTCAGGGACGTTACGACATGGTGTGCCCGCCCCAAACGGCCTGGGAACTGAAGCGCGCCATGCCGCACGCCGAATTTACGATGGTGGCGGATGCTGGGCATTCGGCCACCGAACCGGGCATTAGCTGCGCACTGGTTGCTGCAACCGGAAAATTTAAATCACTATAATATATAGTGTATTAACAAGGGAAACCATGTGGCATTAATCAACCCTGAAAAGTTTGCAAAAATCAAAAATCTGGTGCGTCACCCTGCGCTTGACAGACCCATGAACGCCTATGCCAGACAAGAGTACGCCACACCTTTGTTTGTGCTGCGCGAAACGTTGGCAGCCTTTGTGCGCCACAACATATTCGGTATTTCCGCGTCTTTATCTTTTTATGCGCTATTCGCGCTGATTCCTCTGGTGCTACTGATTTTCTTTCTATTGAGCCACCTGGTGTTTTCATCTGATTACACTATCGTCAAACTGGCCATTCTCATGGGAAATCTGGTGCCGGAGTTCAGCAGCAAGATAATGGTAGAGGTCTACAGTGCCACACAAACCAAAGCCGCCTGGGGGGTGCTGGGCTTGCTTGTATTGCTGTGGACAATCACCCCGCTTGCAAGCGCCATGCGCTCGGCCTTTTATACCATTGCCTCCAAGGTGGAGGTGCCATCATTTTTCAAACGCAAACTCGAAGATGTGATTTCAGTGCTGGGCATTCTGCTCCTGTTTTTTCTGTTCACTTCAGCTGGCTTTGTGATTGAAAGCAGCATCCGTTTTCTGGCTGCACATTTAGCGGCTTCGCAACTCAACCTCATCGGCACGCTTGGCACCCTGCTGCTGACCACCTTATTAATTGCTGTTTTTTACAAAGTCTTTTTTCCGCTGCGCATCGCCTTTGTACACTTGCTGCTAGGCGCTTTCCTGACGGCCCTGCTGTGGCTCATCATGCGACCCGCCTTTGGCCTGTTTTTATCGATCAATCCAAATTATGGCGCCATGTTCGGCGGCATGAAAACCATGTTTGTCTCGATTACCTGGCTCTATCTCAACTTTGCCGTATTTTTGCTGGGCACCGAACTGATCAGTACCTTGCGTAAAAAAGATGTGCTTCTGCTTGTAGGCTTGTTTGATGATGCACCTAACAAAACCAACTATATTGACGCGCTCATGAGCCGCTATGGAATTGTGCTGCGACGCGGTGAATATGTTTTTGAACGGGGCAATACCGAGCGCAATCTGTATTATCTGGTTGATGGCATGGTGCACCTGACCAGTGGCGATAAAATCCTCCGCGAATTAAACAGCAATGATTACTTTGGCGAAATGTCCATCCTTACTAAAAATCCGACAACTGCCGATGCTGTGGTGGCCTCGGACGAAGCGCGCATCATCGTGATTTATGCAGAGAATATCGACACCCTGCTGGCCGATGAGCCTAAAGTGGCAATGCGGCTTTTAAAACATATGGCAAGCAGATTGCAAAACAGTTACAGTTAATATTAATTTAAGGGCAATAATTAATATGGCAAATCCGTTATCCCAACCCAGCCAGGCTGAGGTACAAACCCTAATCAATGCGCTTAATAATGGCCAGCTTGCGCAGGCTGAACATCTGGCGAAGAACCTGATCAGCAAGCATCCTGACACCTTTATTCTGCACCACGTGCTGAGCTTGGCGTTGGATGGCCAGCAGAAATACGCTGAAGCGGTTACAAGCTATCGCAATGCGCTTAAGTTGCAGCCCAACACGCCCGACCTGCTGTTTAATTTAGGTATCGCCCTCAGCAATTTAAACAGGTTTGATGAAGCAGAAACTGCTTATCGGCAGGCGATCCGGCTAAACCCGAACTTTTTTGAGGCTTACGGCAATTTGGGCACGGTGCTGCAACGGCAAGGCAAACTGGGTGAGGCCATCACCTGTTATCAGCATGGTTTAAAAATCAACCCGCAGGATGCGCGCGGCTACTTTAATTTGGGCACGGCGCTGCGGGATGAAGGTTTGCTGGATGACGCCGTTGCCAGCTACCAACAGGCGATCCGGCTATTCCCGAATTACACCGATGCCTACAATAACCTGGGTGAAACACTGCGCGACCGGGGCGATATGGATGACGCCGTCAGAAACTACCAGGTGGCCTTAACGCTCAGCCCCAACCATCCCGGTGCCAATTACAACATGGGAGAATTCTTATACCTCGCCCAGCGCTTTGACGAGGCGGTGGCCTATTTTGAGCGCTCGCAGCTAGATGACTGGCAAGCGCGCAGCATGTATTGCCTTTATAAAGCTGAGCGCTTTGATGACTTCAAAACCAGTCTTGATGAAATCGTCCGCACCACACGCCATACCGCGCCCTTTATGGCCACGCTGGCCACGCACTATGCCATTAACTTTGGCGTGGAAGACCCATACAACTTTTGCAAGAATGGCTTTGATTTTGTTTACCAAAACAGCATTTCAGAACTGGCCGAGCCCGATAGCCCGCTACTTAAACAGTTGCTGCACGATATTGAACACACGGACATCGCAGAGCGCGTGCAAGGCATGCTTTACAATGGCAAACAATCTGCCGGCAATCTGTTCAAACGGCCGGAGCCTTCATTCCGCAGACTGGGCGAGCTGGTAAAGCAGGAATTTGTGAATTACAAAAACCGTTTCGCAGATGCAGATTGCGAGCTGATCAGATCCTTCCCAAAAGAGCTTGAATTCACCAGTTCGTGGTATGTCAGGATCCGGCGCGGCGGCTATGTGGACAGACATATCCATGAAGTCGGCTGGATCAGCGGTGCGGTTTACCTTGCACTCCCCACGGATAAAAAAGACCCTACCGAAGGATCTTTTGAGTATGGCATACACGGAGACAATTATCCGAAAAAACACGATAACTTCCCGGTCGGCATTGCAACGCCTAAGGTGGGAGATATTGTGCTATTTCCGTCTTCCCTGTTTCACCGCACCATCCCGTTCAGCTCTGACGAAATACGCATTTGCATCGCATTCGACTTGAAGCCGGATGGCGATATTTTTATCAGGTCGAATTACTAAACTTTTCCTTACAACGCGCTGTAAATGTGTCAAAATAATTCACTTAGTTGACGAAAATTTGCAACAATCAAATTTCAACTTTAACAACAAAACGTTCAACTAAAAAATAAGTCACACAACATATTATTTAACAAGGCAGCTTAGTGGTTGATTTTATTAAATAATTTTATCTGTTGTGTGCTTTATTTTTTAATCCCACCAATTTTTTTTGAAATTGGCTTAAACATTGCTTTACAGAGTACTAATAAGCCATCAATGAGCTTATACCAGAGGAAAACACCCATGACGGATGCTGAACTATTCGATAATTGCTCGGTGCTAATTGTAGACGACCAGTCTACCAGCCGGACGATACTTACGCATGTCGTAAAAAGTATCAACGCTAAAATCAAGGTGATTGAAAAAACCAACCCTGAAGAAGCATTGGAATGGGCAACCGAACACACGGCCAATTTAGTGTTACCCGTCATTATGATTACGATCAAAAAGGATGCCGAAACCCGCTACGCAGCACTGGATGCCGGTATCACTGATTTTTTAAGCAAACCTGTCGATATCTATGAATGCACGGCGCGCAGCAAAAACTTGATGACCATGCATCAACAGCACATCGCACTGCAAAACAGAAGCAATGTGTTTGAGGGCATGGTGAAATCGGCGACGGCTGAGATTAGAGCCCGCGAAAAAGAAACCCTGATGCGGCTGGCGCGTGCTGGCGAGTATAAGGATTATGACACCGCCATGCATTTGCAGCGCATGTCGCTTTACAGCAGAGCCATTGCAGACGCCATTGGCTTAAGTGAAGAAGAGGCCGAAGTGATTGAACTGGCAGCGCCCTTGCATGACATCGGCAAAATCGGCATTCCAGATAGTGTTTTGCTTAAAAAGGATGCACTGAATGACCAGGAACTGAAAATGATGCGCAGGCATCCAATCATAGGATATGAGATTTTACAGGATAGCCCATCAAAATATTTGCAGAAAGGCAGCGAAATCGCTTTAGCCCATCATGAGCGCTTTGATGGAAGCGGCTACCCCTATGCCCTTAAAGGACATGACATCCCGCTTTCTGCGCGCATTGTGGCGATTGCAGATGTGTTCGATGCGCTGACCAGCATTCGCCCCTATAAAGCAGCCTGGGGCATCGATAAGGCGCTTGAATATATTAGCGAAGAGAGCGGCAAGCACTTTGACCCCGCACTGGTTACGGCCATGCTTTCATTGCGGAATGTGCTGGACAAAATCTGCAGAGAACATGCGATGGCTATCCACTAGCCCCAAGCAAACATCATGACAAAAGTAAGCAACATACGTAGCGCACCAAAATTTAGACAAACCGTCTTGCTGATTGATGATCAGCCGACCGTGCTGGATATTCACACGGCGATTTTGAAATCCCTCAAAATGGATCTTAAAATCATCACCATGACCGACCCGGTTGAAGCGCTTTCCTGGCTGCAGAACAAACAGGTAGATTTGATCATTACCGATTTTCGTATGCATAAAATGAATGGCATGCAGTTTGTGCAATCGCTTAAAAATGCCGACAATGTACAGACCCATGCCATTGTTGTTGTTACCGTATTAAAAGACCAAGCTACGCATCAAGAGCTGATTTCCGCAGGCGCCTCGGCCTGCCTGACCAAGCCGGTACAAACACAGGAACTAGCAAAAATTGCTAAAACCCTGCTGGAACAAAGCAAAAAGTACTACGGCTTAGGACTCATTAATTAGGCCATCCATCATGCTGAGATTATTCAAAACCTGGTACAAAAATTCGGCTAGCCACTGCGATCCGCTGGAACTTGAGCAAGCGACAACCCGGCTCGCCATCGGCACAATATTTACGCTATATTTGCTCAGCAATTTTGCTACCGACAAAGTTATTCCTCATGGGGAGATGATCGGTTTCTATTGTCTTATGGTTTTTGATGTTTTTACGGTCATGCTGCTGATTGCAGTAAGCATGGCCAAACAAAAATCGCCGATTAGACGGCTTTTAGGCAACTGGCTAGACGTTATCGGCACCTCGACATTTTTATCTCTGGCTGGCGATGTTGGCGTTGTATTGATTGGCGTCTACCTGTGGGTCACTTTTGGCAACGGCTTTCGTTTCGGCAAAAAGTATCTATACCATTCGCAAGTTATCAGCATTCTAGGCTTTATAGTTGCGACCCAGGTTAATCCGTTCTGGATGGACCACAAGTCTATCGTTTACGGTTTTTTGATTATCCTGATTGCTTTACCGCTTTATGTGGCCAAGCTGATTGAAAGAATGCACGAAGCCACACATAAAGCTGAAATAGAACGCCAAAAAGCAGCGGAAGCCAGCTTGGCCAAAACACAATTCGTCGCCAATATGAGCCACGAAATCCGCACCCCGCTCAATGGCATTATCGGCATCAGCACTTTATTTAAAACCACGCCGCTCAATGCAGACCAGAAGGACCTGCTTAAGTCGCTGGAGAGCTCATCCAAACTGCTTCTTTCCCTGCTCAACAATGTGCTGGATTTTACCAAGATCGAAGAGCGTAAATTCACTTTGGAAAATGTCCCTTTCTCACCTGAAGAAGCCGTGCATGATTCGTTGGAAATTTTCCGCTCCCAGGCCAATAGCAAAGGCATTCAACTGGGTGCCAGCGTCTCGAATGCTTTAGGCACCCTGAAAGGAGATGCTTTCGTATTGCGCCAAGTGCTGGCCAATTTGCTGGGTAATGCCATCAAGTTCACCCAGGAAGGCAGTGTCACGATATCGGCCACCGTACTACAGGAAGATGCAGAGAAATCAACCGTACGTTTTGAAGTGGCGGATACTGGCGTCGGCATCCCGGCTGACAAACAGCATAAGGTTTTTGAAAGCTTTACCCAGGCCGATTCATCAACCACTCGAAAATTTGGCGGCAGCGGCTTAGGGCTGACGATTGCCAAGCACATGGTCGAAGAAATGGGCGGCTCGCTTAACTTTCAAAGTACCGAGGGCGTGGGAAGCCGCTTCTGGTTCGACCTGAATTTGGAAAAAGTTGCCTCAGAAAAAGAAAATCTGAACGAACCTTTAGCTGAAACACCTGCTATCGCTGTAATCGAACCCATCTCTAAAGCCGGAATAAATACTAAAGCGCTGGATATATTGGTGTGTGAGGATGAAAGCACCAACCAGAAAATCATCACACGCCTGCTCTCGCTGCCTGGTCATCACGTCGAGATTGTTAGCAATGGCGATGAAATGTTGAATGTTCTTGAGCAGCGAAAATTCGACCTTGTCATCACCGACCTCAATATGGCAGGGATGAGTGGTACAGAGGCCCTGAAAATCTACAGATTTACCCGGCCGGATGACAAGGCCACGCGTTTTATTTTATTTACCGCAGACGCTACATTAACGGCCAGAGAGGCGGCCAGCGATGCCGGCTTTGATGCTTTCCTGACTAAGCCTATCGATGCCGCAACATTGTTCAATACTATCGAGCGTATCCTCAACCTTGCTCCGAACACTGCCGCGCAGTGGATGAACAATGCGCTGAACAACCCGGTCAACATAGAATCCGACCTTGAAGCAGATAATACGGAATTAGACCTATACACCTTGAAAGAACTTGAGAAAATCGGTGCTGGCGATGAGTTGTTCATGCACCGCTTGCTGAGAAATTTCCTGGCTGATTCCCTGAAATTGATCTATAAGATCGAAGCCGCTGCCAAACAGAAACACTATGGCGAGTTGCACGATTACTGCCACGCCTTAAAAGGAAACAGTCTGAGCGTGGGCGCTACCCAGCTTGCGACAACCACCGAAATGATTGGCAGGCTGAATGCATCAATACCAGCGAAACAAGCATTAGAAATGCTTGATAATTTGAATAGCGACTTTTCTAAACTCACCCTTGCGGTGGAGGATTATCTCCGGCGTCTCGCACAGGAAAGTCCAAAACCAACGATGGTATCAGCCAAAGAACTTAAAGTTTAGGCAGATTGTTTCTCGTCGATATGCGTAACGTCCGTGCCGACTTTCGAGTTCTGCGCACGTACCAAACGCTCCATCACTTTCAGGTTACGTTCATCCAGCCGAAGCGCCGCATCCACCCAAATCTCGGTAATTTCGTAAAGCTCTTCGATGGTGAGCGGATTCACACGCTGTTTTGCACGGTTAATCGCCTGGAAAGAATTAAGCGAACGATGATGTTTTTTAATCCAGTTATTGAGCGCATATTCCCCTTGCCCATCTTCTGCCAGAACATCCACAACGCCCATTTGATAAAGCTCTTCGCCGGTATAGATTTTCCCGGAACGCACCATTTTTTCTGCTGCTGGCATACCGATTTTACGTGACAAGAAACTCAGCGCCCCCATCCCAGGGAACAGATTGAACAGCACTTCCGGCAGGCCCATTACAGCGCTCTTTTCTGCCACCATGACATGCGCGGCAAGCGCAGCCTCAAAGCCGCCACCCATCGCCTGCCCCTGCACCAGTGAAATCGTCGTCACAGGCGCTTGCATATTATAAAAAGTCCACACATTATTGACACACAACTTGGCGTAGCTTAATAAGTGGTCGCGCGCCTTAGCACGAATTAGCTCCCCAAACACAGACAAATCACCGCCCAGGTTGAATATGCCCGGCACATCGGAAGCCAGCACCAGATAATGTGCCTGATTCAATTTCCCATTTGCAATCACCTCGCCTTGCATTCTTTCCAGCGTGGATTGGCTTTGATGTAGCTCTGACATGCAAGTTTTATTAAAACATGGCCTAGGTTCGGGATTCATGTAATAAGTCATCACCCCAAACTCTTCTTCAAAACGTGTTCTTACTTGGGTAAGTGTTGCATTATTCGTTAGCTGAAAATCTACCACGGTATTCATGCTATTCTCCTAGTAAAGTTATTATCCGTTAGTCTAAACAACCATTCTTTTTATTAAATTCAAATCATATAGTTATTATTAAATAAACCCATACGGCTAAAACTATAGGCTTAATATTTAATTGCCTCAAGAAGATAATTTTGAAAAAATATTCTTTTTCAGGTAGATTGTTGGTATATAACAACAATTATTTTTGAAAAGATATTTCTTATTTCAAATAAATCACTCTAACAACATTTTATAACCCATTGATGTAATATTCATTTATATATAAAAATATAATCCAACCTCAGGGAAGCATGTGCCATGAAAAAAATAGTTATAAGTTTTGTGATTTTTACAACACCCATTGCAGCGCAAGCTGCCGGCTTTGCGCTGATTGAACAAAGTGGTAGCGGTATGGGGAATGCATACGCAGGCGCAGCGGCAGTAGCCGAAGATGCCAGTACCATCTTCTTTAACCCTGCCGGCATGACATATATTGAAGGCACGCAAGCTGTTGGTGCCTTGCATCTCATTAAACCCAGTGCAGAATTTAATAATCAAGGCTCTGTGAACGCCGCCCCTAGGCCATTAGGTGGCGAAGGCGGCGATGCGGGCGACTTGGCTTTTGTACCGAACTTTTACTACAAAAGAGATATAACCGACAGCATAAAATTTGGTTTAGGCGTGAATGCACCATTTGGCTTAAAAACAGAGTATGACAAAGATTGGCTGGGACGTTTTCAAGGGATTAAATCTGAAGTAAAAACAATCAACATCAACCCCGCACTTGCCTTTAAGGTGAATGATCAGCTCTCGTTAGGCTTCGGGGTTTCTGCCATGTGGATAGAAGCCGAATTGACTAGTGCAGTCAACGCGGGTCCTGTGGAGAGCACCTCGAAAGTTAAAGGCGATGACTGGGGCTTTGGGTTTAATCTTGGTGCAATTTATCAAGCCACAGCTGATACCCGCTTTGGTGTTGCATATCGCTCAAAAGTTGAACAGCATTTGAAAGGTGATTCTAAATCACCTTTCACTGCATTAAACTCTATACCAACTCGAACTCTAAATACAAACGTATCAGCAGATGTCACTCTACCTGAGAATTTTTCAGTCAGTGCATTTAGCCGTCTTAACGAAACTTGGGATTTAATGGGCGACATCACTTGGACTCGCTGGAGTCAATTCGATGAATTAAGAATTGTTCGTGACAATGGTACCAATTCAACCCTTACAGTCACACCAGAAAATTGGGAAAACACGATACGCTATTCCGTCGGGGTTAATTACCATTACAGTGACACCGTCAAACTACGTGCTGGCCTAGCCTATGACGAAGAAGCCATTAGTGACAAATTCCGCACGGTACGCATTCCTGGCAACGACAGAAAATGGCTGGCATTAGGTGCTAGTTGGCAAGTAACTCCCAATTCCAAGCTGGATATAGGCTATGCTCACTTGTTCATTAGTGATGCAGAAATCCATGACGACCAAAGAACTCCTGTTCTACCATCGCCCACTGGTAAAGGCCTAGTAAGCGGCGATTATGATGGTAGCGTAGATATTCTTAGTTTCCAGTACACGCACAATTTCTAATTATAAACCGCAAAAAAAAGCTCACCTCGGTGAGCTTTTTTGTTTTGCTGGCGGCTAATCTTCGCCATCGAGCCTTTCACCGCTTGCTTGTTTTTTAAGCACTCTATATAGCACAAACCCACCAATCAGCAATAGCAGAAAAGGCCCAAACCATAGCAATGCCGTGCTGCTATTCACTGGCGGGCGATAGCGCACAAAATCGCCGTAACGCGCTACCAAGTAATCAATAACCTCCTGATCGCTTTTGCCCGCGCGCATCTGTGTACGGATTTCCTTACGCAAATCCTCAGCCAAAGGGGCGTTTGAATCTGAAAGTGTCTGGTTCTGGCAAACCAGGCAGCGCAACTCATGCGACATGGCCTTAAGGCGCGCCTCCAACACCGGGTCTTCTGCCAAAGGCTTGGCTTCGCCGGCAAACACTCCCAAAGATGCCGTTACCAACAAAAATAAAATAAGCAGTCGTTTCATTGTTGTAACTCTTTAACCAGTGGCAGAATTTTGGTATATAAAATTTCCATTGTTATCGGACCGATTTGTTTATAGCGAATCACGCCAGCTTTATCAATGACATAAGTCTCTGGCACACCATACACACCATAATCAATACCAATCTTGCCTTCAATATCCGTTGCAACTACTTTGTATGGGTTGCCATTTTCCTTTAATACAGCTTGTGCTTCAGTATCGGTATCTTTGTAATCTAGTCCATAAGTACTCAGTTCATCCATCTTTGACATTTCCATCAAAATTGGATGCTCATCCTTGCATGCGCCGCACCACGATGCCCAGACGTTAAGCAGCCAAACTTGGCCTTTCATGTCGACGCTATTAAAGGTTTTGCCCGCTTCGCCTAGAACAGGTGCCTCAAACCTGGGTGCGAGCTTGCCTACAAGTGGCGAAGGCACTTCACGAGGATCCAAAAACAAGCCTTTAAATAAAAACCCTACTGCGATGAGAAACAAGACCAGCGGCAATAAAAATTTAATCGTTCTTTTCATCAGTTAATAACCCTGGTTATGCCTCAAAAGCCTCTTGTGCTTCTCTTGCTTCCTTTTTGCTGACAATACGATAACGGCGATCCATGAGCGCTAAAATACCGCCCAAGGCCATTAAAATACAGCCACCCCATATCCAGCGCACAAATGGCTTGATATAAATCCGTACGCTCCAGGCGCCATTTTCAAGCGGCTCGCCCAGTGAAACATATATATCTCTTAGCACGCCCGGCTCAATATCCGCTTCGGTCATCATTGCGCCTTGCACCGGGTAAAAGCGTTTTTCGGGATGAAGCACTGCAACTTCATTTCTGTTGCTAGTGACGATGAACTTGCCTTGCGAAGACAAATAGTTCGGCCCTGCAACTTCTTTCGCACCTTCAAAACGAAATGCCAGATTGCCTATGTGTGCAACATCATTCACTTCCATACGCAGATCTTGTTCCGACTCATACCCTTTTACCAAGGTCACGCCTAAAACAAATACGCCAATGCCAATATGGGCAAGCAGCATGCCATAAAATGCCAATGGAATGCCTTTTAGGTTTTTGATTAAATCAGGCGTAGTCGTTTGTCTCGTTTTGATTCTATTCCCCAACAGAATCAAGCTGGTACTCATTACCCAAATGCTCAAAAACACGCCTACAGCTGCCATCAAGGTAAGTTTGCCCATGACGGAAGGCACTAACAATGCTGAAACCACGCTGATCACTGCTGCCACGCGCAGACGCGTGCCGATTTCCGGCAAACTGGCTTTTTTCCATTTGGCCAGTGGGCCCAAGCCCATCAAAAATATGCCGGGCACCATAATAGCGACAAATACCGCATCAAAATACGGTGGTCCTACCGAGATTTTGCCCGCGCCAAGCGCGTCCATCAGCAAAGGATACATCGTGCCGAGCAGAACTGAGCCGGCAGCCGCCGCCAGCACAACATTATTGGCCAGCAGCATGGATTCGCGTGAAACCATGTCGAACCTTTCACCCAAGCCAACTGTTGGCGCTCTTAAGGCAAACAGCAGCAAAGCGCCGCCTATCACCACGACCAGATAAATCAGAATAAACAAGCCACGCCCAGGATCCGTCGCAAACGCATGTACCGAGGTCAGCACACCTGAACGCACCAGGAACGTGCCCAGCAGGCTCAACGAGAATGCACAGATGGAAAGCAACACCGTCCATACTTTAAACGCATCTCGCTTTTCAGTCACGGCAAGCGAGTGAATGAGCGCGGTACCCACCAGCCACGGCATAAACGAAGCGTTTTCAACCGCATCCCAGAACCACCAGCCGCCCCAACCCAACTCGTAATAAGCCCACTCACTGCCGAAAGCGATGCCCAAAGTCAGGAACACCCAGGCGACCGTGGTCCACGGCCGTGTCCAGCGCGCCCAGGTGATGTCCAACCGGCCATCCAGCAGCGCCGCGATCGCAAACGCAAACGCCACGGAGAAACCGACATAGCCCATATAGAGCACGGGCGGATGGAATACCATGCCGGGGTCTTGCAGCAAGGGGTTCAAATCGCGGCCATCCATCGCAGCCGGGACTCTCGGGAAGCGCTTTGGCAAACATAGTCACCGCCATTGTCCACACCGCCAGTATGCTCACCCATAGCAGCATGGAGCCTTCATGACCGCCCCACACGGCTGCCAGGCGATAGACTAACGGCAAATGCGAGTTGGAGTTGGAGGCGACATACAGTACCGAAAAATCATTGGCATAAAATGAATAACCCAGGCAAACAAAAGCCAGCGCAATAAACACAAATTGCGCGCGTGCGGCAGGCACCGCCAAATTCGATAATGTTGATTGATTCTTCCATACGCCCACCAAAGGCAATGTGCCTTGAATGATGGCAAAGCAGAATGCTAGGATGAGTGAAAACTGGCCTATTTCCGGGATCACTTTACACTCTCCTTGATCTTGGCAGCATTAGCAGCTTTAATCGCTGATGCGGCTTCTGGCGGCATGTAATTTTCATCATGTTTTGCCAGTACCTGATCAGCCTCAAACAGGCCATTTTGATTGAGCTTGCCTTCTGCTACCACGCCTTTACCCTCTTTAAATAAATCCGGCAAGATGCCTTTGTACTGTACCGGTATGCTTTTCGCGGTATCGGTGACTTTGAATTGCACGTACAGACCATCGGGCAGGCGTTTTAAACTGCCGGGTTCAACCAATCCGCCAATCCGGAAGCTGCCAGTTTTGGGCGCCTCGCCTTTCTCCACTTGTGTAGGCGAAAAGAAAAATACCAGATTGCTGCGGAATGACTTGGTGATAAGTACCGTTGCGATAACAAGCAATATCAGCCCCACTGCAATTAAACCAAATCGTTTATGACGTGCTTTCATACTGAATAACCTCTAAATAACTTCTTGTTTTACTGTCTGGGTAACGCGCTTGCTGCGCTTGTTAACCAGCCACAGCTCTAATCCCATCGCCAAAAAAGTCATGCCAAATGAGCCCCAGACATAAAAACCGTAACCGCCCATTGCGATAAATTCACTAAAACTCTGCCAATGCATACCCTATATCCTCCGCGTTAATCTTGCCTGATCATGACGGCTTTATTCTCGCGCTCTAAAATCTCGCAGCGCACGCGCATCAGAATCACGGCAATGCTATACAACCAGAAACCAATCGCCATGATCAGCATGCCTTTTAGCATAATCGCGGCCATGGCCGGCGCCTGGGTGAGACTGACTGAGGCGCCTTGATGCAAGGTGTTCCACCATTTTACCGAGAAATAAATAATCGGCACATTGATGGCTCCCACCAGCGCCAGTACCGCACTGGCTTTATCCGCACGGTTTTTATCATCAATCGCCGCCTGTAAGGAAAAATAGCCGATATACAAAAACAGTAAAATCAATTCGGAGGTCAATCTGGCATCCCATACCCACCAGGCGCCCCACATGGGTTTACCCCACAGCGAGCCGGTCACAAGCGCCACTAGCGTAAACATAGCGCCGGTAGGGGCGATGGCGGTGGCCATCATGTAGGATAAGCGCGCATTAAGTACCAAACCCAGGCCTGCATACATGGCCATGAGCAGGTATAAAAACATGGAAAACCAGGCTGCTGGCACGTGTACAAAAATAATGCGATAACCTTCGCCCTGTTGGAAGTCTGTCGGCGCCACCAGCAACCCGATATACAGACCGTATGCAATCAGCACCGCAGCACCTATTGCACACCACGGAATCAGCTTGCCGGCGAGCGGGTAAAAGGTTTTGGGTGAAGCGTACTTAAGCCAGTTAATCCTAGGCCGATTGGCGCCCTTCTTTGTTTCCATATTTGTCATTGCCATGTTCTAAAAATCATACTGTAAAAATCATACCAGTCTATTCTAACGCAATCCTCAATGCGGCGGCTGACGCAAGCGGTGCAAATACTAAAGCCATGGCCAGCACCGCACCCAGCAGAGAAAGCGCACCGTTTGGACTCATGCCGATAGAAACGGCATTCACTGCGCCTGCACCAAACACCAATACCGGGATATACAGCGGCAGCACCAGTATAGCGATGAGCACGCCCGTGCCACGGATGCCCAACGTCAATGCCGCACCAATACTGCCTATCAGGCTTAATGCCAGCGTACCCATCAACAATGAAACAGCTAAAATCTGTAATTCTGCGCCGCCTAGATTAAACTGCAAGCCGATCAAGGGCGCAACAAAAATCAAAGGCAAGCCAGAGAGTATCCAGTGCGCCAATATTTTCATCAGTACAATCAGCACAACAGGCTGATTGGAAATCATCATCTGCTCCAGCGTGCCGTCTGCATAATCGCTCGAAAACATTCTGGAGAGCGAAAGCATGCAGGACAACAATGCCATAACCCATAGGACGCTGGGGGCCATGGCGCTCAACAACTTCGGATCCGCACCCGAGCCCAGCGGGAACAGGCTTGCGGCGATAATAAAAAAGAAAAATACAGCTGCGACGTCCGATTGGCGGCGTAACGCGACCTGAATATCCCTCGCTAATATCCGGTAAAGTACAGAAAAGGTGCTGAGCGCTTTGGCTGGTTTAACTTCTAGTTTGTTTTCTGTCATTAAAAATCCGGGCTAATTCTTCTGCGCATTTTTTATGCACCTAAGCGCAACTGCTCAAACTTGGGCACGTGCATCGCCACTTCCTGATGGGTCGTCATCACCACAATACCGCCTTCATTCGCAAAAGTTTCAATCTTGTGCTTCAGCATGTCAGTCGCATTGGCGTCCAAAGCGGTAAACGGCTCGTCCAGCACCCATAGCGGCAAGTCCTGCAGCCATAAGCGCGCCAACGCGACACGTCTTTTCTGGCCTTGTGACAGCATGCGCGTAGGTAAATTCAATCCTTTTGCCAAACCAAGTAAATGAAGCACCTCAGTTGCCTGTCTCAAATCAAATGGTGTTCCAGATAACGCTAAAGAAAACTGCAGATTTTCCAGCGCAGTCAAATCTTCCTTGATTCCAGGCAAATGTCCGATATACAGCAGATGTTTGTAATAGTCTTCCGCCAGCTTATGAATATCTTCACTGCACCAGTTCACGTTGCCTTCATATGGTTTGGATAGGCCGCAAAGTGTACGCAGCAGTGTTGTTTTACCGGTGCCGTTCGCGCCCTGAAGATACAGCACGGTGCCGTTAGACAGGCTGAAATTCAGCTTATCAAACAATAGCCTTTCACCACGAACCCCAACCAGGTCAGTTGCAGCAAGCACATGATTTTTCTCTAAAAACTCCATCTACTCCCAACCGTTACCATCTCATGCCCTCACTTCTTTCACAATTGCGGCATTATGCCATAGAACTTGATTTTGGCATCGAAATCTGTGTGTATAAATTTCCCACGCTATTGCTCCAAAACTTTGGGAGCACCCATTTTCGCGGTTTGGATACATGATAAAGTGTATGCATATGGTTTCAAATACAGTAGATAATGACGGTAGATTTTGCACGGTTAATACTTGTAAGGAATTTAAATCTGATTCGACCAAGCCATAGGAATTTCAAATTTTAAGAGATTGGAGCCATCATGAATCGCCGTCAGTTTATCCGTCATTTATCAGGTCTATGGCTGGCAGGCGCATTGCCCGCTTTTGCCAAGGAGGTTATTACCGTGAAGCCCCTCACAAAATCCAAATCCGCCTGGAAGGTGCTATTGCCGCCGGATCGTTACGGCGTACTTTTTGAGGAAGATACCGAGCGTCCGGGTAGCAGCCCGCTCAACCACGAAAAGCGCAAAGGCACTTTCATTTGCGCGGCCTGCTTCTTGCCGCTGTTCAAATCCAGCCATAAATACGACAGCGGCACTGGCTGGCCCAGTTTCTGGGATACGTTGCCTGGTGCCGTCGGCACCAGGCAGGATTTCAAACTGGTGTGGCCGAGAACAGAATATCACTGTGTGCGCTGCGGCGGCCATCAGGGCCATGTCTTCGATGACGGGCCAAAACCTACTGGTTTGCGTTACTGCAATAATGGCCTGGCGCTGCAGTTCGTTCCAGAAACCGAAACCCTGCCTACGCTTAGAACATAAAGGAAAACATCATGAAACACTTTTTTGGACCCTCTTATATCAGGTTCACTTGCGCGATTGCCGCGCTCCTGCTGGCCGGTTCCTGTCAGGCTGAAAATGCCCCGCCACCTGCCAAACCATCCTCCGCGCAGGTGGCGACAGCTGTTTTTGCGGGGGGCTGCTTCTGGTGCACTGAGGCAGATTTTGAAAAACTGGCCGGCGTGGTGAAGGCAGAATCCGGCTATACCGGTGGCCAGCTGGAAAATCCGACTTACGAACAGGTCAGCCATGGCGGTACGGGCCACGCCGAAGCGGTACGGGTGACTTACAATCCCAAACAGGTCAGCTATGAAAAATTGCTGGATTACTTCTGGCGCCATATTGACCCAACGGTCAAGGATCAGCAGTTCTGCGATGTCGGCAACCAATACCGCAGCGCCATTTTTTACCAGAATGAATCCGAAAAAAAAGCTGCGGAAGCCAGCAAAGCAACGCTTGAACGCGCTGGGAAGCTTGCCCGCATCTATACCGAAATCGTCCCTGCAGGCCCATTCTATCTCGCCGAAGACTATCATCAGGATTATTATAAAAAGAACCCGATCCGCTACAAGTACTATCGAAACAGTTGCGGACGCGATGCCCGGGTAAGCGAAGTCTGGGGCGCATCTCACTGAAGCAGAACGCATGCCCATCCTCTGGAAGCATAAATTGAAAAAATCACTGTGTTATTTATTACTATTCCTAACCCTCATCGCCTGGGCCGATGGGGAACGCATTGACGTCGCCCGTTTTTCGCAAGGGGAGACTAGCGGCTGGAAGACCAAGGTTTTTTCAGGGGAAACACGTTACAGTGCAGCATCTTCGAGTGGACGTACCGCCTTACACGCCAGCAGTTCGGCTGCTGCTTCCGGGCTATTTCGTAAGATCAATATAGACCTAAGGAAAACTCCTGTTCTCCATTGGACCTGGAAGGTGGATAACGTGCTGGCAGGGGCAGATGAACGCACCAAAGCCGGCGACGATTATCCTGCCCGCGTCTACGTGGTGTTTTCAGGCGGCGCAGCTTTTTGGCGCACCCGCGCAATTAATTATGTATGGTCAAACAATCAGCCTGTTAACAGCTATTGGCCTAATGCCTTTACTAAAAACGCACAAATGATCGCAGTGCAGTCAGGCCCAGAACGTGTTGGGAAATGGGTAGAAGAGCAGCACGATGTGCTTGCGGATTACCGCAAACTATTTGGTACAGACCCAAACAATGTAGAAGCGGTGGCAATTATGACGGACACTGACAACACAGGCGCCACCGCTTCAGCATGGTATGGCGACATGTGGTTTAGCGCACAATAAACGCATTGTCATAGCCAGGCACTAAAATTTTCTGCGGTGAAGCTTGTTTCAGCGCTTAATCTCACCTTCTACCACATCGGGCGACAAGCCCAAACTCGCAGTTTGCCTGGTAACCCGGAATGGCATCATGAGCAGTTGTAATAACCCTAAGCGGGATTGTTCACGAATATAAGGTAGTCCCAGGGGTGCTTTTTCGTGGCCTGCGCGCGGTGGCGCAAGGTGATAGGTTCCGCAGATCTTATCCCAAATAGAGAGGAAAAAGCCGAAATTGGTGTCCATTTCATCACGGCGAATGGAGTGATGCACACGGTGCATGTTCGGGGTAACCAACAGCCAGCGCAGCACCGTATCCAGTTTGTCCGGATAGCGGATATTGGCGTGTGTGAACACGGCAGCGCCATTGAGTGTGGCTTCGAACGCGATGACCACCCAGGGATCGACCCCCAGTGCAGCCACAATCAATGATTTATAAATAATCGAAACAAGGATTTCAATCGGGTGAAACCGCAACCCGCTGCTGGCATCAATATCCAGGTCAGCATGATGCACGCTGTGCAGCCGCCAGAAGATGGGCAAGGCGTGCGACATCACATGCTGCAAATAGATGGCGAAATCCAGCAGTAAAAACGCAATCAAAGCCTCTGCCCAAAAAGTCAGATTGAGTGCGCCCATCAAGCCCCAGCCGTGGTCTTGCACATATACTGCCGTCAAGTACGCAGCAGCGCCCAGCGTAAACCGCTGCACTACAATATTAATAGCCACCAGACTGAAATTAATGCGCCAGCGCTCCCCTCTGGCTTGCGTTGGCGGCCGTTTGGGAAAGAAGGATTCCAGCAACGCCGCAAGCAGATAGACGCCCAGGAAAATACCGAATCGCAAATAAGCTTCCACAAGCAATCACTCCTGTTCAATAAAACCAAATGCTTAAAAAACACTAATCACTATAAACTTTACACCACGTCTTGCAAGCAAGATGAAAAGTTATCGCCTGAGGATAAATTTTTGTAAGGAACTGGCCTGACATGCGTCTAATTCAATATTGGCTTTGTTAATTTTCGCTCACATACCAACAAAATACCCATTGATGATAACATTCCTTCACTACATGTTGCAGAATACGATATGACGCAAGCTGCATTAGTTCTCGTCTGCAAGCGGCCTGCTCCCGGCGTCGGCAAACAGCGCCTTGCCGCCAGGCTTGGGCCGGATATTGCACACCAAATCGCAGAAGCGCTGCTGGCCTGCACGCTCGAAGATGTTATTGTTTGGCCTGGCAGGGTGGTGATCGCGCCAGCCGATGCACAAGACTGCGCATGGGCAACCAATCTTTTCAAACAAACACAGACCGAGGTTCAGGTACTGCCGCAAACTGGCGGCAACCTCGGTCAGCGCCTGAATGCGCTCGACCACACATTACACACAAATGGTTTTAACCAACTGATTTATATCGGCAGCGATGCACCGGACATCGGCCTGGCTGACTTGGCTACTGTAAACAAGATGCTTTCAGATTTTGATACAGTGCTCAAACCTACTCTGGATGGCGGCGTTTCCATCATGGCCAGCCGCAAACCGTGGCCTGACCTGGCTGGTTTACCATGGAGCACATCCCGATTGGGCGACCGATTATCTATGCTCTGCCAGCAAAGCGGGCATTCTGTTGCCAGCTTACCAGAAGGCTTTGACGTGGATGAGCTTGAGGATTTATCTTACTTAGTGATGAAACTTGCACACGACCAACGGCCTGCCAGGCGATTGCTCTGCAAGTTAGCGCTTCAAGTTATTCAGCAAAAAACCTCTAAGCAAAAAGTAATGATGCAAACCGAAAGTCGCCATGTCTAACATAAGCATTATTATCCCTTGCTACAACGACGAGCAAAAACTGGCGCAGCTATTTGCACAAATTCAGCATTTGCCGCGCACACCACATGAGGTGATTGTGGTAGATGGTGCGGCCGGCCAAAGTTGCCAGGAAGTTTGCCGCGAATACGGCGCAAAGTGGCTGGCGAGCGAACCTTGTCGTGGCAAGCAACTGCTGGCAGGCGCAGCAATGGCACAAGGTGATGTATTGTGGTTTTTGCATGCCGACGCGCGTTTGCCGAAAGACCCTATCACCGAAATCGAACTCGCACTTGAAAAAGGCGCACTAGGCGGCTACTTCAAATTCAGATTTGATGCGCTACGTGCCTGGCCCGCGTTCATTTTAGAACCCGCGATTGCGTTTCGTTGCCGCTTTGGCATTCCTTATGGCGACCAAGGTTTGTTTATGACTAAAGAGGCTTATTTCAAAGTGAATGGGCATGCGCCCTGGCCTTTGTTTGAGGAAGTGCCGCTGGTTAATGGGTTGCGCCAGCTAGGTCACCTTGTCGCCCTACGCGAACCCATATTTGTTGACCCGCGTCGCTGGCAGCGTGATGGCTGGTGGCGCCGCACCTGGGAGAATCGCAAACTGGCGCTGGCCTTTGCGCGGGGACACGCTCCAGACGAGCTGGCAGCACGCTACCGTAGCCGCATTACCCACTTTAATTATGAAAATAACGAGGCATGATATGCAAGAAACCACAGTCAAGAAAGATCAAAACGAGATCCAAGATAAAGTGCGCCAGTATTATGGCGAAACGCTGACGGGCTCGGTAGATTTGCAAACCAACGCCTGCTGCACAGACACAGGTTTGCCTGCGTATGTAAAACCGATTCTTTCACAGGTGCATGATGAGGTAATGATGCGCTACTATGGTTGCGGGCTGGTACTGCCGGAACTTCTGGATGGCCTGACTGTGCTGGATTTGGGTTGCGGTGCCGGGCGCGACGTTTACGTGCTCTCTAAACTGGTGGGCGAGCAAGGCCGTGTCATTGGGGTCGACATGACCGAAGAACAGTTAGCGGTGGCGCGCCAGCATCAGGATCATCACCGCCAAGTGTTTGGACATGCCGAAAGCAACGTGCTGTTTTTGCATGGCTACATTGAACGCTTGCATGAATTGGAACTGGCCGACAACAGTGTTGACATCATCGTATCCAATTGCGTGATCAATTTGGCGGTGGACAAAGCAGCGGTGCTGCGCGAAGCGTTTCGCGTACTGAAACCGGGTGGCGAGCTGTATTTTTCCGATGTGTATGCTGATAGACGCATCCACAAAGCCTTGACCCTGGACCCGGTGCTGTATGGCGAATGCCTTAGTGGCGCGCTGTACTGGAACGACTTTCATAACCTGGCCAAAGCGCATGGGTTTGATGATCCGCGTTTGGTGATTGATCGCCCGATTACCATCGGCAACCCGGAGCTCGCCACGCGTACCGGCAATATCAAATTTTTCTCCGCTACTTACCGGCTGTTCAAGTTAGCAGGCCTGGAACCAGCCTGCGAGGATTACGGGCAATCGGTGGTGTACCGCGGCACCATCCCGCATCATCCGCATGCGTTTGTATTGGATAAGCATCACTTTATTGAAACCGGCAAACACTTCCTCGTGTGCGGCAATACCTGGCGCATGCTGCACGACACGCGTTTTGCCAGACATTTCGATTTCTACGGAAATTTCGATAAGCATTTTGGTATTTTCGCGGGTTGCGGCACTTCACTTCCTTATGACGGCCATGCCAGCGACCAAACCGGGAGCTGCTGCTAAGCAATTTTATGGACATGAAAGTGATTCCGATTCAAATAGCGCAGCCAGCAAAATCGCCAGCCTGGTATCAAACGCCCGCTGGCGAACCACGCGGCTTTATCCAGCCGCATGCGCTGGATGAGCTCTGGTTTCATACCGGCACCGCCTGTAACCTCGCCTGCCCGTTCTGTCTGGAAGGCTCCAAACCCGGAGACAATCGCCTGCAGCTGCTGCGGCTGGAAGAAGCAAAACCATTTATTGACGAAGCGCTCACGTTAGGAGTGAAGCAGTTTTCATTCACAGGCGGCGAGCCGTTTGTAGCCAAAGACATGGTGCGCATCCTGGATTACGCATTGCAATTTCGCCCGTGCATGGTGCTCACCAACGCCACCGAGCCTTTGATTAAGCGCCTGAAACAGCTCAAGGCGTTACTGGACCATCCCAATCAACTACATTTTCGTGTCAGCCTGGACCACTTTGACGCGACCAAGCATGACAGTGGTCGTGGAGTTGGCATGTTTGCACTGGCATTGAAAGGTTTAAAGCAGCTGCATGAAATGGGCTTTTCCGTTTCAGTCGCTAACCAGATGCTGGCCGACAGCACGCCAGCCGAGACAGCGCAACGTTTTTCTGAAATATTTAGAAACGCAGGCTTGCCCGAAGATTTGCACTGCGTGGAATTTCCGGACTTTCATCCACCTGGCCAGGATGTCACCACGCCGCAGATCAGCGCAAACTGCATGGTGAGTTACCAGACAGAAAACTCGCGCCGTGCCTATATGTGTGCATTCAGCAAAATGGTGGTGAAACAGCAAGGCCGCATGAGCGTGTATGCGTGTACTTTGGTCGACGATGACCAAGATTATGCGCTGGGCGAAACGCTAACTGCCAGCATGGCAGAACCCGTCAGCATGAAGCACCACCGCTGTTATAGCTGCTTCAGGTACGGTGCTTCCTGCAGCGAAATGAAGTAACGATTAAATATAAAAAATCAGGAAAATAATATGAAAAACCGCACATGGATTATTGCACTCATCGTCGTGTTAATTGGGCTGTTTTTTGCCTTCGACCTCGGGCGCTTTTTAAGCCTGGATGCACTCAAAGCCAGCCGGGATGGTTTGCTGCAAACCTATCAGGCCAAGCCGCTATTAGTGATAGCGGTTTTTTCAGTCATTTACATTGTGGTCACTGCATTGTCACTACCCGGAGCCACCATTATGACATTGGCAGGCGGCGCCATTTTCGGGCTGTGGGTGGGCGTGCCGGTGGTACTGGTTTCTGCAACTATCGGCGCGACATTGGCTTTCCTGGCGGCTCGCTTCGTACTACAAGATTTTGTGCAAAAACGTTTTGGTGACAGGCTTTCCGCCATCAATGCAGGCATTGAAAAAGATGGTGCGTTCTATCTGTTTACCATGCGTCTGGTGCCCGTGTTTCCATTCTTTCTCATCAACCTGTTGATGGGGCTAACCCCGATCAAAACCAGTACCTATTTTTGGGTGAGTCTGGTCGGCATGGCGGCGGGCACGGCGGTTTATGTGAATGCAGGCACCCAACTGGCCGCATTGACCAGCCTGTCTGGCATCCTCTCTCCTGCACTTATCGGCTCATTTGCCTTGCTCGGCGTTTTCCCCTGGCTGGCAAAATGGGCGGTCAATGTCTATAAGACATACCAACTATACGCACGCTGGCCAAAACCGAAAAAGTTTGACCGCAACCTGGTGGTCATCGGTGCCGGCGCGGCAGGCTTGGTAACTTCTTACATCGCCGCAGCCACACGCGCCAAAGTCACACTGATTGAAGGCCACAAAATGGGCGGTGATTGCCTGAATTTTGGCTGCGTGCCTTCCAAAACCATCATCCGTTCAGCCACTTTCGTGAATCAAGCCAAACACGCGGATAAACTGGGTATTGCCAAAGCTGATATCAGCTATGATTTTGCAGATGTGATGAAGCGCGTGCATCGTGTGATTGGCACGGTTGAACCACATGATTCTGTAGAACGCTACACCAGGCTGGGCGTAGATGTGGTGCAAGGTCATGCACGCATTACTTCACCGTGGACAGTGGAGGTCAACGGTAACACGCTCACCACCCGCGCCATAGTCATTGCCACAGGTGCACGGCCGGCGATTCCTGACCTTCCCGGGCTGGACCTTGTCACGCATTACACCTCAGACTCCATCTGGACTATCACCGAGCGCCCCGACCGTCTGGTGGTGCTAGGCGGCGGGCCGATTGGCTGCGAACTGACCCAGGCATTTGCACGCCTGGGTTGCCAGGTCACGCAAGTGGCCCGTAGCGGCTTGATGGGCAAAGAAGATGCCGATGCGATTGCGCTGGTAGAACAAGCGCTGATTGCAGATGGCGTACGCATGCTGACCCATACTAATACAGTGCGTTGTGAGCATGATGATACCGGGCAACATTTGATTGTAAAACATCAGGATGGCACCGAAGAAGCAATCCCTTTTGATGCCTTACTTTGCGCTGTGGGCAGAACCGCCCGCACAGAAGGTTTCGGGCTGGAAGAACTAGGCATACCGCTCTCCAAAAACTGCACCATTGAAGTAGATGCCTGGCTGCAAACGCACTACCCCAACATTTACGCTGCTGGGGACGTGGCAGGGCCCTACCAGTTCACGCACACCGCTGCGCACCAGGCCTGGTATGCGGCGGTCAATACCTTATTTGGCAGCCTGAAGCGCTTCAAAGCCGATTACTCGGTCATTCCATGGGCAACCTTCACCAGCCCCGAAGTGGCGCGGGTTGGGCTCTCGGAAGACGAGGCCAAAGCTCAGGGTATTGCTTATGAAATGGTGAAATATGGGCTGGATGATCTTGATCGCGCCATTGCCGACGAGGCCGCGCATGGCTTTGTAAAAGTGCTCACTGTGCCAGGTAAAGATAAAATCTTAGGTGCGACCATCGTCGGCGAGCATGCCGGCGATTTGCTGGCAGAATTCGTGCTTGCCATGAAACACGGACTGGGTTTGAACAAAATCCTCGGCACTATTCACACTTACCCGACCTGGTCAGAAGCCAATAAGTACGCGGCTGGAGAATGGAAGCGCGCACATGTACCGCATGGGATTCTTAATTGGGTTGAGAAATATCACACATGGAAAAGGGGCTAGTGGCAGTAAAGTCACATGGCTGAAATCCGTCAGAACTCATGGATTCAAGCTAGTGTTGCGGCGTAGGCTTCCTTCCCGGCGCTTTGGGTGGAATAGTTCCAGCCACTCGGCACAGCATCCCTTCAACTGGCTTCCCGTCAGTGAATCTGGTCACGCTGCATCGAGAGATCTCACCGCGTGCCGACAGGTCTGTCAGAGAAGTACGAACATTAGAAAGTGGTATATCCATTGCTGCCGCTATTTCCCAGTCGGCTAACTGGCCATGCTGCTTCAGATATTGGAGAATTGGAGTTGTGTGCATGTTGAATCCCTTCGTGAGGATGGAGAAAGGTAGTTCTAAAGCTATTCTACAAAAAAGAAAAACGGCCTGGAGATTTTACCCTCCAAGCCGCTTGGTAATTGGTGGCCCCTCTGTGAGTCGAACACAGCACCAACGGATTATGAGTCCGCTGCTCTAACCAAGCATGAGCTAAGGGGCCAGAATGTTTATTTTTATTCAAACTAACTTTGTCAAACTGCGCTCGCCGCATAACACATATCGACTTCGCTCATTCTTCTTGTCAGTTTGGTTAAAAACTAAACATTAAAACTTTTAATCTTGTCCGGTTTCCAGGAAGCTTCTCAAGCGCTCCGAACGCGTTGGATGGCGCAGTTTACGCAATGCTTTCGCCTCAATCTGGCGGATACGTTCGCGTGTTACGTCAAACTGTTTACCTACTTCTTCCAGCGTGTGATCGGTATTCATCTCGATACCAAAGCGCATGCGCAGCACTTTCGCCTCGCGCGGGGTTAGCGATTCTAGCACTTCACTCGTCGCATCGCGCAAACTGGCGTAAACCGCGGCTTCCATCGGCGCCAGCGTTGTATTGTCTTCAATAAAATCACCCAGATGCGAATCTTCATCATCACCAATCGGCGTTTCCATCGAGATGGGCTCTTTGCTGATTTTCAGGATTTTACGAATCTTGTCTTCAGGCATTTCCATCTTCTCTGCGAGCAAGGCCGGGTCTGGCTCGATGCCGGTTTCCTGCAGAATCTGGCGGCTGATACGATTCATTTTATTAATCGTTTCAATCATGTGCACGGGGATACGAATGGTACGCGCCTGATCCGCAATCGAGCGCGTAATCGCCTGGCGAATCCACCACGTTGCGTAAGTAGAAAACTTGTAGCCGCGGCGATATTCAAATTTATCCACCGCTTTCATCAGGCCAATATTGCCTTCCTGGATCAAATCCAAAAACTGCAAGCCGCGGTTGGTATATTTTTTAGCAATCGAAATCACCAAACGTAGGTTGGCCTCGATCATCTCACGCTTGGCGCGACGCGCGCGCGCCTCGCCCGTTGTCATTTGCTTATTGATTTCTTTCAGCTCTTTGATTGGAATGCCTACTTTGTTTTGCAGCGCGATGAGCCTGTCCTGCTGATCCACAATAGAGTGTTTGTAACGTGCCAGACGCTCGACATACGGTTTGTCCAGACTCAATTCCGCGTCCAGCCAAGCAAGATTGATTTCGTTGCCAGGAAAGCTCTTGATAAAATGCGCGCGCGGCATGCCGGATTTATCTACGCAGAAATCCATCACTTTGCGTTCATGGCCACGTACTTCTTCTACCAGGACACGCACCTGCTCACACAGGGCTTCCACTTGCTTGGCAGAGAATCTAAACGCTGTAAGCTCTTCCAGCACCGATTCATGCAGCCTCTTATATTCTGCGTCCTGTGAACCTTTTTGCTCGCGAATCGCGTTCATCTCGGCATTAGCCTTGCGGATGACCGCGAAACGTTTCAATACCTCTTCTTTTAACTTGGCCAGCGCCTCGGCGGAAATGGCTGCAGCTTTTGCGCCGTCCTCATCGCCGTCTTCATCCTCATCAGCCTCAAGCTCCTCGTCTTCGGCTGTTTCAGCTGCAATAGCGTCTTCCAGGCCGATGTCGCTGTCAATCAAGCCATCTACCAGGTCATCGACGCTGATTTCATCTTTCTCTACCTGTTCCACCATCGCCAACAGTTGTGCAATGGTAGTCGGGCAGGCCGCAATGGCCTGCACCATGTGTTTAAGGCCGTCTTCAATACGTTTGGCGATTTCGATTTCGCCTTCGCGCGTCAGCAGATCGACCGTGCCCATTTCGCGCATGTACATACGCACCGGGTCGGTCGTGCGACCGAAGTCTGAATCAACCGTAGCAAGTGCCGCTTCGGCTTCTTCTACAGCATCCTCGTCGGTCACTGGGGGCGGAGCATCGGACATCAACAATACTTCGGCATCAGGTGCTTCTTCGTATACCTGAATACCCATGTCGTTGATCATGCCGATAATGCCGTCGATTTGTTCGGAGTTTTGCACATCATCCGGCAAATGGTCGTTGATTTCGGCATAGGTTAAATAGCCTCGCTCTTTGCCCAGGATAATGAGCGATTTCAGACGCGTGCGACGCGCTTCTGCATCTATCGCTAGCGCGGCCGGATCTTGTAACGCCTCTGCTGCGAGCTTAATCCGCTCTTTTTCTAATGTTTTGTCTGATTTTGGTCTGGCCATGCCTGATCCTATCTATGAGTCACATACCTGTAACAATCTAACAGTTACGGAAAACCCTAAATTATACCTTAAAATGCGCTTGATTTTAATCCCTGCCTGCTTAATTTTTAATCAATCTGCACCCTGCTGCGCAGATTGTATTTTATGCATGCCCTTTATTTCAAATCTTCTTGACGGTTAAATTTTTAAGCATTTCACGCTCTTCGACTGTCAGTGCGTTTAAAGGTTTTTCCTTCAGTGCGTCCAACATGCCGCCATGCTGCTTCTGCTGTGTCATTTCAACTAGTTGAGTACGCGCACCTTCAAATTCAAGCGCAAAATCCAAACTTTCATCCAGCAAATGCAATTCGCGCTGGATTTCATGCAGCAATCTCGTGTCAACCTGCGGCGCTATCGTATGCAACAAGGCAGCAGGCCTGGATTGTGGCTGTGCTAACGCCGCATTCAACGCGACCTTTAGCAACACATCCTCCTCGCCAAATCCCTGCACAAAATTTAAATGCTCTGTTTTCGCCAATCCGGGCTGCATCAGCAGCATCAGCACAAAACGTTTTTTAAGCGACAACGGGGCACGTAACTGACGCTGTGTAGTTTTGGCTGGTGATTTATTGATTGCAGGCAATTTCAGCAAACTCTGCATCTCCGCATCCGTCACCTCGGCCAATTCGGCAATACGTTTTCTTAGCAGCAAGGCAAAACGCGGTGCCTGGATCTGCCGCAAAATCGGCTCGGCCTCATTCAGCAGCTTCACTTTATCTTCTTGAGAATTAAGCGGATTTTCCTCACTCAAATGCTGCACGATGTATTGCGAAAGCGGCATCGCATGTTGCATCTCGGCTTCAAATTTTTCCTTGCCAAATTCGCGCACGTAGCTGTCCGGGTCATGCTCTTTAGGCAAAAACAAAAAACGCAGCTTCAAACCATCTATTAAGGCCGGCAAGGCATTCATTGCCGCACGCCAGGCTGCCGTGCGGCCTGCATTATCGCCATCGAAGCAAAACACGATTTCATCGGTTTGCCGCATGAGCTTGGTAATGTGAAACGGCGTGGTGGCTGTGCCCAGCGCGGCCACCGCATATTCGATGCCGTATTGCGCCAGCGCCACTACATCCATATAACCTTCCACCACCAGCACGCGCCCTGCGTCGCGGATGGCACGTCGAGCCACAAACAACCCATACAACTCATGCCCTTTTTGAAACAGCGGCGTTTCGGGCGAATTATAATATTTAGGCGTATCTTCCGGGTTAATCACGCGCCCACCAAAGCCAATGACCTGGCCCTTTTGGTCGTGAATGGGAAACATGATGCGGTCGCGGAAGCGGTCGTAACGGCGGCCTTGCTCATTTTCTACCACCAAGCCCGCTGTGCTTAATACGTCACTTTCGTATTGCGGAAAAACGCTTTGCAGATTCTGCCAGCCCGCAGGCGCGTAGCCAATTTGGAACTTGGCCGCGATTTGCCCGCTTAAGCCGCGTCCTTTTAGATAATCAATCGCGCGCTGCGATTTTTTAAGCTCGGCTTTGTAATAACTTGCGGCCTGCTGCAACACTTCCTGCAAACCAAGCACGATCTTTTGCGGCACCCGTTCAACATCACGCGCCTCCTGCGGCACAATCATGCCGACATTTTTGGCTAGCTCGTGAATGGCTTCAACAAAACTCAAACCCGCGTACTCCATCAAAAAACCAATCGCCGTGCCATGTGCGCCACAGCCAAAACAATGGTAGAACTGCTTGATGGGGCTGACGGTAAAGCTGGGAGATTTTTCATTGTGAAACGGGCAGCAGGCAGAGTAGTTTGCACCGGCTTTTTTAAGCGGGACAGATTTGTCTATCACGTCCACGATGTCGACGCGATTGAGTAACTCTTGGATAAAACTCTCAGGTATCAAAATTTATCTGCGCTTACAAAGCCAATTGATGATTTTAACTTAATTCGGAAAACAAAAAAGGAGCTGTGCGCTCCTTAGATTTTTTGCATCTTTAAAAACTAGCCTAGCCGCGCTTTAATTAATCCTGATATTTTTCCCATATCAGCCTTGCCAGCTACCAACGGCTTGATTGCGGCCATGACTTTGCCCATATCCTTCACGCCCTCTGCGCCGCTATCGGCTACCACTTTCTCCAGAATCGCCTTGATTTCATCTTCGGTAAGCTGTTGCGGCAGGTAGGTTTGCAGCACACTGACTTCGAACTTTTCTACATCCGCCAAATCGGTTCTATTGGCTGATTCATACGCCGCAATTGAATCACGGCGCTGTTTGAGCATTTTTTCGATTACGGCGATCACTGCTGGATCATCAAGATCGATGCGCTCATCCACCTCGCGCTGCTTGATGGCAGCCTGTAGCAGACGAATCGCGCCAAGACGCACGCTATCTTTAGCGCGCATGGCATTTTTCATGTCTTCGGAGATTTGTTGCTTTAAGCTCATGTTGCCTTGAGTCTTCTGGCTTCAGGCGTTATTGCTGATGCCATTAATTAGAGATGTAGGTATCGAAATTGGCTTGGTAATCAGCCACATGTTCAGTCAAGGCTATTCTGTATTGATTCACAAAATAATCAATCGCTGCTTGTTTTTCAGCTTCAAACGCTTGTTTATTGCCACATTGCGAGGCGATTACAAACGTATTAAACCTGGCAGAAGCATATAAAAAGCCAGCATTCACAACACCACGGTCAATTTCAACCGCTTGCTCATTTGCAAGGCCAATAAAAGTATCTGCCACGCCCCAAAACGCATCATCAGGCTTGGTTTCGGCGTTTGCCGCTTGCTTGGAATCGGCCATGTTACTGGCTTTTAGTAAAGTTTTGCAGGCAACGTTTGATTGCGTAAACGGCGATATTGACGTTTAACCGCAGCAGCCGCTTTACGTTTACGTTCCCATGTAGGTTTCTCGTAAAACTCGCGTGCGCGAAGGTCGTTCAACAAACCAGTTTTTTCAATCAGGCGTTTAAAACGGCGCAATGCAACGTCAAACGGCTCATTCTCTTTTACACGTACACTAGACATTCGTTCTCTCTTATCAAAATGATACCCAAGCAACAAACTTGAGAAAAGTCCGCCATTTTAATCGTATAATCCTTTTTTTTCAATCACTTTTACGTTTTTGTGCTTAAAAGTGCCTTAAGGTTTTAATCAGATGCTGGTTTTGGGGTTTGAATCTTCTTGCGACGAAACAGGTGTCGCACTTTACGATACAGAACGAGGCTTGCTGGCGCATGCACTGCACTCGCAAGTCGAGATGCACGCAGAATACGGCGGCGTGGTACCGGAACTCGCCTCGCGCGACCATATTCGGCGCGCCTTGCCACTGACTGAAATCGTGCTGAAAAATGCCAGCAAAACGCTTAAAGATATCGATGGCATTGCCTACACACAAGGCCCTGGGCTGGCCGGCGCGCTACTGGTAGGCACCAGCATCGCGCAATCACTCGCCTTTGCGCTCAATGTGCCAAGCGTTGCAGTGCACCATTTAGAAGGCCATTTGCTCGCGCCGTTACTGGAAGAAAATCCTCCCGAATTTCCATTCGTCGCGCTGCTGGTTTCTGGCGGACATTCGCAACTCATGTGCGTAGACGGCATTGGTGAATACACCTTGCTGGGCGATACCTTAGACGATGCGGCAGGTGAAGCGTTTGACAAAACCGCCAAACTGCTTGGTTTGGGCTACCCTGGAGGCCCTGCATTGGCGGGGCTTGCTGATTCAAAACATGCAGAGCATGGCAAAGCTCACTTCACATTGCCGCGGCCAATGCTGAATAGCGGCGATTTGAACTTCAGCTTTAGCGGGTTAAAAACGGCGGTGCTGACTTTGGTGAATAACAACTTGCCGCTTAGTGATGAAATAAAGGCGGATATTGCCTGGGAATTTCAAGAAGCCGTAACCGAAATCCTCACTGTAAAATGCATGAGCGCATTACGTGAAACCGGTCTGGATAATTTAATCGTTTCAGGCGGAGTAGGCGCCAACACAAGGTTGCGTGCGCGCTTGAACGCGGCGACAAAGCACAGAATGTGTAAAGTGAGCTATCCGCGCCTGGAATTTTGCACCGATAATGGCGCGATGATTAGCATGACATTATTTCTTGCCGAAACCTGACTCCGTACCAGCCAGCAACTTCTGAATATTGCTTCGGTGACGCCACACCAGCATAATGGCCATCACCAGCACCATCAGCACATAATCTTTGTAAGGCATCAATAGCCAGGTGGCAAAAAGCGGTGATAAAGCAGCCGCCACAATCGCTGATAGCGAAGAAATACGGCTGATAGCAAACACAATTGCCCAAGTGAGCAGACAGGCCAAACCCAACCACAGTGAAACAGCCAGCATCACACCCAGCGCAGTTGCCACACCCTTGCCGCCTTTAAAACGATGGAAAATAGGGTACAGATGACCAAAAAACACCGCCAAACCAACCGCAGCCACCACCCACATCAACATATTAGACTGCAACGCAAACCAGACAGGAAACCAGCCTTTCAGCGCATCGCCCAGCAATGTGAGTGCCGCGGCAGATTTTCTGCCGCTGCGCAGCACGTTGGTGGCGCCAGGGTTGCCGGAACCTACTGTGCGCGGATCAGCCAGGCCATATAGCCTGCTCACCCAAATACCGAACGAAACCGACCCCAATAGATACGCCGCAACAATCCAAACCATGGGCACAAGGGCGACGGGTATAAAACCTAACTCATTCATATTAAGATGCTCTAAAATGATTTAATACTATTTTATACGATAATTGTTAAAGCCATGGACACCATTTTTATCAGCGAACTCAAAGTGCAAACCAAGCTCGGCGTACCCGAGTGGGAACGCATGACGCCGCAAACCATTATTCTGGATATTGAAATTGGCTACGACTTAGCACCCGCTGGCAAAAGCGACGCCATCGCCGACACCATTGATTATGGCGCGGTAGTCAAACGCATACGCGACACACTTACCGAACACAGCTTTCAACTAGTGGAAGCCTTAGCCGAGCATGTATGCCAATTAATTTTGAAAGAGTTTGGCGCGCTAAGCGTGAAAATAAAAGTCGCCAAACCTACGATATTGCCGGGGATGAAGGCGTTGGGGGTGGTGATTGAACGAAGTAAAACTTAACTTAATATGAAAATTGTAACTTGGAATTGTAATGGTGCACTTCGTAAAAAATTTGGGCAGTTAAGTCATATAAATGCTGATATTTACGTTATTCAAGAGTGCGAAAGCCCAGAAAAATGTAAGGACCAGCCATACAAAAATTGGGCATCAAATCACCTTTGGATTGGAAACAACAAGAACTCGGGTTTGGGCGTGTTTGCCAAAGATGATATTTCGCTAAAGCCACTCGATTGGGAATCGGGAGGCCTACAGTTCTTCATTCCTTTTACTATCAATAACGAATTTACCGTTTTGGCAGTATGGACAAAACAGGCCAACTCTCCTACATTTCAATACATAGGTCAGCTTTGGAAATATCTCCAAGCACATCAATCAAAATTAAACTCACCAAAATCTATTGTTTGTGGCGATTTTAATAGTAATGTCTGTTGGGACAAATGGGATAGATGGTGGAATCATTCTGACGTTGTAAACGATTTAGCTAGAATAGATATTCACAGTATCTACCACCACGCTAATAATGTTCAGCAAGGCGAGGAAACCACACCAACCTTTTACCTTCATCGCAATTTAGAAAAACCCTATCACATAGACTACGCTTTTGCTTCATCAGGACTATTGGAATCTACTCATTTGGCAATTGGCGCTGTAGAAGAATGGATTACACTAAGTGACCATATGCCAATCATCTTTGAGTTTAACTAAGGCCACAGCTGCCCCAAACCCTTGCCGCGCCTTCGGCTTGAGCGGCAGATGGTAGGCGGCGAGGACTGTCTGAACGAAGTGAGTTCGCAGCCGCCCCAGATGCGGCGCTAAGACCGAAGGATAAAGCGGCAGCGGGGTAGCCTTTTCTTTCCCCTATTTCTTTTGGCTAAGCAAAAGAAATAGGGTCGCAAGTCGCGCGAGAGCGACGGTTTTGATTTAAATTCAAAATGGATTCCCCCTTGCAGTGCGCGCTGGCTTCTGCATAAGCCAGCCGTTGCGCAGGCGCACAGCATGCTGTGCGAAACCCCTGCTACACCCTACGCGGGAATGACGGCTTAAAAACACGCGCCCTGCAGCCCAATATCCATGCACCTTCCAGAGCATTGCTTTTTAGATTAATTCAGCCTCTCGGATGATGCACACTATGCAGCTGCTTCAACCGCTCCCGCGCCACATGCGTATAAATCTGCGTGGTGGAAATATCCGCATGCCCAAGCAGCATCTGCACCACGCGCAAATCAGCACCGTGATTGAGCAGATGCGTAGCAAATGCATGGCGCAGCACGTGCGGGCTCATATGCTTGGTAATGCCCGCCTGCAAGGCATAGCGCTTGATTAAATACCAAAAGGCCTGACGCGACATCGCCTCGGCACGCGCCGTTACAAAAAGTGCATCACACAGGCGTTTCTGTAAAATTTCCGGCCTGGCCGTTTTCAGGTATTTGTTGATCCAATCGGCCGCTTCTTCACCCATTGGTACAAGACGCGTCTTGCTGCCTTTACCGGTAACGCGCACCACGCCATCTTGGGTACTGACTTCGTTCACCTTTACACTAACCAGCTCTGACACGCGTAAGCCGCTGGCATACAAGAGCTCCAGCATAGCTCTATCGCGCAGGCCAATGGGTTGATTGATATTTGGCGCTTTGAGCAAATCTTCCACTTCTTGCTCGTTGAGGCTTTTGGGTAAACTGCGCGGGAGTTTGGGCGATTCGATTTGCAGCGTTGGGTCGGTTTTGATTAAATTCTCACGCAGCGCATAGCGGTAAAAACGCCGCAGGCTGGCAATCAGCCGGCTGATGCTGCGCGGCTTGCTTTGCGGGAATTTAACTGCGAGATATTGCTGAATATCGGCCTGATTGGCTTCAAGCAATTGGCTGTTGTGTTTTACAAGCCACACATCAAACTGGCTTAAGTCGGTACGGTAACTTTCAAGTGTGTTATTAGACAAGCCATCTTCCAGCCAAAGATGATCGATAAACGCATCAAGTTGGCTATTGATGGCTTCAATCACGCCTGCTTCCCTTTTTCAAGCACAACGCCTTCGTGCTTGAGCAGCCATTTTTTAATTCTTGGACCATCTTTATTGCCCTGCATAAAACCGCCCAAGCCATCTTTAGCCACCACACGGTGGCAAGGCACAATCAAAGGCAAGTTGTTGGCTCCGCAGGCGTTGGCCACCGCGCGCGCGCCGGAGCCGATTTGCTCCGCAACTTCGCCGTAAGTGAGCACTCGCCCGCATGGAATCGCGCTAATGGCATGCCACACACGGCGCTGAAACGGCGTGCCTTTGTAGACAAGCGGCAAGTTAAAATCGTTGCGCGCATTATCGAAATAGGCTTCGATTTGCTTGGCAACTTTCGCCGCAATTTTATGCTCGGCCGGTTTCTGGGCATAGTTCTCGGATAATAGCTCAATAGAAACCTGTACGCCACGCACCGAAATACCTACTGCGCCAAACGGTGCCGCTATAACAGCATCATAATGAGGAGGGAGTTTATTTTTGGTTTTCATGCGCTAATTTAACTTGAATTTTGAGGGCAATGCAAATAACTAATGGCTATATAAGGCAATTGGCAAGAAAAAAGCCCCAAAACTTAATTAAATTTTTGGGGCTTTTAATCTGGGCTTTAAAGCTTAATCTTGAGCAGCTTCCGGCGCCATCACCTCTTTATCGCGCGCGGTTAATTTCTCTTTAATACGCGCTGATTTACCTGAACGCTCACGCAAGTAGTAAAGTTTTGCACGGCGTACGTCACCACGGCGTTTCAGCTCGATGCTGGCAATGAGCGGTGAGTAAGTCTGGAATGTACGCTCAACACCTTCGCCAGATGAGATTTTACGCACGATGAATGATGAGTTCAGGCCTTTGTTGCGTTTTGCAATCACCACACCTTCGTATGCCTGCACACGTTTACGGGTACCTTCCACTACGTTTACGCCTACCACGACGGTATCGCCCGGGGCGAAATCAGGAATCTTCTTGCCTAAACGCGCAATTTCTTCCTGCTCTAACATTTTAATAATATCTGCCACTTTGTGCTCCTTTTAATTATGAGGATGCTTGTTCCTGCTCTATTTGTTTAAGCAGCCGTGCTTCCTCTTTCGTCAACGACCTTGCGGCCAATAAATCCGGGCGTTTCGCCCTTGTTAGCGATAGCGATTGCTTTAACCGCCATTCTCTAATTCTTGCATGGTTACCAGAAAGCAATACTTCCGGCACCTTCATTCCTACATATTCCTCCGGGCGCGTATAGTGAGGGCAATCCAGCAATCCATCCACAAACGAATCCTCAATCGCAGAATCCGCATCGCCCAAACTCCCTGGTAACTGCCGCACAATCGCATCTATCAGCACCATGGCGGGCAATTCACCGCCACTTAACACATAATCCCCGATAGAGATTTCCTCATCCACCAGTGACTCCAGCAATCGCTCATCCACACCTTCGTAGCGGCTTGCCAGCAAAATCAGGCCCGGCTGCCGGCTTAACTGCATCACCTTCTGGTGATTAAGCGGCATTCCGCGCGGCGATAAATGAATCACGTGCGACTTGATGTTGCCTTGCTGCTGTCTGGCCGCTTTAATCGCCTTTTCCAGCGGCTCGGCCAGCATCACCATGCCGGGCCCGCCACCATATGGCCTGTCATCCACCGTTTTGTGATTATCCTGCGTAAAATCGCGCGGATTAATCACATTCACACTATAAATCTTCTTTTCCAGCGCTCTTGCCGTGATGCCGTACCTGGTAATGGCATCAAACATTTCAGGAAACAGGCTAATGACCTGAAAATCCATCATCAAAATTCTGCGTCCCAATCTACCAGCATCGTTTTTGCGTCTAGATCTACGTCTAAAATCGCTTGCGCGGTAAATGGAATCAGCCGCTCTTTATCCCCATGCGCTTTATCGCTTTTCACGACAATCACATCGTTCGCGCCGGTTTCAAGCACATCCGTTATTTTGCCAAAATCAACATTCTGCTGATTTTTGACGTCCAGTCCGATTAGATCTGACCAGTAATATTCATTCTCTTCAGGCTTTGGCAACAATGCCCTGGGAACCGCCACCTGCTTGCCCTTGCAGCCAAAGGCCGCATCTCGATCATCTATCCCTTGCAGCTTGACTACCAGCACATCGTTATGAATTTTGGCAGATTCCACAACGAGCTCACGCCAATTATCGTCCTTGCCAATCCACCACGTTTTATAATCCAGCAAACCGTCCAGCATTTCGGTATCGGGATGTATTTTAAGCCACCCTAAAACGCCATATGGGGCGAGAATCCGCCCCATAACCACCAAATCGCCGGAAGCCAAATTACTCAAAAGTAAAGGCTAGAAAAAAATTTAAGCTTCTTCTGCAGGAGTTTCTGCTGGCGCTTCTTCAACCACTGCAGCGGCTTCTGCCTCAGCAGCTTTAGCTGCTTCTGCGGCTTGCGCTGCCTCAGCGGCGGCTTTGGCATCGGCTTCAGCTTTGGCAGCGTCGGCTGCGGCTTTTACTTTGGCAGCTTCAGCAGCGGCGGCTTTAGCTTTGGCAGCATCTGCTTTGGCAGCATCTTTAGCCTTAGCGGCGATCATCGCCTCTGGGCCTTTAGCATGCGTTTTAACCAGACGCGTTACCGTGTCAGACAACTGCGCACCATTGTTTTTCCAATGGCTCACGCGCGCTTCATCAATACGCAAAGCCTCTGTCGCGAGCTTGGCTGATGGATTGTAAAACCCAACGCGCTCGATAAAACGGCCATCACGACGATTGCGCGAATCAGCCACCACCACGTTATAGAATGGATTCTTTTTAGAACCGCCACGAGATAAACGAATTACGACCATAATCTTGTTCTCTTAAAAATTAATTTTCTGCAGAAAGGCGCGGATTATACGTTATTTTTGAATGCTTTAGCAAGCAGTAAAATGACACTTCACCGACTTTTACGAAGCGTAGCGCGTAGGGTCTTGTATGCCCGCTTTACTAAAGCCCTCGCTGCGTAAACGGCATGAATCACATTTGCCGCAGGCGCCGCCTTGCGCATCAGCCTGATAACAGGAAACCGTTTCGCTGTAAGGTACACCCAGCTTGGTTCCCATAGCAATAATTTGTGCTTTTGTCATGTCAATCAAAGGTGCATGCACAGTGATTTTTTGACCTTCGACCGCGCTTTTGGTGGCCAGATTCGCCATTTGCTGAAACGCCTGCACATATTCGCCACGACAATCTGGGTAGCCTGAATAATCCAGCGCATTGACGCCAATAAAGATATCTTGCGCGCCCAATACCTCTGCCCACGCCAATGCCAGCGAAAGCATAATGGTGTTGCGCGCAGGCACGTAAGTAACGGGAATCCCCGCTGTAGCATTTTCTGGCACATCAATTTTATTATCCGTTAATGCCGAACCGCCAAATAAACTTAAATCCAGCTGCGCGGTTTTATGTGCTGCTGCACCGAGTTTCTGTGCGATATTATTGGCCGCCTGCAACTCGGCAATATGGCGCTGATGATAATCCAGACTTAAGCAATAGCACTCATAGCCTTGAGATTTGGCTATGGCCAGGCAGGTGGCAGAATCCAGTCCGCCTGAAAGTAAAACAACCGCCTTCTTCATACGCCTTGCTTTTCACCCCAAAGAATCTTGTGAAGCTGCAATTGTAATCTGACGGGTAATTTATCTTGCAGCACCCATTCTGCCAACTCGGTTGAATCAAGCTCGTGATAGCTTGGCGAGAACAGCACCGGGCACTTTTCAGCAAGCTTCAGCTCGTCCAGTTTAGCTTTTGCCCAATCATAATCAGCACGGTTGCAAAGCACAAACTTAATTTCGTCTTTGGCCTGAATGTGCGTGATATTTTCCCAGCGCATATTTTTATCTTCACCGGAAGCGGGAGTCTTAACATCCAGAATCACCGAAACCCGCGTATCAACAGATGCAATATCCATTGCTCCGCCGGTTTCGAGCGATACACTGTAACCCGCATCACATAAGGCTTTCAGCAGAGCATGACATTCTTTTTGCGCCAACGGCTCGCCGCCTGTCACTGTGACATATTTGGTGCCAAATGTAGCCACTTTTGCCAGAATATCCGAAATTTCCATATTGCTGCCGCCGCTGAATGCGTATTCGGTATCGCAATAGGTGCAGCGCATCGGGCAGCCCGTCAGGCGCACAAACACGGTCGGCAAGCCGATGCGGCTTGTTTCACCTTGTAATGAATGGAAAATTTCGTAGATTTTTAAAGCCATAAGTTTGCAATGAGGCGCTTGAAAAAATAACGCCAACTGTAGAAGTTGGCGTTATTTTACCGTGAAAAATGTTTAATAATTAATATTTTACTTAATCGCCTCGAGTGCTTTCAAACGCTTTTTCGCGTTTGGAGTGACATCCGCATCGGGAAACTTCTCGATCAGGCTACGCAAGGTTTTTCTGGCATTAGCCACCTGTCCAAGCTGGATTTGGCTGTTGGCCATGTTAAACATGGCATCCGGCACTTTGGCGCTAGCCGGGTGCAAATCAACCACTTTCTGCTGCGTGGCGATAGAGGATTTGTAGTTTTTAAGCGCAAATTGCGAATAGCCCATGCCGTAGAGCGCATCCGGCGCCAGTTTGCTGTTGGGGTACTCTTTCAGAAAGCTATCGAAAGCCGCAAACGCCTCTTTATGTTTTGCCGATTTGCTTAAACTATCCGCATCCGCAAAGGCTTTGACATCCTTTTCTTCTGCCGGTGGTTGCGCAGGCACATTGGCTGGCGGAGTGTTTGCCGGTGTACTATTTACTGCCGCTGGCGCGCTACTCTCCAACTTGCGCAAGCGCGTATCGGTATCGGTATATAAATCTTTTTGACGCTGCTGCGTGGTATCGAGCGCGTGCGAGGCCACCTCTAAATCACCTTTAAGATTGGCCACTTCCTGCTTCAAAGCCTCGATTTGGTTTGACATGTCCGCCAATCCCTGGCCTTGCACCACCGCTTCAATCGCGGCGACGCGTTTTTTTAGGTCCGCAATCGCCGCCATGCTGGCATCGTGATTGGATTGTTGTTTGGCTTCCAGTTCCAGAATCTTTTTGCGTGCTTCTTTGTCATCAAACAGCGCGGCGTGCGCAGAAGTAAAAGAAGCAAGCGCAAAAAGGCTCAAGCCTGCAAACACCAGTTTTTTTATTGCCACCATCAATTAGTCGCCTTCGTAAACGATATCAGCACGACGATTTTTTTGATAGCAATCTTCATCTGCGCAATTCACTGCAGCTTTTTCTTCGCCATAGCTGACTGTTTCGATTTGCTTATCCTGCACACCGAGCAAATTAAGCGCTTTTTTCACTGCCACAGAACGGCGTTGACCCAGTGACAGGTTGTACTCGCGCGTGCCTCGCTCATCAGTATTGCCCTGCACCACCATTTTCGCATCAGCGTGTGCCAACAGATACTTGGCATGCGCTTCGATGATCGGGCGGTATTCGGCTTTTACTGCATCGCTATCAAAATCAAAATAGATATTGCGTTTCGAGAGAATGTTGTTTGGATCTTTAAGCGGGTTATTGCCTGCATTGTTGGCATTGCTGTCAACCACCACCTCTTTTACGCCGCTGGTATCCGCGCCGCTGTCAGCAGGTTTGGTTGCAGCTGTCGGGCTTTTATCTTCAACGCCTGCCGGTTTATCCTTCATCGGCGTACTTTTACAGGCCACCAAGAATATCGAAGCGATTGCAATCGCAATAAGTTTCCCACTTAAATTCGGTAAATGTTTCATCTTTCTCTCCTTTTATTATCCCCAGTAAGGGTTGATTCACACAAGTTTAAATCTGTTCTGCTTTTCCAGCTGCCAGCTTAGTTGGCAAGTGGACCCCAGGCAGGCTCACGCACATCGCCGCCCGACGAGTCATTTAGACGCTGGCGCACTTTGCCGTCACTTGATACTGCAGCCAATGTGCCACGCCCGCGTACCTTGGTTGCGTATAAAATTACACGGCCATTCGGTGCAAAGCTGGGCGATTCATCCTGCGAACCTTCGCTGAGCAATTGTACCTGGCCGCTGGCCAAATCCTGCAATGCTACTCTGAATTTGCCGCCATCGTTGCGAATATACGCTAAACTTTTGCCATCCGGCGAAAAACGTGGCGAAACATTATAGCCGCCTTCAAACGTTACGCGGCTTGGACTGCCGCCATCAGCCGGCACTTTATAAATTTGCGGCTTGCCGCCGCGGTCAGAGCTGAAATAAATCCAGTTGCCATCCGGCGAGAATGCCGGCTCGGTATCAATGGCGTTGCTTTTAGTGATTTGTTTCAGGCCGCCGCCATCGCTATCTACAGTATAAATCTGCGAGTTTGCGCCGTAGGTGAGCACGATCGCCAGCTTGCTGCCATCCGGCGACCAAGCCGGCGCACTGTTATTGCCCTTATAGTTGGCCAGTATGACTCGATTGCCGCTTGTCAGCGACTGCACAAAAACAATCGGTTTTTTCTTTTCAAACGAAACATACGCCAGCTTGGTGCCATCGGGCGACCAGCTGGGTGAAATCAAAGGCTCGTTTGAGGAAACTACGGTCTGCGGATTAAAGCCATCAGCATCCGCCACCTGTAAGGCATAGCGCTTGCCAGTCTTGGTGATGTAGGCAATGCGGCTCGCAAATATGCCTGACTGGCCGGTTAATTTCTGGTAAATAATATCGGCGATTTTATGTGCGGTCGCACGCATCTGGCTGGGCGCGATCTGATAATCCATGCCGGCCAGTTGTGTCTGCTTGAGTGCGTCCATCAAATGAAACGACACTTTGAAACGGCCGCCCGCAACACTCTCCACATTGCCCACAGTGACTGCCTGCGCTTGCAATGCTACCCATTCCGCATATTTAATCTGGCTGGGCGATGTTGGCAGATTGGCCATGCCGCGTGTTTCCAAGATGCGGAACAAGCCGCTTCGATGCAAGTCTGCCGCGATAATCTCGCCGATATTTTCTTTGGTGTTGGCGGCTCCGCCAAAAGGCACCACTGCGATGGGAATCTGCTGCGCGCCGCCGCCGCTGATTTCAATTTCCAGTGCAGCGTTTGCGATGGGTGTGCTCAAAAAAATCGCACACAAAAATGTCCAACAAATTATTTTCATAAGCCAGTTAGTATCTTATTTTCTAAAAAGTTCAGTTAAATTCTACTGCAAACATACCGTGATACCACACGATTTACATTTTAATTACAACTTTTACGCTTTGGTAACATCCTAAAAAGAGCTAATCATTAGGCCGGAATTTTAATTTCAAGTTTCTAAATTGCGATTTCAAATTTGGGTCAGCCGGCAATGGCAATGGCGAAGAGGCAGTAGAAGAGGCAATAATGGCACGCTCTACGGCTTCGTCGCAAGTCGAGTTTCCGCTTGACTTAGTAATTTTTGGGTTGCCATTTAATTCGCCAGTAGGATATAAGTTAATCTCAAACCTTAACTCCGGATTGCCGTCGCCGCAAAGCGTCTTATTTACATTGCCACGAATTTTTGTCTTAATTTTCTCGGTGTATTCTTTGATGGTGCTGGCATTAGCGGCACTCGCGGCCTTTGCTTCGTCAGCACCACTTTCGTTCAGCATGTCTTCTTTTAACTTGCGCAATGCCTCGTCACGTTTGACTTGCTCAGCCGCTTTTTTCTCGCGCAGCTCGTCTTGGCGCGCTTCCTGCTTCAGTTTTTCTAACGCCTCTTCTTTTCTGCGTTTCTCTTCAAGCAATTTCTCTTTTTGTTCCAGTTCTTTTTTCTTTTTCTCAAGCTCGATATCCACTTTGGGCTCGTCCGGTTTTGGTTTTTCTTCTACTACCGGTTTAGGCTCAGGCTTCGGCTCTTCCTTGATTTCCGGCTTGGGCTCAGGCTTCGGCTCTTCTTTAATCACCGGTTTAGGGCTTGGCAATTTATCCCACAACTCAACCTCTGTCACATTCAGCACAGGATGCGCCGCTTTCCAGTTAAATGAAATCAGCATGCCCGCCAGCAGGGCCAGATGGACTGCGATGGCATAAATGCCTGCTTTCCATGAATCTGAATTTTCGTGCTTTCTAATCATGCTTTGTGATTACTTTAGCTTACGGAGCAGGTTTGAATAGCAAGCCAACTTTGTCCACTTTAGCTTGCTTGAGCAAATCCATCACTTCGATCACTTTGCCGTACTGGGTTTTTTCATCCGCCGCCACCACCACCGCGCGCGGTGCTTTTTTCAGCTGATTTTTAATCTCAAACAGCAACTGATCCCGAGGCAGTTTTTTGCCCTCTATTTCAGCCATGCCGTCTTTTCTCACTGTCACTATGATGGGCGCGCCCGTCTGCTTAAGCGCCTGACCAACCTTGGGCAGCTCAACCACGCCAGGATTGGTCATCGGCGCGGTTACCATAAAAATCACCAGCAGCACCAACGTCACGTCGATATATGGAACGACGTTAATCTGGTTCATCATGCGGCGTTTGCGGGTTCTGCTCAACGCATGACTCCCTTAGGATTTTCTTTGGAGAATATTGGTAAACTCTTCCATAAAGCTCTCGTAACGCACCGAGAGCCTATCCACACTCGAAGCAAAGCGGTTATAGGCAATCACGGCGGGAATCGCCGCAAACAAGCCGATTGCCGTTGCCACAAGCGCCTCGGCAATACCAGGCGCGACTTGGCTCAGCGTAGCTTGCGCCACGTTAGATAAGCCCCTGAACGCGTTCATAATGCCCCACACCGTGCCAAACAGACCTATATACGGGCTTACCGAGCCTACGGATGCCAAGAAGGGCAAGTGTGCATCCAGATCATCCAGTTCACGGTTGTATGCGGCCCGCATGGCGCGGCGGGAGCCTTCCATCACGTCACTGATTTCCATTTTGGCTTGTTGTTTATGACGGATAAATTCCTTAAAACCCGCCTCAAATATACTCGCCATGCCCTGCGGCTTGCGGCGGCCGGCGGTGACGCCCTCGTATAGCTTATTTAAGTCGCCCCCGGTCCAGAACGCATTTTCAAAGTTCTCAGATTCTGCTTCAGCGCGCTTGATCGTGGCCACTTTAATAAAAATATACCACCACGAAAATAGCGATGTGATGAGCAATATAAACATCACCAGTTGCACTGGCAAGCTTGCGCCAGAGATGAGCGTGAATAAAGACATATCATTGGCTACCGTCATATTTACTCCATTTTCAATCTGATTTGTTCAGGAATTCCCGCAGGCTTAAAACTCATTGCGTCCACACAAGCCACCTTTACCTGTGCCTCGACTAATATTTGTTGGTTGATTGTAATTTTTTGAAAAAATTCAAAACTGCCACGGCCAGTTTTGGCCAAATTGCTGGTAATGGTCAATAAATCATTAAATCTGGCAGGTTTTTTAAACGCAATCTGCATGCTGTGCACCACAAAAACAATATTAAGCACATCCCTAAGATAGGTTTGCTCAAACCCCATCTGGCGCAACCACTCGGTACGCGCGCGCTCCATAAAGTTAAGATAGTTGCTGTGATACACCACGCCGCCAGCATCGGTGTCTTCATAATAGACGCGCACCTGCCACTCGAAATGCTTTACTGCTGCCAAAGCTCACCTGCAGCTAATGTTTTTGGCGCTTGCAGACCAAAGTGCTGATACGCCAGGCTGGTCGCCACGCGCCCGCGCGGCGTGCGCATCAGGTAGCCTTGCTGAATCAGGTAGGGCTCCAGCACGTCTTCAATCGTATCACGCTCTTCACCGATCGCCGCCGCCAGATTATCCAGGCCAACCGGCCCGCCGCCGAATTTTTCCAGCACCGCCTGCAGTAATTTCCTGTCCATCACATCGAATCCAAGATTATCCACATCCAGCATTTTAAGCGCTGCATCAGCAATCTCGGAACTCACCACACCATCACTTTTGACCTGCGCGTAATCACGCACGCGACGCAGCAAGCGATTGGAAATGCGCGGCGTTCCGCGTGAACGCTTGGCGATTTCCAAGGCGCCTGACTCAGTCATTTCCACCTCCAGCAAGCCGGCACTGCGATGCACGATGCGTCCCAGTTCTTCCGTCGTATAAAACTCCAGCCGCGACACAATGCCAAAACGGTCGCGCAGGGGGTTAGTAAGCATGCCAGCCCGCGTGGTGGCGCCTATCAAGGTAAATGGCGGCAAATCCAGCCTGACCGATCTAGCGGCCGGCCCTTCGCCAATCATGATATCAAGGCGGTAATCTTCCATCGCCGGATACAGAATCTCTTCCACCACGGGCGAAAGGCGGTGAATTTCATCGATAAACAACACATCGTTGGGTTCTAAATTAGTGAGTAAGGCTGCCAGATCGCCTGCCCGCTCCAGTACCGGACCTGAAGTCTGGCGCAGATTCACGCCCATTTCGCGGGCAATGATATGCGCCAGCGTTGTCTTACCCAGCCCGGGCGGCCCAAACAAAAGTACATGGTCCAGCGCCTCATTACGGCCGCGCGCGGCATGAATAAAGATTTCCAGCTGACTTCTGGCTTTTTCTTGCCCGACATACTCATCCAGCACTTTCGGGCGCAGCGCACGCTCAATAGCCTCTTCCTGAGGGCTTTCTGCGATGGGGGCGATGAGGCGGTCTGTTTCTATCATGTTTTATGAAGCTATTTTAAAGCAATTATGCCGACAAGTTCTCAATCAGTTTTTTGATTGGCAATGGAGAGCCCAAATACATTCCCTGCCCATAGTGTACGCCAATATTTTTCAATTCTTTTAATATGGCTTCATTTTCAACAAATTCCGCCACGGTTTTAATGTTCATGGCCTCCGCCACGCTATGGATTGAGCGCACCATGGCATGGTCTATTTTATTGGTATGCATATCTTTTACGAATGAGCCATCAATTTTAAGAAAATCCACTTCAAAATTCTTCAAATACATAAATGAGGACATGCCGCTGCCAAAGTCATCCAGCGCAAAACTGCAACCTAACTTTCTTAATGCGCCAAACAAATTAATGGTGTTTTTCAAATTAACGATGGCTGCTGTTTCGGTGAGTATATGACAAATTGTTCTCGAATGTAGTCGAGCAAACTTTTATCGCCAAGCGAAGTTCCCGATAAATTGATTGAGAATACATAATTGCATCTTTCATTGCTCCTATTAAGCAGCTCGCGATAAGTTGCGAACGTATTTCTAATGACCCATCTATCAATATTCGGCATGAGCAGATAACGCTCGGCTGAAGGTATAAATGCGGTGGGCAACATGATGTTGCCCTCAAGATTGATTTTTCGAATCAGAATCTCAAAATGATGCTGTTGTGGAACGCTGGACGAAAGCGGCACTATGGGCTGGCAGTACAGCATAAACTGCTCATCATCAATTTCGTCCGTGATGTCTGAAATCGCCTCCACGGCAATCCGGCGCTGCTTCACCTCAACGTCGCCCGCACTGAACAAAAAGCTTTGATTGCGCCCTGCTTGTTTGGCTGAGTAGCAAGCCATATCAGCCGCATGAATAATATCACTGACGTTATCAAAGCTGGAGTTAATCACTACCAGGCCGATACTGACGCCGATATTAAAAATTTTCTCTTCGTAAATAAAGCGGTAATCATGCACCAGTTTAAGCAATGTGTTGGTGATCTGGTTGGCATCGGCCAAGCTGCAGTTTTCAAGCAGCAACCCAAACTCATCGCCACCCAGACGCGCCAGCGTGTCCCTTTCGCGCATCCTGTTAGCCAGCAGCACGCTAACCTGTCTAAGTAATTCGTCACCCGCTGAGTGGCCGCATGTATCATTGACCAGCTTGAACTGGTCCAGATCGAGATAGCAAAACACATGCTGCGCGCCATTTTCATGCACACTTTTCAAGCTGCGCTCAAGCCTGATCTCAAACTCGCGCCGGTTGATCAGGCCTGTCAAATCATCGTGCTGTGCCTGGTGACGCAGCATGGAAGTGGCATCATTAATTTTATCCTGCATCACCTCATACGCCTGTTTCAGGCTGCTGGACATTGAATTAAAGCCTCTTTGCAAGGTTTTTAACTCCCCGCTTGAATTTTCAGTGATGGTGTGCGCAAAAATACCCTCCCCGACTTTATTCACCGCAAAAGCGATCTCCTGTATCGGTTTGGTGATATTCCGGCCTATCCACCAGGCGATCAAGGCACTCAACCCCAGGCCGAACAAGCCTATCAACAGCATTTTTGTAATTAGATCCTGCCTGAGACTACGCAAGGTCTGGTTGCTCAGATCCACATACACACGACCGATTTCCAGCTGGGAATTTTCCCTCTTAAACGTCTTATCATTTTCACGCAGGCTGCTAAAGTCATCAACTTCTACCAGACTCCGGTATATGGGCGATATAAAAATCATGCCGCCCTTCAGTTTATATTCTTGAATGTTTTCTTTTTTCAATTCTGCCATTAAGGCCTGGGGCAGCTCCCGCCCGCTCAGTGCCAGCACACGGTCGTTGCTGTCTATAATCAACACCGATCTCAAATCCTGCTCGCTTGAAAGCGCCTGCTGGGCCAGTCTTTGCAAAATCTGGGTATTGCCTGAGATCACGCCATATTCGGCTGCAGGCGCCAGTTGCTCAGCAATGATCCTTCCCCGGTCTCGCAGCGATTGGTTCAACACGCCGAACACATTGGAAATGGCATAGCCTGCTAAAATCATGGCAAACAGCAATGCGGGAATCGTTCCCAAAAATATGACTCTTGATTTGATGCCCAGGTTTTTCATTGTGCAGTTTCTAGCTCAAGCATTTTTTTATAAATCGTATCTTCATCTTCCAGCAGAATATTGAGCGAGCGGGCCACTTGATAATTGACTATCACCGAAAAGTACTTAGGTGTTTGTGGCGGCGGCAAAAGACTGGGTGCCTGCTGCGATTTAACTGCGATTTCTGCAGCCTGCTGCGCTAGTTGCTTGGTGCTGCTATACACGCCAGCCAGTGCACCGGAACGCACATACGACTGAGAATAACCAAATACAGGCTTTTGATGCCGGTAACTGGTCAACAGAATGGGTTGTGCAGTTTCACGGCTATACACAAGCGGATCAGGAATCGCCATTAATGCATCCGTTGAGTCCAGCAGTTTTTTCAGTTTTGGAATCAACTCTGCTTCCTGAGTAACATTTTCCTGCAAAATGTTAAGTGTATTTTTTTCACCGATGTCTTTTAAAAGCTCGCTGTCTTGTGATGAAGTGGGTCCCAGCAGGATGCCCAGGTTTTTGACATCGGGCAGAACCGTTTTTACGAGCGCCATGCGCCGCCTGTAAGGCTGATCAAGCACAATCGCGCTAAAGTTACCCAAAACACGCTTGCTGGACACCAGCAGACTGTTATACGTCGGCAGCGGCGTAAACACACCCAACACCGGCGTCGTGTGCTTTAATTTACTGGCAGCCTCAAGCGCCTTCACGCCCAAAGCAACAACCAGTTCGCTATTTTCCGCCACCACCAGTTTTTCCACTTCTTGCAGATCAATCACTTTAACGCGCAGGCTACCATTCTTACCGCTGGCTAGCGCCTCTTTAAAGCTTTCTACAAACTCGGCGTTCACGGGCGTTTCAGCGCTTACCACAACGGTAACGCCGGTGTAGGCTTGTGCCAGAAAAGGCACAAAACCTGAGATTAACGCTAACAGCGCCAATACCTTTACAACCCGTTTATTTTTATATGGACTACTCAACAAAATATGCTACTTCTTTTTTTCCAGCCAACATTTAAAATACTTGATAAGAAATTCTCTAAAAATCCAGCCTTAAATTCACGCGGGCTCGCCTCTCCAGCGTGTTGTAATCGGCGAATTCCTGATAGTGATTATTAAACAGATTTTCAACCACTGCAGAAACTTCGCCATTCCAGTTTCCACTGTTAAACTTGCGTGCCAGTCTGACATCGCATTTTCTTATTAAATCCACCGGATCGCCATCACCCAAAAGGGTAGTTTCGCTGGTTTGATAATAAGCAACACTTGCATCCCAGTTCTTGTTAAACCGGTGCGTAACCAAAGCGCTGATTGTATTGCGGGGCATGGAATTTATAAAGTTACGCTTTAGTCCATCCTGTGTTTCACGAATATGGACATACGCATGATTCAACAGAAGCTTGGTATTGTTGGCAAGCTGCCAATTCGCTTGCCATTCAAACCCTTCTACCGCGGCACTTCCAGCATTTGTCGCGGAGTTAATGTCAACATCTACCAGTGAATTTAATAAAAACGTATTCGCTGGAGCCGTAAAATCAGTACGCGGTCTAAAGCGAATCACATCATCGATGCGGTCGCTGAACAATCGCGCATCCAGCTGCAAGCGGCCGATTTTTCCCATATATCCTAACTCGCGCGAAATAATCTGCTCCGGATTAACATTGCCCTTATTCGCCCTGAATTGAACAATTAACGCATTAGGACTAGCTAGCGTTGTCGGAATTACAAGTCTATCCTGAAATTTCTCTTCCAGATAATTTGGTGTGCGCAAAGCAGATGAGATGCCAAGCCTGAACGTATGGTTCGGACTCAGCTTAAAGTTGATGCTGGCACGCGGTGAAATATCCGTGCCAGTAAAATCGTTATGCTCCACCATGGCGCCTGTATTAAAAGTCAGCTTTTCAGATGGCCGCCACTCCACATGGCCGAACAGGCGCTGCAAATCAAAGTAATCTGTTTTATTTGAAGCCAGGTAATAAGGCGCATACATGCTGTCTTGCCTGACACTGCCGCCCCAGACCGCGCGGATATTATTGCCTACGGAAAACGTATGTTGCGCTTCAATGTCGGTACGCTTCTGGATAACTTCATTTTTAATGTGCAAATTATCATTTGCCAATAATAATCCCAATGGAGGCGGAAGCAGGGGGCGCAGGTTTATTGATGTCGTTTCGTCATCCGAGCGGTCGTAACTGTGATAAGCCTGCAATGAAAAATCGCTGGTATCGCTCACATTATGGCGCCAGCGTATCAACGCGTAATGGTTGTCGATTTGCTTGGTGCGCGGCAGAAACACGATGTTATCTTCATTAATGTTACCTTCACCACGCGCGCCATCCGCCAGACCGAACTCAAACTCCAGGCCGTTTTTTACGTTCACCTGATAATCTGCCTGCGCATTCAGCATTCGCGTGCGCTTGAAATCATTGCGATTATCCAGCCCCCGGTCCTGGCGATACCCCGCAGTGACCCGGTAGTTCAGATTGTTCAACTTGCCCGCATTGCGGTAAAACACTTCGTTTCGCTCTTCGCCATGCGTGGCAATGAAGCTGGAGCCAGCCAGATCCGATGGATTCTGCGTGATGATATTGATCACGCCAAAAAATGAGTTGGCGCCATAGCTGGCGGCGTTAGGGCCGCGGGTGATTTCAATACGCTCAATATCGGCAATGGCCAGCGGCAACTCGCTCCAGTTGACGCCGCCGAACAAAGGGCTGTATACCGAGCGACCATTAATCATCACCTGCATTGCGCCGGAATAAGCGGTCGTCATGCCATGATAGCTCACCGTGTGGTTGGTGTTATACACATAGCCGGCATTGGTACCTACATAAAAACCTGGCACCAGGCGAAAAATCTCCGGTAAATCGACAATGCCTGAAGCGCGAATAGTTTCGCGGTTAATAACCGTAACGGCAGAAGCTGCATCCGCTGGTGATTGCGACAACCTGGATACAGTAAGCACTTTCGGCACTTCGCCAAGATAGTCGTCTTCAGTTAGACTTTGTGTCGCAATAACCTGAGGCCAGATTTCTTTTTCGCTCGCAACCTCTGTATTGGATTCTGCGCCAATAGCGAGTTGGCTATTAGCGGACAATAGCCATATAAGCAATGCAGGATGTCTGAAATTAACCATTACTATCAAGAATTATACTTAATTTACATATTCCCAGAATCACATCAGTTTAGCTCTGATTTTTGTCCAATACCGGTGCACCAGCCATATAACTGGTATACCAATCAGCAGCCACGGAATCGCACTCATGACAAAAGTAATGACTGCAGCAAGGCTTTCCATCATCACCCGGCCTGCATCTTTAAGCGCGCGTGCCACCGGCGCAAAAAAGCCTTGTTCGGTGATGCCTTGCGCGGCGGTGAAATCAATATTCACGGCTACCAGGTCAGTTTCCTGGGATAGTATCTTGCGCATGCTCATCATACTGTCGAGTTGGCTTTGCGTGTTAGCCAGCTCGCGCTCCACTTCAATAATATCCTTGAATTTGGCAGTTTTATCGGTCAGCATCAAGCGCAACCGGTCGCGCAGCTCGGTCAGGTTTTTAATGCGCGCATCAGTATCCACTACCTGGTTGGTCTTATCCTCGCTATCGCGACCGTGCTGTAAAACCTCGCCACTTTTTGCAAGACCGGTTAAAAATATCTCCACATTTCTCGGCGGAATCCGCGCACTTAAGGACGCCGATGGCGGGCTGTAGGGCGTTTCCTTATTGAAATAGGCACTCAGTAACTGGCAATTCAGCGCCTCGCAGTGTCTTACCGCCGCATCAAAAGCCGCCTGCATTTTTTTGGCCGGGGTTTCAATTTGCAGATGATGGCGTAATGCGATGTATTTTCTTTCCGGATGCGTAATTACCGCCGGCTCGGAAATCTCAGTTAAGCTCTGTTCAGCGCCGCCAGACGCGTCAGCCATCATTTTCGGCATGGCGCGCCCCATAGAAACTGACGCTGGCGCTGGAGCGGTTTCTGGCGTTTGCTGTCCGCATGCCACTAACAAAAATTGCATCACTAAAGCCAAGTAAATGTGTTTCATATGCAACCTTTTTAACTCAACTGGTGGTTATTTTGAGAGCAATTTAAGCGCCTGTTTAATGCCGTCTGTGACGCTTGCATCTGCCGGCAGTTGTTTAACAGCCTGCAATGCTTCACGCTCATTGTAACCCAATGCGATCAAGGCGTTGAGTACATCGTGCTTAGCGGATTTTGGCTGATTGCCCACAGACGCAGCGCCTGCCGCACCGAATTTATCTTTTAGCTCCAGCAATAAGCGCTCTGCCGTTTTTTTACCGATGCCAGGAATACGTGTAAGCATACCAACTTCCTGCATACTCACTGCCTGCACAAGCTCTTCAATACTTACGCCGCTTAAAATAGAAAGCGCGGATTTTGCACCGATGCCGTTGACTTTAAGCAGCTGCCGAAATGTATGTTTTTCCTGCTCCGAACCAAAACCATACAGCAGCTGCGCGTCTTCGCGCACGACAAAATGCGTCAGCAAACTCACTTTCGCACCAAGCTCCGGCAAGTTGTAAAACGTACTCATGGGCACCTCAACCTCATAGCCCACGCCATTGCAATCGATTAAAACCAATGGCGGCGTCTTTTCCAGCAGAATCCCACTCAGGCGTCCAATCATGGCGTCTTCCAAAACATGATAATTGACAACAGTAACGCATGACTCAGCATGGCTGCAAGTGTTAGCTGAATAGCAGGGCGCAGATGTGCCGGTTTTGCTGCAAAACGTTTCAGCAACCAGGAAGCCCGAGCAGAAAACAACAACGGCAGCGCGGATAACATTGCCGGCATGGGCAGCTTCCCGGTTGTGGTCGCGAATAGCAGCCAGGCAAATGCAAGCCCGGCCAGAATAGGATAAACCCATACAGCTTTATGCAGCGGCAGCCTTACTACCAGATGATGCTTGCCTGCCACCGCATCTGCCTTTCGGTCAGGAAATTGGTTGATATAAAGCAGGTTAGTCACCAGCAACGCATAGGGCATGCCAACAACTAGCGGCTGTAACGAAAACGTCTTTCGCTGTACATAATCTGCACCCACCACAATACCAAGAAAACCCGCCAGCACGCACAGCTCGCCCAAACCTCGACCATTCAGGCGCAACGGAGCCGCAGAGTACGCCCAGCCAATGAGTGTGCCGACAGCGCCTATGACCAATAAGCCAGCCCCGGCCTGCCGTGACAGCCACAGTCCGCCAAGCATAGCAGCGCCCATTAACAGGTAGCCGAAATACGCCGTATGTTTTGGCGTCAGCACCCCGTTCTGAATGAAGCGACTGCCGCCAGTAAATGGATACAAGCGTTCGGTATTGATCGCATCAGTGCCACTGAGCGCGTCGAAATAATCGTTCAGCACATTCACGCCCGCGTGTACCAGTAAAGCCAGCAACACGGTCAGCACTGCGGCTACCGGCTGGATTTGAATGCCGGAATAGATTGCGCCTGCCTGCCCTAACAAACAGGCCGCTAAAGTTGCCATTAAAAATGCGGGGCGGGTAGCGGCAAAATAGCGAACAAACGGATTAGAAAAACTTGCCGGCGCGGGCTCGATTGCAGGCTTACTCATCCGACAAGGCGCCCATTCTTTACGCGAAACCCTGCCGTTGCCAGCTTGCCCAAGCCCTGCCCGCCATGCGCATGGCAAATAGCGCAAGCCAAGGCATCGGCTGAATCTGATTTGGGTGCAGCAGGTAAATTAAGCAAGCGTTTGACCATCTCCTGCACCTGTTCTTTTTGGGCATGGCCGTTACCCACCACCGCCTGCTTCACCTGCAGCGCGGTGTATTCTGCCACGGTTAGATTGCGAATCACCGCCGCGCTGATTGCCGCGCCGCGTGCCTGCCCCAGCAACAGCGTTGATTGCGGATTCACATTCACAAACACTTTTTCTACTGCGACCTGATTGGGCTGATAAGTATCAATCACCTCAAACAGACCATCCAATATCACTTTCAGCCGCGCGGGCAACTCTTCTCTATCATCCTCATCTGCATTTTTATTTTTTTTTGCTGAAGCAGTTTTAATCGTGCCGCTAGCAATATAAGTGATTTTTTCACCTATTTTTTCAATGACACCAAAACCCGTTATGCGCAGGCCGGGATCGATGCCAAGGATTCTAATTTCGCTCACTAGTCCTCTATCAATGCTGTGGTGTAAACATCCTGCACGTCATCCAAATCTTCCAGCGCATCGAGGATTTTCTGCATTTTTACCGCATCGTCACCTGTAAATTCCACCTCGTTCAACGGTTTCATGGTAACTTCGGCCACCACCGCTTTAAGGCCAGCCGCTTCCATCGCTTCTTTCACAGTCAAAAAATCATTCGGCGCTGTAATCACTTCTATACTGCCATCTTCGTCCGTCACAATATCTTCTGCGCCCGCTTCCAGCGCGGCTTCCATCACCTGATCCTCGCTCGTGCCAGGCTCATACACCAGACTGCCGCAATGCTTGAACATAAACGCAACACAGCCATCGGTGCCCAGATTTCCGCCAAATTTAGTGAGCGCATGCCGCACATCGGCCACCGCACGCTGCTTGTTATCCGTCAGGCAATCGATAATAATTGCCGCGCCATTGATGCCATAACCTTCGTAGCGAATTTCCTCGTAGTTCACGCCTTCCAGTTCGCCGGTGCCTTTTTTAATGGCACGGGTGATATTATCCGACGGCATGTTTTCTTCTTTAGCCTCAGCCACTGCCGCACGCAAACGCGGATTCATAGCAGGATCGCCGCCGCCCAGACGGGCTGCCACCGTAATCTCTTTAATCAGTTTAGTGAAAATCTTGCCACGCTTGGCATCCTGTCTGCCTTTGCGGTGTTGAATATTTGCCCATTTACTATGACCAGCCATGCTGCTTAACCCTTAATCCTAAAAATTTGAAGTTTGATTTTACCACGTCTATTCCTGTCCCATCGCGGGGTCGACCGGCGCATGTTTTTTCATGGTGACCAGCGAAATAATCACCAGTGCCAATGCAACAAACAGCATGCCGGCAAGCTCAACATTACCCGGCCGTTCACCCAGCTGTATCCAGGCGGAAATAACGTATTTGTCCATTGAATCGGCGGCGCAGGCGCGATGAGCGCGATAAAAATAATGGGGAGAGACCCCAGCAGCGTAGGCCACGCCGTGATGTTGAGCAAATCCAGATGCGGCGCACGCTGATGCAGCTTCTTGGAAACTATTGCAGAGATTGCCCATGAAATTCCGGAAAACAACGCCAGAAGCATACTAAAGGCGTCAGATTTGATATGCAGAGGATCGAATATCAGCACAATGCCAAACAATGCAAACGCAACCGCCAGCCATTGCCAGCCCTGCACTTTTTCACCCAGCATAGGCCATGCAAACAACATCACCCAGAACGGCATGGTATAAGACAGCACGGCTGTTTTACCCGCGCCGCCCTCCACCAACGCCCAAATCAGCAACCCCGTAAAACCGCAAGTTTGCAGCAAACCAAGCGCAAGCATAGTAGGAAACTCCTTTAATGCCAGCGGTCTTTTCATAAGAAACAGCACAATAAACAACATAATTGCACCTAAAAATGTGCGCAGCGCGGCAAACTGGAACGGACTGGCATACTGCACGGCCAGCTTCATTACTACCCAGTTATAGCCCCAAATCAAGGTAAGTATAAAAAGTGCAGCAAAAGCTTTCATGACAATATTTTTTTGCATGGTCCGAACTTCAAAAGTTGATTTAGAATGTTGGTATAGCCATTATAAGATGTATATTTTTATTAAGCTTAAGGGGTGGGGAGAATCATGAAAACATTACAACAAATCTTAAACGAAAAAAAACATAAAGAGCTTATCTCCATTGCTCCCGACCGGCCTGTGTTTGATGCGCTTGTTATTCTTGCTGAATATAAAATTGGTGCTTTGGCCATCATGCAAGGTGACAAACTGGTGGGGATATTTTCGGAGCGCGATTATGCGCGGGAAATTGTGCTGCAAGGCCGTTCATCCAAGACCACGCAAGTACACGAAGTCATGTCATCTAAACTGATTACAGGCAAACCAGATGATTTGGTAGACGCGGCCATGAGTTTAATGAGCGAAAAACGCATTCGCCATTTGCCAATAATGGATGGTGACAAAGTGCTCGGCATGCTTTCCCTGGGCGATTTGGTCAAGGAAACGATTACCCACCAGCAATATTTAATCAAACAGCTAGAAAACTATATTCGTGGGCAATAGATTCCGGTTGCCTTAAAGGTACTTGGCCACCATCGCATTGCTTAAATCATTTGCGGCAATTGGCAGGCGTACAAAATAACCGCTGCCGGAAGCCTCCTGGATATGCTCGCCTTTTTTGTTGAACATTTTTTCAACAACTAACTCACGATTGCCTGCCGGATGTATCACTTGCAGGCGATCGCCCACTGCAAACTTGTTACGTGCTTCGATATCGGCCAAGCCTTTTTCCGCATCATAGGCCACTACATCGCCCACATACTGGCTACGGTTAGAGCTTGAATAGCCTTGTTTGTAATTTTGATGCTCAGCCGTATGATGACGCTGATAAAAACCATCGGTATAGCCACGATTGGCGAGGTTTTCCAAATCGCTTAACAAACTCCAGTCAAATGGATGGCCAGCGAGCGCATCATCAATGGCTTTACGGTAATTCTGGCAAGTGCGCGCAACGTAATAACGTGATTTGGTGCGCCCTTCAATTTTCAATGAATCCACACCCATTTTAATCAAGCGCTCCACGTGCTCAATCGCGCGCAGATCCTTGCTGTTCATGATGTAAGTACCGTGCTCGTCTTCCATAATCGGCAACAATTCGCCTGGCCGCCCCTTCTCTTCAATCAGATACACATTATCCGCCAAAGGATGGCGCGGGAGGCTACCGCATCCCGATAGGCTGGATTTTTCCATCTCCGCCTTAAAATCAAATTCGTTGAGGCGAATCACACCTGCAGCATCTTCTGCGGCATCGTGCACTTTGTAATCCCAGCGGCAGCTATTAGTACATGTGCCCTGGTTGGGGTCACGATGATTAAAATAACCAGAAAGCAAACAGCGGCCGGAATAGGCGATGCACAAGGCGCCATGCACAAACACTTCCAGCTCCATGTCAGGGCAAAGCTGACGGATTTCTTCAATCTCATCCAATGATAATTCGCGCGACAGAATCACGCGCGTCAGCCCCAAACTTTGCCAGAACTTTACCGTAGCGAAATTGACGGTATTGGCCTGCACCGATAGATGCACCGGCATTTCCGGCCATTTTTCCCGCACCATCATAATCAAGCCTGGGTCTGACATAATCAGCGCATCTGGCTTCATGTTGATGACCGGTTCCATATCCGCCATGTAAGTTTTCACCTTGGCGTTATGTGGCGAGATGTTACTCGCGACGAAAAACTTTTTGCCGCGTGCATGCGCTTCGTTAATGCCGATTTCCAGATTCACCATCGTAAAATCGTTATTACGCGCCCGCAGGCTATACCGTGGCTGCCCTGCATATACGGCATCGGCGCCATAATCGTATGCGGTCCGCATACGGTCCAAATCACCCGCCGGGGCTAATAGTTCAGGAATCTTCACTTATTCACCAATAATCTTTACCAACACACGCTTCTTACGTCTGCCATCAAACTCACCATAAAAAATCTGTTCCCAAGGGCCAAAGTCCAGCTGCCCATCGGTAATCGCTACCACTACTTCGCGCCCCATCACTTGGCGCTTCATATGTGCATCAGCGTTATCCTCGCCTGTATCGTTATGGCGATAGCTGCTCACCGGCTCATGCGGCGCAAGGCGTTCCAGCCACTGCGTGTAATCGTGGTGCAGGCCGCGCTCATCGTCATTGATAAACACGCTGGCGGTAATGTGCATGGCGTTCACCAGCACCAAGCCTTCCCGCACGCCACTTTCACGTAAGCACTCGCGCACTTGTTCAGTAATGCGGATAAATGCCACGCGGGTTGTCGGATTAAACCATAGCTCTTTACGGTAACTTTTCATTTTTTGTCCCCAAAATAATTAGCATTATTTTAGCACTGCAAGGAGTAAAACCAATAAAAAAGGCCTCCGATAGGAAGCCTTTGATTCGCTATCGAAATTTAACTTTTTACTTCTACCACTTCCGTAAAGCTTTTGCCCTCGTTATCCGTCGCCACCACCTCTAATTTTCCTGGCGCATCCGGCACAAAATTAAATTTGAAATAGGGATCTTCCGCCGTGCCTACGCCCACATCAATCGTCATGACAGGCTTGCCGTTGTATGTAAACGCAGCCTTGTTGATGTAAAACGCAGGAATAAAGCCTTGCGATACCAATTCGCGCTGCAGCCCTGTACGCATGGGGTGTTTGATGTTAAAAGTGGTTGAAGTCGCGCCACCGATTTTTACCGGGTCGTCCACCTTGAATTTGATTTTACCGGCTGATGCGCGAATCGCCGCCTCATCCGCATCTACCGTACCGCCACAGCCGCCCGCCGCACGGATTTCACGTGAAGCCAGATACAGCTTGCCATCGGCCGTTTCGCCCACCAAACGCACAAACGCGTCAGTTTCAAAGCGGATGCGTGTCGACAGTTGGAAATTGCCGAGCGCTTCGGTTAAATGATACGTGGCCGTGAGCGGAATCGGGTTGGCATCTACAAACGCATAGAGCTTCTTAATCACCACACCATTTGCGGCCGCGTTATCTATACTATAGGTTACTGGCACCTGCGCGCCGCTTTCGGCGCGGCGCGGCGCGTCAATCTTAATGAAATTGGCTTCGGTCATCTCACGTTTAGCAAAAAAAGCTTCTTTCATCACCGGCCACAATTTAGGGTCAGGTTCTGCAAAAGCAGACACGCTGGAAGCCAATAGCACTGCGCCCGTCAGGGCAGCTAAAATCATTTTACTCAAACTCATACATCCTCCAAACCCGCAATTTATATACCTGCAACCTTAACGCATTAGCCAGAATTATGACTACAAGGCGCTATTTTAGTTTTATTCAACCGCCTGTATGTGACTCTCGTCACATTATTCATTTTCCATATGAAAAAACAGCTCAATGCCATTGCCAACCGGGTCTTTGAAGTTGATTTGTTTGACATTCAACACAGGCAAATCACGGATTGAGTAATCAATATTATGCGCCTTCAAATGTGCTTCCATCGCGGGCATATCGGTACAGGTAAACGACACATGGTCTAAGGTTGTGAGCACGTTGGTCAGTGGCTCGCCCTCGCCTCGATACTCGGCCAGATGCAATACATCGTTATCGCCAATATAAAGCCAGAAGCCGCGGCTGGTAAAGCCCTCACGCGGCCCGATCTTTAAGCCGACCACATCGCAGTAGAAGTCTTTAAGTTTGAGCATCGTCTCGTAAGGCGTGCGCAGATTTACATGATTGATGTCGGTAACAGGCATATGCTTATACTACTTACGGGTTCATATTGATTGGGTAGGAATCATACCTGATTCCAATTCAGGTTAACAGTTTGAATAATACGAAACCATGTGAGATACTTTGCTGAGTATTTAATCAACAAAAGTACGTGTGTCGTTAAATCGCCATCCCGGGAGGATATACACGATGAAAGCTTTAGTTAAGAAATATGCAAAAGAAGGCTTGTGGCTAGATGACATGCCCGAGCCGGCCGTTGGTAATAATGATGTGCTCATTAAAATCAAAAAAACGGCTATATGCGGCACAGATATCCACATTTACAACTGGGATGAATGGGCACAAAAAACGATTCCTGTGCCGATGATTACGGGGCATGAGTACGTGGGTGAGATTGCCGGATTTGGTTCAAATGTAGAAGGGTTAAACATTGGCGATATCGTCTCCGGCGAAGGCCACCTGACTTGCGGACGTTGCCGCAACTGCCTGGGCGGACGCACTCACTTGTGCCCCAACACCATTGGCGTGGGCGTTAATCGTCACGGCGCTTTTGCAGAATATCTGGTGATTCCCGCCAAAAATGTGTTCAAGCCAAGCCGCCCCATTGATACCGATTTACTCTCATTTTTCGATGCTTACGGAAATGCGGTACACACCGCATTATCGTTCAATATGGTTGGCGAAGATGTGCTGATTACCGGCGCCGGCCCCATTGGCAGCATGGCAGCGCTGGTAGCCAATCACGCTGGCGCCAGAAACATTGTCATTACAGACATGAATCAGTACCGCCTGGATTTAATCAAAAGCATCCTGCCGCGCGTAATCGCGATAAACGTGAGCAAACAAAGCATTACCAAAGAGTTAATGGATTCTTTAGGCATTTTTGAAGGCTTTGATGTGGGCCTGGAAATGTCCGGCTCACCCAAAGCATTTGGCGACATGCTAAGCAAAATTATTAATGGCGGCCACATTGCCATGCTGGCAATTATGCCCGCAGGCTCAGGAATCGATTGGGACATGGTGGTGTTTAAAGGCTTAACGATTAAAGGCATTTACGGCCGAGAAATTTTTGAGACCTGGTACAAAGGCTCCATGATGGTGCAAAGCGGATTGCCGTTAGAGAAAATCATCACGCATCGCTTTCACTATACCGATTTTCAAAAAGGCTTTGATGTGATGCGCTCCGGCAACTCTGGCAAAGTCATACTTAATTGGGAAGATTAAAACATGAGTTTCAAAGCGGTAAAAAATAGCCTCGCGCAAGATTTAAAAGACATTGAGGCGCAAGGGCTTTATAAAACCGAGCGCATTTTGGCTTCTGACCAAAATAATCGCATCACGCTGGCTGATGGCCGTGTTGTCATCAACATGTGCGCCAATAATTATCTTGGGCTGGCAAACAATCCTGAGCTGATTCAGGCTGCAAAAGATGGTTTGGACAAATGGGGTTTTGGCCTGGCCTCTGTGCGCTTTATTTGCGGCACGCAATCCATCCACAAACAGTTAGAGCTGGCCATGAGCGATTTTTTGGGCATGGAAGACACCATCCTATATTCATCATGCTTTGATGCCAACACCGGTTTGTTTGAAACAATTTTAGGCGAGCAAGATGCCATTATTTCAGATGAACTGAATCATGCCTCGATTATAGACGGAGTACGGCTTTGCAAGGCCGCGCGTTATCGCTACAAAAACAACGATATGCAAGACCTGAGAGAAAAGCTGGTCGAGGCAAAGAAAAACAATGCGCGCCGCATGCTGATTACCACAGACGGCGTATTCTCGATGGATGGCACCATCGCCAAGCTCGACCAGATGTGCGATTTGGCCGATGAATTTGATGCCATGGTGCACCACGATGACTCGCATGCCACCGGCTTTATGGGTAAAAATGGCAAGGGTATTCATGAATACTGCGGTGTAATGGATCGTGTAGACATCATTACCACCACCTTTGGAAAGCAATACACGTCATTTCAGAACGGGCATGCAAGCCGCCGGTTTTGATTTAAAAGAAGGCGACCACCCGATTATCCCGATTATGTTGGGCGATGCGGTACTAGCGCAGGAAATGAGCAAAATGCTGCTCACAAAAGGGGTTTATGCCATCGGCTTTTTCTTTCCCGTGGTGCCAAAAGGCAAGGCCAGAATTAGAACACAGATTTCTGCCGCGCATACTACCGAGGATTTAGATGCAGCGATTAAAGCGTTTGCGGAATGTAGGGATGAATTGGCGAAAACCTAAATGCTTAGATGTTCTAAACAAAAATCAACGTGATTGATTTTGGTGACTGGCATTTTTAATCATCCACAAAGTAATCAGAATCAATTTTCTTTACTTCATAAGTTACAGCTACTGAAACACCTACATTATTTTCTATCATCAATCTTGCTAATGCGAAACCATTCATTAGCACTACTTTATTGCTAATATTTTTAACGTATTCTTGTGCCTCTTTGGTGAAATCGGATGTGGTGATAAAAACACCTTTGTGTGCTCTTTGCCCTTGCAAAGCACCCACAAATTTTTGAATTTCAGGGCGGCCGACAATGCCTTCCCAGCGTTTAGCTTGAATATAAATCGCATCTAAACCCAAACGGTCTTCATCAATAATACCGTCAATACCTCCATCACCACTGCGCCCAATAACGCGCGCCGCATCCGCCAACGTACCGCCATAGCCCATTTTAACAAGCAATGCCACTACAAGACGTTCGAAAAATACGGGAGAACAGTTTTTAACAATATCTAAAATTTCACGTGCTAAATTATCGTTAATTTCAGAAATGGTGCTTTCTAAAAGCTCTTCTGGGGGTTCGTCTTTAAGCTCTTTTGCAACTACGGTTTCAGTTTGCTGTTTTGCTGGAACAGTTAATTTCCATTTAGCATAACCCTCACTGCACGCTTCTAGCAAACCAACTTCACCTAATTTAATTGCTTCTTTGCCAGCGTTAGATAGAGTCCATGTACCTTTTTCTTTGATTAGAAAACCAGCTTTTATCGCATCGATAGTGAAGAAATGTAATACGGATACCCAGCGTGTGTTACCTGTTTTTTCATATACAGATTTATCCCACTCATCCAACTCAACGGATGACTCAATTTTGGTAATTACCTCTTTGCCCGTAAGCGAACCACCTGCATCTTTAAGGATATTAAAAGTAGCAAAAAGTAATTTTGCGGCTAAAGCTCTAGAAGGGGCGAGTGGTTTATTTGACATATTAGGCAGTTGGGTTTTGTGTGCGAACGCGAATATGCAACTCCCGCAACTGCTTCTCATCCACCTCATTCGGCGCATTGGTCATCAAACACTGCGCGCGCTGGGTTTTAGGGAAAGCAATCACGTCGCGGATGGATTCAGCACCTGCCATCAAAGTTACAAGCCTATCCAAGCCGAATGCCAATCCGCCATGCGGTGGGGCGCCGTATTGCAAGGCATCAAGCAGGAAGCCGAATTTCTCCTGCGCTTCTTCTTTGCTGATTTTAAGCGCATCGAATACTTTGGATTGCACATCCTGCTTGTGGATACGCACCGAGCCGCCGCCGACTTCCCAGCCATTCAGCACCATATCGTAGGCTTTGGATAAGCATGCGCCCGGGTTTGATACCAACAAATCTTCATGGCCGTCTTTGGGTGCGGTGAACGGATGGTGCAGCGCCGCCCAGCGGTCATTTTCTTCATCGTGTTCAAACATGGGGAAATCCACCACCCATAATGGCGCCCATGCGCGACCATCGACATGACCTTTGTCGTGACCAACTTTGAGACGTAACGCGCCTAAAGCTTCGTTCACCACTTTTAATTTATCTGCGCCAAAGAACACAATATCGCCATTCTGTGCGCCCGTGCGGTCGATAATGGCTTGCAGGGCTTTGACGTGAATGTTCTTCACGATCGGGCTTTGCAGGCCTTCTTCATTCAATTGTGTGATGTCGTTAATCTTGATGTACGCCAAACCTTTGGCCCCGTAGATTTTCACGAACTCGGTGTAAGCATCAATCTCGGAGCGCGAAATCGCTGCGCCATTCGGCACGCGCAGTGCAGCCACGCGGCCACCCGCCATGTTGGCAGCGCCTGAGAACACTTTGAAATCGACATCTTTCATTACGTCTGAAAGCTCGGTAATTTCCAGCGTTACGCGCATATCCGGCTTGTCCGAACCATATCTGTTCATCGCTTCGGCAAAACTCATGCGCGGGAAAGCCGCTGGCAAATCGACGTTTTGCACTTTTTTGAGCATTTGCCGAATCATCTCTTCGACAATGTCCATGATTTCATTCTCAGTCATGAATGATGTTTCGATATCCACCTGCGTGAATTCCGGCTGGCGGTCTGCGCGCAAATCTTCATCGCGGAAGCATTTAGTGATTTGGAAGTAGCGGTCAAAACCGGACACCATCAGCAATTGTTTGAATAACTGTGGTGATTGCGGCAATGCGAAGAATTGCCCGGCATGCACGCGGCTTGGCACGAGGTAATCGCGCGCGCCTTCTGGCGTGCTTCGCGTGAGCATCGGTGTTTCCACCTCGATAAATCCGTTTTCATCCAGGTAATCGCGCAGGGTTTTAGCCACACGGTAACGCAGCATGAGGTTTTTTTGCATGGCAGGGCGGCGCAAATCGATGTAGCGGTGCTCCAGACGCACGGTTTCTGTGAGAGTATCATCATCCAGCATGAATGGCGGCGTGAGTGATGGATTAAGAATCTCAATCTCGCTTGCCAACATTTCCACTTCGCCCGTTGGAATATTTGCATTGACCGTACCTTCTGGCCGGGCACGCACTTTACATACCACTTTGAGCACAAACTCGTTACGCACGGTTTCGGCATTTTTAAACGCTTCCGGCGTATCAGGGTCAATCACGATCTGCGCCATGCCTTCGCGGTCACGCAAATCGATGAAAATCACACCGCCGTGATCGCGGCGGCGATGCGCCCAACCGCATAAAGTGACTGTTTGGCCAATATGTTCGCGGTTTAAATGGCCGCAGTAATGTGTACGCATTGTCATAATTAAATCTTTTTTAATTTTCTAAAATCTATAAAGGAAGTTCTTGTGTAAAGTGTTCTTTAGGGGCAACCGTCCCCATGCTGATAATGTACTTCAAAGCTTCATCCACGCTCATATCTAGCTCGATAGCATCTTCTCTCGCCATCATCAAGAAAAAGCCCGAAGTCGGGTTAGGCGTAGTGGGCACGTAAACGCTAACATAATCGCCAAATAAGTGATTTTTGACATCGCCACCTGGTGTGCCCGTCAGGAAAGCAATGGTCCAGCTGCCTTCACGTGGGTACTGTATCAGCAAGGCTTTTCTAAACGCATTGCCTGAATCTGAAAATAGCGTATCCGAAACCTGCTTTACGCTGGAATAGATGGACTTAACCACGGGAACGCGCGATAGCAATTTCTCCCACAGCATAATGAGTTGCTGACCAAAGATATTGGCCGCGACCAACCCGGTGACAAAAATCACTGCCAAAGTTAGCAACGCCCCTAAACCAGGCACATGAAAACCAAACAATTTCTTCGGTTGCCATGCCTCCGGCAACAGCAGCAGGCTTTGATCCATCGTTTGGATCAGCGTGCTGATGACCCAGATGGTGATGAATAAGGGCACCAGTACCAGCAGGCCGGTAATAAAATATTTTTTCATTTTAATTCAGTTAGTTAATACAGGCTGTTAATGGCAGGCACAGCCTGGGTTGCAGGCTGTTGTGGGTTTCGCTTCTGTGGCACCCGCTTCCGCAGGCTTGGCCTCAGATTTTTGGCCACCCTTGAAATCCGTTGCGTACCAACCGCTGCCCGTGAGCTGAAAACTGGGTGCAGACACTTGCTTGGCAAACGTTTCCTTGCCGCATGCAGGGCAGGCTATCACATTGGGCTCGCTAATTTTGCGCATCACCTCGGCCTTATGGCCGCAACTTGTACATTCGTAATCGTAAATTGGCATAAAATCACCGCTATATCAGTTAGATAACCGCTTATTATACCTGAATCCAACCTAAATTTATTCGATGCTATTCGACGCAAATCCACTTAGCGCTCCGGCTTGCTCTATCGCCAATCAAACAATTTATGAGCAATGAAAAAGCCCCTGTAAACAGGGGCTAAATTTTGAAACTTTACACTTTCAGTCGCAGGTAACCATCAGAAAGGAATGTCGTCTTCAAAGTCATCAAATCCACCGCCCGTCTTAGCCGGTGCTTGTTGCGGCGCCGGCTGGCGTGGTGGCGCCTGATTAAAGTCTTCTGGCGCTCCACCCTGATCCATCGCACCATCATAGCTGGCATTTGAACCGCCACCTTCACGCGAACCTAACATCTGCATATTGTCGGCAACAATCTCGGTGGTGTAACGCGTCACGCCGTCTTTTTCCCATTTACGCGTTTGCAAGCGGCCTTCCACATACACAGGGCGGCCTTTTTTAAGATATTCGCCTGCAATCTCGGCCAATTTGCGGTACATCACAATATTGTGCCACTCGGTTTTTTCCTGCTTCACGCCCGATTTGTCTTTCCAGTTTTCAGTCGTGGCAATGCTGAAATTGCACACCGCTTCGCCATTGGGCATGTAGCGCACTTCCGGGTCGCGTCCCAAATTTCCCACTAAAATTACTTTGTTTACCGATGCCATTTATGTACTCCCAATAATTGCTAATATTTCCTGATCGTCTGCTATTTCCCGTTTACTTTTCGCATACTGATTTTTTATTTTTACAATCAGCATACCCTCAGCGGCAATCGCCACCGCCTCATGCACATAAGGCAACGCGGATA
>JBGANY010000013.1:0-47528 GCA_044222005.1 Methylotenera sp.
AGGCAGAATTAGAGAGCGAGAAAAAAGCGCTTGAAGAGGCTAAAAAAGCTTATGACGAGGGCGCGCAAAAGCCAGAAGTTTATCAACAGAAAAATGCCGACGGCACCTCAAAAACCTTCCGCAATGTTGCTAAATTCGAAGAGAAAATGAAAGCATTGCAAGACGAAGTGGACGCACATCAGCGCAATATTGATCTACTTACCAAAGAAATCAACGCCCTTAATTAATCTGTCAAGCCGGCCTTAAAAGCTGGCTTATCTTTTGCTTAAGCTTTAAGTACAAACACAAGCAACGAATCAATTGCTATACAATCTCTATGCTATCTTTGGCTTAAGCTATGTTACAAAATATCCCTTCTGGTTTTGCCGGTTTAGAGCACCTCGCCACTGCAGTGATGCTGCTCGACCAGTCGCATCGCGTTGTCTATGCCAACCCCAGCACGGAGATTTTATTTGCACTGAGCGCCACACAGATTCATGGCAGCTATATTTCCGAAGTATTCCTGAATTGTGAAATTCTGCAAATCGCCATTGATAATGCGGTTAAAAACAACAGCCCGTATCGCGAACACGAATTTGCACTCAGCACCGTGCGCCAACAATCGTTTGCGGTCACGTGCACGGTAACGCCTGTCGATATTGGCCAGGCCGCTTTGCTGCTCGAATTCCAGCAGATGGATCAGCAGCTGCGCATTGCGCGTGAAGAGCGCATGCTGATTCAGCAGCAAGCCAATTCTGAATTGCTGCGTAACTTGGCACACGAAATCCGCAACCCGTTGGGTGGCTTGCGCGGCGCGGCGCAATTGCTGGAGCACGAGCTGCCGCAACCCAATTTACGCGAATATACGCAAGTAATCATCAAAGAAGCGGACAGGCTGCAGAGCCTCATGGATCGGTTGCTGGTGCCGCACCGCGTACCTAAGTATGAGCCCACCAATATCCACGAGGTGCTGGAACGTGTACGCAGCTTATTGCTGGCCGAATCGCCCAACAACATCATCGTGCGCCGCGATTACGACACCAGCCTGCCGGATTTGATCGGCGACCGCGAGAAGCTCATTCAAACCGTGCTGAATATCGCGCGCAACGCGGTACAAGCCATGCAGGCAAGCGGCACGCCAAATGCGCAGGTCACGCTGCGCACGCGGGCAGAGCGCCAGGTCACGCTTTCAAAAAAGCGCTACCGTGTCGCCATCAAGCTGCAGATTATCGACAACGGTCCAGGCATTCCTGCAGATATTCGCGACAGGATTTTTTACCCGCTGGTGTCCGGGCGCGAAGGCGGATCTGGCCTTGGGCTTGCCTTGGCACAAACTTTTATTACGCAGCACCACGGCATGGTCGATTGCGAAAGCCAGCCCGGCAACACGTGTTTTACCATATTGCTGCCGGTTGAAAGCACTGTGATTAAGCACGCCCATATTCAACAATGAGTTGTAAGAGCGAATAAATTCGCGCTTACACAATAATTTGATATTTTTTATGATTTGCTAAGAAGAAACATATGAAACCAATCTGGATTTTAGACGATGACAAATCGATTCGATGGGTGTTCGAGAAAGCACTGGCGCGCACCGACATGGAATTCAAAACTTTCTCCTCGGTGGCAGAGGCGCTAAACGCCTTAAACCGCGAGCAGCCGCAGGTAGTGGTCAGCGATATCCGCATGCCGAATGGCTCCGGGCTTGATTTCCTGGCAGAAGTCAAACAAAGATACCCTGACATTCCCGTCATCATCATGACCGCGTATTCTGATCTCGAAAGCGCAGTGGCCGCTTTTCAGGGTGGCGCTTTTGAATACCTGGCCAAGCCTTTCGATGTTGACCAGGCCATTGACGTGATCAAACGCGCGGTAGAAGAAAGCATGCGCCAGGCAGTGGATAACGTGACCTTGGAAGAATCACCGGAAATCATCGGTCAGGCGCCTGCCATGCAGGAGGTTTTTCGGGCCATTGGCCGCCTGAGCCGCTCGCATGCTACCGTGCTGATTAACGGCGAATCAGGCAGCGGTAAAGAGCTAGTCGCCAGCGCGCTGCATAAACACAGCCCGCGTGCAGACAAGCCTTTTATTGCCATCAATACAGCGGCCATCCCTAAAGATTTACTCGAATCAGAATTATTTGGCCATGAACGCGGAGCATTTACCGGCGCGGCAGCAGCACGGCGCGGACGCTTCGAGCAGGCCGATAACGGTACTTTATTCCTTGACGAGATTGGCGATATGCCAGCCGACTTGCAAACACGATTACTGCGTGTGTTAAGCGATGGCCAGTTTTATCGCGTCGGCGGCCATCAACCCCTTAAAGTGAATGTGCGCGTGATTGCCGCCACTCACCAGGACTTGGAAGAACGTGTAAAACTGGGGCTGTTCCGTGAGGATCTATTTCACAGACTAAATGTGATACGACTGCGCTTGCCGCCGCTGCGTGAGCGCCGCGAGGATATTCCATTGCTCACCAAGCATTTTCTGGCGCAAAGCGCGTTGCAATTAGGCGTAGAGCCAAAACAGCTCTCGGCAGCGGCTTTGCGCTATTTAACCGCCGTGAACTGGAGCGGTAATGTGCGCCAGCTGGAAAACGTATGTCACTGGCTCACCGTGATGGCGCCGGGGCAAAATGTAGATGTAGCTGATCTGCCGCCCGAACTCAAAGAAGACACTGCTAAATCGACCTCTGCAAACTCCTGGCAAGAGGCGCTGGCTTCTGAAGTGGCAGATGCCTTAAATCGCGGCGAGCAAAACGTGCTGGAAGCGCGCACCAAAGACTTTGAACGCGTGATGATTGTGAAAGCCTTGCAGCATACCGATGGCCGCCGCATTGAAGCTGCCAATCAACTTGGCATGGGGCGCAATACACTAACGCGTAAGATTCAGGAGCTGGGGATTGAAGAATAACCTCCCTGACTAGACGCACTCTCAAATATGTATCAGAATTACTAGCTAAGAGTAAATTGCGATATCACTGATATTTTAAAAACTGAGAAGTTAAAGAATGAATCTGTACCCATCTGTCACAATTATTGAAAACTTTTATGAAAACCCTGATGAGATTCGTAAATTTGCCTTAAAACAAAAGTTCACCTACTGCCACGAGTTAAAAAATATCAACTACGTTTACCCGGGCTGTAGAACAAAAGATTTATTTGACCTTGATAAGACTTTGTATGAGAAAGTCTGCAAAAAGTTGGTGTCAGTATTTCATAACACGCAACATGACCATATGCGCTGGGCTATCACAACTAGCTTTCAGGTAGTAGAAGGTAAATTTGAGCGCGGAGTACTCCACCAGGATACCAATACTATTTTCGCTGGGGTGCTCTATTTAACACCCAATGCTCCGTTACATGCGGGTACTTCTTTATTCAAACCCAACGCACTGTTTGATGAAGTCAAATATCAAGCAGCTTTAAAACAATCTGAAGTTAACTTCAGAACCAATCAACCCGTATCAACCGAATTTCATAGCATGTTTGATGAAACAGTAAGAGTAAATAACGTTTACAACACCCTTATTTTATTTAACGCGCAAACTTATCACTCCGCCAATGAGTTTTTTGGCGACACATTACAAAACAGCAGAATGGCACAAGTATTTTTTATCAATAAAATCGATGCCAAAAGTTATGATATTTTCCCATTACACCGCACCAAATCAATTAAGATCTAGGCACTGATTCAAATATAGGCTGCTAAGACTTAACACATTATTAGATTCAATAAATTGAATCTAATAATGTATCCATGTCAATTCATAATAAGCAAATGATTATCCAAGACCATTTTAGCGATTCGTATTCATGAAATAGGTTAGTTTCAAGGTAAAATTACTTACTAAATACAACTTTTTGAATAGAATCATGAAGCAATACACACAACAACAAATAAAATTCATCTCTGAAAACTTTCAGCAAGGGCAAAAAGCGATTCAAATTGGCAACTTCAACCGAGCGGAAAGACACTACTTGGATATCCTTAAAATTGCCCCCGAAATTATTGATGCTAAAAATGCCCTAGCCTTTGTCTATACTATTAGCAAGCAGCACACTAAGGCGATTATGCAGCTAGAAGACCTTCTAAAAATAAATGCAAATGACGCTAATGCCCACCATAACCTGGCAAATAACTTATCAGAAAATCATCAATATGATGAAGCTGCTAACCACTACCAGACAGCGATTAAACTTAACCCTAATTTTGTTGACTCATATACTCAATGCGGCTTGGTCCAACGCAAGCTCAAAAATTTCGATTTAGCGGTCGATTATTTTAACAATGCGCTCAATCTGGATAAATCGAATGCTAATGCTTTGCACGGACTAGGCATTACCTATGCTGGGATGGCTGAGCATTCTCGCGCACTTGAGTGCCTGAATAAAGCGGTTGAATTAAGCCCTGATAACATGGAGTTCAACCTTAGCTTAGCCAAAGCATTAGAAAATGCTGAGCTTTATCACGAAGCAGATATTCAATATCACCACACCTGTAGCAAATTTCCAAACTTCTTGGATGCCTTTCTTGCTTATGGTGACCTGCTGACCAAGAATCGTTATTTTGATGAAGCGCTTGAATGCTATGCCCACGCGCATATACTCGCACCAGAGCAAATAGAGATTTTGGATGACATTGGCAATGCCTATCTGGGCATGGCAGATACGGAAAAAGCCATCGACAATTTTAATGCCGCATTAGCAATAGAGCCGAATCGCATATCATCACTGGTTGGCTTAGAAAAAACCTATCTGGAAACTGGCAAACTGGAATCAGCGACAAACATTTGCAACCAAATTATCAGCATTGATGCCAGCCAGCCTATAGGCTATATCCTAAAATCCAAAGTTAGAAAGAACAAATCCGATGACGGCCTGGCGGGTCAGTTATTGCAATTCGCAGATCAACAAGATTTACTGGAAGAGTATAAAACTGATATCCACTTTGCACTTGGCAAGATTTTTGATGACCAGAATAATTATCAGCAAGCTTTCAAACATTACGCCATAGGTAATACCTTAAGAAATAAAAACCTGAACTACGATGCAGAAGAAGACAAATCTAAATTTACTAAATTAATCGAAACTTTTGACGTGGACTTTTTCAAACGGCATCAGCACATTGGGGTGGAAAGCGATTTACCGGTGGTCATCGTCGGTATGCCACGGTCTGCCACCACCTTAACTGAACAGATTATTTCCAGTCACCCTGACGTGTTGGCTGCTGGTGAAGCCACATTTTGGCTTAGTACTGTACAAGGATTGCGTTATACATTACATTCACAATCCGATTACCCCGACTGCATGGCCGATATCCAGGCATCTCATGCCAAAGATATCGCGGCAAAATACGAACAGACCTTGGCAAAGATTTCCGGCGCTAAATCCATGCCAAAGCACATAACAGATAAGATGCCACATAATTTTTTAAATGTGGGCCTTATTGCATTGTTATACCCGAATGCCAAGATTATCCATACCAAACGCGACCCCATTGATACCTGTTTATCAATTTATTTTCAAAACTTCAACGATGCGCACCCCTATGCATTCGAATTAACCAACTTAGGCACTCATTACCGGCAATACCAGCGTATCATGGAGCACTGGCACAAAGTGCTTCCTGGCCGCATACTGGACATCAATTACGCCGATACAATTGCCGATCCGGAGTACTGGTCTAGAAAACTCATCGATCATATCGGCTTGGAATGGAATGATGCGTGTCTGGCACCGCATAAATTAGAGCGCTCGGTAAAAACTGCCTCACACTGGCAAGTCAGACAGCCGATCTATAAAACTTCTGTACAGCGCTGGAAAAATTATGAAGAATTCTTACAGCCGCTTATTGATGCACTTAATGATTAACTTGAAAATTAAAACTGTTAATACTAAACCTTCACTACACCTGTCGCTTGTAGGTAATTGATTACTTTTTCAACACAACGCTCTAGCGGTTCAATCCCTGTATCAACTACTAACTCAGAATTTAACGGCGATTCATAAGGTGAAGATATACCGGTAAAGTCTGCTATCTCGCCGCGTCTGGCTTTAGCGTATAAGCCTTTTACATCTCGCAGTTCGCATACACTCAAATCTGCTTTGCAATAAATCTCTATAAATTCGCCTGCTTTTACCAAATTACGTACACGATTTCGGTCTGCCTGAAAAGGCGAGATAAAAGCAGTCAATGTAATCACCCCTGCCTGTAAAAATAGCTTGCTCATCTCTCCAATGCGCCGAATGTTTTCCTGCCGGTCATCAACAGTAAAGCCCAGGTCAACACATAAGCCATGCCTGACATTATCGCCATCAATCACAAAAGTCCGGCAACCCCTGTCAAATAAGGCTTTCTCCACCGCATGTGCAAGTGTTGATTTTCCTGCGCCGGACAGCCCCGTAAACCATAGAATCACAGATTTATGGCCCGCCTGCTGCTGTCTGTCGGCAGGATTTACCAAACTGTGCTGGATATAGATATTCTTAGTCATTTGCTGATTATATTTCGCATAAGTGAATGTAATTTAAGTATTACTTTGTCATTGGTCAATAAATAAAAAACGGCAACCGAGGTTGCCGTTTTTTAGCTATTACTTTAAGCACTGCAGGGTAACCCCTGCCTTATCCTAGAAGAATAAGATCGCGCCCAAAGAGATAGTTTTTGATTTACCTTCAACATCGCCAGGACCTGGAACTTTAACTTCAGATTTAACATCTGAGTATTCAGCTACCAAGTTCAGGTGTTTTGTCAATGGGTGGTATGCACCAACTGTCCACATACGGTTTTGGTATTCATCGAAAGCATCAATACGGTTGCCGTCTAATGTAGATTCACCGTAGCTCAGGCCCAATTTAGTGCCTACACCTGGAAGGGTGTAAGTACCTTGTACGTACCAGTCATCTGAATCACGGTCGTTACCTGTTGCATCAAAACCATCACGTAACAATACTGTTGTACCAGTACCTTGACCTTGACCGTAGTAACCAGTTAAACCGAAGCCAGCTACGTTAACAGTTGCGCCTAAGTCCCAAGCAGTTGCACGATCGCTACCCAAAGCAGTACCGTCGAACTCAACTTTTTGAGTTAATGCAGAAGCCCATACTTTACCGCCGAAATCGCCAGCCCATTCGTATGAAGCTTTAGCTTCGAATGCTGGGCTTGAACCGCCACGGCCTGAACCTGCAGCGCTGCCAAATGTTGGAGCACCGGCTGTAGTCGTTAATGCTGTTGCATTCCAAGCTTGAGTCACACCAGCGGTGAAGCTGAAGCCATTCCAGTTTGGTGATGAGTAAGCGATTTGTGATTTCCAGTCAGCATACATAAAGCCAGTACCGATACGGCCTAATGTAGTGGTGTTGCCAGCCAATAAACCAGCGCCAGAACCCACACCCAGCAATGTCATGTCGTTCAGGATAGCGTCAGAAGCATAGATGCCTAAGTCTTTACCTAATTTGATAGAACCCCATGATTTGTCGCCGAATGTCAAGAATGCTTGACGGTTTTCTTGGTTAGCTGATTGGATGCCTGAATTTTTTGTAGAAGCACCTGGGTTGATGCTGATAGTGAAACCAACATCCAAGTCGTTTTGACGTGTTTTACCAGAAACTGACAGATAGTTAGGCAACAAACCTGTTGTGATGTTTGCAACTGATTTATCGCCACGCTCTGTCGCGCCACCCAAACCAACAGCGTCACCGCTAGCGTTTGTGTGTGTGTAGTAAGCGTTTACCACGCCACCGATGTCTAATGTCCAATCGCCTGCTGGAATCATGATGCCAGCGTTAGCGCTTGAAGCTGCAGCTAATAAAGCTGATGCTACTGCTAAACTTAATTTCGTTTTCATATAAATCTCCAAAGTTTTGTTACTAAAAAGTTTGCTGCTATTTATTACTAAATTTACCCTCATCTTTATAATTTTACTTAATACAAATCATCGCTGATTTACTACTAACCAAACCACAAAAACGAGAAAGTTCGCGAACTCTCCCAATAAAACTAATTACTTTTTTTACTAAGAAGGTGATGACAGTATGCCAAAGGGTGGCTTTTAAGGGCAAGCTATTTGTGGCTTTATGGCACATACTTTAAGCAAGTGTTGTAATGGCGCAACATGTAGATGCTGTGTACTAAGAGCGATAGGGTTGCCGTGGCTTGTAAGAGCGGATTATCCGCGATTATTGCCATCTCATAAATATTCTTCTACCGCAAACAGCCGCCGGTGCTCGCGGATGGCGAATCTGTCCGTCATGCCAGCGATATAATCTGCTACTGCGCGCGCTTTATCTTCTTTAGCATGTTGCTGGAACTCATGCGGCATGAGGCCGATATCACCCAGAAACACGGTGAAAAGCTCGCGGATGATGCGCTCGGCCTTGGCGCTCATGCGGTTGACCTTGTAATGCTGATACAGATTTTTGCGCAAAAACTGTTTGAGCGCATGATTCTTAGCTGCCATATCCTCGCTGAAGCTCACCAAATAAGATGCATGGCGAATATCCTGTATGTTTTGCGGATTTAATTCGGCAATGTTTTTTGCGCTTTGTGTGCATAGATCGACCACCAGCACATTGATCATGCGCCGTATGGTTTCGTGAATCAGCCGTTTTTGCTCGAGTTTAGGATATTTATTTTTCACAATATCGAGCTGCGAGGCAAACAGCTCCACCTGCTGCAATTGTTCGATGGTAATCAGGCCGGAACGCAGGCCGTCATCCACATCATGGTTGTTGTAGGCGATTTCATCGGCAAAGTTGGTGATCTGCGCTTCCAGACTAGGGTTGGTTTTTTGAATAAAGCGCAATCCGACATCCCCCAACTGCCGGGCATTTTTAACCGAGCAATGCTTGAGGATGCCTTCGCGTAATTCAAACGTCAGGTTCAGGCCGTCAAATTCGGCATAACGCTGCTCAAGTTTATCTACCACGCGCAGCGACTGCAGATTGTGCTCAAAACCGCCGTAATCGCGCATGCAGGCGTTCAAGGCATCCTGCCCGGCGTGACCGAATGGCGTATGGCCGAGATCGTGTGCAAGCGCAATGGCCTCGGTTAAATCTTCATGCAAGCTCAGCGTACGCGCAATGCCGCGTGCAAGTTGTGCGACTTCCAGACTGTGCGTTAAGCGCGTGCGAAATAAATCGCCCTCGTGGTTCACGAACACCTGCGTTTTGTATTCCAGGCGGCGAAACGCGGTGGAGTGGATGATGCGGTCGCGGTCGCGCTGAAAGGCGTTGCGAACCGGCACGCCGTTGACAAGCTGCGAAGGCGGCTCGTCGTGGTGACGGCCTAAAGAGTTTTCCGGATTGGCGGCGTATATTGCAAGCATTGGCTAGACAATCGCTTCCAGGGTTTCTCTAAGTTTGTTGGCACTATAATCACTGGTAATCACCGCTTTGCCGATGCCTTGCTGCAAAACCAGCCGAATTTTGCCGTCGGCCACTTTTTTATCTGATTGCATCAGGCTAAGATATTTCTCTACTCCCAGATTCGGTGCCTGCAGAGGCAGGCGGACTGCGGTTAGCAGGGCACGCATGCGTTGGATTTCAGTATCGTTCAGCCAGCCCATGCGCCTTGACAAGTCGGCCGCCAGCATCGTGCCAGCCGCGACCGCCTCGCCATGCAGCCACACGCCATAACCCATGGCATTTTCAATGGCATGGCCAAACGTGTGCCCCAGGTTAAGCAGGGCACGTTCGCCAGTTTCATGCTCATCTGCGGCGACCACTTCGGCCTTGTTCTGGCAGGAGCGATAAATGGCATAAGTGGTCACAGCCTCATCCAGCGCCATGAGCTTGTCTATATTGACTTCCAGCCAATCAAAAAAATCGGCATCGCGAATGAGGCCGTATTTGATGACTTCCGCCAAGCCTGCAGAAAGCTCGCGCTGGGGCAATGTCTGCAACACATCAATATCGGCCAGCACCAGTTTAGGCTGATAAAACGCGCCAATCATGTTTTTGCCAAGCGGATGGTTAATGCCGGTTTTGCCGCCTACGCTTGAATCGACCTGTGACAGCAACGTGGTGGGAATCTGGATAAATGGCACGCCGCGCAGATAGGTTGCGGCGGCATAGCCGGTTAAGTCGCCAATCACGCCGCCGCCTAGCGCGATGAGCGTGGTGCTGCGTTCGCAGCGGTTTCTTAATAAAGCGTCGTAAATCAGGTTTAGCGTTTCACTGTTTTTATACGCCTCGCCATCTGGCAGAATAATCTTAATGACACTGACACCCGCAGCACGCAAGGGTTTGGCTAGTTTTTCAAGGTATAGCGGAGCGACTGTAGTATTAGTCACAACCGCCACCTGTTTGCGCTTTAAGTACGGCAGAATCAAATCTGCATTCTGGATTAAACCGCTGCCAATGTGGATGGGATAGGCACGATCCCCGAGGGCTACTTGTAAGGTCTGCATCATAAATTTTATATGGTTCGTTCGGCTAACGATTTTTCAATTCGATTAAGTAAACTTGCCACGGGTTGATTGCCTGTATCAATGATAAATGTGGCTGTTTGCGTATATAGCGGGTTGCGCTCCGCATAAAGCTGCTCAAGTTTAGCGCGAATATCGACGTTTTGCAGCAATGGCCGATGTTTGTCATTGCGCGTTCTGTGCCAGAGCTCATTGACATTGGCGCGCAGATAAATCACCGTGCCATTGGCTTGCAGCAATTGCCGGTTTTCCTCCGCAATCACCGCGCCGCCGCCCGTAGCCATGACGATATTGTCGAGTTTGGTCAGGTCTTGAATAACGGCAGTTTCGCGCTTGCGAAAACCTGCCTCGCCTTCAAGCTCAAAAATCACCGGAATTTTAACGCCGGTGCGTTTTTCAATTTCATGATCGGTATCATAAAAATCTTTGCCCAGATGTTTGGCCAGCAATTTACCGATGGTGGTTTTGCCAGCCCCCATCAAGCCTATAAAAAAAATGTTGCCTGAGTTTGTTGCCACAATAAAAAATGCCTATCACGTTAATGATAGGCATTTTAAGGTAAAGCGAGCGTTCTGTCAGTTTTGGCTAACGCTTAGTTCCTTAGACCTAAACTTTCATCCATGATTTTTGGTGTGATAAAGATAAGCAACTCAGTTTTATCATCTTGCTTGGTTCTGCGTTTAAACACATTGCCAATAATCGGAATGTCGCCGAAGAATGGCACTTTATCCACATCATTTCGCTCTGTTTGCTCATAAATTCCACCTAGCACCGCCGTTTCCCCATTGGCTACAAGCACCTGGGTATTGACGCGCTGGGTGTCGATCGAAGGCACGCCAAAGAACACTTGGCCTACTTTTTCTTTCTTCACTTCCAGATCCATAATGATTTTGTCATCCGGTGTAATTTGTGGCGTAACTTCCAGACTCAGCACAGCCTCCTTGAATGCCACGTTGGTTGCACCACTACTAGAGGCTTGCAGATACGGAATCTCTGTACCCTGGGCGATTTTTGCCTTTTGCTGATTGGCCGTGGTCACGCGTGGACTGGAAACGATTTTGCCGCGTTTATCGGTTTCAAGTGCCGTCAACTCTAAGTTCAATAACAAGCCGGCTGGCAGCCTGAACAGGCTGAACGCCACGCTACCGAAAGCATTGGCGACAGGCAGATTGGAGTTCAAGCCCGTATTGCCATTGATAGTAGTAGTTCCTGTGCCTATTCCAGTAGTTACTCCATTAGCAAGTGTGCCACCTACACTTAAGATATTATTTCCAGGTGTAGTTGCACTCTGCACACCAAACCTAGCACCCAAACTTTTACCAAATTTGTCATCAGCCAGCACCAGACGAGATTCGATCATCACTTGTTTGACTGGTACATCTGTCTTATTGATAATTGCCTGAATCTCTTCTAATTTCTTAGCCGTATCTTGTATAAACAAGGTATTGGTACGTGGATCCCAAACCGCACTGCCACGTTTGGATAAGATGCTTTTATTTTGCCCACCTGTACTGCCACCAGAGCTTGAGCCAGTAAGAATATTTTTGAACGCTTCTGCTTTTTGGTATCTCAGCGTAAACACTTCCGTTCTTAACGGCTCCAAGTCTTCTATTGCCTGCACTGCTTCTAGTTGAGCCTTTTCTTTCGCATTTACTTCCTCTGCAGGCGCCACCATCACCACGTTGCCCGTCTTGCGCATGGTCAGGCCTTTGTTCTGCATGATGATATCCAGCGCCTGATCCCAAGGTACATCTTTCAATCTTAATGTAATGTTACCTGTTACGGTGTCGCTGGCAATAATATTTAAGCCTGTAAAATCTGCAATCACTTGCAATACAGAACGCACTTCGATGTTCTGGAAATTAAGTGATAGCTTTTCGCCCGCATAACCCGGTTTTGAACCCTTAACAAGCTTATTGGGATCTTCAATGACCTGGCGGACATCGATAATGAATTTCTTATCAGCCTGATACGCGGATTGTTCCCAGTTGCCTTTGGGCTCAATCACCATGCGGCCATTTTTGCCTTGCTTCATCGTATCCACATATAACACCGGCGTATTGAAATTAATGACATTCAGGCGGCGTTGTAATTCAGCAGGCACATCGGTATTTATAAAATCGACAATAATGAGTTTGCCTTTTTGCTTGATATTGATGCCGGTGTTGGAGTCAGACAAATCCACCATAATGCGGCCTTCGCCATTTTTGCCACGTGCAAAATCGACATTGGAAATCACATGCTCCTGATCTGCGGCGCGAGATTCCGCAAAGCGTGTTTCAGCAGCAGCCCCGGCGGCGGCTTCACTCCCTTGCAAGGTAATGATTACATCCTTGCCGTTTAAAACCGTGTTGTATCCGACTTTTTTAGACAGATTCAGCACCATACGCGTGCGATCTTTGGCTTGTGCAAGAGAAACGCTTTTCAGTGCGCCCTGCTCGCTTGGGATGTTATTTTTTGCCAACCCGTTTGCAGTTTTTGGAAAGTCCAATGCAATGCGCGCAGGGCTGCTGAGCGTAAAGCCAGCAGGCGGATTTGCAAGTGCCTCCTGCATTTGAATGCGAATACTGACGCGTCCGCCGGAAAGTGCGGAAAAATCGATATTTTCAATTTTATTGCTGTATAGATTTTCATCATCCGCGGCAAACGCGTTACCAAATAAACCCATGCCGATTACCAGCACGAATGCAAATAGCTTTGTCATCATTTTAATCATATTCATTCCCGTCACCTATTCTTGCAAATTAATACTTGCATTACGTTCTACCCAATCACCCGTCAGGTCATCCTGGATAATTTCTTTAATTGCAATATCACTCTCGTTAATTTGTGTTACCAAGCCATAATTCGGACCGATATAATTACCCACTTTTATCTGTTGAATTGTGTTGTCTGGTGTTTTTATTAACGCATAAGTCAGCTTGCCTTTGCTCATGGAGCCCACATATTTCAGGCTCTCCAGCGGATAAGCTTCAAGCGCTTCTTTAGGACGATTTGTATTAGGTTGTAAGGCGCTAGACTTGCTCGTAGCCTTGCGTGCCTTGAAAGGATCAGTCAAAACACCATCAGCGTTATATTGTAATGGCGAATATGGCAGCACTTCCGGCAAAGGCTCCACGCCTTTGCTCATGTCATTGGCAGCACTCGCCATGAACTTATCAAGATCATCACCCTTGCCGCCACCGCAGGCTGTAAGACAACCGCCCAAAACCACTGCAAACACAAGCTTTAGAGAGAAATCAAACTTCGTCATAAAATTGGTAGGCATCATTTTCTCTTATCCTTCATTTCAGCCGCTTTTTTAGCTGCAACCTCTGAAGAATCCAAATAACGATATGTTTTCGCAATCGCCTCCATCTCAAGCGCGCTGTCTTTGGCATCTTTATTCATAGGCGCGATTGACAAATCATTCAAGGTCACGATTCTCGACAATTTGGAAATATCAGTCGCAAACGCACCCATGTCGTGATAATTGCCTTTAATTTTAATCTGTATCGGCATTTCAGCATAAAAATCCGCGACAATTTCCTGGCCAGGCTTAAATAACTCAAACTCCAGACCACGTCCCAACCCTGCCTGATTGATGTCGGTGAGCAAACCATCCATTTGCGATTTATCTGGCAACTGCTTTAACAAAGCACCAAAGGTCTTTTCAATATCAATCATCTGCTGCCGATAAGCATCAATTTTGACTGCTTGCGCTTTTTTCGCCAGGAAGGTTTGACGAAGTTCCTGTTCCTTGGCTTGTGCCTGGTCATACGCATCGATCTCCGGACTCCACAGGAACCAGTAACCTAGGCCAACAATGATGACAAATAAAATACCCAGCAGCACCAGCTTGACTGGCACCGGCAAGCTGCCTGCATTTTTAAAATCGATATTATTAAAATCATCTAGTTTCATGATTGAGCGCCTTTGATTTTATTTTTCGCAGGAGCTTCCTCTGCTTTTTGTACTTTCAAGCTGACTGTTAAGGTAAATTCATTTTGCTTAATACCATTCAAGGTGAATGATTTAATTTCAACCAGGTTAGGCAACTCCATCCAGTTCGAAACACTCAAATTTCTTACCAATGTTGCTACACGAGCATTTGTATCGGCAACACCAGTCAAGGTAATTAAATTGCCCTGTTGCTTAATACTTTTAAGATATAAGCCTTCGGGTAACTGGCGCGTCAGTTCATCTAGAATCACCACCGCCTGACTGCGATTCGTTTGCAGGTTTTCAACGATTTGCTTGCGTTCCAGCACATTGTTAATCTGGTCTTTTAAATTACGAATGTCCGCAATTTCTTTATCCAGACTGGCAATGGCTTTTTCGAGGCGGCCATTTCTTTCAAGTTGCGACTCTTTTTGTGCGCCGAGATAGGTCCATCCCATAAACACTACTGCACCAGCGGCCACGGCGGCCATCAGCCCCATTAAGCCGAACTGGCGTTGCCGCTCTGCGCGCTTTATCTGACGATGTGGTAGTAAATTAATACGCATCATGTTAATCCACCCCGCGCATGGCAAGGCCGCAGGCAATAATCAAAGCCGGCGCATCAATTGCGACTTGCTGTTGCTTTACTCTGGAACCTAATGACATTGATTGAAAGGGATTGGCCACAATGGTGTTGACTTGCGTGCGGTCCTGCACCATGACATCAATTGCCGGAATCGCAGCACATCCACCCGCGAGCACAATATGGTCCACACGATTATATTGCGTAGAGCTGGTGAAAAACTGCAACGCCCGCGCCACTTCGGTTGACAATGACTGCATGAATGGCTGCAACACTTCGCTCTCATAGCTATCCGGCAGGCCGCCTTTGCGTTTTGCGATTTCGGCTTCTTCTACAGACAGACCAAAGCGGCGCTGAATTTCCTGCGTCAGCTGTGAGCCACCAAATGCCTGTTCACGCGTATAAACTGAAACCTTATCATGTAGCACATTGATGTGCATCATCACAGCGCCGATATCCACAATCATCACGGTCTGATCTTTACCTGCATTAGGCAGTTGATTCGCCACAAAACTGCTATAGGCTGCCTCGGTTGCGTAGGTATCCACGTCCATCACAATCACTTTCAGGCCAGCATCTTCAGCTGCAGCAACCCGGTCTTCGATTTTTTCTTTACGCGCTGCCGCAATCAACACCTCGACCTCGTCAGCATTGTTAGGGGCAGGGCCTATCACTTGAAAGTCGATATTCACTTCCTCCAACGGGAATGGAATATATTGGTTGGCTTCAGCTTCCACTTGCGCTTCCATGTCTTCTTCGCGCAGCCCAGCCGTCATCAGCACTTTTTTTGTGATCACAGCGGCGGAAGGCAAGGCAAGCGCAGCGCGCTTTTCGCGCGATCCGAGTAGTTTCCAGGCCAGCTTCACCGCATCTGATACCTGCTCAAGCCCCGAGACATTGCCATCTACAATCGCATCTTTAGGGATTGCGGCAACCGAGTAACCCTCAAGACGATACGCACCCTTGCCAACGGACGAGAGCTCGACCATTTTGACTGCTGAAGTACTGATATCAACCCCAATCAGAGGTGGTGTACTTTCATTAAAAAAATCGAATTTCAAATTAAAATTCTCTTTCAATATTCGTTAGTTATGCACAATAGTGATAATTTACATTAAATCCTAGCAACAACTTTCCGCCCTGTAAAGCAAATTTTTATTTAATATTTATTCCATGACCACATTTACAACAGATGTACCATTTTTAATACAACTCATTGGGGAACCTCTGGTGAATGATTAAGTCAACGTTTTTCCTTCCTGGTTTAGGTTAATTGGCATAACTCTATATAGTGTTACAATGCTGTCGTTAGCAATGATTCCATTCGTAAAAGTTCTTTTATGACTCCAAAAAAGTGGTGGCACTTCCTTATATTATTTGTGATTGTCGGCAGCCTTACCCTGACTGCGCTTACCGCGCTTGCTATTACGCTCATCTATCCAACGCTTCCTTCACTTGAGGCGCTGACCAATTATCAGCCTAAACTGCCGTTACGCGTATATTCGGCTGATGGCTATTTAATCAGCGAGTTTGGTGAAGAGCGCCGTGCTTTTGTCAAGATTCAGGATGTTCCGAAGAATTTAAAAGATGCGGTTCTGGCCATTGAAGACAGGCGCTTTTACGAACATGGTGGTATAGATACCAAAGGGATTGCGCGCGCCATCAAGAACAACCTGACCGGCAGGAGCCATGAGGGCGCCAGCACTATCACCATGCAGGTGGCCAAGAACTTTTTCACCGTACCCGGCGGAAAACGCACCATTGTGACCAAAGTGAAAGAAGCGCTACTGGCCATGAAGATTGAAAAGGCTTTAAGTAAAGACCAGATTCTTGAGCTTTATTTGAACCAGATATATCTGGGCCAGCGTGCATACGGCTTCGCCGCCGCCGCGCAGGTATATTACGGCAAACCGCTGGGCAAGCTGACACTGGCCGAATCTGCGCTACTAGCTGGCCTGCCTAAAGCGCCTTCCGGTTACAATCCTTACGTCAACCTCAAACGCGCGATGGACAGGCAGCATGAGGTGCTACGCGATATGCACCGCTATGGCTTTATAAATGAAGCCAAGTTTAACGAAGCCATGCAACAAAAATTGACATTTAAGGCTTCCAAGCAATCGCGAGACCTTAATGCAGATTATGTGGCTGAAATCGTGCGCCAGATGCTCTATGAGCATTATGAAGACGCCATTTACAGCAGCGGCATGAAAGTGTACACCACCATTAAAAAGGCCAACCAGGAAGCCGCCAACAAGGCTGTGCTGCTGGGCATTCTGGAATATCAGCGCCGGCAGGGCTATCAAAAGCCTGAGAAAAATATTGATTTAGGCCGACTTAAATCCGCCGACCTTACTGAAGGCATGCAAAACGCATTAGATGATATTGAGGTATATAACGGCTTTATACCCGCCATCGTCACCGAAACTTCTCCCAAACTGGTCAAAGTATTCACCAGAAACGGTGACAGCCTTGAAATAAGCGGCGCAGGCTTAAGCCTGCTGCAAAAGAACCTGGCTGACAAAGACCCTAAAGCCCATAAAATCAAACCCGGGTCTGTCGTGCGCGTAATTAAAAGCCAGAACGAATGGCATATCGTTCAACTGCCGCAAGTGGAATCCGCGCTTGTAGCGCTTGACCCGGAAAATGGCGCGGTGACCGCCCTGGTAGGCGGCTTTGACTACAATAAAAACAAATTTAATCATGTGACGCAAGCCTGGCGCCAGCCGGGTTCCAGCTTCAAGCCATTTGTTTATTCGGCCGCCCTGGAAAAAGGCTTTACACCCGCCACCATTGTAGAAGACGAGCCGTTATTGATGTCAGCAAGCGAAACTGGGAGCGACAAGATTTGGGCACCCAAAAACTTCGATGGCCGCTATGACGGTCCGATTCGCTTACGCACCGCGCTGACCAAATCAAAAAACATGGTGTCAATCCGCGTCATGCAGGCTATTGGCGCACGCTACGCACAGGATTACGTCACCAAATTCGGTTTTTCGCGCAAAGACCATCCTGCTTACCCCACTATGGCACTGGGCGCGGGTGCGGTCACCCCCTGGGGCATGGCGGGTGGTTATGCGGTATTTGCCAATGGCGGTTATCGGATTACACCGCACATCATCAGCAAAATTACTGATAGCAACGGCAAGGTGATTGAAGAGATGCGCTATCCGCGCGCGCGCCAGGATGCACCCAGAGTCATTGATGGCCGCAACGCGTTTCTGATGACCTCCATGATGCAAGATGTGGTGACCAGAGGCACGGCTACCCGGGCCAGGCAGCTGGGTCGCCAGGATCTGGCCGGTAAAACGGGCACCACGAACAATCTGGTTGACGCATGGTTTGCCGGCTATAACCCTAAACAGGTGGCTATTGCGTGGATAGGCTATGACCAGCCCCGCACACTGGGTAGAGATGAAACCGGCGGCAAAGCTGCCTTGCCAATCTGGATACGTTACATGGCAACCGCGCTGCAAGGTGTGCCGGATGTGCCTTACAGCATGCCGGATGGTGTGATGCAAGTCAAAATTGATCCGCTCACAGGAACGCTGATCAATGAAGATGAAGATGGCATGTATGAATACTTCTATCATGAAAATCCTCCGCCAGCGGTGGAATCCTTTCTACCCTCCATGGAAGACCCGTCTGCAGATTTTCCAGATAGTCCATTTCCTGAAAGCATGATTGACAACCCGCTGCAGCCGCGTCCGCCATCAAGGCCGGAACCCTCTCAAAACAACGCGGAGCACCCTGCCAGACAGAATCCAGGTACCAGTAATGGCAGCTCCAGCAATGCCGACGCCGCCTCGCGCATGCTGAATCCATCCGGGTTCTAATCTAAGCTTATTCTCGTATTTACCATGGCACGTGAAAATCTAGACCACATCCGGCAGATGATTGCGCAGCAAGCCGCGCGTATGATGGCACAGGAGGGCATACATGATTTCGCCTATGCCAAAAAGAAAGCTGGGCGGCAATTAGGCGTAAGCGAAAACAGCGTAATGCCCACCAATGCCGAGATCGAAGAAGAAATCCGGCTGTATCACGAAATCTATAATGCCGATGAGCAACCGCTGCTGCTCGCACAGCTAAGAAAGGCCGCGCTGATGACCATGCAATTGTTCGAGCGCTTTAATCCGCACCTCACAGGCAGCGTAGTGGATGGCACCGCAAGCAAGCACTCACAAACCAATATTCACCTGTTTGCAGACAGCGTAAAAGACGTGGAGATGTTTCTGCTTAATCAACAAATACCGTTTGAAAGCAGTGAAAAATCTTATCGCGTTTCTGACAAACCCAGCAAAGACAAAAAAGAAAAAGTCCGCAAAACCGTGCCAGTATTTACGCTGGAAACCGAGTTTGGCTTAGTAAAACTCAGCGTGTTTGATGTCGATGATATGCGCGTTGCCACCAAGAAAACCAGTGATGGCAGCAATGCAGAGCGGGCTGATATTACAGATTTACAAACACTTTTAAACTCTTAAATAAATGCCCTGCAAGGCAATATCCATGCGCCTTCCAGAGCATCTATTTTTGCTGGCATTCGCATGGTTTTGACTTTAATCCCCTTTGCCGCACCTTCGGCTTGAGCGGCAGATGGGTAAGCGGCGAGGACTGTTTGAGTGCTAAAAGCACGAGTTCCGCAGCCGCCCAGATGCGGCGCTAAGATCGAAGGAAACAAGCGGCAGCGGGGTAGCCTTTTCTTTGGTTACTTTCTTTTGAGCAAGCAAAAGCAAAGTGACTCGCCTAGAGGCGAAAATTAGGCTAATCAATTACTTTTTAAACTTAGGCCACACGTTGTAGCCTATTTTTGGATTATTGGCTTGCAATTCAATGATAAGCTTTGCTTCCACTTTATTAACTTCTTCTGTATCTTCTGACTCAAAAAGTATTTCTTTTGTGACGGTAAAAAACTTCATTTGCTCTTCCGTAAAGTCTTTTTCAACCAACGCGTCATTTACGCTGCCAAAATAAGTAAGGGTGTTTGTTAAATCCTTACCCACATAGATTTTGCCATTGGGGTATGTAATTTTATAAACAACCTTTTTCATCGTTAATAAATTAACTATCTTTCAACCATCTCGCCACATCCATCGCAAAATACGTCAACACCCCATCCGCACCCGCACGTTTAAAACTCAACATCGCCTCCATCACGCAAGCCTTTTCATCAAGCCAGCCATTCTGCGCGGCGGCTTTCAGCATGGCGTATTCTCCGCTCACTTGGTAGGCATACGTCGGCACGCCAAACTCTTCTTTTACGCGGCGTACAATATCCAGATACGGCATACCGGGCTTTACCATCACCATATCTGCGCCTTCTTCAATATCCAGCGCGACTTCTTTAATCGCCTCGTCGGAATTGGCAGGATCCATTTGGTAGTTGTATTTATTGCCTTTGCCCAAATTAGCGGATGAGCCGACCGCATCGCGGAAAGGGCCGTAAAAGCTGGAGGCATACTTGGCGGAATAGGCCAGAATTTTGGTGTGAATATAACCCGCTTCCTCCAATGCGTCGCGAATCGCACCGATACGGCCATCCATCATGTCGCTAGGGGCGACAATATCCACGCCCGCTTTGGCGTGACATAGCGCCTGCTTCACCAGCACTTCTACCGTTTCATCGTTCAGCACATAGCCGGTGTCATCAATGAGGCCATCTTGTCCATGTGTGGTGTAGGGATCGAGCGCCACATCGGTAATCACGCCCAGCTCAGGATACGCAGCTTTAAGCGCCTTGACCGTGCGCGGGACAAGACCTTTATCATTAAAGGCCTCAGCTGCATCCAGGCTTTTATGTTGCTGTTCGACGACTGGAAACAGCGCAATTGCCGGAATACCCAGCTTGACGCACTCGCCGGCGGTTTTAAGCAGCACGTCAATACTCTGGCGCTGTACGCCGGGCATGGAGGCAACATCTTCAGTGCGATTTTCGCCATCCAGCACGAACACAGGGTAAATCAAATCGTTGCTAGTGAGTACGTGCTCACGCATCAAGCGGCGCGAAAACTCGTCTTTGCGCATGCGGCGCGGGCGGATTGCTAGAAATTGATTGGCCATATTCACCTCTTATATTTTATTTGTCTAAACGCGAAGAATCGCTAGGCGGAGGGTTAAAGACAGTACGCATTGTACGACAAAACCCGACAACAACGCGATTCGATGGGTTTAGGCAAATACCTTTGCGAGTTCTGCACCTGGGTCAGCCTGCCGCATAAAAGCCTCGCCCACTAAAAAAGTGTGTACGTTATTGTCACGCATCAGCTTTACATCATCTGCCGTAAAAATACCGCTTTCAGTCACGACAATTTTTCCTGCCGGAATGCGGGCAAGTAAATCCAGTGTGGTTTGCAGCGTGACCTCGAACGTGCGCAAGTTACGGTTGTTAATGCCCAGCAACGGGGTTTCAAGCTGCAATGCCAAATCCAGCTCTTCGCCATTATGCACTTCTACCAGCACCGCCATACCTAGGCTATGGGCAATGCTTTCCAGCTCGCGCATTTTTTCCAAATCGATCGCGGCCGCGATCAGCAAAATACAATCCGCCCCCATGGCTCGTGCCTCGTAGACTTGATATGGGTCTATCATGAAGTCTTTGCGCAGCACGGGCAGACTACACGCGGCTCGCGCCTGTTTCAGATATTCTGCCGAGCCTTGAAAATATTCATCGTCAGTGAGCACTGACAAACAGGCTGCGCCACCAGCCTCGTAGCTTCTGGCAATTTCTGCAGGCCTGAAATCCGCCCGGATCACGCCTTTGGATGGGCTGGCCTTTTTAATTTCGGCAATCACCGCCGCTTTGCCAGCCGCAATTTTATTGCGAATACTGCCCACAAAATCACGTGGCTTAGACTGGTTTTGTGCTAACTTCTTGACTTCTTCCAAGTTAATCTTGGCCTGGCTTGCAGCCACTTCATCACGCTTGGTCGCTAAAATTTTGTTTAATATATCACTCATAATATTCAGTCGTATATCCTATTCATATTTTTGGCCATTGTGTGTAATCCAGCCTGCAACGTGCTCGCCACGCGGGTCATGGTGCGTCCAGTGTATAACCCCGCCTTTGGGGTTAAAGACATATTCCCCCCTGAATGCCACTTCGTCGCCAATTTTTATATCTTCTATGTGTGGCGCCAAATCTATATTGTGCGCGAATAGCAGCGTTTTTCCGCTGGCAATTTTCACCAGAAACTTTTGATGGCGCGAACCATGATTATCATCTGCCAAAAGCTTTACCACGATACCCTGCCCCTCAACATCGATATTCGAAGCGCGATTTTCATAGGCAGCTTCAATGCTGGCATTCGGATTGGCGCTTGCAGCTCGTGCTTGCACCCTTACTTCTGTTTGCTCTGACCTGTTCGCCGATGCAGTGTGCGCCGCGCGGTCGCAAGCGATACTAGTAAATACAATAAGTAATGCTAAAAGTAATTTTTTCACGTAGCAGCCTTCCCATGCGGAAAAAAATCGCGAATATCGGCCATAATCGGCTTGGTATTGCTGATGACCATATGATACGCATCTATCAAAGGCTGAATAGTCGGGCGCGGAATCTCAGCTTCCGGTTTTTGCCAGTTTTCATGCAAACACCAATAATTGTCGCGGTCAAAATTCATGTGCATGCGGCATGTGAGCGGGCGCACTTCGTAAATCGAACACTCGCCATTCGCTAAAAACGGGCACGGCGTGTGACTGCCATATTCACTCAGCTCGTGGCGAATACTTTGTTTCAGCTCGACCGGCTTGATGTTTAAATGTTCACCCATATAGCGCGCTTCAAACTCCGTAATCGGCACAGAAACGTGGCAACAATGCCCGCAACCCCTTGCGCATGCTGCAAATTTTCCAGCATGATCAAAAATCTGATCTGCCGTACTTAACACTTCTTTCAGCCTGACAACAGGGCGCGCGCTTATTTGTGTGATGCGCTTAGGCAAAGAAACAACATGCGCTTTAAGCTCAGGGGTAACGCTATTAAAGAACTTGTCCAGATTAGCATCAGCATATTGTCGCGTTTGCTCGCGAGTACGATCAACCATTACATTATCCTGGACGATTTGATAACTCTACAAGCTGCTTCAATTTTGCTTCTGCACTGCCGCTATCAATCACTTCCTTTGCCATTTGTATGCCTGCCTGCAGGCTATCTGCCACTCCCGCCACATAAATCGCCGCACCCGCGTTCATCAGTACAATGTCGCGTGCTGCGCTACTTTTACCCGCGCTCGTTTTACCATCAAGCACATCCAGAATCATGGCTTTCGATTGTTCCGCATTCTCCACACGAATGCTTTTTAGAGCATGTAGACTCAAACCAAACTGGGCAGGGTTAACCGTGTATTCCGCAATTTTTCCGTCCTTGAGTTCGGCCACAAAAGTATCACCAGTGAATGAGATTTCATCCATACCGTCCGCGCCGTGCACCACCAGCACATGTTCGGAGCCTAGTTTTTGCAATACTTTGGCAAGTTTTAACGTTAACCCTTTGCTGAATACGCCCATCACCTGACGCTTGGCATCGGCGGGGTTGGTAAGCGGGCCAAGCAGATTGAAAATGGTACGCACGCCCAGCTCGTGGCGTACAGGCGCGGCGTGTTTCATGGCGCTGTGGTGATTGGGCGCAAACATAAAGCCGATACCGATTTCATCCACACATCTGGCAACTTGTTCTGGTGTTAAATTTACGTTCACACCCAGCACTTCCAGCACATCCGCACTGCCGCAGGTGGATGACACAGAGCGCCCGCCATGCTTGGCGACTTTTGCGCCTGCCGCAGCCGCGACAATCGCGGAAACGGTAGAAACGTTGAAGGTTTGAATGCCATCGCCACCGGTACCGCAGGTATCCACCAGATGCGCTCTATCCAAGATTTCCACTTTGGTTGAAAGCTGGCGCATCACGGTCGCGGCGGCGGTAATTTCATCGACACTCTCGCCTTTCTGGCGCAATGCAATCACCAGGCCGGCGATTTGCGCAGGTGTAAGCTCACCGCCCATCACCTGTTGCATGAGCGACAGCATATCGGTATGGCTTAAGTCATGACCAGCCAGAATTTGCTCTAATGCTTGCTTAAAAACCACTTAATAGTCCTTCAAAAAGTTGTTCAGCAAATCATGCCCATGCTCGGTGAGAATGGATTCCGGATGGAACTGCACACCCTCTACCGCCAGCGTTTTATGCTTCACGCCCATAATCTCGCCATCATCCGTCCAGGCGGTGATTTCCAGGCAGTCTGGAATCGTTTCGCGCTCTATCACTAACGAATGGTAACGCGTGGCGGTGTAAGGGTTAGGCAAACCTTTAAACACGCCGATATTCTTATGATGAATGAGCGACGTCTTGCCGTGCATGAGCTGCTTGGCATGAACAATCTTGCCACCGAACGCCTGGCCGATGCTTTGATGCCCCAAACACACGCCCAGCAGTGGAATCTTGCCGGCAAATTCATGAATCAGCGGCACGCTGATACCTGCCTCATTCGGCGTGCAAGGGCCAGGTGAAATCACGATATAGCGCGGTTTGAGTTCAGCGACTTTTTTTAAATCAATTTCGTCGTTTCTGTATACCTGCACATCCTGCCCAAGCTCGCCCAAATACTGCACAAGGTTGTAGGTAAAAGAGTCGTAATTATCTATCATCAACAACATTATTCTGCTCCTTTACTATCCAGGCCAGCCTGCACCAGTTCAGCCGCACGCAGCACGGCTTTGGCTTTATTTTGCGTTTCGATCCATTCCGAGAGCGGTACAGAATCGGCAACAATGCCCGCGCCTGCTTGCACATAGAGCATATTGTCTTTAATTACGCCTGTTCTAATCGCAATCGCCACATCCATATCGCCATTAAAGCCCAGGTAACCCACTGCACCGGCGTAAATGCCGCGCTTGCTCGGTTCCAGCTCGTCAATGATTTCCATCGCCCGTACTTTGGGTGCTCCGGACACCGTGCCCGCAGGGAAAGTTGCTTTCAGCACGTCAATCGCATCCATGCCAGGCTTGAGTTTGCCTTCTACGTTACTCACAATATGCATCACGTGCGAGTAACGTTCTATCGTCATGTTATCGGTCACTTTTACCGTGCCGATTTGCGCGACACGGCCGACATCATTGCGGCCCAGATCCATGAGCTGCACATGCTCGGCGCGTTCTTTCGGATCGGCCAATAATTCATCGGCCAAAGCCAGATCCTGTTCACGCGTTTTGCCACGCGGACGCGTACCCGCGATGGGACGTGAGGTGACCACGCCGTCATCCAATCGCACCAGAATCTCCGGTGAAGCACCCACCACGTGGTGATCGCCCATATCGTAATAAAACATGTAAGGCGACGGGTTCAAACTACGCAACGCGCGATACAGCGATAGCGGCGGCGCATAAAATTCCTGCGTCATGCGCTGCGACAGCACCACCTGCATGATATCGCCATCTAAAATGTACTGCTGCGCGCGCTTAACGGCTGCTTTGAAATTATCCTCGCCAAATTCGGAATCGGCTTGCGTTCTTGCTGTGGGCGCGGATTCTGGAATCGCCACGGTTTTGCGCAATTGCGCGACTAGATCATTTAAGCGCTTGCGCGCGTTTTCATACGCATCGGTGTCACTCGGGTTGGCATAAACAATAAAATACAGTTTGCCGCTTAAGTTATCTACTACTGCAATTTCTTCTGACACCATCAGCAATACATCCGGCGTGCCTATCGCGTCAGGCTTGCTTGTTTGAGCTAAGCGTTTTTCAATATAACGGATGGTTTCATAGCCAAAATAACCCGCTAGACCGCCGGTAAAACGCGGCAAACCTTCATAAGGCGGGGTTTTGAAACGCGCTTGAAATTGTTTTACAAAATCCAGCGCATTGGTGTTTTCATGTGTTTCTACTACTTTGTTTTCTTGCAACACCTGCACCGTAAAACCATACGCGACAATGCGTGTTTTGGCGGGCAGGCCGATAATAGAATAACGTCCAAAACGTTCGCCGCCCTGTACGCTTTCCAGCAGGTAGGAAAACGGCACATTGGCAAGTTTGAGATAAAGCGATAGCGGTGTATCGAGATCTGCAAACGTTTCCAGCACCAGCGGGATGCGGTTGTAGCCTTGCTTGGCAAGCGCGTTGAATTCGATTTGATTGATGGTGGTAAACATAATTCTTCCTGATAATTTTCTAAAATTCGCGGTTAGTGATCTTTGCTAACCGCCACTATCGCTCCGCCTCATTGAGGCAGACATTGTCCTAGCTTCGCCAAGAGCGACGCCAACCTAGAAAATTATTGTTTAGAAAAATCATATTGTTTACGTATAAATGAGTGTAGTTAAATCCGTTAAGTCTTCAATCGTCGCATCGACTTGCGATGTGTCAATCGCCTTGCCTTGATTGTAACCGTAAGGCACTGTCACAATAAAACAACCCGCCGCCTGCGCTGCGCGTATATCGGTAGCAGAATCGCCTACCAGCATCGCCTCATACACCGGCACATCGAATTTTGCACAAATGTGCTGTAATTGTATAGGGTCTGGCTTCTTTTTTTGCAACGTATCTCCGGAAACTACCATTTCAAAAAAATCGGCCAATCCGCATTTCTGCAACAAAGGCAAAGTAAACTTTTCCGGTTTATTCGTCACACAGGCCAGCCTGAATCCCTTATTAAATATGGCTTGCAGACCATCAATCACACCGGCATACGGCTTGCTTTCCACCACATTATTGGCGTAATGCTTAAAAAACAGATGTTCCGCCTGCTCGAATAACGCTGCATCGGATTCTGCGCTTTGTTGTTCTGTTAAGCCTGGTTTTTCTGCTATACAGCGCTTAATCAAAGTTTGCGCGCCTTCACCTATGTAGTCTTCGATTTGGTTGTAAGGCAATGCCGGCCGATTCAAATCAGCCAGCATCAAATTTGCCGCTACCGCAATCTCCGGAGCCGTATGAACCAAGGTGCCGTCAAGGTCGAACATGACAGCCTTAACGCGAAAACCTGCTCGCATTGGTTTTCCAAGCTTTCTAAACCGTAGCTAAAGCCGCGCGCATTTCTGCCACAATACTGTTGTAGCGATTTTTATCCGACTCTTTACCTTGTGTAAAAATGGCATTACCCGCCACGAATGTGTCTGCACCCGCTTTCGCGATTTCTGCAATATTCTGCGCATTCACGCCGCCATCCACTTCCAGCCAGATTTCGCGGCCAGTCGCTTTGGTATAGGCGTCAATTTTGGCGCGTGCCAAACGCAATTTATTCAAGGTTTCCGGAATGAATTTTTGCCCGCCGAAACCCGGGTTCACAGACATCAACAGCACCATGTCCACTTTATCCATCACGTGGTCCAGGTAATTTAACGGCGTGGCCGGATTAAACACCAAGCCGGATTTACAGCCCAGATCGCGTATCATGGCCAGACTGCGGTCGATATGCTCAGACGCCTCCGGATGGAAAGTGATAATATTCGCGCCTGCCTTGGCAAAATCAGGAATAATGCGGTCGACTGGTTTTACCATCAGATGCACGTCGATAATGCCACCCACGCGCTTGGCAGTCTCGCGAATCGCTTCACATACCAGTGGGCCAATGGTCAGATTCGGCACGTAGTGGTTATCCATCACGTCAAAGTGCACAAGATCTGTACCTGAGGTAATCACATCGTCAATTTCTTGGCCAAGTTTGGCGAAGTTAGCAGATAAAATACTTGGGGCGATTCTAAAAGTTTTACTCATGGCTAATCCTGTCATCTAGTTAATGGATAAAGCGTTATTTTAACGCTATTTCTTGCTTAAGATAAGCCGATAAGCCAAAATACGCGATGTAATTTCATCAACTCATTGCTGCCGACTATCTCGAAGATTTCTTTACTCCATGCCTGATTTAATAGAAATAAAATTTAAAACTTTATTATTGAGTTGATAAAATACGCTTATGCAGCTTTATACGATTGGTGTCAATCACCACACCGCACCTATTTCCATCCGCGAGCACGTGGCGTTTAATAACGAGATTATCCGCCATGCGCTCAACGATTTAACCGAAAAAAACGCGACCGAAGCGGCGATTTTGTCCACCTGCAACCGCACGGAGATTTACGTGCAATCGAGTGCGCCTGAACCTATCGTCAATTGGCTCGCGCAGTATCACCACCTCGATTTAAACAATGTTCAACCTTATACATATACACTAAGCAACCAGGATGCTGTGAAACACGCTTTCCGCGTGGCTTCCGGCCTCGATAGCATGGTGCTGGGCGAGCCGCAGATACTGGGACAATTCAAGCAATCAGTCAAAATCGCGCAGGATGCCGGCACACTGGGCACCTTGCTGCATAAACTTTTCCAGCGCACATTCGAAGTCGCCAAAGAAGTGCGTACCAACACCGACATCGGCAGCAGCTCCATTTCGATGGCCGCTGCAGCCGTCAAGCTGGCGCAGCGCATTTTCGGTGACATCGGCGGGCAGAGCGTGCTGTTTATCGGCGCCGGAGAGATGATCGAGCTTTGTGCAGACCATTTTTCTGCGCAAAAACCCAAATCCTTGACGGTGGCCAACCGCACCATCGAGCGCGGCACTGATTTAGCCGAAAAGATCAGCGGAAAAGCCATTTTACTGCATGATTTACCCGACCATCTGGCCGACTTTGATATCGTCATCACCAGCACCGCCAGCCAGTTGCCCATCGTCGGCTTGGGCATGGTAGAGCGCGCTATTAAAGCGCGCCGCCACCGCCCGATGTTTATGGTCGATCTGGCCGTGCCGCGCGACATCGAACCTGAAGTCGCTGAATTGGACGATGTGTTTCTATACACCGTGGACGATCTGGCACAGGTAGTGAATGACGGCATGGTGAACCGCCAGGAGGCCGCAATGAGCGCCGAAAAGATAGTGGAGGCGCGCGTTGAAAGCTTTATGCACTGGTTTAAAAAGCGCGATTCGGTACCCACCATCAAGGCCTTGCGCGACCAGGCAGAAGAAATGCGCAAAACCGAGCTTGAAAAAGCGCTCAAACTCATTCAAAAAGGCGAATCCCCTGAGAAAGCACTGGAAACCTTAAGCAATGCGCTCACCAACAAATTCCTGCATGCCCCCAGTCATGCACTGCACCAGTCGCATGGTGACGAACACGTAAAACTGGAAGCACTGTTACGTAATCTCTATCAAATCAAAAATTAATTTAACAAAGCCAGCCAATGAAACCCAGCATGATTAGAAAGCTCGCCACGTTGAGCGAGCGTTTAGAAGAACTGAACCGCCTGATGAGCTCTGAGGGCGTGACCGATAATATGGATAATTATCGCAAACTCACGCAGGAGCACGCCGAAATTACGCCGATCGTCGAGCAATATCATGTATTTGAGCAAACCGAAGCCGACATGGCGGAAGCGCAAAAGATGTTGAGCGACCCCGACATGAAAGAATTTGCGCAGGAAGAAATCGAGGCGGGAAAAGCCAAACTGGAAGCCGTTGAGTTCGAGCTACAAAAACTGTTGCTGCCTAAAGACCCTAACGATGAGAAGAATATCTTTTTAGAGATCCGCGCAGGTACAGGCGGCGACGAATCCGGCCTGTTCGCGGGCGATTTGTTCCGCATGTATTCGCGCTACGCCGAGCGCCAGGGCTGGAAGGTGGAAGTGATGTCCGCCAACGAAGGCGAAATGGGCGGCTACAAGGAAATCATCGCCAAAATTATCGGTTACGGCGCGTATTCCAAGTTGAAATTTGAAAGCGGCGGTCATCGCGTACAGCGCGTGCCGGACACCGAGACGCAAGGCCGCATCCATACCAGCGCATGTACCGTGGCGGTGCTGCCGGAAGCCGATGAGATTAACGATGTGGTGATCAACCCCGCCGATATTCGCATCGACACCTTTCGTGCCAGTGGCGCAGGCGGCCAGCACATCAACAAGACCGATTCTGCCGTGCGCATTACGCACAACCCCACCGGCATAGTGGTGGAATGCCAGGAAGGCCGCAGCCAGCACGCCAACAAGGCGCAAGCCATGGCCGTACTGGCCGCACGCATCAAAGCCGCACAGGTGGACGAGCAGCAATCGAAAATCGCCTCCGAACGCAAAAGCCTGATCGGCAGCGGCGACCGCAGCGAGCGCATCCGCACCTACAACTACCCGCAAGGCCGCATTACTGATCACCGCATCAACCTCACGCTGTATAAAATCGATGCGATTACCGAGGGCGATATGGACGAACTCATCAACGCGCTATCGGCTGAACATCAGGCAGATTTGCTGGCAAGCCTGAGTGAAGACAACTAAATTTGTGGAATGCTGGACATGAACATTCATGCAGTCCTGCATGAAGCCCAAACTGCACTTGCCGGGTTTCTCAGTTCCGGTGAGGCGAAACTTGAGGCACAATATCTTTTACAGCACATAATGAAAGTCAATCGCGCCTGGCTGATTTCCCATGAAAATGATGCTTTGCAGCCCAGTATCCATGCGGGGTTTGAGGTGCTGCTTAAACGTCGCTTAAAAGGCGAACCGATTGCTTATATTTTGGGTTACCGTGAATTTTACGGGCTTAAACTCAAAGTTACCCCCGACACGCTGATTCCACGGCCTGACACGGAAACCTTGGTTGAAGCCGCATTGGCGAAAATTCCAAATAGCGCATCTTGCTCCATCCTTGACTTAGGCACCGGTACCGGCGCTATTACGCTGGCAATTGCCAAACACCGCCCACAAGCACATATAACCGCCACAGATACCTTACAGGCTGCATTGAATATAGCACTTGAGAATGCACAAAACTTAAACATCACGAATATCAACTTTGTTTTAAGCGATTGGTTTAGCGCATTAAATAATGAAAAATATGATGTGATTGTCAGCAATCCGCCGTATATCGAGCAGGATGACGCGCACCTGCAGCAAGGCGATTTGCGCTTTGAGCCAATCAGCGCGCTGGCCTCGGGCAAGGAGGGTTTAGATGCTATCCGCCATATTGTTAAAACTGCACCGCAACACCTAAACTCGCATGGCTGGCTGCTACTGGAGCATGGTTATAATCAGGCAAGTGAAGTAAGAAAGCTGCTTACCCAACACGGGTTCATAGCTGTTAGCTCTGTAAAGGATTTCGGCGGCAACGAGCGTGTTACCCAAGGCTGCTTGATATAAATTTTGTCAGAATTATTGATAAAATAAAACATGTGCTGTCAAACGACTGTACTTAGGAGTGTGCTTAGACGGTGAGGTGTGTAATGAAAGACTTTACATCAATAAAAGGCGTGCTGTTCGATTTGGATGGCGTGCTTTATGTAGGCAACTCTCCCGTGGCTGGCGCGATTGAAGCAGTCAATAAAATTCGCAACAGCGCGCTTATATGCCGGTTTATCACCAATACCAGCACGCTTTCTCTGCAATCACTTCAAAAGAAAATCAACGCGCTTGGCTTTGATATTCCACAGGCAGAAATCATCAGCGCACCCCAGGCAGCGCTCAATTTCCTTAAAACGCAGACTAACCCGATATGCCGTTTTCTGCTGGCAGATGACGTTAAAAAGGATTTTGCAGCCTTTAAGCAATCGGACACCGAGGCAGAATATATTGTCGTTGGCGATATTGGCAATGCCTGGACTTACCAGATGTTAAACGAAGTGTTTGCCTGCCTGATGCGCGGCGCGAAACTCATCGCCATTCATAAAAATCGTTTCTGGCAGACTGAGCATGGCTTACAGATGGACATTGGCGCCTTTATTCATGGGCTTGAGTATGCCAGCAACAGCCAGGCTATGATGATTGGCAAACCTTCTGCTGATTTTTTCAACATTGCACTGGCAGACATGCGGCTAAGTGCCGGACAAGCGTTGATGGTAGGGGATGATATCGATTCCGATGTAGGTGGCGCGCAGCAGGCCGGCATCAAGAGCGCGTTAGTGCGCACAGGGAAATATCGTCAGGCTTACGCTGAGGCTTCAGCTATCAAGCCGGATCTGCTGCTGGATTCTGTTGCAGATTTGCCTAATATCCTGCTTTAACAGTTCACACCGCTTCAAGCTTTTTTAGCTCGCCTTGTATTCATCCCGCAAGTATGCATTTTTTAACTTCACGTAGCCCTCTGCCGATGTCATAAAAAATGCGACTTCCTGCTCCGTTAAAGCGCGTATTTTCTTGACCGGGCTGCCCATATAAAGATAACCGCTTTCCAGCACTTTTCCTGCTGGCACCAGGCTGCCCGCCGCCACCAGCACATGTTTCTGCACAACGGTTTTATCCATCACGATGCTACCCATGCCGATTAAACATTCATCTTCAATAGTGCAGCCATGCAGAATCACGCCGTGGCCGATGGTAACGTTGCTGCCTATCACCAACGGCGCCCCTATTGGGTCCTGGATAGACTTGTGATTCACATGCAATACTGCGCAATCCTGAATGTTGCTGCCCGTGCCGATGCGGATAAAGTTAATATCGCCGCGGATCACCGCACCCGGCCACACGGAGACATCCTCTCCCAGCGCAACCTCGCCGATCACGGTTGCGGTTTGATGCACATAAACCCCTGCCACCAGTTGTGGCGTATGACCTTGAAAGCTTTGTATATTGTGAGCGTTAGTTTGTGCCATAACACATAGTATAATCACGTAATGGCTGAAAATAACTCTATTGGCATCGTCGCCCCGCAAACTGCCCATTTTAGCGAACCGTTCACGCTAAAAAGCGGAGAAGTATTGCCACAATTTGATTTGGTGTATGAAACCTATGGCACGCTCAATGCCGCAAAAAGCAACGCCGTGCTTGTCTGCCATGCGCTTTCTGGCAACCATCATGTGGCAGGAAAGCACGCTGAAAGCGACAGATATGCTGGCTGGTGGGATAACCTGGTCGGCCCCGGAAAACCGCTGGATACCAACAAATTTTTTGTGATCGGCGTCAACAATCTGGGCGGCTGCCACGGCTCAAGCGGGCCCAGCAGCATCAACCCTGACAGCAATAAACCTTATGGCGCAAGTTTTCCCATCATGACAGTAGAAGATTGGGTCAATTCGCAAGCGCGTTTGTTAGACCAGTTGGGTATTCAGCAATTGGCCGCAATCATCGGCGGCAGTCTGGGCGGCATGCAGGCTTTGCAGTGGACGATCGCTTACCCGGAAAGAATAAAGCACGCGCTGGTGATTGCCTCTGCGCCTAACCTGACCGCACAGAATATGGCGTTTAACGAGGTGGCACGCCAGGCGATTATTACCGATCCGGAATTTTTCGAAGGCGATTACTACGCACACAACACCGTGCCGCGCAGAGGATTGCGTATCGCGCGCATGCTGGGGCACATTACCTATTTAAGTGACGACGCGATGGGCGAGAAATTCGGCCGCAAGCTCAAAGATAAAATCAAATACAGCTTTGATGTAGAGTTTGAGATGGAATCATACCTGCGCTATCAAGGCGATAAATTCGCCGGCGAGTTCGATGCCAATACCTATCTGCGCATGACGCGTGCGCTGGATTACTACGATCCTGCGCTTGAATACGGCGGTGATTTGAGCAAAGCCCTGAATAAGGTGAAAGCCAAATTCCTGGTCGTTTCGTTCACCAGCGACTGGCGCTTTTCACCTGACCGCTCGCGCGAGATTGTGAAAGCCTTGCTGGATAATGAGCGGACTGTCAGCTACGCCGAAGTCACTGCGCTGCATGGTCACGATGCATTTTTGATGCCGGATGCGCATTATCACAGCATTTTGCGCAATTATTTACAAAAAATCGAGACTTAGCATGTCAGAAAATGTAAATATTACAAATTCAAACCGAAAATACCGGCAGGATTTTGCGATTATCGCCGGCTGGGTCGGGTTTGGCTCAAAAGTACTCGATTTGGGTTGTGGCGATGGCGAGTTGCTGGTCTATTTGCGTGATTCACTTGAAGTAAAAGGCTATGGCGTAGAAAAGGATGATGCCAACTGGCTGGCCTGCCTGAGAAACGGCACCAATGTGATCCAGATGGACCTGGAAGACGGCTTGTCTGGTTTTGAAGACCAATCATTCGACACCGTGATTCTCTCGCAAACCCTGCAAGCTATGCACAAAACCGAAGAAATCGTGCAGGAAATGCTGCGCGTTGGTCGAGAAATCATTGTCACTTTCCCGAATTTTGGCTATTGGCGCAATCGCTTGCAAATCATCAGCGGCAATATGCCTGTTTCAAAAACCCTGCCATATCAATGGTACGATACGCCTAATGTGCACCTTTGCACGATAAACGATTTCGATCGATTTTGTAAAAATCACAAAATTTCCATTCTAGAACGCAAAGTGATTACCGATGGCGATGAAGTGAGCTTCATGCCGAACTTGCTGGGTAATCTGGCGATGTACCGCCTGAGGTCAAATTAACTGGATTTTTGACTGATTTGATGGATGGATTGCCGCATCCACCAGAGCATCACGATCCCTGGCACAGCCGCAGCAACTGAAAATAAAAAGAAGTTTGGCCAGCCAAAACTTTCTGACAGTACGCCGGCAACCGGACTCACGTAAATGCGCCCCACGGCAGCCAGTGCCGAAAGCAGCGCATAATGTGTGGCGCTGAATTGATTGCTGCATAAACTCATCAGCAGCGCCACAAAAGCTGCCGTGCCCATTCCGCTGGTTATGTTTTCCAATGCAATCGCGCTCATCAGCAAGCCATCAATCGGGGTGGCAGTAGCCACGGCCACAAAGCCCAGATCAAACGGCATTAATGTAAAGCTGCCCCACGCCCCCTTGCCCAATACCGCCAATGCGTAAAAACCAAAGTTTGAGACTAATTGCAGCACGCCAAAGCTCATGAGCGCCTGGAACAGCGTAAGGCGCATCATCATCAGGCCGGCCAGAAATGCGCCAATAATGGTAAGCCAGATCCCGATGATTTTATTTACAATGCCCACTTCAATTTGGGTAAACAACATGCCTTTAAGTAAAAACGGCGTAAACAGGCTGCCGGCAAAAGCGTCACCCAGTTTATAGAGAATAATTAAAATCAGAAACGCCCATGCGCTTTTTTGGCTAAAGTAATTGGATAGCGACTGGGTAAGTGTAACAAATCCCACGCTTTGCGCCGCTTTTACGCCCAAAGGCAATGCTACACCCAGGCTGGCCAGCACAAAAGCCAACTGCATCCATTTATTTGCGCCACCCAGATCCACTCCAGCAAAATCAAAGGCCAGCCGCGTCAAATATACTCCGACCACCACCCCTGCCACCAGCGCTAAAAAACCTAGCAACTGCCATCATGGCATAAACGCGGTTCCAGCTATGCCATTGATCTGCCCATATCAGGGCAATGCCCCCGGATAAAATCATGCCGATGCGATACCCCAGAACCGACATGGATGCGCCGATGCCGCGTTCATCAACCGGTAATAAATCCGTGCGGTAAGCATCAATCACTATATCTTGCGAAGCAGATAAAAACGCCACTAATAATGCAACTACCGCGAATGCGACGGGATTGATTACATAGGATATTGTCGAAAGATAATAGATGCTGGCTGCCAGCACCAGCTGGGTGAGCACTAGCCAACCCCGGCGCCGGCCGAGCAATGGCGGCTCAAAACGGTCCATCAACGGCGCCCATAAAAACTTGAATGTATACGGCACGCCCACCAATGCTAAAAATCCGATAGTAGCAATAGCCACGCCATCCGTGGTAAGCCAGGCCTGCATCGCCTGCCCGGTGAGCGCCAGCGGCAAGCCTGACGCAATCCCTAGAAACAATGTTGCGGTAAGCCGTTGTATGCGCTGAATTTGATTTAACATGAGTAACGTTATTTTAATTTTTAGAACTAAAAACATATTCTAACGAAAGTACCTAAGCTGCGTAGAATAATTTGTAAGCCTCTGTTGATTTTAACGACTAACGCTCACTGGTCTTTTTGGACAACATGATGAAGAATTTATTGGCAGTGTTGGTGATGGGCACGCTGGGAATGAGCGAATCTGCAATAGCCGCCGAATGTAGTGCCAAAAGCGGCGCGCAAACTGTTCCTTTGCTGGAGCTTTATACTTCTGAAGGTTGCAGCAGCTGCCCACCCGCTGATAAGTGGTTAAGCAACTTGAAGCCCGATTCCAGCAAAGTGATACCACTGGCATTTCATGTCGATTACTGGAACTACATTGGCTGGATGGACAGGTTTTCTAAAGCCGAGTACAGCGACCGGCAACGCAAAACTGCGGCATTTGCAGGCAGTGGGTATGTGTACACCCCACAGTTTGTATTCAACGGCCGGGATTTCAAGGGTTGGGACAATTCGCGCCTGAATCAACGCATTGATGCCACGCAAAAATTGGCATCGCGCACCAGTTTAAGCTTGGACGCTGTTACTCAAGCCAGCGGTGAGATTACCTTAAAAGCCAGCGCACAATCAGTGAAGCCGGCTGATGCAAAAAATGCCGACGTTTTTGTAGCAATTTATGAGAATAAGTTAGCCAGCAAAGTGAATGCGGGTGAAAACAGTGGCCGCGAACTCAAGCATGATTACGTGGTGCGCGAGTTTTTTGGTGCTTATCAAATCAACAATCAAAACGAATTTTCTAAAAACTTTACGCTTAGCCAGGAATGGAAAAAGCGCGGCCATAAATTTGAAAACATGGGCGCAGTGATTTTTGTGCAGAACAGCCAAAGTGGTGAGATTTTGCAAAGTCTGGCGCTACCTTTCTGCAATTAGCACCTTAATAACTATAAGGTCTCTGCACAGCTTGACGAGCAAACATAAGACAAGGCAAAAAATAGCGAAAACCCGGAATGTATGGAGTATACATGAGGAGTTTGAGATGTTTTTTTTAACGAAGTATTATGGAGAGCAATCGCTGTGCCGCGAGCTTATTAAGCCATCGTAGAGCCAAGTAGATAAATACTGCGCCGCCAGCATGGTAGCTTCTTCTTCAGAACAAGTTTCTTGTAATTTTTCGCAAAGCTCGCCAAAACAAGCGCCTGACATAGCCAATTGAATAGCTACATATTCTGTTTTAGCTAAAGACCGGAAATGTGAATTCAGGCCTGAATCTAAATTCAACCCAGCGCGCCAAATAAGACATGCCTCTTCTGTTTTAGCGATGCCTGGTGGCGCTTCGTCTTTATCTAAAGCATTCCAGACCTGAACAACATTCCATTCCACCGGCAACAACAGCACCGAAGGGTGAAATTCAAACTTCAAATCCGCCCATAATTCTGGCGGGATCTCAGCTAAATCCTGCAAAGTAAGCATTGAAGCTTCTGCTGCGTCAAACGCCAAACCTAGCGCCCATTCGAAAGCCGCCATTTCTGCAGCAATCGGGTGTTGTGGCAGTGTTTCTAGTAGATGTGTTTGCATCTTGCCGCCAACCCAGCGCATATTGCTATAAGTAGAAGGATATTGGTCGATAAAAGCACGTGCGGTACTATCAAATAAATCGTCCCCTAACATTATCTTGAGCTTAGGATAGGCCGTTGCGAGCGCTTCAATAATGCGAAAACGGTAAGCATCGTAATAAATACCAAGGCGTTTTTCTGCGCTTACTTTTGCATCATCGACAATTTGTCTTTCAAAAGCTGCGCCTTTATCAGCACCGATTAAATATGCCTGAAAATCAGTCTGCAATTTGGCCAAAGAATCAGTAGGCCGGTTCATGCCACACGCTCTTTAGCCAAGTATTTGGCTGCGATATTGCGGGCAATTTGCAGTTCTTGCACTAGCTCATTCAACGGTGGAATATGGTCGTCACGCTCTATCATGGTGGAAACTGCGCCAAGTCGTGACAACGCATAATCGTATAAATCCCACACCGGGTCGATGATAGGCGCATCGTGCGTATCAATAATGTAATCGCCGTGATTATGGTGGCCCGCCAAGTGAATTTGCCGCACACGGTTGGCGGGCACGCCGTCAATAAAGGCTTTGGCATCAAATTGGTGGTTGTAACTACTGACGTAAATATTGTTCACATCCAGCAGCAGTAAGCAATCCGCCTGCTCACAAACCAGCGAAATAAACTCCCATTCGCTCATGCTGGAATCGACATAACTGGCGTAGCTGGATACATTTTCCAGCAAGATACGGCGACCTAGATAATCCTGCACAATGCCGACACGCTCGGCCACGTGCCTGGCCGTTTGTTCAGTGTAAGGCAATGGTAATAAATCATGCATGTTTTGCCCATGCACACCTGTCCAGCATAAGTGGTCAGAAATCCAGGCGGGTTGTACGCGGTCTGCCAATTGACGTAAATCGTGTAAATAGTCTTTATCTGTCGGGCTTGCAGAGCCAATTGATAAAGAAACGCCGTGCATGACAACGGGATAATTTTCGCAGATTTTATCTAAAAAGTGCAATGGCTTGCCACCTGGTACCATGTAGTTTTCTGAAAGCAGCTCAAACCAATCGACTGCTGGTTTGGAATTTAATATTTCCTGATAATGATCTGCGCGCAGCCCTAGGCCAAAACCCAAGTGACTTAATTGATTCTTGTCTTGTGCGAAATTATTCATGGACAGGGCATGCAAACCGCATGCCCTAGCCTTTAGCTATACTAAATGATAGTACCATGCTTGGTGTTGCAGTCTTCCGTGGTCACGACTAATATACCGTGGCCTTTACAAGCATTTTGGCCTTTGCAGGCATTTTCTGCGGTTTTGCATGCACCAGTGCCTTTGCATGAGTTAATCCCCAAACAATGCACCATTTCACCACTGGTTGCAGTTTTTGCACCAGTACCAGCACAGCCTGACAAGATGAGCGCTGCTGCACCTACTGCCAACAGTGCGCCTTTACCAACTTTTGATGATGTTTCGATAGACATTTGACTCTCCTCAATACTAACGATTGAATTTGGCAAGGTGCCAACCCCGTAACCATGTCGAAATGAATAAGCTTCATTTAAACGACTGACATTTGTCGTGAGTAATCGGAAAACCTTACATATTTTTGCTGATTTCAGCTAATTCCGTTGGAGCATCATCCACAAGCGGTAAATTTGCGGCATCTTCTTTTTCAATGACACCCAGCAAATAATTCTGGCTTGCCTGCAAATCCAGCATCCAGGCGGTTCTAGGTGGATCGCCTTGTGTCAGCACACTTTCTGCTGAACGCATGTTCCATTCACATTTTTCCATGATGGTGCGGGCAATTTCATCAGCCTGACTGAGTTGTGTTGGCTTCATTTTAGCCATGGCGACTTCACTGCCCACCATCGATGTGGCGGTAGATGCCGCACTGGTAATGAGTGAGGTGGCCGTGCTGGCCTGTGCAGCAGCGCTAGAGGCGCCGATAATCGCCACAGCAGGAAACAGCACGCTAGCCAAGGCAGAAATAACGAGCTTGGTAGAGGTGTTAGTCACGTGATGCCCGGCGATGACATGCGCCATCTCACGCGCGATCACGAAGCCCAGCGCGTCATTGCTCAGCTGTAAATCTTGTATGCCGCGAAACACGACCACCAGCCCTCTGTTATTAGAAGCCGTGCCGGCATCCTGCTTTTCGGCTACCTCGAAATTAAAACTGCTAATAAGATTTTCTTGCTGCGGATAGAGTAAGACAGCGGCCTTGCGCAGGTAGCGCCCCAAAGACTGCACGCGCGCATCAAAGGCCAGGTTTTCTGCGCATTGCTCGGCTGTGCAGGCGGGTGCGCTCGATTTTGCTGAAAGCCTGACCCGCATGTCGATATCGGAATACACGTCGCTGATGCTCGAGGGGATATCCGCTGCGCCAGCCACGGCATGCTCTGTCGCACATTGCAACATCGCGAATAACAGCAAAGAAATACAACCGGCTTGTTTTTTTGAGGTGGGTGTTAGCAAAATATCAATTATTGATAGTCAATGATCAAAGGAGCATGATCGCTGAAACGCTCCTCTTTGTAAATAGTTGACTGGAAAGCCCTTTTTGCCAAATCTGGTGTTGCAACCTGGTAATCCAGCCGCCAACCCACGTTTTTCTCGTAAGCCGAGCCACGGTTGCTCCACCAGGTGTAGCATTCATCCGTGGTTTCAGGATGCAGTTTGCGATAAACATCAATCCAACCGACACGACTGAATAAATCACCCAGCCAGGCGCGTTCTTCAGGCAGAAAGCCTGAATTCTTTCTATTACCCTTGTAATTTTTCAGATCTATTTCCTGATGTGCGATATTCCAGTCACCGCAAATGACCACATCACGGCCATTATTCGCAAGCGCCTCCAGATGCGGCAGGATGCGTGCCATCACATTGAACTTGAACGCCTGGCGCTCTTCACCGCTTGAGCCGGATGGCAAATACAGCGACACCACGCTCAGGTTGCCAAACTGGCACTCCAGATAGCGGCCTTCGCTGTCGATATCGCCAATGCCCAATCCCTCAATTACCGCGTCTGGTTTTGTTTTGCTGTAAATGCCGACGCCGCTGTAGCCTTTTTTTTCCGCATAATGAAAATAGCCGTGATAGCCCGCAGGCGCCAGCATCTCTGGTGTCATATCAGCCGCCTGCGCCTTGAGTTCCTGCAAGCAAACCACATCAGCCTGCTGTTTCAACAGCCAGCGATAAAACCCCTTGCTGGCGGCGGAGCGTATTCCATTCAAATTCGCAGTTATAATGCGCATTATCTACTTTCAATTCATTATGTTATGTCACACATCAGCCAAGAGTTTATCGCGTTTTCAATCAAAAAACAGGTGCTAAAGTTTGGTGAATTCAAAACCAAAGCCGGCCGCTTAAGCCCGTATTTCTTCAATGCGGGTCTGTTTAATGACGGCGAAAGCCTGCTCAAGCTAGGCGAATTCTACGCCAATAGCATCGAAAAATCAGGTATTCAGTTCGATATGCTGTTCGGCCCGGCCTACAAAGGCATCACCTTAGCGGCAAGTATTGCCATCGCGTTTGCCAAAAATGGTCACAATTTCCCCTATGCCTACAACCGTAAAGAAGCCAAAGACCATGGGGAGGGCGGCATCATTGTCGGAGCACCGCTGCGTGGCCGGGTACTCATCATTGATGATGTTATTTCGGCAGGCACTTCGGTCCGCGAGTCCATTGACTTAATCCGGCAGCACGGCGCAGAGCCTTGCGGCGTGGCCATTGCCCTAGATCGGCAAGAAAAAGGCCTAGGCGAACTTTCGGCTGTACAGGAGGTAGAAACCCTGCATCATTTACCTGTATGCGCCATTGTCAATTTGAAAGATTTACTGGAATTTGCATCAAATCAACAAGATATGGCACAACACTTGCTTAACATTCAGCAATATCGCCAACGGTATGGCGTAATATAAATGGTTAAGTTTAAATGCATAAAATACTTTTTACTTTAATTGCGGCCGCATTTGCAATTTCAAATATTGCGCATGCTGCCAATAAAAATGAAGCCGCATCCTCAAACGCTGGCAGCGGCAAAAAAATCGTGAAATGGGTGGACAGCAGCGGCGTAACGCACTATGGCGACAAATTGCCTGCGCAAGAGGCCGGGCGTAATAATTCTGAAATGAACGGCCAGGGTGTTGTGCTAAAACACAATGTAAAAATTGACCCAAAAAATGAAGTTCTGGATCAACAAAAACTTGAAAAAGAACGTAAAGACAAAATTTTATTGGCCTCTTACACCAATGCCGAAGAAATTGATTTGGCACGTGACCGCAATTTACAAACTGATTTAGCTGCTATCCAGGCACTTTCACAGCAAAAAATAAGCACCGAAAACAGAGCCGCGCGCAACAATAAGACTGTGCAAAGTTTTCGCGCCCGCAACAAACCACTGCCGCCTTACTTGAGTGAGGAATTACGACTGTCAAAAATAGAGTCTGCCAATATCGACAAGCAAATGGCCCAACGTAAATTGAACATGGAAGCCACGCGTAAGCGTTACGCAGAGGATAAAGAAAGATTTATCGCATTAAAACAGCCTACTGTTGGTTCAGGCTCGCTAGAGGCCACACTCACCGCGGCACCGACCGCTGCTGGTGCGATAACACCGGACCAGCCAACTAAAAAATAAGCGAATTAGTTAGCCAGTTTTTTCTTTAAGATTTCATTCACCTGTGCCGGGTTGGCTTTGCCTTTTGAGGCTTTCATGGCTTGACCGACTAAGGCATTAAAGGCTTTTTCTTTACCCGCCTTGAACTCGGCCACCATGGCAGGGTTTGCGGCTAATACCTCATCAATCATCGCTTCGATCGCGCCGCTATCAGAAACTTGTTTGAGGCCAAGTTTTTCAATAATCGCGTCCACATCGACTTCACCCGCCCACATCGCTTCAAATACCTGCTTGGCCGCGTTATTTGAAATTGTGTTGTCACTGATGCGCTCGAGCAGTTGCGCCAGCTGCAAGGCCGTCACCGGCGAAGCACTGATTGGCTTATCTTCTGCATTCAATTTTGCCGAAACGCTGCCCATCACCCAGTTCGCGGCGGGCTTGGCGTCGGCGCCCGCGTTGACGGTAGCTACAAAATAATCTGCCAGATCACGACTTGAGGTCAATGTGCTCGCATCGTAACTGGTCAAGCCATATTCCGCTTCAAACCTCGCTTTCATCACTTCCGGCAGCTCCGGCATTTCTGCTTTCACACGCGCTTTCTCTGCCTCTGTCACTTCTAATGGCAACAAATCAGGATCAGGGAAGTAGCGATAATCGTTGGCCTCTTCCTTGCTACGCATGGCACGGGTTTCGCCAGTATCGGGGTTAAACAATACGGTTGCCTGATGAATAGTACCGCCATCTTCCAGCGTTGCAATCTGCCAGCGTGTTTCGTATTCAATCGCTTGCTGCATGAATTTGAACGAGTTGAGGTTTTTAATCTCGCGCCGCGTACCCAGTTTATCCGTGCCTTTTTGGCGAACAGAAACGTTGACATCGCACCTAAAACTGCCTTCCTGCATATTGCCGTCGCAAATGTCTATCCATTGCACCAGCTCGTGCAGTTTTTTGGCATAAGCCACCGCTTCAGCCGCTGAGCGCATATCCGGCTCGGTCACAATCTCCAGCAAAGGCGTGCCCGCCCGATTCAAGTCAATACCGCTCATGCCATCAACTGCACCATGTACAGATTTACCTGCATCTTCTTCCAGATGGGCGCGCGTAATATGGATGACTTTTTCATAAGCGGCGTTTTTACCCACAGCCGGCACTTGAATTGTCACCGTGCCTTTACCCACCACTGGCAGCTCATACTGGCTGATTTGATAGCCTTTAGGTAAATCCGGATAAAAATAGTTTTTACGCGCAAACACTGAGCGCGGGGCGATTTCCGCATTCACCGCCAAACCGAATTTGATTGCACATTCCACGGCTTGTTTGTTCAGCACAGGCAATACGCCCGGCAATGCGATGCTCACTTCGCAGGCCTGGGTGTTAGGTTCTGCACCAAACGCCGTGCTGGCACCACTGAATATTTTAGTGTTGGTTTTTAACTGGGCATGTGTTTCCAACCCAATGACGACTTCCCATTCCATATTATTTCAAACCTTCTGGCGCTTTTAAATCAGGCATTTGCATATGCCAATCTGTCACTTGTTGATAAGCATGCGCCACATCGAGCATGCGCGCCTCATCAAAATAGTTTCCCATCAGCTGCAGGCCTACGGGCAAGCCTTTATCAAAGCCTGCCGGAATGCTCATGCCCGGCAAACCGGCCAGATTAGTAGCGATGGTGTACACATCCTGTAGATACATGGCGACAGGGTCGTCGGCTTTTTCACCCGCTTTAAACGCGGTTGAAGGCGCGGTTGGCCCCATAATGATGTCACATTCTTTAAACGCCTGCTTGAAGTCATCCGCTATCAAATGACGGATTTGCTGGGCTTTAAGGTAATAGGCATCGTAATAACCAGCGCTTAACACATAAGTGCCGATGAGGATGCGCCGTTTCACTTCTGCCCCAAACCCTTCCGCGCGGCTCTTGCAGTACATATCCGTTAAATCGTTATATTCTGTGGCACGATGCCCATAACGCACACCATCGTAGCGTGACAAGTTAGAACTGGCTTCAGCCGGTGCCAGCACGTAATAAACCGGAATAGAAAGCTTGGTGTTGGGCAGTGAAATCTCCACCGTTTCTGCGCCCAGTTTTCTGTATTCCGCGATCGCGTCCTGCACCACTTTTGCCACACCCGCATCCAGGCCATCGGCAAAATACTCTTTTGGCAAGCCAATCTTAAGGCCTTTGAGCGGCTTGTCACCTGACATGCCTGCCAGGCCGCGTGTGTAATCTTCTTTGAGGCGATTCAGGCTGGTAGAATCACGCTCATCAAAACCCGCCATTACGTTGAGCATCATGGCGCAATCTTCGGCACTTTTCGCCATCGGCCCGGCCTGGTCAAGCGAAGATGCAAACGCGATCATGCCGTAGCGTGAAACCAAACCATAGGTCGGTTTTAAACCAGTAAAGCCACAAAGGCTGGCTGGCTGGCGTATCGAGCCGCCGGTATCCGTTCCTGTTGCGGCCGCACAAAGCCTTGCCGCTACTGCTGCCGCGCTGCCGCCGCTGCTGCCGCCCGGCACACGGTCAAAATCCCAGGGATTTTTTACGCCGCCAAAATAACTGGTTTCATTCGACGAACCCATGGCGAACTCATCCATATTGGTTTTGCCCAAATTCACCGCGCCAGCGTTATCAAATTGAGAAATCACATGCGCATCATATGGCGCGATAAAATTCGCCAGCATTTTTGAGCCGCAGGTCGTTTGCCAGCCTTTGGCACAAAAAATATCCTTCTGCGCGAACGGAATCCCGGTTAGCGGCTCGGCATTTCCTGCCCCAATGCGTGCATCAGCCGCTTTGGCTTGCGCTAATGTTTTAGCCTCATCCAGTGCAATATAAGCATTGATCGCTGGGTTAAATTGATGGATGCGATTTAAAAAAGTCTGCGTCATTTCAACGCTAGAAATCTCTTTTTTAGCCAGCATCTGGCTAAGCGTTTTTAGGCTGCTATTAATCATGCTATTTCTTACTCAATTACCTGTGGTACAAGATACAGGCCGCCATCTACCGCCTGTTTAGCCGAACCATTCCCCAGAACGGGCGCAATTTTCTGAAACGCCTCCCGCTGATTGATTTGTGTCACCACATCTTCGCGCAGGCGTTGCACTACATCCTGCGAGTGCGACATCGGAGTAATGCCAGTGGTATCGACTGCCTGCATTTGCTCAATCAAGCCTAAAATACCGGAAAGCTTTGTAAGTGTTGCGGCGGCTTCCTGCTCGTTAATTTCGAGCCGCGCCAGGTGTGCAATGCGTTTAATATCGGTGATGTTAAGTGCCATGACGAATTTTCAAATTTTTATTTAAACCAATTTAACTTGTTTGTAACTTTGTTTGTAACAATATGTAAATGCATCTTAATTTTAGCTGCAATATACGCTATTATACCTTGATTTTAAGGCAAGCCCTGAGTTGCCGATGAAGGCTTGCAAACGTTTGCTCAAAGCATAGGATAAGACAATATGTTCGGTTTCATAACTAGTTATTTTTCAAATGATTTAGCCATTGATTTAGGCACGGCCAATACCCTCATTTATGCACGCGGACGTGGCATCGTGCTGGACGAACCTTCCGTCGTCGCCATTCGCATGGAAGGCGGACCTAACAGCAAAAAAGTATTACTGGCCGTAGGCTCGGATGCCAAAGGCATGCTTGGGCGCGCGCCTTCCAACATTCAGGCCATTCGCCCCATGAAAGATGGCGTGATTGCCGACTTTACCGTCACCGAACAAATGCTCAAGTTCTTTATCCGCAAAGTGCATGATTCGCGCTGGTTTTCACCCAGCCCGCGCATCATTATCTGCGTGCCGGTTGGCTCAACGCAGGTAGAGCGCCGCGCGATTAAAGAATCTGCCGAGCGCGCAGGTGCAAAGCAGGTGTTTTTGATTGAGGAACCAATGGCGGCGGCAATCGGTGCTGACATGCCCGTGGCAGAAGCCACTGGCTCAATGGTGGTGGATATTGGCGGCGGCACCACTGAAGTGGGCGTGATTTCGCTGGGCGGTATTGTGTATGCGAAATCCGAGCGCGTTGGCGGCGATAAATTTGACCAGGCGATTATCGACTACATTCGCCGCAACTACGGCATGCAGATTTCTGAGCCCACTGCCGAAGCCATCAAAAAGAAAATCGGTTCTGCTTTTCCTGGTTCCGAAGTGTTGGAGATGGAGGTCACTGGCCGCAACCTGGCCGAAGGTCTGCCACGCAAATTCACTATTTCCAGCAACGAGATTTTAGAAGCCTTGACCGAACCGCTCAACGCCATCGTGGGTGCGGTAAAGTCTGCACTTGAGCAAACGCCGCCCGAACTGGGCGCGGATATTGCCGAAAAAGGCATGGTGCTGACAGGCGGTGGCGCGCTGTTGCGTGACCTGGACAGATTGCTCATGGAAGAAACCGGCTTGCCAGTGATTGTGGCTGAAGACCCGCTCACTTGCGTAGCACGCGGCTGTGGCCGTGCTTTAGAGGAAATGGATAAATTAGGTAATGTATTCGCATATGAATAAACCTTTTTCATTCAAAAAATTCACTCTATCGCGTTGGCATGCTTAAGGGCGTTCATCAAAAACTAGAAGCACAACAAACTCCAGCTTTTTTCGTTCGCGGTCCCAGTCTCTTTTCCCGCGTGGTATTTTTTTGTGCACTATCTATCAGCATTATGGCGATAGATGCACGCTTTAATTATCTGTCGCATGTGCGCCAGGCCTTTATTGCCGCACTGCATCCGCTGGAAGTTATGGCCAACACCCCCAGCGATTGGTATCGCGATATCAAAAAATATTTTTCTGCGCATAATCAGCTGGTACAGGAAAATTACGCCCTGAAGCAGCAAGCGTTTGAGCAGCAGGTCAAGTTGCAGAGATTAAACACTATCCAGGCAGAAAACCAGCATTTACGCAGCTTGCTCAACGGCAATGCCCCCCTTCAACCCAATGCCGTGCTCGGCGAAATTTCGCATATGGGGCGCGACCCATTTACGCATGTCGTTGTGGTCAACCGGGGCAGTCAGCACAATATCAAAGCGGGCCAGGCTGTCGTAGATTCCAAAGGCGTCATCGGCCAGGTGACGCGCGTGTATCCTTTTACCAGCGAAGTCACCCTGATCACCGATAAAGAACTTTCGATCCCGATCCAGATCGAGCGCAACCAGTTACGCGCAATCGCCTTTGGCGAGGGCAATAACACGCTGGATATTCCTTATTTGCCCACCAATGTAGACATCAAGGTGGGTGATAAACTAGTGACCTCCGGGATTGATGGGGTTTACCCTGCCGGGCTGGCGGTTGCCATCGTCACAAAAGTGCAGCAAAATCCTGAGTCACCATTCGCCAAAATTGTCAGTACGCCAGTGGCTGGGGTTAGCAACCACCTGCAACTTTTATTGCTGCAATTGCCAGATGCAAAGGAAAGCGCCGCCCCCCAACCAGCCATAGCGGAAACTACCGAACACAAAAAAGACAATATCAACGACAGTAACAATAAGGCAAAGACCAATGCGCCACACTAGCCCCGTTACCGTTTACATGAGCTTGTTAATTGCGATGTTATGCCAGCTCTTTCCCTGGGTTGGACAGGGAGTTATTTTCCGCCCGGATTTCATGCTGGTAGTCATCCTGTACTGGCTTTTACGTGCGCCCCATCTGTGTAATATAGGCACGGCCTGGTTTGCGGGCTTGCTGGTAGACTTGGCTACCGGCAGCCTATTGGGGCAGCATGCTTTAAGCTTCAGCATCAC
>JBGANY010000003.1:0-211123 GCA_044222005.1 Methylotenera sp.
ACGTGCTATTGACGGTACCTTCCTGATGCCGGTAGAAGACGTATTCTCCATCTCTGGCCGTGGTACCGTGGTGACTGGCCGTATTGAGCGCGGCATTGTAAAAGTCGGTGACGAAATCGAAATCGTTGGCATCAAGCCAACCCTCAAAACCACCTGTACCGGTGTGGAAATGTTCCGCAAACTGCTCGACCAAGGCCAAGCCGGCGACAACGTCGGTGTACTGCTGCGCGGTACCAAACGTGAAGAAGTGGAGCGCGGTCAAGTATTGGCCAAATCCGGCTCTATCAAACCACACACCAAATTCACGGCAGAAATCTACGTGCTGGGTAAAGACGAAGGTGGCCGTCATACGCCATTCTTCCAAGGCTACCGCCCGCAATTCTACTTCCGTACCACAGACGTGACCGGTGCAGTTGAATTGCCAGCAGGTACCGAAATGGTGATGCCGGGCGACAACGTCTCCATCACCGTGACCCTGATCGCCCCGATCGCGATGGAAGAAGGCTTACGCTTTGCGATTCGTGAAGGTGGCCGTACCGTCGGTGCCGGTGTGGTCGCTAAGATTATTGAATAGTAATTAAAATAGACGGCAGGCTTAAAGTCTGCCGTTTCGCTCTTTAAAGGAAAAGTAAATGGCAGCTCAAAAAATTCGTATTCGCTTGAAAGCATTTGATTATCGCTTGATCGATCAATCTGCTCAAGAGATCGTAGAAACAGCAAAGCGTACAGGCGCAGTAGTTAAAGGTCCGGTGCCATTGCCAACACGTATTGAACGCTTTGATATTTTGCGTTCACCGCACGTGAACAAGACATCGCGCGACCAGTTTGAGATTCGCACGCACCAACGTTTGATGGATATTGTTGATCCAACTGATAAAACAGTGGATGCTTTAATGAAGCTGGATTTGCCAGCAGGCGTGGATGTCGAGATTAAGTTGTAATTAAGTTGTTGTAAAAAAATTGTGAGTTCGGTATAATCCGCGCTCTTTCATAGAAGTCGGTCAATTGTAATCGACTTTTTTAACTAAAAATAAGGATACGATCATGAGCTTAGGGCTTATTGGTCGCAAGGTGGGTATGACCCGCGTGTTTACTGAAGATGGCGCAAGCATCCCGGTAACCGTGCTCGAAGTCGTTCCTAACCGTGTGACGCAGATCAAGACTGTCGCGAGCGATGGCTATACAGGCCTTCAGGTTGCTCACGGCGAACGTCGTGCTAGCCGCATCAACAAAGCGCTTACCGGGCATTACGCCAAAGCGGGCGTTGCTGCAGGCGCTGGCATCAAAGAATTCAGTGTTTCTGCTGATGTGCTAGGCAACTACCAGGTTGGCGGCAATGTCACAGTGGAAATTTTCTCTGCAGGTCAATTGGTAGACGTGACAGGCACCTCGATCGGTAAGGGTTTTGCTGGCGCCATTAAACGCCACCATTTTAGCTCTAACCGTGCATCCCATGGTAACTCACGCTCACATAACGTGCCTGGCTCAATCGGTATGGCGCAGGATCCGGGTCGAGTATTCCCTGGTAAACGCATGCCTGGCCATTTGGGCGATGTTAAGGTGACTACGCAAAATCTGGAAATCGTGCGCGTGGATGCTGAACGTAACCTGCTTTTGATCAAAGGTGCAATCCCAGGCTCTAAAGGCGGCGATGTAGTAGTGCGCCCTGCAATTAAGGCCAAGCTCCAGAAAGTGAGGGGCTAAATCATGGAACTCAAATTAATCGATAAGAATGGTAAAGCTGCTAAAAAAGGCGTTGCCGTTTCTGATGTGACTTTTGGTCGCGCATTCAACGAAGCTTTAGTGCATCAAGTGGTTGTAGCGTACATGGCGAATGCCCGTACTGCGACACGTGCACAGAAAGGCCGTGATAACGTAGCGCATACTACGCATAAACCATATGCTCAAAAGGGCACTGGTAATGCACGTGCAGGTATGACGTCAAGCCCGATCTGGCGTGGAGGCGGTCGCGCTTTCCCCAACAGCCCTAACGAAAATTTCAGCCATAAAGTAAACCGTAAGGCTTACCGTGCCGGCATGCAAACGATTCTATCTGAACTGGTGCGTCAAGAGCGTATTGCCGTGGTGGAAGAGTTTAAGGTGGAAACACCAAAAACCAAGCAGTTTGTAGAAAAAATCAATGGCTTGGGTTATGCGGATGGCGTGTTGTTGCTGACAGATGGATTTGATGAGAATTTGTATCTTTCTTCACGCAACTTGACCAATGTCATGGTAGTGGAAGTGCAATATGCGGACCCAGTGAGTCTGGTGCGTTTCCCAAAAGTGCTGGCAACTGCTGGTGCGGTGAAGAAGCTTGAGGAGATGTTAGCATGATGAGCGCTATTACTAAGACTCAAGATCGTTTGCTGCAGGTTATTCTTGCGCCGCAAATTACTGAAAAAGCAACGTACATTGCTGACAAGCATCAGCAAATCGCTTTCAAAGTGCGTACTGATGCAACCAAGCCTGAAATCAAGGCGGCTGTAGAGCTGGTCTTTAAGGTGGAAGTTGAGTCGGTTGCCGTGATTAATGTCGGCGGTAAAACCAAACGTGCTGGCCGCAGTATGGGCAAGCGTAGCGACTGGAAAAAAGCGTATGTCAGCTTGAAGCCAGGTCAAGAAATTAACTTCGCAGCGGGCGAATAAGGAGAGAAGACATGGCATTAGTAAAAGTCAAACCAACTTCCCCCGGCCGTCGTGGTGTACTGAAAGTCGTTACACCGGATTTGTATAAAGGCAAGCCACACGCGCCGCTGTTGGAAAGTCAAAGTAAAAATGCAGGCCGTAATAACAACGGCCGCATCACGACGCGTCACCAAGGTGGCGGTCATAAGCAACATTACCGCGTGATAGATTTCCGTCGTAATAAAGACGGCATTCCTGCGAGCGTAGAGCGTATTGAGTACGATCCAAATCGTACAGCTAATATCGCTTTGCTTTGCTACGCGGATGGTGAGCGTCGCTATATTATCGCGCCGCGTGGTATAGCTGCAGGTGCACAATTGATCAGCGGTGCTGAAGCGCCAATTAAAGTGGGTAATGCATTGCCGCTGCGCAACATCCCAGTCGGTAGCACGATTCACTGTATCGAATTGCAACCTGGTAAGGGTGCGCAAATCGCCCGTTCTGCAGGCACGTCTGTACAGTTGCTGGCGCGTGAAGGTGCTTATGCCCAGTTGCGCTTACGTTCTGGCGAAGTTCGCCGCGTGCATGTGGATTGCAAAGCGACTTTAGGCGAAGTGGGTAATGAAGAACACTCGCTGCGTTCTATCGGTAAAGCTGGTGCGATGCGCTGGCGCGGTGTTCGTCCGACCGTTCGCGGCGTGGTGATGAACCCGATTGATCACCCGCATGGAGGTGGTGAAGGCCGTACTGCTGCAGGTATGAACCCGGTCAGCCCGTGGGGTGTTAAAACTAAGGGTTATCGTACACGTAGCAACAAGCGTACTGATAATATGCGCGTTAGTCGTCGTCCAAGGAATGTAAGGTAATTAATATGGCACGTTCAATTAAAAAAGGCCCATTCATTGATGGGCATTTGGCAAAAAAAGTAGAAGCCGCAGCGGCTTCGCGCGATCGTAAACCAATTAAAACCTGGTCACGCCGCTCTACCATTCTGCCAGATTTTATTGGTTTAACCATCGCTGTGCATAATGGTAAGCAACACATTCCAGTGTTGATTTCAGAAAACATGGTTGGTCACAAGCTCGGTGAATTTGCGTTAACACGTACATTCAAAGGCCATGCGGCTGATAGAAAAGCGAAGAAATAGAGGCTAATGATGCAAGTAACTGCAATCTTAAAGGGTGTTCACCTCTCTCCGCAAAAAGCGCGTTTGGTGGCTGATCTTGTTCGTGGCAAAAAAGTAGACCATGCACTTAACATTTTAAATTTCACACCTAAAAAAGGTGCAGAAGTGATTAAAAAAGTGGTGGAATCTGCAATTGCCAATGCTGAACATAATAATGGCGCCGATATCGACGAGTTGAAGGTGACTGCAATTTATGTGGACAAAGGCATTGTACTTAAACGTATTCGTGCTCGTGCAAAGGGTCGCGCTGGGCGTATTATTAAACCAACCTGTCACATTCATGTGACTGTCGGTAACTAAGGGATAATCATGGGTCAAAAAATTCATCCAATTGGTTTCCGTCTGAGTGTCCAAAAAAATTGGGCCTCACGTTGGTACGCCAATAGCAAAAACTTCCCCGAGATGTTGCAAAGCGATATCAAGGTGCGTGAGTTTTTAAATAAAAAATTAGCCAACGCTGCGGTAAGCAAAATTATTATTGAGCGCCCAGCCAAAAATGCAAAAATCACTATTCATAGTGCACGCCCAGGCGTGGTGATTGGTAAAAAAGGCGAAGATATTGAATCTTTGCGTTCATCTCTGCAAGGCTTGATGGGCGTACCAGTGCATCTTAATATTGAAGAGGTGCGTAAGCCGGAAATTGATGCGACTTTAATTGCGCAATCAATTGCACAGCAGCTTGAAAAGCGCGTGATGTTCCGTCGCGCCATGAAACGCGCCATGCAAAACGCTATGCGTCTGGGTGCTCAAGGCATCAAGATCATGAGCTCAGGCCGCTTGAATGGCATTGAAATTGCCCGTACCGAATGGTATCGCGAAGGCCGTGTGCCGCTTCATACATTGCGTGCCGATATAGATTATGGTGTAGCAGAAGCTTCAACTACCTACGGTATCATTGGTATCAAAGTATGGGTATTTAAAGGTGAAATTTTTGCTGATAACGTACAAGCTCCTATTGGTGCAACTGCTCCAGCTGCTGCGCCTGTTGCTGAACCAGAGAAAAAAGTAAGAAAGCCGAGGGCTAAAGATGCTGCAACCGTCTAGACAAAAATATCGTAAGATGCAAAAAGGACGTAACAAAGGCATTGCAACGACAGGTAACAAAGTAAGTTTTGGTGATTTTGGATTAAAAGCGATTGGTCGCGGCCGTTTGACTGCGCGCCAAATCGAAGCCGCACGTCGTGTAATGACACGTCACATTAAACGTGGTGGCCGCGTTTGGATTCGTATTTTCCCGGATCAGCCAATTTCTAAAAAGCCGGCTGAAGTGCGTATGGGTAACGGCAAGGGCAGTACCGAGTACTATGTAGCGCAGATCCAGCCAGGCAAAATGTTGTACGAAATGGACGGCGTGAGTGAAGAGCTTGCGCGTGAAGCGTTCCGTTTGGCGGCTGCCAAGTTGCCAATTGAAACGACATTCATGACGCGTCAACTTGGTAGTTAAGGACAGGGAAGCTAATATGAAAGCCACCGATTTAAGAGCAAAAAGTGTTGATGAGTTGAATGCAGAGTTGATTGAATTGCGCCGTGCGCAGTTTTCACTCCGCATGCAAATTGCCACACAACAATTAACTAAAGTAGATCAGCTAGGTAAAGTACGCAAAGATGTAGCGCGTGTGAAGCTTGTATTGGCTGAGAAAGCGAAACAGGCATAATGATGACTGAAACGACAAAAGTAGTGCGCAGCTTAAGCGGCCGCGTTGTGAGCGACAAAATGGATAAAACCATCACTGTATTGGTTGAGCGTAAAGTAAAGCATCCGCTGATTGGTAAAGTGGTGGTGAAATCGAACAAATTTCATGCGCACGACGAGAACAACGAGTGCAAAGAAGGTGATTTGGTCACTATTACTGAAAGCCGTCCAATGTCAAAAACAAAGACATGGGTAGTCAGCAAGGTAGTTAAAGCCTAAGTAAAAAGTAGTAAAAAGGTATTTTTGGCTTGCTACAAATCAGAAATACCCGTTATAATGTTGGACTTTTCGGCGCTCATGGACTTTTAGTTCATAAAAAGCAAGCGCCCCAATACTGACCGTGGTCTATTGGCCGTTTAAAAATATAACGGCTGGTGTTGGTTTAACGGATTAAGTTGGAGATTATTCTCATGATTCAAATGCAATCTCGGCTGGAAGTTGCCGATAACACTGGTGCCCGCTCTGTGCAGTGCATCAAGGTGCTAGGTGGCTCAAAGCGTCGTTACGCCGGTATAGGCGACATTATCAAGGTCAGCATTAAAGATGCTGCACCGCGTGGTCGCGTTAAAAAAGGTGAAGTTTACAGTGCTGTTGTGGTGCGTACTGCAAAAGGCGTGCGCCGCCCGGATGGTTCGTTGGTTAAATTCGATACCAACGCTGCCGTGTTACTCAACAATAAGTTAGAACCGATTGGCACCCGTATTTTCGGCCCAGTGACGCGCGAGCTGCGTAGTGAGCGTTTCATGAAAATCGTTTCTCTTGCACCTGAAGTATTGTAAGGGTGGGGAATAAAATGAGCAAAATTCATAAAGGCGACCAGGTCGTTCTAAATACAGGTAAAGACAAAGGCAAGCGCGGCACAGTGCTGCGTGTGCTTGACTCAGGTCATGTGGTAGTTGAAGGCATTAATGTAGCTAAAAAACATGCCAAACCTAACCCGATGAAAGGCATTACTGGCGGCATTATCAACAAAGAAATGCCGGTAGATATTTCAAACGTTGCGTTATTTAATAGTGCAACACAAAAAGCTGACCGTGTAGGTTACAAAACATTGAAAGACGGCCGCAAGGTGCGTGTATTCAAGTCTAACGGCGAAACAGTGGACGCATAGGATAAATCATGGCGCGCTTAAAACAATTCTATAAAGACTCAGTCGTTAAAAAAATGACCGAGAAATTTGGCTACACTTCGATCATGCAAGTGCCTCGCATTGAAAAAATCACCTTGAATATGGGTGTGGGCGAAGCGGTTGCGGATAAAAAAGTGATGGAAAATGCAGTTGGTGATATGGAAAAAATCGCTGGTCAAAAAGTCATTGTGACCAAAGCGAAGAAATCTGTTGCGGCTTTTAAAATTCGTGATGATTATCCTGTTGGCTGTAAAGTCACCCTGCGTCGCGAACGTATGTATGAATTCCTGGATCGTCTGATTACAGTTGCGATTCCACGCATTCGTGATTTCCGCGGCATTCCCGCAAAATCATTTGACGGCCGCGGCAATTACAATATGGGCGTGAAAGAGCAAATCATATTCCCAGAAATTGAATATGACAAAATCGACGCGATTCGCGGCATGAACATTACGATAACTACAACGGCAAAAACAGACGAAGAGGCCAAGGCACTTTTGGCGGCGTTTAGTTTTCCTTTTAGAGGTTAAGACATGGCAAAAACATGTATGACAGAGCGCGAGCTTAAACGCCGCGAAACCGTGAAAAAATTCGCAGCAAAACGCGATGCTTTGAACGCAGTTATCAACGATCAGAAAGCCAGTGCTGAAGATCGTCGCGATGCGCGTTCGAAATTGCAAAGTCTGCCACGTAATTCAAGCCCTGTGCGCTTGCGCAACCGCTGCGCACTCACGGGTCGTCCACGTGGTGTTTTCAGTAAATTTGGTATTGCGCGTAGTAAATTGCGCGATTTGATGATGAGTGGCCAGGTGCCAGGCGTCACCAAAGCTAGCTGGTAACGGGGGAATAGATTTATGAGTATGAGTGATCCGATTGCCGATATGCTAACGCGTATTCGTAACGCACAAAGTGTAAACAAACTATCAGTTTCTATGCCAGCTTCTAAACTCAAAGGCGCTATCGCCAGCGTGTTAAAAGATGAGGGCTACATTGACGATTTTGCAGTGCATGCAAATGACGGCAAGCCGGTGTTAAGCATCAGCTTGAAATATTATGCAGGCCGTCCTGTGATTGAGAAGATTGATCGTGTAAGCAAGCCTGGTCTTCGCGTTTACAAGGGAAGTCAAAATATCCCTAAAGTAATGAATGGCCTTGGTGTGACAATATTGTCTACATCCAAGGGTGTAATGACAGATCGTAAAGCACAGGCGGCCGGTATCGGCGGCGAAGTGCTGTGCGTAGTGGCTTAAGGAGAAGCAAATGTCACGTGTTGCTAAAAACCCGGTCCCTATTCCAGCTAAAGTTGAGGTGGCGCTAAGTGCAAACAATATCGCTGTAAGCGGCCCATTGGGCAAGCTCTCACATCCATTGACGGATGCGGTTGAGTTGAAGCGTGAAGGTGACACCATTACTTTTGCCGCAACCAGCGACAGTCAGCATTCCCGCGCTATGTCGGGTACATTGCGTGCACTGGTGGCGAATATGGTTCAAGGTGTTTCAGTCGGCTTTACGCGTAAACTCACATTGGTGGGTGTTGGCTATAAAGCCAATGCGCAAGGCGCAATGCTTAACCTGGAATTAGGTTATTCACACCCGATCAATCACAAAATGCCTGCGGGCGTTACAGTGCAGACGCCTACGCCGACAGAAGTGATTTTGACTGGTTTTGATAAACAGGTCATTGGTCAGATCGCCGCTCAGATTCGTTCATACCGTGCACCAGAGCCTTACAAGGGCAAGGGTGTTCGCTATGCAGATGAAGTGGTAGCGATTAAAGAAACCAAGAAAAAATAATTAGGGCTTAAAAAATGAACAATGTAAATAACCGCTTGCGCCGTGCACGTAAAACCCGTGCCAAAATTGCCGAGTTAAAAGTTACACGTTTAAGCGTGCATCGTACGAATACGCATATCTATGCGCAGATTATCGCGGAAACCGGCGATAAAGTATTGGCAAGTGCTTCAACTGTTGAGGCGGATGTGCGTAAAAAAGTAAAAAATGGTGGCAATGTTGAAGCTGCTGCAGTGATTGGCAAACGTATAGCCGAAAAAGCGAAAAAAGCAGGCATCACTACGGTGGCTTTTGATCGTTCAGGCTACAAATATCATGGTCGTATCAAGGCGTTGGCAGATGCTGCGCGTGAAAACGGTCTGTCATTCTAATAAGCGAGACGGATAATGGCTAAAGAAATCGAACAACAGTCACAGCAAACTGATGGTTTGCGTGAAAAAATGATTACCGTAAACCGTGTAAGTAAGACGGTTAAAGGTGGTCGTATCATGAGTTTCGCAGCATTGACAGTGGTTGGTGACGGCGATGGCGCAGTGGGCATGGGTAAAGGCAAGGCGCGTGAAGTGCCGGTGGCTGTCCAGAAAGCCATGGACGAAGCACGTCGCGGCATGCTGAAGGTAAACTTGAATAACGGCACATTGCATCATGCGGTAACCGGTGTTCACGGTGCTGCCAAGGTGTTCATTCAGCCGGCCTCCGAAGGTACCGGCATCATTGCAGGCGGTGCGATGCGTGCGATTTTTGAAGTAATGGGTGTTACTAACGTAGTGGCCAAATGTATCGGTTCAACGAACCCATACAACCTGGTTCGAGCAACCTTGAATGGCCTGGAGTCAATGAATACGCCTGCAGAGATTGCCGCAAAACGTGGTAAATCAGTTGAAGAAATCAGAGGCTAATCATGGCTAAAGCAAAAAAAGATGCAGCAACTATTAAGGTGACACTGGTAAGAAGCGTGATCGGTCGCATTGATGCACACAAGGCCACTGTAAAAGGTTTGGGCTTGCGTCGTATGCACCACACAGTTGAACTGCAGGATACACCAGCAATTCGCGGCATGATTAATGCCGTTAGCTATCTCTTAAAGGTAGGAGCATAATGCAATTAAATACAATTAAGCCTGCAGAAGGCGCAAAAAAAGAACGCCGTCGCGTAGGTCGAGGCATTGGTTCGGGTTTAGGTAAAACAGCCGGACGTGGCCATAAAGGTCAAAAATCACGTACGGGTGGTTTCCATAAGGTTGGCTTTGAAGGCGGTCAAATGCCGTTGCAGCGCCGTTTGCCAAAACGCGGTTTCAAATCGATGACTAAAGCTGATACAGCACGTGTTCGCACGAGCGAGTTGTTAGAGCTTGATGTGGATGTGATCGATTTGCTGGCTTTAAAATCAGCCAAGTTGGTTTCTGGCACGGTAAAAGCGGCAAAAGTATATTTGTCCGGCGAGTTGACCAAGAAAGTAAAAGTACAAGGTTTGCTATTAACCAAAGGTGCTCGTGCAGCTATTGAAGCAGCCGGCGGCAAAGTTGTAGAAGCTTAAAAAGAAGAGAAACGCATTGGCGCAAGATAGCTTTTTAGGTACTGTTGGAAAAATGAGCGAGCTGAAGAGCCGCTTATGGTTCGTGTTGGGGGCTTTGGTAGTGTTTCGCCTGGGCGCGCATATACCAGTGCCGGGCATAGATCCGGCCGTATTGAAGCAACTGTTTGATTCGCAAAATAGCGGTATTCTCGGCATGTTTAACATGTTCTCAGGCGGCGCGTTGTCTCGCTTTACCGTGTTTGCTTTAGGAATCATGCCGTATATTTCTGCATCGATTATTATGCAGTTGGCTACAGTCGTTTCACCCAAATTGGAGCAATTAAAAAAAGAGGGTGAAGCAGGCAGGCGTACCATTACCAAGTACACACGTTATGGCACTCTGTTTCTGGCAACTTTTCAGGCGTTAGGGATTGCCATTGCGCTGGAAGGCCAGGCTGGTCTGGTATTGGATCCTGGCATGGCGTTCAGACTGACTGCAGTAGTGACGCTGGTGAGCGGCACCATGTTTTTGATGTGGCTGGGCGAGCAAATTACAGAGCGCGGGATTGGTAATGGCATTTCCATCATCATTTTCGCGGGTATTGTGGCTGGCTTGCCACATGCGATTGGCAGCACGCTCGAGTTGGCGCGTACTGGTGCATTCTCGATACCGTTGGTGATGTTCTTGTTTGTAGCAGTGCTGTTGGTAACGGCATTAGTGGTGTTTGTAGAGCGCGGCCAACGTAAAATTACGGTGAATTACGCCAAGCGCCAGGTGGGCAATAAAGTGTATGGCGGCCAGACAACCCATCTGCCGTTGAAGCTCAATATGGCTGGCGTGATTCCGCCAATTTTTGCGTCAAGTATTATATTGTTCCCGGCGACATTGGCTGGCTGGTTTGGCAGCAGTGAAAAGTTGTATTGGCTAAAAGACATTAGTAACGTGTTATCACCAGGTCAGCCAATTTATATTTTGCTTTTTGCGGCAGCGATTATGTTTTTCTGTTTCTTTTATACGGCGTTAGTTTTTAACCCAAAAGAAACAGCTGAGAATTTGAAGAAAAGCGGAGCGTTCGTACCGGGCATCCGCCCAGGCGAGCAAACAGCGAAGTATATTGACAAGATTATGGGGCGTTTAACCTTGGTGGGCGCTATATATATTACCTTGGTATGCTTGTTGCCGGAATTTTTGAGATTGAAGTTTAATACCCCATTTTATTTTGGTGGAACCTCGTTACTGATTATTGTAGTGGTAACCATGGATTTTATGACCCAAGTGCAATCACACTTGATGTCGCATCAGTACGAAGGGTTGCTTAAAAAAGCGAATTTTAAAGGTGGCGCAGCAGCGCGATAGCTTTAAAGATGGCAAAAGAAGACCGTATTGAGATGCAAGGTGAGATCTTAGAAAATCTCCCAAATGCAACATTTAAGGTTAAGTTGGAAAATGGCCACACGGTCTTAGGGTATATTTCTGGAAAAATGCGTATGCACTATATACGTATTTTACCGGGTGACAAGGTGACAGTTGAAATGACGCCTTATGATTTAACAAGAGCGCGGATTACATTCCGCGTGAAGTAATTAAACAAAGTTAAGTGGTAGTGAGGTAATTATGAGAGTTCGTGCATCAGTAAAAACATTGTGCCGTAACTGTAAGGTTGTGCGTCGTCGTGGCGTTGTACGTATCATTTGTACAGACCCACGTCATAAACAACGTCAAGGTTAATGGAGTGCTAACAGTCGCTGGTTTTGATTTGAAGAGTTTTCAAGTTTGTAAAAATCGGCACTAACTGTTAAAATCTAAGGCTTTTTTATTTGGTCGCCACAAGTTGCGATTTGTTTTGGAGTTAAAGTATGGCTCGTATTGCTGGGGTTAATATCCCGAATAATAAACACGCTGAGATCGCGCTGACCGCGATTTTTGGTATTGGTAGAAATACTGCACAAAAGATTTGTGCGGCCGCTGGCGTTTTGGCGTCTACTAAAGTCAAGGATCTGAACGACGCGGATGTTGAAAAGCTTCGTGACGAAGTGGCCAAAGTAAAAGTAGAAGGCGATTTGCGCCGTGAAGTTTCTATGAACATCAAGCGTTTAATGGATTTAGGTTGCTATCGCGGTGTACGTCATCGCCGTGGTCTGCCAGTTCGTGGTCAGCGCACTAAAACCAATGCGCGTACGCGTAAAGGCCCGGTTAAGGCAATTAAACAAGCCAAATAGTTAACCAGAAGCAATTATTTTATATAGATTTATTAGTAAGGACAGTACAACATGGCAAAAGCTAATGTACGTGTAAGAAAAAAAGTTAAAAAGAACATTGCAGAGGGCATCGCCCACGTGCATGCTTCATTTAACAACACGATTATTACAATCACTGACCGTCAAGGCAATGCGCTCTCCTGGGCGACATCTGGCGGGCAAGGTTTTAAGGGCTCACGTAAAAGTACGCCATTTGCTGCACAGGTTGCGGCAGAAGTTGCTGGTAAATCTGCACAAGAGTCTGGTGTTAAAAATTTAGAAGTGCGCATCAAAGGTCCTGGCCCTGGCCGTGAATCTGCCGTGCGTGCACTTAACGCGGCTGGTTTTAAAATTACCAGCATTACCGATGTGACGCCAGTGCCTCACAACGGTTGCCGCCCACCCAAAAAACGTCGCATCTAAGCGAAAAAGATTACTGGAGAACTATCTTGGCTAGAAATTTAGACCCAAAATGCCGTCAGTGCCGTCGCGAAGGCGAAAAGCTGTTTTTAAAAGCTGAAAAATGCTTTACCGACAAGTGCGCTATTGAAAAACGTAACTTCCCGCCGGGCCAACACGGTCAGCGTCGTAACGCGCGTTTATCAGACTATGGTGTGCAGTTGCGTGAAAAACAAAAAGTACGTCGTATTTACGGTATTTTAGAAGGCCAGTTCCGTAGCTATTATGCTGAAGCCGACCGCCAAAAAGGCATTACTGGCGAAAACTTATTGCAGTTGCTTGAATGCCGCCTGGATAATGTGGCATTCCGTATGGGCCTAGGTGGCTCACGTACGGAAGCACGCCAAATCGTGCGTCATAACAGTATTCTGGTAAATGGCAAACGTGTGAACATTCCTTCATATCAGGTAAAAGCTGGTGATGTGATTTCTGTGGCAGAAGCATCAAAAACACAGTTGCGTATTAAAGGTGCGCTTGAGGCTGCTGAGCAACGTGGTTTTCCAGAGTGGCTAGAAGTAGATGTAAAGGCCTTAAAAGGTACATTTAAGTCTAAACCACAACGTGATGATTTGCCTTCAACCATTAACGAATCATTGGTCGTTGAGCTGTATTCTAAGTAACTAGTGCTTAGTTAGATCGCTCACTCATCCAATAACGTCAAGGAATTTTATGCAAAACAATCCAACTGAATATTTGAAACCACATGTGGTAGATGTAGAAGTGATTACGCCATTACGTGCTCGTGTGACTTTAGAGCCGATGGAGCGTGGTTTTGGTTATACATTAGGTAATGCGCTGCGTCGTGTTCTACTGTCGTCTATTCCAGGCTTTGCGATTACCGAAGTCAAAATTGATGGCGTAGTGCATGAGTACTCAACCATCGAGGGCGTGCAAGAGGATGTTGTTGATATTTTACTCAACCTTAAAGGTGTGGCATTAAAGCTTAACAATAAGTCTGAAACGATCTTAACGCTGAATAAGTCTACCGAAGGTGTAGTAACAGCCGGTGACTTTGAAACAGGACATGACGCCGAAATTGTGAATCCAAACCATGTGATTGCACACTTAACTAAAGGTGGCAAACTGAATTTAGAAGTTAAAGTTGAAATGGGCCGTGGTTATCAACCGGTTCCAGTGCGCCAAAAAGCTAACGAAGAAGACCGTGTTTTGGGTTTTATCATGGTAGATGCGTCTTTTAGCCCAATCAATAAAGTGAGCTATCAGGTGGAGAGCGCGCGTGTCGAGCAGCGTACTGACCTGGATAAACTGGTGATGGATGTTGAGACCAACGGTATTATCGAACCAGAACAAGCGATTCGTGATGCTGCGCGTATTTTGATTGGCCAGTTATCAGTGTTTGCTAACCTGGAAGGCTCGCCAAGCGAAGTGGAAGTGAAATCTGCACCGCAGGTTGATCCGATCCTGTTGCGTCCAGTAGACGATCTGGAATTGACAGTGCGCTCAGCTAACTGCTTGAAAGCAGAGAATATTTTCTACATTGGTGATCTGATCCAGCGTAGTGAAAATGAATTATTAAAAGCCCCTAACTTGGGTCGCAAGTCTTTGAATGAAATTAAAGATGTATTGGCAACTAAAGGCTTAACTTTGGGCATGAAGCTTGAAAACTGGCCACCTGTTGGTTTAGAAAAAGCTTAACCAGTAGCTTAATATTAAGTAAAGAAACTTTAAGGAATTACTATGCGTCACGGTAATAGCAATCGTAAATTAAATCGTACCAGCAGCCATCGTGCAGCCATGTTCCGCAATATGTCAGTGTCATTGTTGCGTCATGAAATCATTAGAACTACTTTGCCAAAAGCAAAAGAGCTGCGTAAATATGCAGAGCCTTTGATTACATTAGGTAAAGATGCCACTTTAGCTAATCGGCGTATCGCCTTTAGCCGTTTACGCGATCGCGACATTGTCGGTAAATTGTTTGGCGAACTTGGCCCACGCTACAATGCGCGCAACGGCGGCTATTTACGTATTTTGAAATGCGGCTTCCGCAATGGCGACAATGCACCAATGGCCTTGGTCGAGTTGGTAGATCGTCCGGATACAAGCACGGAGCCGGTATCTGCAGAATAAGTAATTATTTAAGTCAATAAAAAAGCCAGCATTCAGCTGGCTTTTTTATTGACTGTTATTTTAAGAATTCATCAATACTGGTTTCATTAAATGGCCAATCAAGCTCGGCTTGCGTATCTGGCCTTTGTAATACCGGAATGCGCGAGCCATATCGAGTTAGCAAAGTTTCATTCTCTGCAATTTCGACGAGGTTTACCTCGATGTTATTACTAGACTGTGTAACCAGCGAATAAGCGAGTTCACACAAATGGCAATGCGAGGTGGAATATAAATTTAGCTGCCTGGACATATGGGATTTTCTTCACTAGTCACTTGATATTTTAAGTGCTAATTTACGCGCAAATAACAAATAAATCATAAAAATAAATCATAATAACGTTTTATGCGGTTTTGCCACTATCAAGGTTAAGCATGTCCGATCTCCAGGAAGTTAAAGAAAGTCCTAAGGAAAGCCTGAGCGAAAGCCTGCAACAGGTGATTTCTCTTTTAGAGAAACATCGGTTGATAGAAGATCTTGTACATAAACAAGACATGCCTAAGCACGCCTTGGTAGAGCAGCTAGTGCATAAGCAAAATCTGATTGAATTGCAAAAGAAATTAGATGCATTACACCCTGCTGATGTCGCGTATATTCTAGAAGCGCTTCCGCTAGAAGACCGCTTAAATCTTTGGGATCTGGTTAAGGCGGATCGTGACGGTGAGATTCTGCTGGAGGTATCAGACTCTGTACGTCAAAGCTTGATTGCGGACATGGAGCCTGAAGAGCTGCTGGCCGCTGCCGAACAGCTGGATACGGATGAACTGGCGGATTTAGCGCCAGATTTGCCAAAAGACGTATTGCAGGATCTTCTGGACAGTCTGGATACGCAAAACCGTGAGCGCCTGCAATCTACATTGTCTTATCCAGACGATGCTGTCGGCGCACTGATGGATTTTGACATTGTCACCATCCGCGAAGACATTACAATGGAAGTAGCGCTGCGTTATCTGCGTCGTTTAGGTAATTTGCCTGACCATACTGATAAATTGTTTGTGGTAGACCGGAATGATATTTTACGTGGCGTATTACCGCTTACGCGTATGGTTGTGAATGATTTGGACGCGAATGTGGCAGACGTCATGGTGGCCGATGCGATAGCGTTCCATCCTGAGGATGTTTCTGATGAAGCGGCGCAGGCTTTTGAGCGGTATGACCTGGTCACTGCGCCAGTGGTGGATGCCAATAACAAGCTGGTAGGGCGTATTACCGTGGATGCTGTGATGGACTATATTCGTGACGAATCTGAATCGGATATGCTTTCGATGGCGGGTTTGCGTGAGGAGGAAGACTTTTTTGCTTCGGTGTGGAAGTCGGTACATAACCGCTGGGCGTGGTTGGCGATCAATTTGGTCACTGCAATTGTTGCTTCCAGAGTGATCGGGTTATTTGAAGGTTCAATTGAAAAAATTGTTGCGTTAGCCGCGCTGATGCCAATTGTGGCAGGGATTGGCGGCAATTCTGGCAACCAAACTACGACCATGATTGTGCGCGGCTTGGCATTGGGTCAAATTTCATTACACAATATGCATTCGCTTATCAAAAAGGAGCTTGGTGTAGCCTTGCTCAATGGTCTGTTGTGGGGCAGTGTGCTCGGCCTGATAGCATATATCTTATATGGTAACTATCAATTGAGCATAGTGATGACTGCCGCCATGACACTTAATTTGCTGTTAGCTGCCGTGATGGGTGTGATGATTCCGTTGATGATGAATAAATTCGGTCGTGACCCCGCTGTAGGAACTAGCGTAATGATTACAGCCGTAACAGACAGTGGAGGGTTTTTTATATTCTTAGGTTTGGCAACAATTTTCTTACTATGAATAATGAAATTCAGCTGATCTGGCAAGAAATACAAGCTGACATGAGCACGCCGGTGGTGCTGTGGCAGCTGGCCGTTATTATCACTGCAGTGGCGACAGCATGGATGATTAATGGCGTTTTGCGCCAATATGTGATGCGGCATGCGCCAGAGCAATGGAAACTCGCGATAGGCGGCATTAATCGCGTACTGTTCCCGCTCACGACGTTAGTGTTTGTGTTATCCAGCCAGTTGATCCTGTCAGGCTGGCAACATACGAGCCTACTGCAATTAGCCAGCCGACTATTGCTTGCCATGGCGGCTATTCGCTTAATCGTTTATTTTATGCGCTATGTGTTTCCGTCTGGCGGGTGGCTTAAAGCGCTAGAAAGCATGATTGCCTGGAGTATTTGGGGAGCATTGGCGCTGCATCTTACCGGCGTGCTGCCGCAGCTTATGCAAGGTCTTGAAGACATGCGTTTCAATATCGGCAAAAACCAGGTGAATTTGCTGCTGGTATTGCAGGCCTTGCTCACCGTGATTATCACCATTTTTATTGCATTATGGCTGAGTCGCCTGTTAGAAAACAGGCTGATGCGTGCAGAACATGTGAATGTCAATTTGCGCGTCATATTAACCAAGCTCATTCGTATCGTGCTGCTATTTATTGCCACGCTGATCGCATTATCTGCAGTCGGTTTGGATATTACCCTGCTCTCGGTATTTGGCGGAGCGCTAGGTGTTGGTTTGGGGTTCGGTTTGCAGCGCATTGCCAGCAATTATGTCAGCGGATTCATTATTCTGCTGGATAAATCCATGCAGATTGGCGATGTGATCACTGCCGATGGTCATTATGGCGTGGTGAACGATTTGCGTACGCGTTACCTTGTATTGCGCAAGCTGGATGGGACGGAAGTCATTATTCCGAATGAAACATTAATTGTTAATTCAGTCATTAATCACTCCTTTTCGGACCATAAGGCAAGGGTACAGGTACCGGTCCAAATCAGCTATGACAGCTCTTTAGAGCTGGCAATGCGGCTGATTTCAGATATTGCGATGCAAAATCCGCGTGTTTTAAAAGTGCCTGAGCCTACGGTACTTATCAAGGGATTCGGCGAAAGTGGAATTGATTTGATGCTGTCAGTCTGGATACCCGATCCGGAAGAGGGATCCGCGAGTCTGCAGTCGGAAATTTATCTGAAGATCTGGCATGCTTTTCAAGAGAACAATATTTCTATCCCTTATCCGCAGCGCGAGGTGCGGATCTTGAAAGAATAATTCAATTAAAATAGAGCAAATAAAAAACCCGCAAATTGCGGGTTTTTTATTTGAACTAAATACTTATTTAAGTTTAGTTTCTTTGTACATCACGTGCTTGCGTGCCACTGGGTCAAACTTTTTGATCTCCATTTTATCCGGCATCGTACGTTTGTTTTTAGTGGTAGTGTAGAAGTGACCTGTACCAGCACTTGATTCCAATTTAATTTTTTCGCGCATGGCTTAACTCCCTAGATTTTTTGACCAGCTGCGCGCATCTCTGCAAGCACTGAATCAATACCGTTTTTATCAATCGTGCGCAATGCAGCGTTAGTAATACGCAAGCTTACCCAGCGATTTTCGCTTTCTACCCAGAATTTGCGGTTTTGCAAATTAGGTAAAAAACGGCGTTTTGTTTTGTTTTGTGCGTGAGAAACATTGTTACCCACCATCGGCTTTTTGCCTGTTACCTGACATACACGTGCCATGGTTATCTCCAAATACTTTGCTTTTTGCGAAAGACGGCAATTATAGACTGAAAATGCTTTTTATATCAAGCTTTAAGTCGAAAAATACAAGATTAGGAGCTAGACGAGGCGCGAGCAAAAAATAGGGGCGCCGCATATGAGTTGATATGTAAGACTCTATTTTTTGTGTAGCAACAAAAGTATAACGAAAAATATTGTATTTTTAGTGTTTTCCTGTGCTGCCAAACCCACCCTCGCCGCGTTCAGTCTCTGCAAACTCATCCACCACATGAAAATCTGCCTGCACCACGGGCACAATCACTAACTGCGCGATACGCTCCATCGGATTGAGGATAAAAGCGTGCTGGCTGCGGTTCCAGCAACTGACCAACAACTGCCCCTGGTAATCCGAATCAATCAGCCCCACCAGATTGCCCAACACGATGCCGTGCTTATGCCCCAGGCCAGAGCGTGGCAGAATCAGCGCGGCGTAATAAGTGTTGTCGATATGAATCGCCATGCCGGTCGGAATCATCACCGTTTCACCGGGCTGAATGGTCTGCGTGTGCTCAATGCAGGCGCGCAAATCCAGCCCTGCGGAGCCAGGCGTGGCGTAGGCCGGCATCATGTGATGCAGGCGGTTATCTAAAATTTTCAGGTCGACGGTGATGGACATTTTGTTAACTTCTAACTGTTATGTAGAATGTGACATTAAACACTAAATAATCTTGAAAATCACTAAGGTAATAAAAAAGCCAGCTCTGCTTAAAGCTGGCTTTTGAGGGTTTAAGTAGGAAAATTAAAACTTGTAGTTAGCACTCAAACCCAGCAAATAGTTTCTATCAGCAGCTGGTTCAAAAAAGCGTAAGTTACCATCATTAACTCGTACAGAACCAATATATTCCTTATCGAACATATTTTCCACGCGCACATATTCGCTAAAGTTCCAATTAGCTAATTTTTGCTCAAACCCTGCACGTAGATTAAAGATGGTGTAAGAAGGCGCGGTGTCACTGTTAATATCATTGACATATACCTTACTGTTGTGGCGGCCTTCTAATGCAGTGTGGAAGCCAGTAGCATCGTGTTTCCATGCAAGTTCAGCATAAATCTGGCTGCGATAAGTGCCGGGGATTCGGTTGCCAGAATCAATAGCAGTGCCTAATTTATTGGTAAAGTCAGAGTCAAACTTGGCGTTGAGCAGGGAATACGAAAAATAGGTAGAAATATTGTTGGCAAATTGTGAGTCTATAGAAAGTTCTGCACCAGTTCTTTTTGTTTTGTTTGCATTGGTGTAGCTGACGCGACCATTGATGTTGTCTTGAATGACAATTTCATCGTCAGTGGTGGTCCTGAATACAGTCAGATTAGCTTGTGTGTTGTCACTAATAAAGGCTTTTGCACCAATCTCATAATTGCGGCTTTTGCTGGGTTTGAGGCTTAAATTGGGTACACTATTGGCAGCAGAGGTTGCAAAAGCAGCTTCGACAAAAGTGGGTGTTTCAAAGCCTTTGCCAAAGTTTGCGTAAAGGTTAAATGCAGGGTTTACTTTCCATACTGCGCCAATCACCGGTGTGGTTTTTTTGTACTCTACAGAACCGCTGTTATTGCCATTATTGCCCGCGCCTGTAAGGAAGTGGTCTTTAACATCCAAGTTCACTTTAGTATGACGTGCACCTGCGTGTATATCAAGATTGTCTAAGATGGATAATTTACCTTGAATGTATTGATCAAAGTTATCCACGATATTATCTTCGTCACGGTTTAGTGTATTGATTGGAAGTCCCGCAGCAAGTATGTTTTTGTCTAGCCTTGCATCACTCGACTTGCCGTAATTTAAGCCCATGCTTAAGGTGTAGGGCTTGCTAAACGCCTCGCCTTTGTTATCCCAGCGTACATCTGCGCCATAAAACTCTCGTGAAATAATGCTAGCACGCGCGTTTGTACCCGTTGCGTTAGTGGGCAGAATTTGTTCGTTTTCACGAGTACCAACATAAGTCATGAGGTTGAGTGCATTATTTTCATTAAATGCATGTGTTAAATTAAACCCAATTTGAGCATGACTACGGCTGACACGTGTGTCCGCATTATTAACCGCATTCACCACACCCTTGGGCTTGTCAAATGCTGATGGCGCGGCGGCTGCACCAGTTACAGCAACACGCGGCAGACCGCTTGGGTCTTGCGCGTCTTGCTCAAACCAGTTTACTAAAGTAGTGAGTTTTGTATCTTCACTAAAATTGATTTTAAATTTTGCTGTGGCTGCTTGTTTGTCAGCTTTGCTGTGGTCACGGTAGCCATCGGTCTCAAAATTAGAAACATTCAGCAAATATTCGATGTTTTCAGATGTACCGGTTGCGTTCAAAACTTGGCGCTTGGTGTCGTAGCTGCCAAACATTACTGTTCCACCAATCTCAGGTGTTTTTGGAGCGTCTTCCGTAAGCATTTGGATAACACCACCCGAGGAGTTGCCATAGAGCGCTGAAAATGGGCCGCGCATCACTTCAATGCTCTTGATGGCAGACAAATCGACCACACCAGGCTGACCTTGGCCGTCTGGCATGGTGAGCGGAATGCCGTCAACATAAACACGAATACCACGCACACCAAAGCTGGAGCGTGAACCAAAACCACGGCTGGATATTTGCGGATCTTGGGCTGATTGTGTGCGATTTTGTGCTGTAATGCCTGGTACGCGGATTAAACTTTCTGAAAGTTGCATTTGCAGTTGTCCTGCCTGAATGCCTTCCATATCTACGACATCAATTGCTACAGGCAAATCGAAGCTGTTTTGTTCAACGCGCGTTGCGGTAACGACCACTGGAGCGGTGACGATTGTTTTCGTATCAGCTTCTTCTGCAGAAACGTGATAGCTTGATGTGCCTAAGGCGCTTAAAACAGCGATGGGTAATAATTTTGTTTTGAAAATGTGGTTTGAAGACATGATGAACCTTAGCTTGACTTGGTAAATGAGATAGGCGCGATTCTACGTGATTACATTCTTCTGGACATCAGTATTTTCATGAATAGCAGACAGTTAGCCCGAAAGGGCTAAAGCATCAGCGCTACATGTTGTAGCAGTAATCTGGCAATCTCAATTTTTGGGGCGCGTGCCAGATGATGTGTGCCAACATCATCGAGCAAAGTCAGTTGATTTTGGTCGCTTCCCATCGCGTCAGTGGCTAAATTTGCCACAATCAGTGGCAATTTTTTTGCCTGTCGTTTTGCCTCGGCATATGCCAGCAGGTTTTCACTTTCTGCGGCAAAGCCTACGCAAAATGGCGCATTCTGCAAGCTGGCCACTTCCGCCAGAATATCTTTGTTTTTAGTTAGTTCCAGCGTAAGTGATGATTCACTTTTCTTGATCTTCTGCTTATGCTTTTTCGCAGGGCTGTAGTCTGCCACAGCCGCAACACCAATAAAAATATCCTGATTTACAATATTCCCCACCACCGCTTGATACATGGCATCCGCACTGGTGGCCGAAATGGTTATTACTCCCAGCGGAGGCTTAAGTGCACTTGCGCCGCTCACTAAGGTGACTTCTGCACCCATTTCTTGCGCCGCTTGCGCGATGGCATAACCCATTTTCCCGCTGCTTAAATTGGTAATGGCACGCACCGGGTCGATCATCTCAAGCGTAGCGCCAGCGGTAACCATCACTTTTTTGCCTAAAAGCAGCTTGGGCTGAAAGTGTGCTTCAATTAAATGATGCAAGTCGTCAGCTTCCAGCATACGGCCCAGGCCGATTTCTCCACAGGCTTGCTCGCCGCTGTCTGGCCCTAAAATGTTGATGCCATCGGCTTTCAGTTGCGCAATGTTGCGTTGAGTGGCGGGGTTTTCCCACATCTGTTTGTTCATGGCAGGTGCAACCAATAACGGACAATCGCGTGCCAGACAAAGGGTAGAAAGCAAATCATCTGCGCGACCTTGCACCAGTTTGGCGATAAAGTCTGCGCTGGCTGGCGCAATCACAATCGCATCCGCTACGCGGCTAAGCTCAATGTGGGGCATGCCGTTGGGAATGGACGCATCCCACATGCCAGTAAATACGGGCTTGCCGGATAATGCCTGCATGGTCACCGGCGTAATGAACTGGCAGGCGGCTTCGGTCATGACTACTTGCACATCAATATTGGCTTTTACTAATAGGCGAACGAGTTCAGCTGCTTTGTAAGCTGCGATGCCGCCAGTGATGCCCAATACAAGTGCTTTGTTTTTTTGCATTTATGATTTACATTTTTACTGTGGTTTATGTAATGCTTTCATTTTAATACGAAAACAGAGTTAGAAACCTATCAAATTTATGTGGCGAAATCTAAGAATTGTTATTTTATTGCTCATTTTAGCAACAGTGGTGCAGCAAACCTGGCTGGATAAAGCGGCTTTGGACTGGAAGCATAATTTTTATGTGGCCGTTTACCCAGTGAATGCGGATGGTAGCGAGCAGGTAGCTGCCTACATTAAAACCTTAACGCGCGATGATTTTGAGCCGATGGCGGAGTACTTTGCCGAGGAGGGCGATCGTTATAGTTTAGGCATGCGCCGCCCGGTGGAAGTGCAGTTGGGGAGCGTTGTGAATGAAGTTCCGCCTGCACCACCTAATGGGGGCAGTATATTTAGTACGATGATTTGGAGTTTGAAGTTCCGCTGGTTTGCATGGAACAACAGCCCAAAAGTCAACGTCAAGCCTGATATTCGGCTGTATCTGCTGTATCACGATCCAGCCACGACGCCGGCACTATCGCACTCCACAGCCTTGAATAAAGGCCGCGTGGGACGTGTAAATCTGTTTGGCAATAAAAGTTACGCCAAGCAAAACCTGGTGATTGTTGCGCACGAGTTGCTGCACACTTTAACCGCGACCGATAAATACGATTTGGAAACAACGTTGCCAGCATATCCAGATGGCTTTGCCGAACCGGATAAATCGCCACGCTACCCGCAAGATTTTGCTGAACTGATGGGCGGGCGTGTGCCAGTGAGTGAAACACAGGCAGAAATACCCAGAAGCCTGGCACAAACGCTGATTGGGGACAAAACGGCGCGAGAGATAGGCTGGCTAAAGTGAGAGGAAAGGTATAGTGGCAATTACCGATTGGCCTGCGTCCGAACGTCCCCGCGAAAAACTTATTGAGCTGGGTGTTGAGGCATTATCAGATGCCGAATTGTTGGCTATATTTTTACGCGTCGGCGTCACAGGCAAAAGCGCGGTCGATTTAGCGCGCGATTTGCTCACCCAGTTTGGCAGCCTGAATGGCATATTCGCTGCGACTGAACATGAATTGAGCCAGGTGCATGGCATAGGCACCAGCAAATACGTGCAGTTGCAGGCGATATTCGAGATGAGCCGCCGGGCCCTGAACGAGCAATTACAGCAGCACGATGTATTCAAATCTCCGCAGCAAGTGCGCGATTATCTGGTGCTAAAGTTGGGTGGATTGACGCGCGAGGTATTTTTGGTGTTATTTTTAGATACGCAAAATCAGCTGGTGGCGACTGAGGAAATGTTCACAGGCACGCTCACGCAAACCAGCGTTTACCCGCGCGAGGTGGTGAAACGTGCCTTGCACCATAATGCCGCTTCGGTTATTTTTGCGCACAATCATCCTTCCGGCATCGCGCAACAAAGCCAGGCGGATGTACTGTTGACCAAGCAGCTTAAACAAGCGCTTGCATTAGTCGATGTGCGGGTGCTGGATCATTTTATTGTGGCTAGGAATAATACACTGTCGTTTTCAGAACGTGGGATATTGTAAAAGCCAATCTTCGTTCGTTTATTCCATGTGATCCAGAAAAAACCAGGGCACAGCGCGATTGTGCGCAGCGTTAATCACGGCGATCTGGCCGGGTTTGACATCAACCGGCGCATCAAACAGATAAGCGCATTGCTGCCAGTTGGATACTTTGGATGTTTGTGATGGATGGTTCTCGAACACAACTTTTTTATCGCTTGTCATGTCAAGCCGCATCCATTGCACAATGCCGTAGCAGCGACCGGCCGATTTAATGGGGATGCGCAGGCTTTTGCTTTGGCTAGGGAAGTATGATTCATTTTCGAAATCAAAATCAAACGCTTCGATGCCGTCGCTCAGCAGCTTAATATTCAGGTCGTTTCTGGCAACCATGCGTTTTTTTGAGACGATGGTATTAAAGTGCTGCAAGTTGAATCCGAACGAGTCTTCCACGATTAGATTGCGCCTGATCTCATCCCCGGTAAACAGCCCAACCATGATGTTCCCTGCGGCTGGAATCACTTTGCCTTGCGGCTTCAGCAAGCGACGCTTGGCATCCTCCAGGCTGGGCAGCACATGTTCGCCTAACAGTTCGCTGGAGAATATCTCCGAAACCAAAATATCGGCTTGCTCGGGTAGATCATTGCCGATTTCAATATCTATGGATTTTTTGGGAATGACCTTGATGGTTTTTTCGAGTTTGTTATCTTTAACAATTTGCTGTGCGGTTTCTGCAATCAGCGGCACGGCTTCGCATGTGTTGACTTGCTTGGCACCGAGTTTGGCTGCCATCATGGCCAGCAGGCCAGAGCCGGTGCCGATTTCAAACACGGTTGAATCGGGTGTGATTACTGATTTAAGCGCATCAAAATAAGCCTGGTTGCGATTCTGCTCGTTCATCATCGGCACATGCCACTCCGGCACGGTGCGGCTCAGCGCCAGATAAGCGCCTTGTTGCGCCGCAATCAGTGTTGGCGCTATTACCAAGACCTTGCGGTAATATACAAGCGCCTCGGCAGGCTCGCTCATTTCTTTCAATAGCGCGTCCAGATTAGCGAAAGCCTCGGCAAAGTCAGGCATTAGTTCAATCGCCCTTACAAAGCTTGCTGCTGCTTCGTGCATATTGTCTTGCGCTTTTAGCACCACACCCAAGTTGCTATGCACTTCGGCGTAATTTGGCCTGAGCGCCAATGCTTTGCGGTAGCAATCGGCGGCTTCACCTAAGTTGTTTTGTTCCTGCAGCGTTGCTCCTAGGTTTACATAAGCTTCAACATAATTGGGGTTGACGACAAGCGCTTTGCGCATGAGCTGAACCGCCGTTTTATGGTCGCCTTTTTGTTTGGCGATTAAGCCCAGTAAATGCAAGGCATCGGGCTGATTTGGTGCGGCCTGCAGCACTTGCTTATAGAGCATCTCGGCTTGCGGCAGGCTACCTGATTGATGGTGCATCATGGCGGTTTGCAGTGCATGTGGCACCGAAAAACCAGCAGGTGGGGATTGCTTTGGCACAGCTACTGTACCAGTTTGCTCGCAGCAATGTTTGAATTTTTTGCCGCTCCCGCAGGGGCATGGGTCGTTTCGACCGACTTTATTGGATGTCATATTTGCTTTGCTATTGAGGCCGGAACTAAGGCTGGCGCTATAATCTAGTTCATATATTGTATCAAAATTAAATTATGCAATTACTTAATTTATTTAGCATTTATTCACTGCGGCTTAAGCTGATTTATACTTACCAAATAAATAGTTAATGACACACATGATGAATAAAAATCTCAAAATAATCATTTGGTTTGCGGTTGCGCTGTTGGGCGCTTTTGCTTTAAGTACTATCGCGCATAACCGTGGCGAGAGTATTAACGCGCTGTGGCTAATCACCGCGGCGGTATGTATTTACGCCATCGCCTATCGCTTTTATGCGGCCTGGATTGCCGCAAAAGTATTGGTGATCGATGAAACGCGCGCCACGCCTGCTGAGCGGTTGGACAATGGCCGCGATTTTATTCCAACCAACAAGTGGATTGTTTTTGGCCATCATTTTGCCGCGATTGCAGGTCCGGGGCCATTGATAGGGCCAACACTGGCAGCACAGTTCGGCTATTTGCCGGGCACGCTATGGATATTAATCGGCGCGGTGCTGGGTGGTGCAGTGCAGGATATGGTGACGCTGTTTTTCTCAATGCGCCGAGACGGCCGCAGCCTGGGGCAAATGGCGCGCGATGAAATCGGCGCTATCGGTGGCACAGCTGCGCTGATTGGTACCTTTATGATCATGATTATCCTCATTGCCGTGCTGGGGCTGGTAGTGGTGAACGCCATGAAACATAGCCCGTGGGCGACTTCCACCGTGGCAGCGACCATTCCGATTGCCATGTTTATTGGGCTTTATATGCGCAACATTCGCCCAGGACGCGTGCTGGAAGCTTCGGCGATTGGCGTATCGTTATTGCTGTTTTCTGTGCTGGCGGGTGGCTGGATAGATCACAGCGAAACGCTGCGCGTATTTTTCGACCATGAAGGTTTGCCTTTGGCGTATGCAATTATTGTGTACGGCTTTGCGGCGGCGGTGCTGCCGGTGTGGCTGCTGCTCGCGCCGCGCGATTATTTGTCTACCTTTATGAAGCTGGGTACGGTATTGCTGCTGGCTATTGCCATTGTGATTCTGCGGCCGGACATTCACATGCCCGCACTTACGCAATTTACCGATGGTTCCGGGCCGATTTTTGGTGGCAAGCTGTTCCCGTTCGTGTTTATCACCATTGCATGCGGCGCGATTTCAGGCTTCCATGCGCTCATTTCATCTGGTACTACGCCAAAATTACTCATGAATGAGCGTGACATTCGCATGATTGGTTATGGTGCGATGTTATTGGAATCTTTTGTCGCAATCATGGCCATGATTGCCGCTACAGTGCTGGAGCCCGGCGTATTCTTCGCTATCAACAGCCCAGCGGGCGTAGTAGGTAAAGAAGCGGTAGATGCAGTCGCGAAAATCAATAGCTGGGGCTTTGCAGTGACAGTTGAGCAGATGAATCAGCTCGCCAAAGATATGGGCGAGAGTAGCCTGTTTGCACGCACCGGCGGCGCGCCAAGTCTGGCGGTAGGCATGGCGAGCATATTTGGCAGCGCGTTTGGCAAACATTTATTGGCGCTGTGGTATCACTTCGCCATCATGTTCGAGGCGATTTTCATTCTCACGACGCTCGATGCCGGCACGCGCGTCGGGCGTTTTATGTTGCAGGATATGCTGGGTAATTTCAACAAAAAACTGGGTGAGACCTCTTATACGCCATCCGTGATATTTACCAGTGCCATTGTGGTGGCGGGCTGGGGTTACTTTCTGTATATCGGCGTAATCGACCCCAATGGCGGCGTGAATATTCTGTGGCCGCTATTCGGTATTGCGAACCAAATGCTGGCTGCCATTGCCTTATGTGTAGCAACGGGTATTTTGGTGAAATCAGGCAAATTGAAATACGCATGGGTAACAGGGCTACCGCTGACGTGGCTGGTTATTATTACCACCACTGCTGCGTGGCAGAAAATATTCAGCGATGATATTCGCGTAGGGTTTTTTGCTGCCGCCAATGATTTAAGTGCCAAGTTAGCTAGTGGAGTGTTGTCGGCCGACAAGGCAGCTGTCGCGCCGCAATTGATATTCAACCAGCACCTGGATGCCTATTTAACCATGTTTTTTGTCGCTGTACTATGGGTGGTGATTATCGATATGCTGGCAGTCTGTGCGCGGCATCTGAAAGGTAAGCCGGTATTGCCGTTGTCAGAAGTGCCGCACATTGAAACTCGTTTAGACACCTTGTGGGTGAGAGACTAATGTTAAAAAGGATTAAAACTTTCTGGCAATCGATTCGCCAGCTTTCGGGCGATGATGCGTATGAGCGCTATTTGAAACATTATGCAGAGCACCATGCCGGGAGTGTGCAGCCTGAAAATATGCCCCCGCTTTTAAGCCGCGAGGAGTTTTTCAAGCAATGGCAAGATGGCAAGTGGAAAGGTATCAAGCGGTGTTGCTAGCAATAGCGCATACCCATCCGCAGGAACTTAGGAACTCTGATAGATTCTATCAATTTCCATTTCGTCACTATCAACGGACTCGTCAACATCATACTCGGTAGCTTTTGCAACGGTGTCTAGCGAGTTTGTTCTCAAATCGAAATATTGAGATGAATATTGATTAACTGATTGATTTTTAGTTGATTAATTTATAACTGAATTTCCAAAAGAAATTTGAGTGTTGAACAATGATTAAAAATGTTGGATTTTCGACTCTAACCGAATCTGTTCTTATAGGCTGATAACCACATCCAGATGCCAATCAATATCATGGGCAAACTGAGCCATTGCCCCATGCTCAGTCCCAGCTGCAGCAAGCCCAGATAGCTATCGGGCTCCCGGGTATATTCCGCTAAAAACCTGAAACTGCCATAGCCGATTAAAAACAATGCCGAGATTGCGCCAACTGGGCGTTGCTTGTGCGAAAACCACCACAAAATACAAAACAGGACGATGCCCTCCAGGGCAAATTCATACAACTGCGAAGGATGGCGCGCAATGTTATCCACTTGCGGAAAAATCATGCCATAGCTTGAATGGGTAGCGCGGCCCCACAATTCGCCATTGATAAAGTTGCCTATACGGCCGGCACCGAGACCTAATGGAACGAGTGGTGCGATGAAATCCATGATTTTAAGCCACGGCTGGCCATGCTTTTTATTGAAAAAATACATGGCGATTAACACGCCCAAAAACCCGCCATGAAAGCTCATGCCGCCTTGCCAAACGGCAAAAATTTCCAGCGGGTTTGAAAGAAAATGGCCAAATTGGTAAAACAAAACATAGCCAATCCGACCACCTAAAATTGTGCCAAGTGCGCCGTAAAACAAGGCGTCATCAAGCATGGTATTGGTCCAGCCGTACCAGGGCTTGTGTTTGATTTGATATTTTCCAAGTAATAAGCAGGCTAAAAAGGCTACTAAATACATCAGACCATACCAGTGGATGCCAAAAGAACCCAGATGGATGGCGACAGGATCAAACTGAGGGTGCGTGAACATAAAAAGCGCGGCAAAAATAGAGTAGAGGGTGATTCTACCTAAATGAAGCAATTACATACAGATATTTGGCGCCTAACGTCAAAATCAGCAGCATGGCGTTCGTTAGCAGACAGGTCAGGTTTATTGTTTATTTGGCGAAATCTTTATACAGAGATAAGCGCCTATAAAAGTTTCCAGCATACTTAGTGGAACAGCATAAATAAGAATTGCACCTGGCAGTACGTTTAGATTGAAAGTAACCACCCACATCAGAACAAATGCCATAAACCAGGCAATGAGTGCTGTTTGTATCAGGTTGAATTTTCTTGAGATTAAAAATATCGCCAGCGCGAATAAGAACCCCCATGCAATCCATATCATTCCATTTGTTGGCTCGGAGGGGAAACTCAAGCCGAGCGACTGATAATGGTCAGCCCAGTATGTTTTTAGAAGAATCTCGTTTCGAATAAACTCAGATGCATTCACCCAAACGCCGGTGAGTATTACAGCAATGATGTTACGGGACCGTATGTTCATTATGATTCCTTATCAATGATCTATCTTTTGCCACTTGGCGAAGCCCTAGTCGTCTGACATAAAGAAGCGAGCTTAACCTGCTGGCGGGATTAGCCATGATGTACCTTTGCAAGCATGACAAGTAGTTTTCTGCCGCGAGCTTTCATTGCCGGAGTGCCAATGACCGTAAGCTCCTCAATGTGCTGCTTCACCAGCGGTATGAGGCGGGGGCTGCGAATCGCTATGTCTGCTAGGGCTTGCATGGCCATGGTTTTCACTATGCGGCTGTAATCGTTAGTATAACTAAGCAAAACATTCAGGACCGCGGTTTCTTCTGTTTCTGATAATGGCAAGCGAGCAAGCATCGGAGCGATATGCCACCTAACCTCTTGTTGTTCAATTTTGGCATATCTGTTCAGTAGCTCTGTTTTGTATGGCACGAGAAATTCGGGATGACTGGCAGTCGCCTTTTCAGCTGCATCTGCACAGCGCATCCGAAGCGCTGGGTCATTGCTTTCCAGACCGCTGAAAAGCACCTTCATCAATTCAGGGTGATCCACAACAATGGAGGCGATGCGATTGGACTCGCCGATCGATCGTCGGTCACCGCTGGGAAGTGATTTCAATATCTCATGCATGATTCTGATAGGCAGGCGGCTCAAAGGTACCTGTTGATGCGCTGACATTCAAAGCACGTTTTAGTGCGTATTGCTTGAATACTGGAGTAGGCGGGAGAGAAAAGCGCTCATAGTAAGTGTTTACAGCATATTCCATTGCAATGTCCTCACTGTTGAACAGAGAAACTATACCTCAAGAAACTTAACGCCTGCAACATTCAATTTGAATGCTAGGATGTAGCCCTGCAGCTTAATACCCATGCGGTCTACGGGGCAGATATTCTGAAGATAAGCCCAGCAATATTTTATACGGATATGTTGGACCGAAATTGGCACGGTAGGGGTCGTCTGCTGGCTGTGTTGCGGTTTCTGAAACAGGTTTGGCCTCTAATCCGCTTTTACATCATATTTCTTTGGCGTGATGCGTCTGGCTGGTCTAAAATAACGCTTTTAATACAAGCTGCACAATTAACGGATTATTTGTCATGCCTCAATATCGTTCTCGCACTACTACTCATGGCCGCAATATGGCGGGCGCCCGCGCGTTATGGCGCGCCACCGGCATGAAAGATGGGGATTTTGATAAGCCCATCATCGCGATTGCCAACTCGTTTACGCAGTTCGTCCCTGGCCATGTACACCTGAAGGACTTGGGTCAGCTGGTTGCGCGCGAGATAGAAAAAGCAGGCGGCGTGGCCAAAGAATTTAACACCATTGCGGTGGATGACGGTATCGCGATGGGGCATAGCGGCATGCTGTACAGTCTGCCAAGCCGCGATTTGATTGCTGACAGCGTGGAATATATGGTCAATGCGCATTGTGCCGATGCGTTAGTTTGCATCTCGAATTGCGACAAAATCACACCCGGCATGCTGATGGCGGCGTTGCGCTTGAATATTCCCGTGGTATTTGTTTCTGGCGGGCCGATGGAAGCGGGCAAAGTGAATTGGCATGGAGAAGTTCGCAAGCTGGATCTGGTTGATGCGATGGTAGAAGCCGCCGATAGTCATGTGAGCGATGCAGAAGTGGCAGAAGTAGAGCGCAGCGCATGCCCAACCTGCGGCTCCTGTTCCGGCATGTTTACGGCCAACTCGATGAACTGCCTGACCGAGGCGCTGGGCTTGAGCCTGCCTGGCAACGGCTCTACGCTTGCCACGCACGGCGCACGCAAGCAACTGTTCTTGCAGGCTGGGCGTTTGATTGTCGAGCTTGCCAAGCGTTACTATGAACAGGATGATGCTAGCGTGTTGCCGCGCAATATAGCGACGATGAAAGCGTTTGAAAATGCCATGAGCCTGGATGTGGCGATGGGTGGCTCGACCAATACAGTATTGCATTTGCTGGCCGCAGCACATGAAGCGTGTCTGGATTTCACCATGAGTGATATTGACCGCATTTCGCGCAAAGTGCCCTGTGTGAGCAAGGTTGCGCCTGCCACGCAAAAATACCATATGGAAGACGTGCATCGTGCTGGCGGCGTGATGAGCATTTTGGCGGAATTAAGCCGTGGTGGCCTGATTCACTGCGATATTCCAACTGTGCATTCGGCCAGCATGGGCGCAGCGCTGGATAAATGGGATATCACCACGACGACTGACGAAGATGTGAAGAAATTTTACCGCGCCGCGCCGGGCGGCATCCCTACGACCATCGCATTCAGCCAAAGCATGCTGTGGCCAGATCTGGATACGGACCGCGCCAATGGCTGCATCCGTGATATAGCGCATGCCTATTCCAAAGACGGCGGCTTGGCGGTACTCTACGGCAATATTGCCCAGGATGGCTGTATTGTAAAAACTGCGGGCGTGGATGACAGTATTTTGAAATTCACCGGCCGCGCGCGTATTTTTGAATCACAGGACGCTGCAGTTGAGGCAATTCTTGCCGATAAAGTCATAGCGGGTGATGTTGTGGTGATTCGTTACGAAGGCCCGCGTGGTGGCCCTGGCATGCAGGAGATGCTGTATCCGACCTCGTACCTGAAATCGAAAGGCTTGGGCAAGGCGTGTGCATTGCTGACAGATGGGCGCTTTTCAGGCGGAACATCAGGCTTGAGCATCGGTCATGCTTCTCCTGAGGCAGCCGAAGGTGGCGCGATTGGCCTGGTGGAAGAGGGCGATACCATCGAAATTGATATTCCAAATCGCACGATCCATTTGGCGATTAGCGATGAAGAAATGTCGCATCGCCGTGCAAAAATGGAAGCCAAAGGCAAAGCGGCCTGGAAGCCAGTAAATCGCGAGCGCCATGTGTCGCCAGCTTTACGCGCTTATGCGGCAATGAGTACCAGTGCGGCGCGTGGCGCAGTGCGTGATGTGAGCCAAATTGAACATTAAATTGATAAGTGACGGATATGGAAGCGACAGTACAAAAAAACTTACCTGAAACACAGCCGCGATTGAAACTTCATGCCCATGTGGTGCAAACGCAAGGCGAAGATGGCTTGCAGTATCTGGAAATTGATAATCCGCTCGCGGTTGCAAGGATTGCACTGCAAGGTGCGCATGTTATTAGCTGGCAACCAAAATTTCTTGCTCAGCCCGTGTTGTGGCTTTCCAGCAATGCGCGGTTTGTAAAAGGCCGCTCTATAAGGGGAGGCGTGCCCATCTGCTGGCCATGGTTTGGGGCACATCCAACCGACAGCACCTTTTGCCCGCATGGGTTCGCGCGGGTGATACCCTGGCGTGTAATGGATATTGATGCCACTCCTACCGGCGCTACACGTATTATTCTGGAGATGATGGAGACGCCGGAGGCAAAGCGCCAGCTATCATATCCTTATGTGCTTACCGTTACTATTACCGTTGGGCGCAGGCTGCGTATCAATATGTCGACCACCAACAAAGCAGATCATCCTTTTGTGATTGGCGAGGCGTTTCATACTTATCTCAATATTAGCGATATTGAGAATGTCAAAGTGACGGGGATGCAAGATTGTGTATATGCGGACAAAATTCTCAAATATGAGCGTCATGTCGAACATGGCTCACTCACTTTTGATGGAGGTGAATTTGACCGTGTGTTCATCAATCATAGCAGCGATTGTGCTATACACGACACGGGATACAACCGCATCATCCATGTATCGAAATCAGGTAGTGATACCACCGTGGTGTGGAGCCCAGGAGCCGAAAAGGCGGCACAGATGGGCGATATGGGCGAGCCGGATGAATGGCGGAAGACCGTGTGTGTAGAAACGACCAATGCGCTGGAAAATATGGTGGTGATCAATCCAGGCCGTACGCATGTGATTAGTGCCGAGTACCATATAGAGACGCTTTAGGTTTCATGCGCAATCACCTTGCAGAGGAAACAAGCCCTTACCTGCTGCAACATGCTGACAACCCGGTGGAATGGTATCCTTGGGGCGAGCAAGCACTTACTTTAGCGCGCCAACTCGATAAGCCGATTCTGCTTTCCATCGGTTATTCGGCCTGCCATTGGTGCCATGTCATGGCGCACGAATCGTTTGAAGATGCGGAAGTCGCGGCGATCATGAATGCGCATTTCATCAATATCAAAGTGGATCGTGAAGAACGTCCCGATATTGACCAGATCTATCAAACCGCACATAGCATGCTTTCAAATAAAACCGGTGGTTGGCCACTCACGGTATTTTTAACGCCGAATCAGGAGCCGTATTTTACCGGCACCTATTTTCCTAAAATAGCGCGCTACCAATTGCCCGGTTTTGCCGATTTAATCCCGCGCGTTGCCCAGTATTATCATGAACGCAAAGCCGATTTAGCGTTGCAAAACAGTCAGTTAGTGGATGCGCTCAAACATACCATACCAATACCCAGCAGCACTTTAAGCGCGAGTGAAAGCACGATTAATTTTGCATTTCAATCGCTGGAAAGCGGCTTCGATTTTCAGCATGGCGGCTTTGGCAGTGCACCAAAATTCCCGAATCCTGCTGATGTTACCTTGTTGCTGCATCAGGCTAAAGTGGGCAACAAACGCGCAGAGAGCATGGCTTTGCAGATGTTATCGGCCATGGCGAATGGCGGCATTTACGATCAGATTGGCGGCGGATTTTGCCGTTATAGCGTGGACGAAAAATGGAATATTCCACACTTTGAAAAGATGCTTTACGACAACGGCCAGCTGCTTTTCTTGTATGCCGATGGCTGGCAAATAAGCAAGGACGGGCGTTACAGGCAAGTGGTTGAGGAAACCATCGCATGGCTGCAACGCGAAATGCTGTCGCCACATGGTGCGTTTTATTCATCGCTGGATGCGGATTCATTAGATGCACATGGGCATAGTGAAGAAGGCGCATTCTATGTGTGGCAGCCGGACGAAGTGAAGGTGTTGCTTACCCCGGAGGAATTTGTTGTTGTAAGCCACTGCTTTGGTTTTGATCGTGCCGCGAACTTTGAGGGGCATGCCTGGCATCCTTATCTGACGCGCCTTCCAGAGCATGCCGATACGGCATTATTTTTGAGCGCGCAAAAAAAAATGTTCCAGGCGCGCGAAAAGCGCTGCCGCCCCGCGCGAGACGATAAAATTCTCACATCCTGGAATGCGCTTGTTATCAAGGGCTTGGCGCACGCAGGACGCGTATTTAATCGGCCCGATTGGACCAAGCTTGCGCAAAACGCGGTGGATTTTGTTCGAGAAAGATTATGGGTAGAAGAACGCCTGCTGGCAACTTGCAAGGATGAAGGCAAAGGAAATTATCAGGCGCATTTAAATGCCTATTTAGATGATTATGCTTTTTTGCTAGATGCCTTGATTGAATGCCTGCAAGCCAATTACCGTGCCATTGATCTGGGCTTTGCGGAAGATCTGGCGGAGACCTTGCTGGAAGGCTTTGAAAGCGAGGATGGCGGGTTTTACTTTACCAGTCACTCACATGAAACGCTGATTCATCGTCCCAAACAAGGTTATGACAACGCTACGCCTAATGGCAACGGCATTGCAGCAGTGGCATTACAAAGGCTTGGCCATATTCTGGGTGAACCGCGCTATTTGCAGGCGGCAGAGCGCACACTGAAAGTTTTTGACTTCAGCATAGCTAGGAATCCGGCCGCATGTGCCAGCCTGTGTCATGCTTTGGAAGAGTTTTTGTCACCGCCAACCTTGGTGATCATTCGCGGGGAAGCAAAAAAAATGGAAACCTGGCGAAGCGAAATGAATCAGATGTATCATCCGCATCATTTGTTTTTTTATCTGGATGAGACGGTAAAAGACTTACCGCAAACTTTACAAAGAGATTGTTTAAATGATGTCAACGCATGGGTATGTAAAGGCGTTGTTTGTTTGCCCGTTGTGGATAACTTGCAGCAACTGTCAGCCGTGCTCTAGCGTTAAAGGCTATTGTGTATTTATGGATAATCGGTATGATATATGTTGCAAGAATTGCATATTTTTTATAAAAATTCAAGGAGATAGCATGAAAGTTTTATTAACAGTAATTGCGACAGCTACCATGTTATTAGCTGGTCAAGCTAATGCTGCCGATGGACAAGCATTGGCCCAAAAGAGCGGCTGTCTGGCTTGCCATAGCGTAGATAAAAAAGTGTTGGGCCCGTCATATAAAGATGTTGCGGCTAAATACAAAGGCGACAAAGGCGCAGAGGCTAGACTGGTCGAAAAAGTGAAAAAGGGCGGAAGCGGTGTTTGGGGGCCTATGCCAATGCCGGCTAACAGTCCACAAGTGAAAGACGAAGATATTAAAACAATCGTTCAGTGGGTTCTGTCACTGTAAGTTTAATGTAAAACTTAAGTGAATTGAAGTTCAAAAGCCAGCTTTTAAGCTGGCTTTTTTATTGGCACTGGTATTGATGGCTTATTTAACAACGCCAAACAGGTACAAAAACACAGCTGCAATTGCAATCGGCGCAATAATGTTATTGGCAATACGCCATAACTTAAAGGCTGTGGCTTTCAAATCCAGTTCATCCTGAACATGGTCTTTTTTCATGTAATAACCAGCAAAAACCGCCATCAGCAAGCCGCCCAAGGGCAATAGTATGGTTGAGGTGAGTTTGTCCAGCGTTTCAAAAATGTTAAGTCCGAATATAATTTTAATGTCTTTCCATTCGTTAAATGAAAGCACCACTGCAACGCCCAGTAACCAAACTACGATACCTATTGTCCATGCCGCAGTGCGGCGCTTGATCAAAGTGTTTTCTGTTATCCAGGCTACTGCCGGCTCGACGAGAGAGATGGCGGATGTCCATGCTGCAAATGCTACTAGCATAAAAAAAAGCGTGCCGATGAAGCTGCCCCATGGCATGTGGCCAAAGGCGATGGGGAGTGTTTGAAAAATCAGGCCAGGCCCTGCATTGGGAGTTAAATGGTTTGCAAATACCAGTGCGTAAATCGCCAAGCCAACCAGCAGGCCGAGCATAGTATCTGCCAGTGCAATATAAATGGTCGTGCGCGCAATCGAGACATGACGCTGCAGGTATGAACCATACACCATGACGGCACCCATGCCTAAACTGAGCGAGAAAAAGGCATGCCCTAAGGCGGAAAGAACGGCGACTGGCGTGATTTTGGAGAAATCCAGCTTGAACATGAACTGATAAGCAGTCTGCATATCGCCGACTGACATGCTATAGCCGAGCAGCACCAGCAAGATCGCAAACAAGGCAGGAATCAGAAAATTGTTGGCTTTTTCCAGCCCGGAATTGACCCCGCGCGCTACTACGCCCATGGTCATGCACATAAACACGGTGTGCCAGAACAGCAATTTTATTGGTGTAGCCAGTAAACCATCAAAATTTGCAGTGGATTGCGCCGCTGTAATATTGCTGAAGCTGTTCTTAGCTGCTTCTATAATGTAACTTAATACCCAGCCGCCGATCACGCTGTAAAATCCTAAAATTAACAAGCCGGTCAGCATGCCCATACCGCCCAGATATTTCCAGTTAGAGGATACCTGCGCCTCATGGGCGAGCGTCTGCATGCCGTTAAACGGGTTTTTCTGCGCGCGGCGACCGAGCAGGATTTCAGTCATCATCAGCGGGATGCCAACCAGAAAAATAGAGGCAATAAATACCAGCACAAATGCGCTGCCACCATTAACGCCTATCATGTAAGGCAGTTTCCAGATGTTGCCCAGGCCAATCGCGGAGCCGGCAGTAGCCAGCATGAAAGTCCAGCGGTTTTTCCAGGTGCTACGATGCTGCATGCTCATGGATCCTTATTTTTTAAGGTATGAAAAATAGCGCACAGTTTCTTGGCGAATGATTGGGGATAACCATAAAAGTGCAATCAAATTGGGGATCGCCATCATGCCGTTCATCAGGTCGGAGAAGTTCCACACAAATTCCAGGCTGACCATTGCGCCTATCATCACCGCGACAGTAAAGAACACGCGGTAGATACGGATGGCTTTCTCGCCAAACAGGTATTCAATGGCCTTCTCGCCGTAATAGTTCCAGCCAATCAGTGTGGAGTAGGCAAATAGCGCGGTAGCAATGGCAACAATGAAACTGCCCGATTCCCCCAGTGTTTCTGCCATGCTTGCGCTGGTGAGGCTGGCGGCGCTCACGCCTTGTGTCCAGCTGCTAGCGGTTAGAATCACCAGGGCGGTCATGGTGCACACCACCAGTGTATCAATAAAGGTTTGCGTCATGCTGACCAGAGCCTGTTTCACCGGGTCGTTCGTGCGTGCAGCTGCCGCCGCGATTGGTGCAGAACCTAAACCGGATTCATTGGAAAATACACCGCGCGCAATACCAAAGCGCATGGCGGCGGCAATTGTGGCACCCACAAAACCACCGGAGGCAGCCGCCGGATTAAACGCGTGGTAAAAGATCAGCTGAAATGCATGTGGAATTTGGCTGGCATTTAACATTAATACCCAAAGACTACAGCCCACATAAATCACAATCATAAATGGCACAAGAAAGGATGTGAATCTGCCTATGCTGCGGATTCCACCAAGGATTACCAAGCCGGTGAGCAGCGTGAGCACAATCCCCGTGACTTCGGCGGGAATGTGAAAAGTAGTCTCGAAAATTTTGGCGGTTGCATTGGCTTGCGTCATATTGCCGATGCCGAAAGTCGCGCAGGCGGTGAATATGGCAAACAAAGCGCCTAACCAGGGCAAACCTACCCCTTTGGAAATATAGTACATGGGCCCGCCGCGCATACCGTGTGTGCCTTTTTCGCGATACTTCACGGCAAGTACTGCTTCGCTATACTTGGTGGCCATACCGACCAGGCCAGTTACCCACATCCAGAATACGGCGCCCGGGCCGCCCATGGTAATGGCAGTGGCTACGCCGACGATGTTGCCGATACCCACTGTGGCGGCCAGTGCGGTCATCAACGCAGCGAAATGGCTGATGTCACCTTCATGGCCGTGGTCTTTATGCAGAATGAGGCGAAACGCATGTGGCAGGGCGCGAAACTGCATGCCTTTCAGGATGATGGTGAGGTATAAACCGGTGCCAACCAGCAGCGTCAGCATAACAGGCCCCCACACGATGCCTGATAATATGGCGACGATTTTTTCTAATGCCTGCATTTTATTCTGCCTATTATTTCTTTTGTGATTAAAGGAATTATAGCCACAAAATGCATTGTTCTAATTAAAAATTAAAACAACAAAAATAGTAACGGCTAGAAATTACAACCAGTCTTTATCAATTAAAAAGTCGGTGTAAAGTCTGGCTTCGGCACTGCCATTTTCAGGCTTCCAATCATAACGCCATTTCACAATCGGCGGCATGGAGAGCAGTATGGACTCGGTACGGCCATTCGATTGCAGGCCGAACAGCGTGCCTCGGTCATAGACCAGATTAAACTCCACGTAGCGGCCGCGCCGGTAGGCTTGAAAATCGCGCTCGCGTTCACCATAAGGCGTGTCTTTACGGCGTTGCACAATAGGCAGGTAAGCGTTCAAAAAGCTGTCACCAACCGCGCGTACCATCTCAAAGCTTCTTTCAAAGCCTAATTCGTTAAAGTCATCAAAAAAGATACCGCCTATACCACGCGGTTCTTTGCGGTGTTTAAGGTAAAAATATTCATCACATTCTTTTTTGAATTTTGGGTAATAAGTCGGATTAAATGTATCTAGCGCAGTTTTATTGGTGCGGTGAAAATGCACGGCATCCTCTTCAAATCCATAATAGGGCGTTAAATCCATGCCGCCGCCAAACCACCAGATATTTGCATCTGCCTTATTTTGTGCTTTCGCCACAAAAAAACGCACATTCATGTGTACGGTGGGAATATAGGGATTGCGCGGGTGAAATACCAGTGATACGCCCATGGCTTCCCACGCGCGGCCTGCGGCTTCCGGGTGCGCCGCACTGGCAGAAGGCGGGAGCTTGTTGCCCATGACGTGTGAAAAACCCACGCCCGCGCGTTCAAACACATTGCCTTCTTCTAACAAACAAGATGTTCCGCCGCCGCCTTCCGGGCGCTGCCAGCTATCCTGCAGGAAATTTTTGCCGTCGACCAACTCTATGGCTTCAACAATTTTTGCCTGTAAGTTTTGCAGGTAATCTAAAACTGCTTGCGTGTTCAAGATGATTTAACCTTTAATCGCACGATAGCCAATATCTGTGCGGTATTGCGCGCCATCGAATTGAATTTCCTCAATGATGCGGTAAGCTTGCTGCTGGGCGAATTTTACCGTTTCACCAAGCGCGGTCACGCACAGCACACGCCCGCCACTGGTCACGACTTTGCCATCTTTAAGCTGAGTTCCCGCATGAAAAACTTGCGCGTCGGTGAGATCTTTTGGCAGCCCGCTAATTTCGTCACCCAGCCGTGGTGCATCGGGGTAATTGGCTGAGGCCATCACCACGCCAAGCGCGGTGCGCCTGTCCCATTCTGCTTCAATTTTATCGAGCGTGCCGTTAATTGCGTGTTCTGCCAGTGCCACAAAGTCAGATTTCAGCCGTAGCATAATCGGTTGCGTTTCCGGGTCGCCCATACGGCAATTGAATTCCAGGGTTTTCACGCTGCCGTTTGGTGAAATCATCAAGCCGGCATAGAGAAAGCCTGTGTAGGGGATGCCGTCTTTTGCCATGCCCTCGACAGTGGGACGGATGATTTCGCGCATGACTTTGCCATGAATCTCCGGCGTAACAACTGGCGCAGGTGAATATGCGCCCATGCCGCCAGTGTTTGGCCCTTGGTCGCCGTCCAATAAGCGTTTATGATCCTGACTTGTGGCGAGCGGCAAAATGTTTTTGCCATCCACCATCACGATAAAACTGGCTTCTTCGCCGGTTAAGAATTCTTCGATCACCACGCGGGCGCCTGCACTACCCAGCTTGTTATCCGACAACATGGCATCGATCGCCGCATGTGCTTCGTCGTTAGACATCGCCACCACAACACCTTTGCCGGCAGCCAAACCATCGGCTTTAATCACGATGGGCGCGCCTTGCTGGTTCACATAGTCATGGGCCAGTTTTGCATCGGTAAACGTGTCATAGGCAGCGGTAGGGATGTTGTGCCGCACCATAAAGGCTTTGGCAAAGTCTTTTGAGCTTTCTAACTGTGCAGCGGCTTTGGTTGGCCCGAAAATTTTCAGGCCAGCAGCGCGGAATGCATCGACAACGCCTTGGCTGAGCGGCGCTTCCGGCCCAACGATGGTGAGGTGAATCTGTTCTTTTTGTGCAAACTCAAGTAAATCCTGAACGTCTGAAATAGGCACATTCATCATGTCAGGATTGAGCGCTGTGCCTGCGTTGCCCGGTGCGACGTAAACCCGGCTGACCTCTTTGTTTTGTGCGATTTTCCAGGCAAGTGCATGTTCGCGACCGCCGCTGCCGATAACTAATATTTTCATATATTTAGTGCCTAAAGTGGCGAATGCCAGTCAGTACCATTGCCAGGCCAAGTTCATCTGCTGCGGCAATGACTTCTTGATCACGCATGCTGCCACCCGGGTGGATCACACAGCTTGCGCCTGCCTCGGCCAGCACGTCTATGCCATCACGGAACGGAAAGAATGCGTCGGAGGCCACCACTGAATTTTTAAGTGACAAGCCTGCATTTTGCGCTTTAATTGCGGCGATCTTGGTGCTATCCACGCGGCTCATTTGCCCTGCGCCCACCCCCAGCGTCATACCGTTGCCGCAGAACACAATCGCGTTGGATTTTACGTATTTGGCGACATTCCATGCAAATAACAAATCGGCCATCTGCTGCGGCGTTGGCTGTTTTTTGGTGGCGATTTTTAAGTCAGATGCGCTAATCTCATGGTTATCAGCGGTTTGAATCAACAGGCCTGAACCCACACGCTTGCTGTCATGCGAGTTGCGGCCTTGGTCCCACGGCGTATTGCCGCCTTTTGGCAGCGCGATTTTAAGCACACGCACATTGGCTTTTGCTGCAAACACCGCCAACGCCTCTTTGGTATATTCAGGTGCAATCAACACCTCTACAAACTGTTTGGAAACGGCCTCAGCAGCAGATTTATCCAGTGTCGTGTTGAAGGCAATAATGCCGCCAAAAGCGGAAGTCGGGTCTGTTTGAAAGGCTTTGCTGTAAGCCTCAAGCGCATCCTTGCCCAAAGCCACGCCGCATGGGTTGGCGTGTTTCACAATCACACAAGCCGTTGTTTTGAATGACTTTACCGCTTCCCAGGCGGCATCGGCATCGGCAATATTGTTGTAGCTGAGCTCTTTGCCCTGTAACTGCTGTGCCGTGACGAGTGAGCCTGGTGCCGGGCATAAGTCGCGGTAGAATGCCGCAGTTTGGTGCGGGTTTTCGCCATAGCGTAAATCCTGCAGTTTCACAAAGCGACTATTCATCTGTGCGGGGTAAGGATTGCGTGTGCCATCCTGGTTAAAGCTGGAAAGGTAATCGCTAATTGCACCATCGTAATTACTGATGCGGTTAAATGCGGCAACAGAAAGCGCAAACGTAGTTTTTTCCGATAGTGCGCCGGTGCTGTTAAGTTCGTCCACAACGGCTTGATACTGGCTGGCATCGGTCAGCACGGCAACGTCTTTCCAATTTTTGGCGGCAGAACGCACCATGGCCGGACCGCCAATATCAATGTTCTCAATCGCATCTTCCAGCGTGCAGTTGGGATTGGCCACGGTAGCTTCGAAAGGGTACAGATTCACTACCACCATGTCGATATTGGGAATGCCTTGTGCCTGCATGGCTGCAACGTGTTCCGGCAAATCGCGGCGGCCTAAAATGCCGCCATGCACTTTGGGGTGCAGCGTTTTCACGCGGCCATCCAGCATCTCAGGAAAGCCGGTGTAGTCGCTGACCTCAGTTGCCGGGATATTGTTGTCGCGGAACAGTTTGGCGGTTCCGCCAGTAGAAAGGATCTCGACGTTCAGTTTGGTTAGCGCGGTCGCCAATTCCAGTATCCCCGATTTGTCAGAGACGCTGATGAGTGCTCTTTTAATCACAGCCATGTATTACTCTTAAGAAATATGAAAATTTATTGAAGGTTGTACTGCGCCATTTTTTTGCGCAAGGTGTTTCTGTTTAAGCCTAACATTTCAGCTGCCTTGCTTTGATTGCCGCCCACTTTATTGAGAACATACTCGATCATGGGCTTTTCTACGCAACACAGCACCATGTCGTAAATGGCATGTGGCGGCTCGCCATCAAGATGGGCGAAGTATTCATCCAAAGATTTGTTTACGCAGTCTGCCAGTTTGTTTGCCATGGTTATGCTGCCAATGCCTCTGGTGAGAGGTTTTCGTCTGCGTAAACCAGGCGGTCATTTTTGGTTTTGAGTTCCGCAAAAAAGTCGTTAATCGCACCCAATTGCAGCTCAATGGTTTGTAGCGTGTTCATGTTGTGACGGAATTGCGCCGAGCCGGCTAACCCTTTTGTGTACCATGAGATATGCTTGCGTGCCATGCGCATGCCGGTTAAATCGCCATAAAAGGCATACAGATCATGCAGGTGCTCCAGCATCACGGTATGGATTTCATCTACAGTCGGCGGCAATAAATGCGTGCCTGTGTTGAGGTAATGTTCAATCTCGCGGAAAACCCATGGCCGGCCTTGCGCGGCGCGGCCAATCATCACCGCATCGGCGCCGGTGTAATCCAGCACGAATTTCGCTTTTTCTGGCGTGGTGATGTCGCCATTGGCAATCAGCGGAATTTGAATCGCTTGCTTAACTGCGGCAATGGTGTCGTACTCAGCCTCGCCCAAGTAGGCGCAGGCGCGGGTGCGGCCGTGCATAGCCAGTGCCTGCACACCGATATCCTCCGCCATTTTGGCAATTTGCACCGCGTTACGGTTTTGTTTATCCCAGCCGGTGCGTATTTTCAGCGTCACTGGCACATCGACTGCGCCCACGACGGCTTTAAGAATCTGTGCCACCAGCGGCTCATCTTTAAGCAGTGCCGAACCCGCCATGACATTGCATATCTTTTTGGCAGGGCAACCCATATTAATGTCGATAATCTGCGCGCCGTTATCCACGTTGTGTTTGGCGGCTTCTGCCATCATTTTCGGATCTGCACCGGCAATCTGTACCGAAATGGGTTCAACTTCACCTTCGTGATTGGCGCGACGGCGCGTTTTCTCGCTACCGTATAGCAGCGAGTTGGAGGTTACCATCTCGGAAACTGCCAGACCTGCGCCCATTTTTTTGCATAACTGGCGGAAAGGCCTGTCTGTCACGCCAGCCATGGGGGCAACAATAAGGTTGTTCTTCAGAATGTGATTGCCGATTTGCATTAATTATTGTTTTGCAGAAATCTGCCTATTTTATACGCAATCGTGATGACTTGACACTATTAACTGCTAATTTTTTGCTTAATTTTGAGCTTAAAAATGAGGTGTGGTAAGTTGCTCTAATTGGCTTAACCATTCAATCGCATCCGTGCGCGATTCCCCACACATTTCCTCGCTCGGCTGCAAGCTCGCACAAAAGGCCGGGCGCTCCGGCTTGCCGAAAACCATGCAGCGATTTTGTTCATCCAATTGTATACAACGCATTCCTGCAGGTTTGCCATTTGGCATGCCTGGAATGGGGCTGTTGATGGAAGGCGAGATGCAGCACGCGCCGCAGTTTGGGCGGCAATTCATTTAATTAATACGATAGCTAGTGAATTTACATTTCGGATACTCTGAGCAGCCGAGAAATTCTGTTTTAGCTTTACGAAGAATTAATTTTCCAGATTTACAGCGCGGACATGTGTCGCTTTCTTTGTGTTCAAGATTGTTTGAGACTACATTTTCAGTTTTATTAATTGTTTTTGTTACAGCTACCAAAGCAAAAATAGCTTTGCACTCTTTAGGGTACGCAGTGCAAGCCAAAAAGTCAGTTTCAGTACCGTCGCTGCGAGTCACACTTTTTCTAATTAGTTTATGCTTGTGGCACTCTGGGCATGTTACACCCACTTTTGGTATAAAAGTTTTTTCTGATTTATTTGTTGTGATAGATTCAGCAGGTTTTATTTCGCTTAAATTTGAAGGCTTTTCTTGGGCTTTTAAGTCGTTTTTTTGTAATGGCTGATGTAGAGATAATAAAAATCGCGCTACAGTTTCCGCCTCGTCACCACTCATAGACCAGCCAGTATCAAGATTAAGTGACAGAAGGCTTGATATTTTTTTTAACTCTTTTAATTTACCCTCAATTGCATTACTAATTTGGTCTGCCTTAAATAGTTCTGGAATCGCTATTTTTCTATCAATGATGCCGTTATCAGAAATAGCAATATAAATGTTTATAGGGCAATAGCGGAAACCCTTTTGAATTGCACCTAACATTTTTGACAATAGTTGTTCCCTATTAGCTCTTAATAACTCTTTTAACACTTTACCTTGCGCTTCAGCCTGCAAGACAGGAGAACGCATGCCGTCTGTAGCGTTGTCATAGGTGCGTGACCATTCTTTGTGCTTGTTAATCATAATTTTGCCATGCACACTTTTTGATTCAATAATAAATAAGCCAAACCGTGTCACCATCAGATGGTCAATTTGGGCCACATCACCATCGTGAATGATGCGCAAATCGTTAAGTACGAAACAATCTTTTTCTTTGCCGAAAGCTCTCTTTAGATAAAAAGCCATTTGTTTTTCGGCTTCTTCACCTGCTCGGATTTTAGGGTCTTGAGAATTGGTAAGTTGTTTTTCTTTTAGTATCAATTATGTACTCCGTAAGATTTAATGCGCATTTTCCCAGTTGCTGCCAACGCCAACTTCAGCCAGCAGCGGCACATCCAGTTTGGCGACATTCTGCATCAATTCTGGCAATTTGGTTTTTACTAACTCTAGTTCATTATCAGGCACTTCTAAAACGAGTTCATCGTGTACCTGCATGATGAGTTTGCTCTGCAGTTTCTCATCGTTCAGCCATTTATCTACGGCTATCATGGCGAGTTTAATCAGGTCGGCTGCGGTGCCTTGCATAGGCGCGTTGATAGCGGCACGTTCTGCACCCGCGCGTTGCATGGCATTGGCGCTGTTAATGGCGGGCACCCAAAGCCTGCGTCCGAAATAGGTTTCGACATAGCCTTGCTGTTTGGCAAGTGCACGGGTGTTGTCCATGTAGGCGCGCACACCGGGGTAGCGCGCAAAGTAGCGCTCGATATAACTGGCGGCGGCGCTGCGCTCGATATTCAGGTTTTGCGCCAATCCAAACGCGCTCATGCCGTAGATGAGGCCAAAGTTGATGACTTTGGCGTATCTGCGCTGTTCGCTGTCGACGGCTTCTTTTTCAACACCAAACACCTCGGCTGCGGTGGCGCGGTGAATGTCCTCGTTATTGGCGAAGGCTCTAAGCATGCCTTCATCTTGCGAGAGATGCGCCATGATGCGCAGCTCGATCTGTGAATAGTCGGCTGAGACAATGACGCTGCCTTTTGGGGCGATAAAGGCTTCGCGGATGCGGCGTCCTTCTTGGGTTCTGACGGGAATATTTTGTAAATTCGGGTCAGAGCTGGCCAGTCGTCCGGTAATCGCAACGGCTTGGTTGTAGCTGGTATGCACGCGACCTGTGTGCGGGTTAATCATCTTGGGCAGTTTATCAGTGTAGGTGGATTTGAGCTTGGCCAGGCCGCGATACTCTAACAAAACTTTAGGCAGCGGGTGATCCAGCGCAAGCTCCAGCAGCACGTCTTCGTCTGTACTCGGTGCGCCGGAAGGTGTTTTTTTAGTGGGTTTAATCCCCAGTTTATCAAACAGGATTTCCTGCAACTGCTTGGGCGAGCTTAAGTTAAATGGCTGGCCAGCCAGTGCGTAGGCCTGGTTCTCCAGATTGACCAGCTTCATGCCGATTTCATTGCTCTGCGCATTCAGCATGACGGAATCAATCAGCACCCCGTTGCGCTCGATGGTAAATAAAATGTTGGAAACAGGCATTTCAATCTGGCGGTAAATAAAATCCAGCTTAGCGTCGTTTTCAATTTGCGGATACATGACCTCATGCAGCTGCAAGGTAATATCAGCATCTTCCGCGGCGTATTCGACGGCGGTTTCTACCGTGACCTGATTAAACCCAACCTGCTTGGCGCCTTTGCCGGCCACTTCCTCAAACTTGATGGTTTTAATGCCCAGATGCCGTTCGCTCAGGTCATCCATGCCGTGCGATTTGTGTGACTCAAACACATAAGACTGCAGTAAAGTATCGTGTGCGATGCCGTTCAGTTTTATGTCATGGTTGGCTAATACATGCTGGTCGTATTTGAGATTCTGGCCGACTTTTTTGATGGAAGGGCTTTCTAGAATCGGCTTGATCTTGGCCAGCGTCTCAGCAAAATTGAGCTGTTCCGGTGCGTCAAAGTAATCGTGCTTGAGCGGCAGATAGGCAGCGTTGCCGGGTTCAACGCTGAACGACATGCCGACTATTTTTGCGGTCATGGGGTCGAGCGAGGTGGTTTCGGTGTCGAAGCACACCAGCGGTGCAGACTGCAGTTTTGCCAGCCAGTGGTCTAATTGATCATTGGTCAGAATGGTTTCGTAGTTGCGTGAATTATTGGCAACATATTGTTTTGCTGTGGATATATCGTCAGAAACAGGTGCCCCAGAAGGCTTATGGATATTGGCTTGCGGGGCAGTGGATTTTGTGTCGTTATTCGTCTGATTGTGATCTAATTCGCGCCGCCAGGTTTTAAAATCCAGACGTTCGTAGATCTCGGCCAGCTTAGCTTTGTCTTGCGGCTGCGGGGCAAGGTCGCTGAGTTTTTCCTGGATGCCGACATCACAGCGGATGGTAATGAGTTCGCGTGAAACTTCCAGCCAAGGCAGCGCTTTGCGCAGATTCTCGCCTACGACTCCGCCGATTTCATCGGCATGTGCAATGATGCTTTCGAGCGAGCCATACTGCTTCAGCCATTTTACTGCGGTTTTTGGACCGACTTTTTCCACCCCTGGCACGTTGTCCGAGGTGTCGCCAATCAGCATCAGATAGTCAATCATCAGGCTAGGCGGTATGCCAAATTTATTTTCCACGCCTGCGACATCCAGCATTTCATCGGTTTTCCTGAACGCATCGCGCATGGTGTTGACGACGGTGACGTGCTCGTTGACCAATTGCGAAATGTCTTTGTCGCCGGTGGAGATGATGACACGCATGCCTTCACGCTCGGCCTGTTTGGCCAGCGCGCCGATGACGTCATCGGCTTCCACGCCTTCTTCCACAATCATCGGCCAGCCCATGGCTTTAATGGCTTCGTGGAGGGGTGCAATCTGGGCTCGCAGTTCATCCGGCATGCTGGCGCGATTGGCCTTGTATTCCGGGTAAATGTCGTCACGAAAGGTTTTGCCTTTGGCATCAAAAATACATGCGCTATAATCCGCTGGATAATCTTTGTGCAAACGCCGTAGCATGTTAAGTACGCCGTAGATCGCGCCGGTAGGTTCGTTCTGGTGGTTTCTCAAATCAGGCATGGCGTGGAAGGCGCGATACAGGTAGGATGAGCCATCCACTAACAACAATGTTTTCATATATTTTGAGTACCTAAAATTATGTCTAATGCAAAAAAAACACCAACAATTACTGATCCCGATCTGCAAGGCAGTCGTTTGACTGGACATGAGTCGTGGCATGCATTCGAGATTATGGCAGAATTTGTGGATGCTACGGAACGGCTTAAAGAAATCACGCCGGCCGTTTCCATTTTTGGTAGCGCGCGTACCAAGCCCGATAGTCCTTATTACCAATTGACAGAACAAATAGCGCGGCGGTTGTCTGATGCAGGATTTAATGTGATTTCAGGCGGCGGCCCCGGCATTATGGAGGCGGCTAATAAAGGCGCTTACGGTGGAAAATCGGCCAGTATTGGCCTGAATATCGAGCTGCCACATGAGCAAACAGAAAATCCTTATCAGGATATCAGTCAGAATTTTAAGCACTTTTTCATGCGTAAAGTGATGTTTGTAAAATATGCCAGCGCCTACGTGGTGCTGCCTGGCGGCTTTGGTACGCTGGACGAACTGATGGAGGTGATTACCTTGGTGCAAACGGGTAAAACCTTAAAGATACCGATAATTCTGGTGTGTGAGCCGTTCTGGCGCGGCCTGGTCGATTGGATTAAAACTACTTTGGTGAATGAAGGCATGATCATTGCCGATGATCTTGATTTGATCCAGGTCATTGATGACCCTGCTGCGATTGTGGAAGCAATATTCAGGCATTATGAAACACGCGGATTCAAATTATCTCCGGCAGAAGAGCAGATTCAACTTTATTTGTAGTACTTATTGTATTTATAAACGTTTATTTGCAGACAAGACGCGCGTTTTAATGCACTTTTTGTTAAAATGATTCAACTATTCTTTGGTGAGAGCAAGATGCAAAAACTGAAATTAACTACATTGCTGTTATGCGTGTTGCCCGCAATGCTGCTGCCGTACTATGTCATGGCGGCAAATTCTCCGGCCAATGCAGAACCGCTCGAAGAGGTGCAGCCGCCGCCAAAAATTACAGACGGTGAGGCGCTAGAGGATGGGACAGCAGAGCCGCAAGTGACCATTCGCAAAAGAGGCGCCGAAACGATTGAGGAATACCGTATCAATGGCGAGCTGTATATGATGAAAATAACGCCGGAACACGGTGTGCCTTACTACCTGCATAAAGAAGACCAGGAGGGTGGCTGGGTGAATGTAGGCCCGAATCCGCCATTGAGCATTCCGAAATGGATCATTTTTAGATTCTAACAATTAAGAGGGCGATGCCCTCTTAATTATTTCCTGTAGAGCAATATGTCTGTTTTTACCACCCTGACCCTAGATGAAGTGCGCGATTGGCTGCGCGATTTTGCTATTGGCGAAATCCGTGAGTTGCGGGGCATTGCAGCGGGCATTACCAATACTAATTATTTTGTCATTACAGCGCATGGCCGCTATGTACTTACCGTTTTTGAGAGAAGCAGTTTAGAAGAGCTGCGTTATTTCGTTGATTTAATGACGTTTTTGGCACAGCATGGGGTGCCTTGTCCCACGCCGATAGCAGATAGGAATGGTGTAAGTCTGCATCTGCTGAAAGCCAAGCCAGCGCTGATGGTGACTTGTTTGCAAGGCGAAGACACCGCAACGCCCAATTTAGAGCAAATAAAACAAGTGGCGGTCACTTTAGCAAAAATGCATCTGGCGGGTGAGGGTTTTACCCAAACGGGCGTGAACCAGCGCGGGGAAAAATGGCGTACCGCCACCGCGCGCAAAGTGATGCCCAAGCTGAGTGCATCAGACCAGAAATTGCTGCAAAGCGAATTGGAATATCAGCATCGGCTGGAGGTGCATGCGTTGCCGCGCGGCGTGATACATGGTGATCTGTTCCGCGACAATGTGTTGTTTGTGGGTGATCAGTTAGGTGGCTTTATCGATTTTTATTACGCTTGCGATGACATATTGCTATATGACGTGGCCATTGCGGTGAACGAGTGGTGTTTGCATCATACTGGCAGCGATATTGGCAGCATTGATGAAGAAAAGATGGAAACATTTTTGTCGGCTTATGAGGCATTGAGACCGTTTTCGCCGCAAGAACGGAAGTATTGGCTTGCGATGCTACGGCGTGCCGCATTGAGGTTCTGGCTGTCACGGCTGGATGATTTTTATTTTCCGCAGGACGGCGAGCTGACGCATACAAAAGACCCGAATCATTTCAAAAAAATATTGCAGCAATATATCTTGCAGCAAGACAATGATCATGCCGATGATTTGGGTGATTAAGACAAGGAGTATTAATGGCTATACACGAATCACGCACTAAAACAGGCATTAGCTGGGTCACCGAGAGCGTAACGCTATTTAGGACTGCGCCTAGAAAATGGCTGTTGCTGGCACTGGCTTACGTGGGCTTGTTCATGATGATTCCATCAATTCCTGGTCTGCAGTTTTTTGCGTTCATCAGTATTCTGATCTGGCCCATTTTTCTGGCGGTTGCAATTACGCTTTATCGTAATGCAGATTACAAAAAACAGCAGAACTTAGGCGAAATCGTACAGAATGTTCAGCCCAAAATGTCGCAATTGATGGTCTTGGGAGGCGCATGTTTGCTCTATGCCATGCTGGTGAGCTTTGTGCTGGACAGTGACATGCAGGGCTTGGCTGCGCTGACGCAAAACAAAACGGTGATGACCGAATCGCAGATGATGCATTTTCTGCAAAAAATGTTTCCGCTATTGTTAAAGCTGACCTTGCTGCTGATTCCGCTGATGATGGCGACCTGGTTTTCGCCCATGCTGATAGCGTTTAATGATTACAAACTGGTGAAGGCGATTAAATCCAGTATTGCCGGGTCGTTGCAATACATGGTTGCGCTGGCGGCCGCATGGCTGCTGCTGACAGCTGGCATCCTGGCGTTGATGCTGATCGTAGGTATTGTCGCAGGCATTATCAGCAGCCTGATTCCGGGGCTGGGTCAGGTGCTGATGTCGATGGTGGTGTTTGGCTGTTTATTGCTGGCGACTGCGCTCATGCTCGCATTCCAGTACGTGAGCTATCGGGATGTGTTCCGCGCAGCTTAGATAGCGCTACCAACTGTCATTGCGGGCCAGATCCGCAATCTTTTGGTTTAATCAAAAAGATTCTGATTTGCATCAGAATGACATTTAATCTAAATCTTCTCTAACCTGGCATATTCCATTGCCAGTGTTTTCAAGCCTTCGTGGCCAAAGTTGATTTTAATCACCAGATTATCCGCATTGCCCTCATAGCTCACCACAACACCCTCGCCAAATTTGGCGTGACGCACGCTTTGCCCGATTTTGTACGGATAGGCATTGGTGGAGGAGGTCTGGACGCTTAGGCTGGCATAGGCTTTAGCCGTAGGCTTGGTGTTGAGGCGTTTTAACAACTCTTCCGGAATTTCATCCAGAAAACGTGAGGGGATGCCATAACGCACCTGCCCATGCAGCATGCGGCTTTGTGCATGGCTCAGGTAAAGCCGTTGTCTGGCGCGGGTGACAGCCACATACATCAGACGGCGTTCCTCTTCCAGCCCGCCATGCTCATAAGCGGCTTGTTCGTGCGGGAACAAGCCTTCTTCCAGACCGCTGATAAACACGGTTTTGAATTCCAGGCCTTTGGAGGCATGCACCGTCATGAGCTGCAGCGCTTCCCGGCCAACATCGGCCTGATGTTCACCTGCCTCCAGGCTGGCGTGGGTTAAAAATTGCGTCATTAAGTCTTGCCCGGAGCTAAAGTCAGCATCGCCATCCACATTGTTGTGGTTGCCAAAATCCTGGTTGGTAAACGCTACTGCGGCGGTCACCAATTCTTCCAGGTTGGCGATACGGTCTTCACCTTCCTTCTCATTCTGATAGTGCGTTTTTAAGCCGGATAAAGTGGTTGCAAGTTCGGCGACTTCTGCCAGCGTGATACCATAGGCCCGGTCGATCATGTCACGTATCAGCGCGACAAAACCCTCAATGCCTTTGCCGCCAGCCTTGCCGTTACCTACTTTGTTAATCGCTGCCTGCCACAGGCTGCAGTCGTTCTGGCGAGCCCCTTCCTGCAGCTGCTCCAGGCTGCGCGCGCCGATGCCGCGCGCAGGGAAGTTGATGACTCTTAGTAAAGCGGTATCATCATTGGCATTGGCAATCAAGCGCATGTAAGCCAGTGCGTGTTTGATTTCTGCACGCTCAAAAAAGCGCAAACCACCGTACACGCGGTAAGGTAAATTGGCTGAAAACAAGGCGTGCTCTAAAATGCGCGACTGCGCATTGCTGCGGTAGAGCAGGGCAATGCTGCCCAGCGCAGCACCTTCTGCATGCAGCATTTTGATTTCATCGACGATGAACTGCGCTTCGTCGGTATCGTTATAAGCTTCGTACACCCGCACCGGCTCGCCTGCGCCAGCGGATGTCCATAGATTTTTCCCCAGGCGGTTTTTATTGTGCGAAATGATTGCGTTGGCGGCATCCAGAATATTGCTGTGCGAGCGGTAATTTTCTTCCAGCTTTACGATATTCCCCACGGCAAACATGCAGTTATCCACGCCAGCCAATAATTTCAGCCATAAATACTGCAGGCGGTTGGTATCCTGAAACTCGTCCACCAATATATACTTGAAGCGGTTCTGGTAGTGGCCGCGAATGTGCACATCGCGCTCCAGCAGCTCGTAGCAGCGCAGCAGTAGTTCGGCAAAATCAGCCACGCCTTCCCGGTTGCACTGCTTGTCATACTCTTCGTAAATCTCGCGTAACTTTTGCGAATGCGCATCATAGGCATCTACGGCATGCGCGCGCAAACCTTCCTCTTTGCAGCCGTTGATATAGCCTTGCACTTGCTTGGGCACAAATTTTTCATCATCCACATTCATGGCTTTCATCACGCGTTTGATGGCGGATAATTGGTCAGCCGTATCCAGAATCTGGAATGTGGAAGGCAAGCCGGCCTCGCGATGATGTGCCCGCAATAACCGGTTGCAAAGCCCGTGGAACGTGCCTACCCACATGCCGCGCGTATTGATTGGCAGCATGCTGGTCAGGCGTGTGAGCATTTCTTTGGCGGCTTTATTGGTAAACGTGACCGCCATCAGGCCCATGGGTGAAATCTGTCCGGTTTGAATCAGCCATGCGATGCGTGTGGTGAGCACGCGTGTTTTGCCGCTGCCTGCGCCTGCTAATATCAGTGCGGACTGGTGCGGCAAAGTGACAGCTTCGAGTTGTTTATCGTTGAGGCCGGCGAGGATTGAAGGTTGAGTTTCCATGGCGATATTATCGCATGGCTGATGGATAAAGTTATGCCACTTGAAGTTGCAGAAAAAAGTGTGAAATAGCTGGAACTAAGGCAAACAGCATTAGTCTGAGTTTGCATGGTAGCAAAGTTCAGACTTTGTTATCTTTCCGCTTCTTTCCTCCCTGAGCGGAAGCCTTAGACGATGAGGCATTTTTGCCCCGATTTAATCCCCTTAATCGGGGCTTTTTTTGAGCGTTGTCAATTTGTTACTGACTTGCATCGAAGTGTAAACCAAGTGTAATTTTTACTCAATCTATTTGAGGCATAAAAAAGCCCCGCAATTGCGAGGCTTTTTAGTTTTAGGCTATTCTGAGTTTAGCGCATTTCAACAAGTGAAAGAGGCTAGAGCAAGGAAGCTAGGAACGCTCGACGAAGCTGACACCGCTATCGCCTCTTTAACGATGTTGAAATTACATCATGCCACCCATACCACCCATGCCGCCACCCATATCTGGCATCGCAGGTGCATCTTCTTTTGGCAACTCTGCTACCATGCAGTCGGTAGTGAGCATCAAACCAGCGACTGAAGCTGCATTTTGCAATGCAGAGCGAGTGACTTTAGTTGGGTCTAGCACGCCCATCTCTACCATGTCGCCATAGGTTTCATTGGCTGCATTGTAACCATAGTTGCCTTTGCCGGCGGCTACGTTATTCACCACAACTGATGGCTCAACGCCTGCGTTGGCAACGATTTGGCGCAATGGCTCTTCAACGGCGCGTAATACAATTTTTACGCCTGCATCCTGGTCGTGGTTGTCGCCTTTTACTTTGGCAATGGCATCACGTGCACGAATCAGTGCTACGCCACCACCTGCTACAATACCTTCTTCCACCGCTGCGCGGGTTGCATGCAGAGCATCTTCAACGCGGGCTTTTTTCTCCTTCATTTCGATCTCGGTAGTTGCGCCAACCTTGATGACAGCAACACCGCCAGCCAATTTGGCTACACGTTCTTGCAGTTTTTCTTTATCGTAGTCGCTAGTGGCTTCTTCGATTTGCGTCTTGATTTGTGCAATGCGTGATTTGATATTGGCTTCGTGGCCAGCACCGTCAATAATGATGGTATTCTCTTTGCCCACCTCAATGCGTTTTGCTGAACCTAAATCTTCCAGTTTCACGTTTTCCAGTTTCAGGCCAACTTCTTCGGCAATCACGGTACCACCTGTCAAAATGGCGATGTCTTCCAGCATGGCTTTACGACGGTCACCGAAGCCAGGCGCTTTAACCGCAACGGTTTTTAAGATGCCACGGATGTTATTTACTACCAGGGTTGCCAATGCTTCGCCATCTACTTCTTCGGCTATGATCAACAATGGGCGACCGGCTTTGGCCACTTGTTCAAGTGTAGGCAGCAAATCACGGATGTTGGAGATTTTTTTGTCGTGCAACAACACAAATGGATTGTCCATCAAGGCGATTTGACGCTCTGCGTTATTAATGAAGTAAGGTGACAGGTAGCCACGGTCAAATTGCATGCCTTCAACCACGTCCAGCTCATTGCTCAGACCTGAGCCGTCTTCAACGGTAATCACACCTTCTTTGCCGACTTTGTCCATTGCGTCAGAAATGATCTGGCCGATTGAGCTATCGGAGTTGGCCGAAATTGAGCCCACTTGAGCGATTTCTTTGCTGGTGGTACATGGTTTTGATTGAGATTTCAAATCTGCAATCGCAGCTTCAACCGCTTTGTCGATGCCGCGCTTCAAATCCATCGGATTCATGCCGGCTGCAACAGATTTCATGCCTTCGCGGATGATTGCTTGCGCTAATACCGTTGCTGTTGTTGTGCCGTCACCAGCGATGTCGGAAGTTTTTGATGCAACTTCTTTCACCATTTGCGCGCCCATGTTTTCGAACTTGTCTTTCAGCTCGATTTCTTTAGCCACTGAAACACCGTCTTTGGTGATGGTTGGCGCGCCATATGAGCGCTCTAATACCACATTGCGGCCTTTTGGACCCAAAGTGACTTTAACTGCATTGGCGAGAATATTCACGCCGTTGGTCATTTTTTGGCGGACTTCGTCGCCGAATCTTACGTCTTTTGCTGCCATGTTAAATCTCCTGTGTTCTTAAACGTTTAATTGATTATTCAACAATCGCCATGATGTCTTCTTCACGCATCACAAGCAGTTCTTCGCCATCCACCTTCACGGTCTGGCCAGCGTATTTACCGAATAAGACTTTATCGCCAACTTTTACATCCAGCGCGATGATTTTGCCGCTATCGTCACGCTTGCCGTTGCCGACGGCTTGCACTACGCCTTGATCTGGTTTCTCGGTGGCAGAATCTGGAATGACGATACCTGATGCGGTGGTGCGTTCTTCTTCGGAGCGTTTTACAATAACGCGATCGTGTAATGGACGAATTTTCATTCAATTTCTCCTAATGGGTTACTATGTAAGTTTTATAAATTGCTTGGGCAACGCGACATTTTAGCACTCGCATGCCTTGATTGCTAAACTTGGGGCTAATTAAATTAATTTCAAGGGTAAATTGATAAAAAATGGCATTAAAAATTGATAGGAAGCTATCTTGGCAGAGCAAAATCTATCGGCTGTAAATCAGCCAGAAGCTGCAATTCAACAGATCAACCTAGGCTATAACGCCGAGCAGGACAGGTTGTTGTTGCGGGTGGGGCTGGCGGACAATTCTGAGCTGTTGGTGTGGCTGACATACCGTGTGGCCAAGCGGATTTGGCAATTACTGAATAACGAAGCACATATCCCTACCGCAACGTCTATTCAAATAGAGGAAATGCCGGAACAGGCTGTAGCGCAGTTTAAGCACGAGATGCAGGTGGCCGAGACGCTACAGAAAATGGATTTTGCAACCGAATATCAGCCTAGAAAAGAAGTGGTTAACAATGGCGCCATGCTGGCGACCAGCGTTTTACTCGTCCGTCACGCACAGAAGCCGCTTATGCTTGAAATGCCATGCTTGGAGGGCATCACGGTACGCATGAATTTAACGCAGGAGCTTATTCTGGCGTTATGCAATATGTTGCAGCTGACCTGCAAGGAAGCCGCATGGGGAATGGGCGCAGCCGCTCAAACACAAGCACAGATGCCGCTAATGGCTGATGCGAATGTGAAAAAAGTGTTGCATTAGCAGGTTGAAGATCAGCCTAAAGAAATTTTTGTCTGCTGGATAATTTCTTCTGCAGTAGACGCATCGTAAAAAATCCCCGAACCCTTAGCAATCACGCGCATGCGCGTGGTATTGGGACTGATGGGTTCCAGCTGGATTTCTATCTTACGTTCGCTTGATTTTGCGGTTACGAAGCGGATATTGCTTTTTTCTTGCATGCTATCGGAAATCAGTTTGATTTGCATGCGCTCTAGTGCCCGAATTGTAGCGATCCTGACTTTGGCGGGCGGTGAGGTGAAGGTGCGGTAGGTAATTCCATTAATGGTGTGTGTAATTGCTGCAGAGCCGCCTACGCCGGCTGCGGTAGTTGCCGCCGCCACGCAGCCGGATAAAGTTGCCACGTTAGTCAATATAAGAAAAACCAACCAAAAATATCGCATTTCAGCCCACCATATAATGATTTGTTATTTAGGGTAACTAGCTTATCTATTTTATTAAAAACTGTCAACACAAATCAATATAATCAAAGTGTTACAAATTGTAGTTAATCAATTGTATTTGGAATAAAGCGGGGCTTAGTTGCGGTTGTGCCATTTGTAGTAAGGGTAAGGCATAATAGCCATATATGACCAATCAAGCCTTTCTTGACCGTAGTTTGCAATCTGTGTGGCATCCTTGCACGCAGATGAAACAGCATGAGCAATTTCCGCTGATCCCGATTAAAAAAGGTGATGGCGTCTGGTTGTACGATGCCGATGGCAAGCGCTATCTGGATGCGGTGAGTTCATGGTGGGTGAATCTGTTCGGGCATAATAACCCGCGCATTAAGGATGCCATCAAGCAGCAGTTGGATACGCTGGAGCATGTGATGCTGGCCGGGTTCACGCATGAACCTGTGATTGAGTTATCTGAAAAACTTTCCAGGCTCACGGGTTTAGGGCATGCGTTTTATGCCAGCGATGGCGCAAGCGCGACTGAAATTGCGCTCAAGATGAGCTTTCATTACTGGCGCAACAGCGGAAAAAACAGCAAAACCAAGTTTATCAGCCTGCAAAATAGTTACCATGGTGAGACATTGGGTGCGCTGGGTGTGACCGATGTGGCGATTTTTAAAGATACCTACGCGCCACTCTTGATGCAGTCAGTGCAAATGCCCAGCCCGGATTTCAGGTTGGCCGAGACAGGCGAAAGTACAGAAGCCTTTGCGTTGCGTTGTGCAGAAAAGCTCGAGCAGTATGTGAGTGAGCATCATCACGAAATAGCCGCTTTTATCGTTGAACCGCTGGTGCAGTGTGCCGCGGGCATGGGCATGTACCATTCTGTATATTTGACTAAGGTGCGCGAGATCTGCACGAAGTACGCTGTGCATTTGATTGCGGATGAGATCGCGGTGGGTTTTGGCAGAACAGGAACGATGTTTGCTTGCGAGCAGGGAGCCATCCAGCCTGATTTTATCTGTCTATCCAAAGGCATCACAGGCGGTTATTTGCCCTTATCTGCTGTATTCACTACAGATACAGTTTACCAGGCGTTTTATGATGACAGCACGGCAAAAGGATTTTTGCACAGCCACAGCTATACCGGTAACCCCCTTGCATGCAGCGCTGCCTTAGCGACGTTGGCGATTTTTGAAACCGACCAGATCATACAAAAGAATCGTGAAAAATCAGCGTTGATACAATCCAAAATGCAAGTGCTCACTGACCTGCCAATCAGACATCTACGCCATCAAGGCATGATATTCGCCTTCGATGTCATGACGCAGAACGTGCTGTTTGCCAGGCAATGCTATCAAGCTGCAACAAAGCAGGGCTTGTTATTGCGGCCGATAGGCAGCACCGTATACTGGATGCCGCCATACACGATGACAGAAGCTGAAATTGATTTTATGGCGGAAGCCACTTTAGCAGCGGTAAAAAGTGCGCTATGAGAAAGTCCTTAATCTTTTCATATTTGCTGTTGGCTAGTTTGCATGTGCATGCAGAACTTCCGGCAACCGTGACTGAGGCGCTAAAGAAAGCAGGGATTCCACCGCAGAACGTGGCGATATATGTGCAGGCGGTTGAGAGCAACAGCCCGATTCTCAGCCACAATGCGGATAAGAGCATGAATCCGGCCTCGGTAATGAAACTGGTGACCACCAATGCGGCGCTGGATTTGCTGACGCCTGCTTATCGTTGGAAGACGGAGGTTTATCGCGAGGGAAGCGTAAAGAATGGCGTGCTGGATGGCAATCTCATCATTAAGGGCTATGGTGACCCAAGCTTCAAGGCTCAGGAATTCTGGCGTCTGCTGATGAGTCTGCAGCAAACCGGCATTAAGCGAATTAAAGGCGATTTAATTCTCGATAAAGGCTATTTTGTAAAAAATGTCGGCGACAGAAACACGTTTGATGATGAAATCTGGCGTGCTTATAACGCCATGCCCAGTGCATTTTTGGTAGGCGGGCGCAATACCAGTTTTAAGTTTACGGCCAATGAAAATAGCGTAAACATCAACCAGGAATTTGAGCTGCCTGAAGTCCAGATCGTTAACAACATGAAACGCTCGCAGGAAGCATGCGGCGACTGGCGTAGCCAGTTCGGGTACACAGTGAAAGCGCTTGAGAACAGGGCGATAGTCACATTTCACGGCACGTTTTCGTCGGATTGTGGCGAGCGCTATTTGGAGCTGAGTGTGTTTAACGATGAAAAATATGCGTTTTACACATTTAGAAAACTGTGGCGCGAGCTTGGCGGTAAGTTTAACGGGGCGCTTAAGGTGCAAGATACGCCGGGCAACGCGGTTAAAGTGCTTGAGCAGTATTCTGATCCATTGGGCTATGTGATTCGTGACATCAACAAATGGAGTAACAATCTGATGGCGCGCCAGTTGCTGTTGACCATTGGCGCAGAGAAAAACGGCATGCCGGCGACTGAAGGCAAAGGCGTTGCTGCTGTTAACAGCTGGCTCATGACCAAAGGTTTTAACTTTAATGAACTGGTGGTTGAAAATGGCTCTGGCTTGTCGCGCATCGAGCGCATCAGTGCAGAGCATTTAGGCCGTATGTTGGTAAGCGCTTATAATAGCCCGGTGATGCCGGAATTGATGGCATCATTGCCCATTCTGGCGCAGGATGGCACAGTCAAAAAGCGACTGAACGAAAGCCAGTCGAGTGGCCGCGCCCACCTGAAAACAGGTTCGATAGATGGCGTGAGCGCCATTGCCGGTTACGAGATTGATGCGAACAGTCATCGCCATGTATTAGTGATGCTGGTAAATCATGTGAATGCAGCTGCAAGTAAAAACGCCCAGGACGCGCTGATCGAATGGGTGCATCAGCAGCCATAGACTTATTGCAGTTGCGCGAACTTGCATGAGTTTGCGGTATCATAGCGTTTCATTTGTTTAAGCGATATTTATGTTTAAGGTGAATATGAAGCTATTTAATATTTTGTTAGCAAGTGCTTTTGCGTTATCGCTCAATGCTTGCAAAGCCGAATCAACTACTACACAGGAAACCCCCGCAATGTCTGAAAGCAGCACAGAGACCAACATTACAGAACTGAAAAAAATTGATACACAGGTTGGCACAGGCCGCGAAGCCGAGCCCGGTTTTAACATCAGCGTACATTACACAGGCTGGTTATATGATGCGGCAGCGACCGACAAAAAAGGCAAAAAATTCGATAGCAGTTTGGACCGAAAACAGCCATTCGATTTTGCTTTGGGTGCGGGCCAGGTGATTCAGGGCTGGGATGAGGGCTTTGCCGGCATGAAAATCGGCGGCAAACGCACATTGGTTATTCCACCAGAAATGGGTTACGGCGCGCGTGGCGCAGGAGGTATCATTCCGCCAAATGCGACCTTGATTTTTGATGTTGAATTGCTGGACGTTAAATAATGAAAGTGCGTGTGAAATGGGTTGAAGGGGTGTGTTTTGTCGGCGAATCGGAGACAGGGCATGCCGTAGTGCTTGATGGGGCGCCAGAAAACGGTGGCCGTAACATCGGCATGCGCCCAATGGAGATGCTGCTCATCGGGATGGGCGGTTGTACTTCATTTGATGTGGTGACGATACTAAAAAAAGCGCGTCAGCCGATTGTCGATTGCGTAGCGGAAATCGATGCGACGCGTGCGGATGAAATACCAAAAGTGTTTACCAAAATTCATGTGCATTTTGTGGTCACTGGCAATAATTTGAATGCCACTCAAGTGGAGCGTGCGGTGAAACTGTCGGCAGAAAAATATTGCTCTGCTTCGATTATGTTGAGTAAAAGCGTGGAAATCACGCATGACTTTGAGATAAGAGCGCCCGAAAATACCTAGCCCTATATTTTGGCTAGGGATTGCTCGTAATGATCTTTACGCCTAAAGGCGCTTCGTTTTCCAGTACGTTTAGCAGCCTGTCTACATTTGGGTGTTTGCCTGGGCAGTTTTCGGCGTCTTCAGTATGCTCAGCGTACAGTGCCAAGCCTTCAACAGCGGCGTCTAATGTAATGCCGCCATACATTCTGTACAAGTGGTTATAAACCTTAACCGAACCCTGGCTGCCAGGCTTGTTTTCGATAACCCCAGCAGGCTCACCATTTTCGTAGTAAAGCTCAATGCGTTGCACGTCATCGGCACTATCGAGTGTAAGTAAAACATCACTGAATTTTTGCATGCTCACCTTAAATTTTTTGCCTTAAGCGATTAAACATAATAAGCGGTTCGGGTCATGATTTTAGAAGCGAACCTCATGCCAGCCTTCACTAGCGAGGGCAGCTCGCTCGCGCCAAGCTGAATGGCCTCTTGTGCATGCGCTGCTTCATCCTGCTGCATTTGGACTACGATTGTACGCGTTTTAAGGTCGGCTTCATTGAGTTGGCTCAAATGATTTTGTAAATGTATCGATACCTGGTTCTCTGTTTCCGCTAGAAAGCCCAGGTTCCATTTGTCGCGCAGCGCCCCTGCTATTGCGCCCAGTGTAAAACTACCCGTATACCAGACAGGATTGAGCAGGCTTTTGCGCCCGCCAAGTTCTTTAATGCGAGCTTCGCACCAGGCCAGATGGTCGGTTTCTTCGTTGGCGGCATGTTCCAGCGCTTTTACAATTTGCGGATTGTGCGAGGTTAACGCCTGCCCACTATATAGTGCCTGCGCGCATACTTCGCCCACATGGTTAACCCGCATCAATGCGGCCGCATGGTGTTTGCTGGCTTCATCAAGTGCTGCATCTTCCAAATGCGCATCCGGACGCGGCCTGGCGCCGATGCCGACTGCAAAAATGGTACGTAGGGCATTGTCAAACGTAGTAATTAATTTGTCTGATAACATCAGTTGAGTTTAATCCAAATCCGGCAATATGTCACCGCAGATTTGTTATTTGAGACCATCATAAAACAAAGCCCTGCTTTATTCTTAAAGCAGGGCTCGGCAATGCGTGAAAATTTATTTGGCAGCTTCCGCCGGTTTTATTTCTGGCGTTTTCTGAACCGGCAAACCCTTCAGCACATTCATGGCTTGCGCAAATTGAATGTCATCCGCACTGGCGGGTTCGATCGGGCCTTTTTGCTCTGCAAATTTTTTCTCGTTCAGCTTGTCTTTGGCTGCCGCTTCTTTGGCAGGGTCTTTGATTTCGGCTGGCAAATTAGCATCCGCGTCTTTTGGATTGGATAAATGTTTGGCCAAATCAGCTTCATGCAGACTGTTCGACTGGTCAGAACCGTCATCTACAATAATATCCGGCACAATGCCCTTGGCTTGAATCGAGCGGCCATTCGGTGTGAAGTAACGTGCCGTAGTGAGTTTGATGGCACTGCCGTTATTCATTGGCAGAATGGTCTGTACAGAGCCTTTGCCGAAACTTTGCACACCTAAAACCGTTGCGCGTTTATGGTCCTGCAAAGCGCCTGCCACAATCTCGGAAGCCGAAGCGGAGCCAGCGTTAACCAATACAACGATAGGCGTTTTTTTGTAGTCGGCAGGCAGGTCTTTCAGGTAATCCCCTTTGCCACGGCGTGCATAATCAAGTGGATTTGCGTTAAGGCGCATTTTGGAATCGGCCACGCGGCCTTCTGTATAAACCACCAGATTATCTTTAGGCAAGAAGGCAGCTGAAACGCCAACCGCCGCATCCAGCAAGCCGCCTGGGTTGTTGCGCAGATCCAGCACCAGACCTTTGAGCGGACCTTTATTCTGCTCGTGCAGGGTTTTAAGCGTCTTGGCTAAGTCTTCGCCCGTGTGTTCCTGAAACTGGGTAATGCGCACGTAGCCGTAATCCTTCTCGATATATTTATTTTTGACGCTTTGTGTTTTGATGATGGCGCGCGTCAAGTTAAAGGTAAGCGGTTTCGGTTCGCCTTTGCGCAACACGGTGAGAGTGATTTTAGTGTCTGGCTTGCCGCGCATCTTTTTAACGGCATCGTTCAAGGTCAAGCCGCGCACCTGCGTGTCGTCTAGTTTCATAATCAGATCGCCGCTTTTCAGGCCAGCCTTGTAAGCGGGGCTATCTTCAATGGGCGAAACCACTTTTACCAGACCATCTTCCATGGCCACTTCGATGCCCAGGCCGCCGAACTCGCCCTGCGTGCCTGCCTGCAAGTCCTTGTAAGCATCCGCATCCATAAAGGTGGAATGCGGATCCAGGCCGGAAAGCATGCCGGTTAAGGCTTCGTTAATCAGTTTTTTGTCTTCGACCGGTTCTACATAGTCGCTTTTGACTTTGCCAAATACTTCCGCAAACACGCGCAAATCGTCTATTGGCAATTGTGACGGCGCGACCTTTTCCGCCAGGGCGGAAAAGTTAAGGCTGATAAGCACGCCAATCAGGATGCCTGAGCCAATAAAACCAAATTTTTCAAAAGAAGACCGCATGCATACCCTTTTTTATCAAAACCAAAATATCAAAACTTGAATTGTTGCATTTTAACTGATGGCAACGCTAAGCTAAGAGTTTACAATAAAACAATGGTTCATTTTGCGCTATTTCAAGCTATTTGAGTAGTGGCATAGTTTAATAGAGCAGGCAGCAAAAATGTGTGTCAAAGACAAGGGTGGACGATGAGGAATGATCGGGTGGAAATTGAGTATTGCACGCAGTGCAGATGGCTGCTGCGTGCGGCCTGGCTGGCACAGGAGTTGCTCACGACATTTGAAGCAGAGCTGGCAGCGGTAAGCCTGTTGCCCGGCACGGGCGGCGTGTTTGAAGTGCGGCTGAACGGCGATGTGATATTCTCGCGCAAAGAGGCAGGGCGCTTTCCGGAATCGAAAGAACTCAAGCAGCTTATCCGCGATGTGATAGCGCCGGCACGCGATTTGGGGCATAGTGATAGATAAAAGAAATGCCAATGCTGCGGAGGGTTCAAGGTGTATTATTGGCGATAATGTGAGTTAAAGGAGAATGAAAATGGCAACGGAACAAGGTAACAATACAGCAGTCATTAAAGCGCTAAACACCATTCTGGAATTGGAATTGGCAGGTGTGGTGCGCTACACGCACTATGCATTGATGGTGTTTGGCTACAATCGTATTCCCATCGTATCCTGGCTGCGCGGTCAGGCAGCCGAGTCACTTACGCATGCGGATAAAGCGGGCGAACTGATTACGCATCTGGGCGGCCATCCATCACTTTCCATCGGGCCGTTGTTAGAGACGCACAATCATGATATTGGTGATATTTTACGTGAATCATTAGCACATGAATCGGTAGCGTTAAATGCCTACAAAACGTTGCTAAAACTGGTTGAGGGCGACTCGGTAATGCTGGAAGAATACGCCAGGGAAATGATTTATCAGGAAGAACTGCATTTGGGCGAGGTGGATAAAATGCTGCGCAAGCCGGGAGATCTGGCCAAATTTCACGAATAGTTTTCAGCCTGCAGCACAGCGGAAATCGCGCCGTGTTTAGTTAATGGATGTTTGGCTGATTGCTTTAATGTAGCTTTTCAATTTCGCTATCCAGGCGCTGGGCGCCGTTAAAGCGCCTGGCCCAGTAGCCATCTTGCATGCTTTCTACCCGCACTACCTTGCCGGAGCTGGGGGCATGGATAAACTTATTGTCACCAATATAAATCCCTACATGCGAAAACGCGGATTTGAGTGTATTAAAAAATACCAGATCACCCGGCTGCAGCTCATCTTTTTTAACGGTTTTGCCGATCTGGCTAATGGCGCGCGCGGTAGGCGGCAAGGTTAAATTGGCCGCATTGTGGAACACATAGCGCACAAAACCGCTGCAATCGAACCCTGTTTCAGGTGATTTTCCACCGTACTTGTATTTAATCCCAGTCAGGCTCAGCGCGTTGACCAGCACTTCCTGTGCTTTGTCCTGCCAGCTGCTGGATCGTGTCTGAATGCTGTTTTCATCAACGTTATAAAGCGTTACACCAGCCACGTTTTCAGACACAGCCTGTTCTGCCATCGCGGGGATAGCAAAGCCTGCAAAAAAACATAGCGCTGAAAATATTAAATGTTTCATGAGAATTAAAACTGAAAACCTGCCCCGATTATTGATCAGGGCAGACTTGATTGATGGCTATTGTTTCGCCATTGCGCTTTTGATCATGCCGACGATGGCTAACAATACGCCACCACCTACCCCGCCGCCAGCCACTTGGCCGATAATAGTGGCAATATCCATGCCGCCACCCGCTGCTGCAGCGCCGCCTATGCCCAGCATGCCGAGTAATTGACCGCCCAAACCACCGCCTAAAATACCAATCACGGAGTTCAGCACAGTGCCCATGCTTGCGTTTTTCATCAGGCTGCCAGCAATGTTACCGCCTACTGCGCCGCTTATTAACTGAATAATCATTCCTAAATCCATACATCCTCCCTAAAAGTAATGACAGAATTGAAACTTACAGCAACGTAAGGCTAACAAGATATGCAGCATAACGCAATACTTTTTTAGGTTCGTAAAATCATCGCCCATATTCATGGGATAATTTCAGCCATGTCAGAAAGTTCGCAACTCACTCAAATATTTAAGCAGGACGGCGCCCTGGCTGCGGCTATTGCGGGCTTTTCGGAACGTGGGCAGCAGCTTGAAATGGCCTTGGCGATCGAGGCCGCCATCAAAGGCAGCAAACAGCTAGTGGCCGAAGCAGGCACAGGCACGGGCAAAACCTTTGCTTATTTAGTGCCAGCCTTGCTTTCGGGGGGTAAGGTGATTATTTCTACAGGCACTAAAACCCTGCAGGATCAGCTGTTCAACCGCGATTTGCCGAATGTGCGCGATGCCCTGAAAGTGCCGGTAACTGTGGCCATGCTGAAAGGCCGCGCCAATTATGTGTGCCATTATCATTTAGAAAATGCAGCAAATAGCGGACGTTTTGCCTCGCGTGAAGATGCGAAATATGTGCATTTGATTAAAAACTTTGCTGAGAACAGCAAAACGGGTGATAAATCTGAACTCACCGAGGTACCGGAAAACGCGACAATCTGGCTGAATGTGACGTCCACGCGCGACAATTGCCTGGGCCAGGATTGCAGCTTCTATAAAGATTGTTTTGTGATGGAGGCGCGTAAAAAGGCGCTGGCAGCCGATGTTGTCGTCGTGAATCATCACCTGTTTTTTGCCGATGTGATGTTGCGCGATGAAGGCGTGGCGGAGTTGCTGCCCAGTGCCAATACGGTGATTTTTGACGAAGCGCATCAATTGCCCGAAGTGGCCGGCCTGTTTTTTGGTGAAGATATTTCCACCAGCCAACTGATGGAATTGGCGCGTGACGCCACCATTGCGCATTTAAGTCTGGCCAAGGATTGCGTGGCTTTGGGCGAGGCCATTCCCAAGCTGGAAAAGGCCTGCAAAGATTTTCGACTGATTTTTGCTTACGAAGGCTCGCGCTTGCCCGTGCAAAAAGCGCTCGCATTAAGAGGCTTTGATGCCGCCTTTAGCGATATGCAAACCATCCTAAGCGAACTTACCAAGGTGCTGGAAAGCCAGGCGGCGCGCGACCCCGGCCTGGAAAAGTGCTGGCAGCGCGGCGAGGCTTTAGGCGAGCAATTAGATCATTGGATCAAAGCCCAAAACTTAAATCTAGTACGCTGGGTAGAAGTGTTCACGCAGTCGGTGCAACTGCATGCCACGCCGCTTAGCGTAGCGGATAGTTTTGGCAAGCAGCTTAGCGCGCAACCGCGCGCGTGGATTTTTACCTCGGCTACACTCGCCGTGAAAAGCGACTTTAGTCACTACATGAGCCAGATGGGTCTGCATGCGGCCGAGACCGGCTATTGGCAAAGCCCGTTTGACTATGGCCGCCAAGCCTTATTATATGCGCCTGCTGGCATGCCGGATCCTAACTCATCTGCCTATACCGCAGCCGTGGCAGCCGTCAGCTTGCCGGTCATCCAGGCCAGCCAGGGCCGTGCCTTTGTGCTGTGTACTTCGCTCAAAGCCATGCGCGAGGTACATGCATTATTAAAAGAGGCGTTTGCCACCAATGGCATGGAATACCCGCTGTTATTGCAGGGCGAAAGCACGCGCACCGAGTTGCTCGACCGTTTTCGTGCGCAGGGCAACGCCGTGCTGGTGGGCAGCCAGAGTTTTTGGGAGGGCGTCGATGTACGCGGCGAGGCGTTATCTGTCGTGATTATCGACAAACTACCGTTCGCCCCGCCTGACGATCCGGTGCTCTCTGCGCGCATCGACAAAATGAATGCCGAGGGCAAAAACGCGTTTATGGAATATCAATTGCCTTACTCGGTGATCACGCTCAAGCAAGGCGCCGGGCGCTTAATCCGCGATGAACAAGACCGTGGTGTGCTGGTGATTTGCGACCCGCGCCTAATCACCAAACCTTATGGCCGGCGCATCTGGCAAAGCCTGCCGCCATTTAAGCGCACAAAAGAACTGGCAGACGTTGAGGCATTTTTTGCGGAGGAGTTCCAGGAAAAGAATGATCGAAATTCCTGAAAACGAATACGAACTCACCGCCATTCGCGCGCAGGGCGCGGGTGGACAGAACGTGAATAAGGTTTCCAGCGCGATTCATTTGCGGTTTGATATTAATGCTTCTTCGTTAAGCGATTGGCTAAAAGCACGCTTAATCAATAGCAAAGATAATCGCATCACTGATGAAGGCGTGTTGATTCTTAAAGCGCAGCAATACCGCACGCAAGAGGCGAATAAAAAGGATGCGATTAAGCGTCTGCATGAGATTGTCAACGCCGCAAACCAAGTAAAACCAACACGTTACGCCACGCGACCAACGCGCGCTTCACAAAAAAGGCGCGTGGATAGCAAGAGTTTGCGCGGGCAAATCAAGCGGCTTCGTGGCAGAATAGCGGCTGAATGACTTGCATCTAAAATGAAAATCCTCGCCCTCGATACCTCTACCGAATTTCTGTCACTTGCTTTGCAAGTGGGAGATAAGTCATTCTCGCACTACCAAAACGTCGGCCAGACCGCATCGCAGCTGATTTTGCCGCGAATTCAGGCTTTACTGGATGAAGCGGAGATTAAGCTGGCCGATCTGGACGGCATCGCGTTTGGTGCAGGCCCCGGCTCGTTCACTGGCGTGCGCATTGCGTGCGGCGTGGCGCAAGGCTTAGGGTTTGGCGCCAATCTGCCTGTGGCAAGCATCAATACTTTAATGGCGGCGGCAGAGGCGAGCGGTAAAGATCAAGTCATCGCATGTCTGGATGCGCGCATGGGCGAGATTTACCATTCAGCTTATGTCAAACAAAATGGCGCCTGGCATGAAGCAAGTGCAACAATGGTATGCAAGCCGGAAGCCGCCCCAGTGCTTGATGGTGGCGATTGGGTGGGTGTGGGCAGCGGTTGGGCGGCTTATGGTGAAGTATTAAGTAAAATTTATGCAAAAAATTTAAGTCAAATGTTACCCAATATCACACCAACGGCAGAAGCTATTTTGCAACTTGCGCTACCAACTTTTCAGGCGAGCAATGCCAAGCCAGCCAGCGAGGCTGCGCCGATCTACATTCGTAATCGCGTCGCCCTCACTACGCAGGAGCGCGAGCAAGGGCAACGTTTATGAGCGCAATGTTAAAGCCGCAATATCAGCTACGTCCCATGCAAATGGATGATCTGGACGCGATAATGCAAATAGAGCCGACGATTTATTCACACCCATGGACGCGGGGCAATTTCAGCGATTCGCTCAATTCCGGCTATAGTGCGTGGGTTCTGGAACAGGCCGGCGAAATCATTGGTTATGCACTGATGATGATGGTGCTGGATGAAGCGCACCTGCTCAATTTAAGCGTTGCCAAGCCTTATCAAAAACAAGGCGTAGGGCGCTATTTGCTGGAACACATGATAGACAAAGCCAGGCAATACAAGGCGGCGAATATGTTTTTAGAAGTGCGGCCAAGCAACATTTCCGCCATCGCGCTTTACGAAAATATGGGATTTTGTGAAATGGCGGTGCGGCGTGGTTATTATCCCACGCATAATGGCCGTGAGGATGCGGTGTTGATGGGGCTGGCGCTATGAACAGAGAAGACGTGTTGCGCGAGTTGGAATTATTGCCGGTGTGGAAATTGCGCGCCCAACAGGTGCCCGCGGAAATATCTGAAAAAACAAGCGCCGCGCCACAGGCTGCACTCGTGCAGCCCAATCTGGAAGCGCCTCCCAGGCCACCTATTGAAAGCATGGATTGGCAAGCTTTGCAGGCCTACGTCAAGAATTGCCAGGCATGCGAGCTGGCCAGGACGCGCACGCAAACTGTGTTTGGCGTGGGGGATGAAAACGCCGACTGGCTGATTATCGGCGAAGCGCCCGGGGCAGAAGAAGACAAACGCGGCGAGCCATTCGTGGGGCAGGCGGGAAAACTGCTGGACAATATGCTGGCGGCGATTGATCTCAGGCGCGGCGAAAATGTATATATTGCCAATGTGCTCAAATGCCGCCCGCCGGAAAATCGCGACCCGCATGGTGAAGAGGTGATGCAGTGCAGCCCTTATTTGAAGCGCCAGGTAGAACTGATCAAACCCAAGCTGATTCTCGCATTGGGTAAGTTTGCCGCGCAAACCTTGCTGAATTCGGATGCCACGGTGACCAGCCTGCGTGGCAGGTTGCACCATTATTGCGGCGTACCGGTCATTGTGACGTATCATCCTGCTTATTTGCTGCGCAACCTGGCAGATAAGGCCAAGGCATGGGATGATTTGTGTCTGGCCAAATCGACTATGGCCAAAATGAGCGAATCGGGCTTGTAATCGAACAAATGAACGCAATATACTTAAACATGTTACCTTGAGTATGCTCACTTTTCTTTTGAGGGAAAACCATGAAAAATTTAATTTCAAAAATTGTAATTTTTTCTTTAGCGCTGGCTTTAACCGGCTGCGGCTACAACAAATTTCAGAGCCTGGATGAAGAAGCCAAAGCCAGCTGGTCTGAAGTGCTGAACCAATACCAGCGCCGTGCCGATTTGGTGCCTAATCTGGTGGAAACGGTTAAAGGCTATGCCGAGCATGAAAAAGAAGTGCTGACCGAAGTTTCTAACGCGCGCAGCAAAGTGGGCAGCATGCAGGTGACGCCGGAATTGCTGAACGACCCTGAGGCTTTTGCCAAGTTTCAGGCGGCGCAAGGTCAATTAACTTCTGCATTATCCCGCTTGATGGCAGTGGCTGAGAATTACCCGAACCTGAAAGCGGACCAAGGTTTCAGGGATTTGCAGGCGCAGTTGGAAGGTACCGAGAATCGCGTGACCGTGGCGCGTAACCGCTATATCGAAACGATTAAAGATTACAATATTGCTGTGCGTTCTTTTCCGGAAAACCTGACCGCGATGATGTTCGGCTACAAAGCCAAGCCAACATTTACGGTTGAAAACGAAAAAGCGATTTCGGCCGCGCCAAAAGTTGAGTTTGGCGACAAGAAGTAAGCCAGGTTTCAGCTAACACGTGTTTTCAACATTCAAAGCTGGTTTATGCGCGCTAGGCTTGATGCTTTATCTGGCATCAGGCTCGGCGCATGCTGAGGTACTTCCTGTTCCGGCACTAAAGACGCGTGTTACCGATTTAACCCACACGCTTTCACAATCACAGCAAGCGCAGCTGGACGATAAGCTTGCCGCGTTTGAAAGCAAAAAAGGCAGCCAGATCGCGCTGCTCATCGTCCCCAGTACGCAGCCTGAAGATATTGCCCAATACAGTATCCGCGTCGTGGATAAATGGAAACTCGGCCGCAAAAAAGCCGATGACGGCTTGCTGGTGCTGGTGGCAAAGAATGACCGTAAAATTCGTATTGAAGTCGGTTACGGCCTGGAAGGCGCGATTCCGGATTTAACCGCCAAGCGTATCGTTAGCGAGGTCATCGCGCCCAAATTCAAACAGGGCGATTATTACGGCGGCCTGGATGCGGGTGTAGATAAGCTCATCGGGCTGGTGGAGGGTGAGCCGTTGCCAGCGCCTGACCGCGCGGCATCCAGCGGCATGGACTTCATGAACTTGCTGCCCATGCTGCTATTTGGCGGGCTGATCGCCGGCCTTGTATTGCGCAGCATGTTCGGCACTTTTTTTGGCAGCGCCATAAATGGCGGGCTGATAGGCGCTGTCGTCTGGTTGCTGGGCGTGGCTTTGGGCAGCGCAGCTATTTTGGGCGTAATCGCGTTTTTTATCACCATGATGTTGGGCAGCCGCGGTATCAACGGCTACGGCGGGAGAGGCTCCCCGGGTGGATACAGTGGTGGCTGGAGCAGCGGCGGGGGCGACGTGTTCAGCGGCGGCGGTGGCGGTTTCGGCGGCGGCGGGGCATCAGGAGACTGGTAATGAAGCGACAAGACCCTATAGCCCGTTTTTTTAAACACATGTTCAGCAACCCGTGGCAGGTCAGGCGCTATTTTTCTGCGATCGCGCTGCACGAAATCCAAAAGGCCATTGCGGCGAGCGAGAAAAAGCATGCCGGGGAGATCCGTTTTGTGGTGGAGGCGGGCTTGCATCCTTATGAAATTATTTGCAAAAAGACACCGAAAAAACGCGCGATCGAGCTATTCGGCCGCCTGAACATCTGGGATACCGAACATAATAATGGCGTGCTGATTTACCTGCTGCTGGCCGACCGCGATGTGGAGATTGTGGCCGACAGGGGAATCGACCGGCATGTTGGACACGATGGCTGGGAAGCGATTTGCCATGAAATGGAGGCGCTGTTCAGGCGTGGCGAGTTCGAAGCCGGCGTTCTGCATGGCATTGAAAAAATCAGTGCAGCACTGGAACAGCATTTCCCGCTAACGGGCGCGAATAAAAATGAAGTTTCTGACAAGCCTGTTATCCTCTAGCATTCTGGTATTGTATTGCAATGCATCGGCGCAGGCCGCGCTGGCAGATGTTTCACGCATTTTTCATCAAACGCCTCAGCTAAACCAGTTTGAAGTATGTCAGGGCGGCGGCTGTGCCGAGATTTCAAGCACCGCTCTCACTGCCTTGGAGTGGAGTGCTGTGGCTGGGCTATTCAATCATCCAGCCATCAATGCCGAAGATGAACGTAAAAAGATCGCACAGGCGATTGGCGTGCTGGAAGATCTGGTTGGACGAAAGGTGGGCACCTCTGCCGACAGGGCGGGCACGTTTGAAAATGCCAGTTATCCAGGCCAGCAAGATTGCAATGACGAGGCAATCAACTCAACCACCTATATGCGGCTACTGAAACAGCAAGGCTTGATGCCGTTGCACGAAATTGAAGATATGCGCACGCGCAACTTCTTTGTTACGGGCTGGCCGCATAGCACAGCGGTGATTCGCGAAATTAAATCGGGCGAAAGATATGCGGTAGACAGCTGGTTTTATGATAACGGCCATGCTGCCACCATTGTGCCTTTTTCTTTATGGAAATCAGGTTATATTCCAGATGACAGCCCGATTGGCAAGGCGCGAACAGTGAAGACTGGCAACCCGCAAAAGTAAGCCGCCTGCGTATTAATTTCGGCTGACTTAATCAGCGTTTACCGTTAAAATTCAGCCTATTTATTGAATTAGAGATTTTATGCGCGCCTCCCGATTTTTTATTGCCACCCAAAAAGAAGCCCCTGCCGATGCCGAACTGATTTCGCACAAACTGATGGTGCGTGCCGGCCTGATTAAAAAGCTCGGCAATGGCCTCTATAGCTGGATGCCGCTTGGTTTGCGCGTATTGCGCAAAGTAGAGGCGATTGTACGTGACGAGATGAACAAAGCCGGCGCTTTAGAGCTTTTGATGCCAGCCATACAGCCCAAGGAACTGTGGGATGAAACCGGACGCTGGGCGGTGTTTGGCCCGCAAATGCTGAAAATCAAAGACCGCCATGAGCGCGATTTTTGTTTTGGGCCGACGCACGAAGAGGTGATTACCGACATCGTGCGCCGCGATATCAATAGCTACAAGCAGTTGCCAATCAATTTATATCAAATCCAAACCAAATTTCGCGATGAAATTCGCCCACGTTTTGGCGTGATGCGCGCGCGCGAATTCATGATGAAAGACGCTTATTCTTTTCATACCGATTTTGAATCGCTGCAACAGACCTACGCGCAGATGTACCAGACTTACAGTAATATCTTTACGCGGCTCGGGCTGAAATTCCGCGCGGTGAAGGCGGATTCAGGCGCTATCGGCGGCGAGGGCTCGCAGGAGTTCCATGTGCTGGCGGATAGCGGCGAGGATGCACTGGCATATTGCGAAAATTCGGATTATGCAGCCAATGTGGAGCTTGCAGAGGCATTGCCAGAAGCCAATACTAGAGCGGCTCCCAGCTATGCTCTAAAAGAGGTCGAAACACCAAAACAAACACAATGCGAAGATGTGGCGAAGCTGCTTGGAATCAGCATTGAGCGCACGGTGAAGGCGATTGCATTGGTGGCAAATGAGAAATTTTATTTGGCCTTGCTACGGGGCGATCATAATCTGAACGAGGTGAAAACCGGAAAAGTGTTGGATGGTTTTAGATTTGCCACTGAAGAAGAGATTCGTGCCAATTTAAACTGCCCGCCTGGTTTTATTGGCCCGGTTGGCGTGGGCAGCAATGTCACGGTGATTGCAGATAAGACCGTTGCCAATATGAGTGATTTTGTGTGCGGTGCCAATAAGCCGAAATACCATTTGAGCGGCGTGAATTTTGGCCGAGATTTGCCGGAACCCGGCTTGGTAGCGGATATTCGCAATGTGGTCGAAGGAGACGCCAGTCCGGATGGCAAAGGCAAACTCAGCTTGTGCCGCGGTATTGAAGTCGGGCATATTTTTCAGCTGCGTACCAAGTATGCCCAAGCCATGAATGCAACGTATCTGGATGAAAATTGTCAATCACAAGTGATGGAAATGGGTTGCTATGGCATCGGCGTTTCGCGCATAGTAGGTGCCGCAATTGAGCAGGGAAGTGACGAAAAAGGCATTATTTTCTCGCTGAGCATGGCGCCATTCGAGTTGGTGATTTGTCCCATCGGCATAGATAAAAGTGAATTGGTGAAAAATACCGCAAATCAATTGTATGAAGATTGCAAAAAAGCGGGCATGGATGTACTGCTGGATGACCGTGGCGAGCGGCCAGGCGTGATGTTTGCCGAAAGCGACCTGATGGGTATTCCGCATAGAATTGTAGTGGGTGAGCGCGGGCTTGCCGAAGGCAAAGTAGAATATAAAGCGAGAAATGCAGCTGAGGCACAGAATTTGCTTGTTACTGAAGTCATCGAATTTATTAAATCTGCGATAAATGCTTAAACAAAATTTACAGAAACTTTGTCTTGTGTTGCTGATAGGCGTGGCATCCTTGTGCCATGCTGGCAATCAGATTGAAGAGCCGCTTTCAAACAGCGTTAAGGCGATGATGCAAAAATCAGTCAGTGATTTGGCTTCGCCCAAGCTGGTGTTTGGGAGCGAGATCGAAGGCCAGATCTGGATGAATGAAATGTCGCAGCGTCTAAAAAAACGCCTTCCGGATCAAGCGTACCGCGAGGATTTTTTAAGATCGGTACATTATGAGGCAACACGTGCCGGGTTAGACCCGCAAATGGTCCTAGGGCTGATACAGGTGGAGAGCGGTTTTAAAAAATATGCGGTGTCCAGCGTCGGCGCGCGTGGTTATATGCAGGTGATGCCGTTCTGGGTGAAGAGCATAGGCACGCCGGATCAGAACTTGTTTAATATGCGGCTGAATTTGCGTTATGGCTGCACGATATTGCGCCATTATATCGACATAGAAAAAGGTGACTTATATCGTGCTTTGGGCCGATATAATGGCAGTCTGGGCAAGCCGCAGTATCCTAACCTGGTGCTTGGCGCGTGGCGCAAACACTGGGATTACAGCACAAAGATCAATCAGGCCTCCCTTAATTAATTTCATCCTCCATAAAAACGCTTGTCAATCGCACCAAAATGGGGCTAGACTGCGCGAAGTCTGCTGATTGAAGTTGGTGTGGTTCACTGGTTCATCGTAGCTTCGCCAAACTGAAATTACTGGCTGTAATACTCAACACATTATTTTTACAAGAGTTTTACTTTTAATTTAGGGAGATAAAGTATGTCGAAGTTAACTGCATTAGCTTTAAGTATTGCTGTACTCGGTGGCGTTTGGGCATTTCTGGCGTTAAATCCACTTGCTAGCGTAGCTTTGGTTTGGGTTGGTTTTATTGCCTGGGGCTGCTATTTCCATACCGGCGGCGACAACGCTGCATTGCAAAAAACAATCGGAGGCATGATCTTTGGCGCTGTCATGGCGGGCATAGCTTTGTACCTGGTAAGCTCGGGCATGCTGGGTGGTTTAGGCGCTTTGGCTGCACCTGTGATTATTGCCGTGACGGTGTTCCCGCTGGTGGCTGTAGCAGGTTGCAATTTGCTTTCTGTAGTACCGGCTAACGTGTATGGCTATGCGGCAACTGCTGGTTTGGCGCTTACAGCTGGTACCGCTGCAAATGCGACAGCTATGGATATGTCAAACCCTGTGCTGCTGGTGGCGGTTTCAACTGTACTTGGTGCGGTATTCGGTATGGTGTCCGGCAAACTGGCGGGCGCGCTCGGCAAGTAGTTTGTTTTGATTTAGAAACCGCGCCGGATAGCAAGATATCTGGGCGCGGTTTTTTATTGCCTCGAATTATTTCATGATCTTAAAACCGTAATACGCACCAAACTCACCTTCGTTTTCCTGATAAATAAACAACATGTTATTGGCATAGCCTAGGCCGTTATAGTGGTTTTGAGCACGCAGTTTCAAATCTTTCGGCAATTCGCTCTTTGCGATAAATTTTCCTGTCAGGTCAAACACCAGCGCGGCCTTGTGGTCAATGTCCAGCAGAATCAGTTCCTCACCTTTAATGCCGGTATATGCTGCGAATAGATCGCTGACGTCGTCGTGCGCCGCGCCTGCCTTTGCCAAGTCCAGTGTGATTTCACCTAATTTGTCGCGTTGCTTTGGGTCGACAATAAATACCTTGTCGCTACGTCCCTGTTTTGCGAAATAACGTTGATTTTCGGCGTCATAGGTCGGCATGGTGCCCGCACTGCCAAATGCCGGGTTAAACTGCATTATTTCACTGGATGAATCAGTAACTTCGCCCGTCTCGCTTAAGTTAATTGAATACAGGCCGGTATTGGGACCAAAGCCAACCTCGCTAGAAATATTATAGGTGATAGTTTCTAATTTGTCGGTGTTCGGGTTGTAATAAATGGAGCGGTTATCGTAACCAGGCTTGGCAGAATTAACATATTTTCCGCTGTCGTCATAGGCATGGATTTGCGACTTGGATACCGGCGCCTCAAATTCCGAGCCCATCGGCGCCAGGCCGCCATCCGCAATGTAATAGTGCCTGAGCCCGGGCACATATGCTACCGTCATCGGGCGCGTAGTCGGTTTTTTGGCGAGCGGGATTTTGATGCCAAGCGCGGCTTCCGTCAGTACCTGTGCCTGTAGTGGGCTGGTCGTCAGGAATGCAGATGCAATGGTTGTGCTTATCAATAATCGTTTAAATGGTTTCATTTAGTAATAAAGTTCCTGATGGTGTTTCTGTCTGGCGTTGAATTGGAGCGTCTACTTTAGTCATTGCTTTTGCGGCTTTGTTCAATCTGCCCTGTCCAATAACATGGCATCGCCATAACTAAAGAATCTGTATTGTTGTTTTACCGCGTGTGCATAAGCATTTTTAATATGATCAAACCCTGCAAAGGCAGACACCAGCATGAGCAAAGTGCTCTTGGGCAAATGGAAATTGGTGACAAGTTTATCGACTATTTTAAATGAAAATCCGGGCGTGATAAAAATATCTGTTTCTCCCATGCCCGCCTGTAGCTTGCCAGGCCGTGCGGCACTTTCCAGCGCGCGCAAACTGGTAGTGCCTACGGCGATAATATTACCGCCTTTGGTTTTGGTGGCTTCAATCATCGCAACCGTTTCGGCCGAGATATGATAAATCTCGCTGTGCATTTTGTGCTCCGCAATCACGTCGGTCCGCACCGGTTGAAATGTACCCGCCCCCACATGCAAGGTGACATAGGCGATATTGACGCCCTTTGCCTTTATTGTGTCCAGCATGGTTTCATCAAAATGCAGCCCGGCAGTAGGCGCAGCCACCGCGCCGGCATGTTTGGCGTACACGGTTTGGTAACGTTCTTCATCATCGGCTTCAGCTGTGTGCGTAATATAAGGTGGCAGAGGCAAGGCGCCGTATTGTTCCAGTAAATCCAGCACTTTCACCTCGCTCAAAAACCTCACATGAAACAAATCGCCATCACGGCCGAGGACTTCGGCTTCAAACGCATTGGCTAATTTAATTTTTGTGCCTGCCTTCGGCGCACGCGAGGCGCGGATATGCGCGAGTAGGTGATGCGTGTCTAAAACCCGCTCAACCAGCACTTCTACTGTGCCACCTGTGGTTTTGTGGCCAAACAACCGCGCCTTGATGACGCGCGTATCATTAAAAACCAGCAAATCGCCTGCAGACAAAAAATCAGGCAAATCAACAAACAGTTTGTCTTCTAAGTATCCTGTTTTACCATCTAAGTGTAACAGCCTGCTGGCGCTGCGCTTTGCGGCGGGATGCTGGGCAATGAGCGTGTCTGGTAAATAAAAATCGAAATCTTGTGTTCGCATAATGCCTTTTGCTTGTTATAATGTGCGTCTTCGTTGTAATTATACCTCAGCCGGGATGGCGGAATTGGTAGACGCACGGGACTCAAAATCCCGCGTTGGCGACAACGTGCCGGTTCGATTCCGGCTCCCGGCACCACTCGTGTTATTCAAGCGCATTAGGTTTGGACTTGCTTAGGCAAGCGTCAGATTGAAGCCGCAGCATTTGTTACAAAATGTAAATTTTTGCTTGTTCGTCAAAGTTTTTTATGCTATTTTTTGATCTGCGTCAAAATGACGCACGTCAAGAAGCTATAAGCAAAGTTGCGTGTCAAAGAAACTGCAAGCAATTTTAATTTAAGTTTGCATGACCAAGGGCAAGTGTATGGCAGTGTTCGATTTGGGTTACAAAATCATTGCAAGGCCGAACAATTCGTTATCGCTAGATGGCGGTATCAGGTTGCTTGCGGCTATGGCGGTTGTAACCTTGCTGATCGCACTGGGATTTGCGCGTCTGGGCGCCTGGATGGTATTACCATTCGCGGGCTTGGAGCTGGCGGCTTTTGCGTATGCTTTTTACTATGTTTACTTGCATGCGGGTGATTATGAAAGTATCGCCATAGAAGAAGACGAAGTTATAGTGGAAAAGAAAAGCTATAAAAAATCCAATATAACAGTATTTCAGCGATATTGGACGCAAGTCAATGTGCGCGCTGTGGTAAATAGTCAGGGCAAAAGCGGCCTGTTTATAGGGTCGCATGGCAAGGAAATTGAATTCGGCAGGCACTTGATTGATGATGAGCAACGTGTTGCGTTGGCAAGAGAGCTAAAACAAAAATTTAGAAATGTAAGCTGAAAAATTTTAATTAAATTTGATTTTGGAGTGAGCGTTATGCAAGTGTTGAAAAAAGTTGGGTTGGGTTTTGCAATGTTTCTGGCCTCGCTCGGTGCCTATGCCGGTTACAGTTGGAATTTCCCAGAGCCAGTAACGCCAATGGCTTTAGATACCTTGCATGTCCATAATAAGTTTATGCTTATTTCGATGGCGATTTTCCTGTCAGTGCTGGCCATCATGATTTATTCAATTTTTGCGCATCGCAAGAGCAAAGGTTATAAGGCTGTTGCTGATAAAGTACCTTCCACCGCGGTTGAAATTTTCTGGACGCTGATTCCATTTGCGATTTTATTGTTAATCGATTTTGTGATTATGGGTATCCCGGCTTACCACAGTGTGGTGATGATGGAAGACACGCGCGACAAAGCCAGCATGGTCATTAAAATTACAGGCTCACAATGGCGCTGGCAGTATGAATATATGGATGGTGACGCGCAAGGCATTAAATTTGTGAGCAACTTAACGACAACCAATGACCAGATGCACAATGCGGCGGATAAGGGCGAGCATTACTTATTGGAAGTAGACAATCCGCTCGTATTGCCCGTGGGTGAAAAGGTTCGGATTTTGATGACGGCAAGCGACGTACTGCATAACTGGTGGGTGCCTCAATTCGGTTCATCCCGGCTTGCTGTTCCCGGGTTCATTCGTGAGACTTGGGTGCAGGTGGAGAAGCCTGGTACCTACCGCGGCCAATGTAAAGAATTGTGTGGCAAGGGCCATGGCTATATGCCTGTGGTTGTAAATGCGGTATCAATGGAGGAATACAAAACTTGGGTGGCGGCAAAGAAAGAAGAGCAGGCCAAAGCTGCAGCTGGTGCAGATAAAGAGTGGACAAAAGATGACTTGGTAGCTGAAGGTAAAAAGGTCTATGAGAAAAACTGTGCAGTGTGTCACCAGGTTACCGGTGCAGGCTTGCCCCCGGCATTTCCTGCGTTAACTGGCAGCAAAGTCGCAACATCGCCAATTTTTGGCGCGGATGGCAAGTATCTTCCAGATAGCCACTTGGATCGTGTGCTGAATGGCAAGAATGTAATGCCGGCTTGGAAGGCAACGCTGAATGACACCGAAATCGCTGCGGTGATTACCTATGAGCGTAATGGCCTTGGCAATAGCGTCGGTGATGTGGTTCAGCCGTCACAAGTTAAAGCGGCACGACAATAATTTATTTTAAGTATCAAATTGGCAATCAGGAGAGCACGATGAGTACAGTAACGGTAGCACACCATGAAGAGCATCATGACCACCCGACGGGAATTATGCGCTGGTTAACCACCACTAATCACAAAGACATTGGTACGATGTACCTTACATTTTCACTGATTATGTTCCTGGTTGGCGGTTCCATGATTCTGGGCATTCGTGCAGAGCTGTTTAAACCCGGCTTGCAATTGATGAACCCGGAATTTTTCAATCAACTCATAGGCATTCATGCATTAATCATGATTTTTGCAGCGCTGATGCCCGCAGCGACAGGTTTTGCAAACTGGATGATTCCTTTGCAAATCGGCGCGCCAGATATGGCGCTGCCGCGTTTGAATAACTGGGGCTTCTGGTTGCTGCCTCCGGCTGCAATCCTGCTAACGTTGCCCTTTACCTTGGCGCTGTTTGGTATCGGTGATGGTGCGCTGGCTACCGGCTGGACATTCTACCCGCCGCTTTCTTTACAGGGCGGTATCGGCGTGGACTTTGCGATTTTTTCAGTCCACCTGCTTGGTATATCTTCCGTCATGGGATCGATTAATATTATTGTCACGCTGTTCAATATGCGTGCGCCTGGCATGACCCTCATGAAAATGCCGATGTTCGCATGGGGCTGGCTGATTACGGCTTTCCTGCTTGTGGCCACGATTCCAGTGTTGGCAGGTGCTGTCACGATGCTTTTAACAGACCGTCATTTTGGCACACACTTCTTTTCTGCAGCCGGTGGCGGCGATCCAATTCTGTTCCAGCATTTGTTCTGGTTCTTTGGCCATCCAGAAGTGTATATTTTGCTCTTGCCGGTTTGGGGTTTTATTCCACAAATCCTGCAAACCTTCTCACGTAAGCCAATGTATGGCTACAAAGCGCAGGTTTATTCATTATGGGCAATTGGCGCTTTATCAGTCGTTGTGTGGGCGCATCACTTCTTTACAGCGGGCATGCCTGTGCCAGCTTTGCTCTATTTTATGTATAGCACGATGGCGATTTCACTGCCGCTGGCCGTTTTGTTCTTCTGCTGGATTAAAACCATGTGGAGAGGCTCCATGAGCTTTGAAACGCCTATGCTGTTTGCGGTAGGCTGGATTATTCTATTTGGTATCGGCGGTTTGACCGGTTTGGTGCTCGCAGACGTTGCAGCTGACGCGCAATATCACAATAGTTATTTTGTTGTGGCGCATTTCCATTACACCTTGTTCGCAGGTGGCATCATGGGCATCATGGCGGGCGTGTATTACTGGCTGCCAAAAATGACCGGACATATGTACAGCGAGAAACTGGGCAAATTACATTTCTGGCTAACAGCCATCTCTTTTAATCTGACCTTTATTCCTCAGTTCTTCTTAGGGTTGGCCGGTATGCCGCGCCGTATTCCAGACTACGCCTTGCAATTCGCGGAGTTCAACATGATTTCAACGATTGCAGCTTTTGTATTAGGGTTGTCGCAGTTGTTATTTGTCTACAATATTGTGAGCTGCATCAAAGGCGGTAAAAAAGCCACCGACAAAGTGTGGGAAGGCGCGGAGGGCTTGGAGTGGACATTATCATCACCGCCGCCATACCATAGCTTTACGGATCAACCTGTTGTTAAGTAAAAGGGAAGGCGAGGCTTAAGGTAATTATGCCTCGCAATTAAATGGAAAATCAAAAAGCAGACAGGCAAGCGAGAAACAGGAAAATTGCCATCGTTTTAGGTGTGATTGCATTCATTTGGTATGTTGCTTCGATATTTACAATATGGAAGATATAAACAAGAATGGTGGTACGGTAGAACAAGCAACTGAAGCGGTTGCAGTCAGCAGACAAAAGGATGATAGGGCAAATACAAAGCTTGCATTGAAAATGTTGTGGGTGGTGGCAGGATCATTGCTGTTCGCCTTTGCGCTGGTGCCTTTGTATGACGTGTTTTGTAACCTGACAGGCTTAAATGGGAAAACAGAAAGTACGGCATCTACCTTAGCGAAGGCTAAAGTTGATACTAGCAGAATGGTCACCGTGCAGTTTGTTGCAGCGGTCATGCCAGGCTTGGGATGGAATTTTTATCCTAGGCAAAGTGCGATTACTTTGCATCCCGGACAAATTGAAACCGTGATATTTGAGGCAAAAAATATCACAAGTGAAACTGTGGCTGGCCATGCGATACCTAGTGTGACGCCAGGTAAAGCCTCAATATATCTTAAGAAGATTGAATGTTTTTGCTTTGTGAATCAGGGGCTGAAACCTGGAGAAACTAAAGAGATGCCGCTCAGGTTTTTTATTGATCCTGCGCTGCCGAAGGATGTGAAAGAGATGACATTGTCGTACTCTTTTTTTAAAGCAGTGAAAAATTAATGGTTTGTTTTATGTTGTTGAGATTGAGATAATAATTTTTAAATAATCAGTAGCTTGGGAGTTAATACATGGCAACGCATTCAAAAAATCACTATTTTGTTCCACATGGCAGCCTGTATCCATCGGTGTTGTCAGCTGGCATATTATTGTTAGCCACGGGCTTTATTTTTTCAGTTGCTATGGATAGAAGTAAAGATCTGGCTTATCTCCAGGCCCCGGGCAAATGGATGATGTATTTTGGCACCGCAGTCATTTTATGGATGGTTTTTAAGTGGATGGCTGCCGTTATCAGCGAAAGCCTTTCCGGCAAATACAAAAACTGGGAGGACAAGTCTTTCCGTTTCGGCATGATTGTATTCATTTGCTCTGAAGTGGCGTTCTTTGCCGCCTTCTTCGGCGCATTATTCTACATGCGCGTGCTGTCGGTTCCTGAGTTGGCAAGCTATGCGCCTGATATTACGCCATACAAAGATTTTCTTGGGACTTGGCCGTCAACGGGCCCAGGTGGCAGCGTGCTTGGTGCTGAATATACCCCTCCAGCAAATTTCAAACCCATGCACTGGCTGGGCTTGCCTTTAGTGAATACGATCCTCCTGCTTTCTTCCGGCGCTACCATCACCTGGGCGCATTGGGGGTTGATTAAAAACAACCGCAAGCAGTTAGTTATCGGTATGGCATTGACGGTGGCACTAGGTATTGCCTTCCTGGTTTGTCAGGCGTTTGAATACCATGAGGCCTATACCGAGATGGGCTTGACTTTGGGCTCAGGTGCTTATGGAGCCACCTTCTTTATGCTGACAGGTTTCCATGGTTTTCATGTAACGCTTGGAACCATCATGCTGATCGTGATTCTGTTACGTTGCATGAAAGGTCATTTTACTCCGGAGCATCACTTCGGTTTTGAAGGGGTTGCATGGTACTGGCACTTTGTTGATGTGGTTTGGTTAGGCTTGTTTATATTTGTATACTGGCTGTAACGCAAGGATGCAAAAAAGGGCGGTGCTTTAGCATCGCCCTTTTTTGTTTACAATCAACACCTACAACGAATGGCCAATCAGTCCAAAATATCCGCCGATGACGAGCAGAATAAATAACGTGATGGATAAACCAATACGGAAAGTGAGTGCTTTCACAGTGCGGTCGCTAGTGCCTTTATCCTTCGCCAGAAAAAACAACGCAGAAAACAAACTGGCAACGATAATAATTAAAGTCAGCACAATGGCAATTTTTATTAACATGGCTCTGTCCAATCGAATTGATGACTTATTATGCGACCGGAACTGCCGAAATGCAATTTAAGTTTTTGAGTTATGAGTTTAAGCCGAGCTTGACAGGCCTGCTGATGATGCTGGTATTGGTTGCATTGTTTGTGAAATTGGGCTTCTGGCAATATGGAAAGGCCGCGCTCAAGCAGGAGATTCAAAAAGAGTATCAGCAGAGTGTTAAAAATGGCGTATTGGAGCTGTCGCAGCATATTCATTCGTCAGAAAAACTGCAGTATCAAAAAGTGAAAACAAGCGGTGAATATGCGACAAAATATCAGATTCTGGTAGATAACCAGGTTGAAAATAGCATCGCCGGGTATCATGTGCTTACCCCGCTAAAGATTGATGGAACCGATCAATATGTATTGGTCAACCGGGGTTGGATCGCAGGTAAATCTACGCATACTGATGTTCCTGCCTTTGATACGCCCGCCGGCATACAGCAAGTGGAAGGCATGACTTGGTTGCCAAGCAAAAAAATATTTACACTTGAGGATACAGCCGTGCCCAATCAGGCAAATCCAGAATGGCAACTGGTATGGCAACATCTGGATATGGAGCGATACCAGAAAATCGTCCCGCTGAAGCTGCTACCAGTCATCATTAAGCTGGATGCACAAAGCAAGGCAGGTGGATTTGTACGGAACTGGCAGATGCCGGCAGCGCGCATTGCAACACATTTGGGCTATGCTTACCAATGGTTTGGCTTTGCTTTTGCTGCATTTGCCATCTATCTATATATGAGTGTTAAGCGAATCGAATAGTCAAAAGTTAATTATAAAGAGCGAATATGCAAACAGAGTTAAGTAATCAGATCAATCCAGATAGCCAGCAACGCAAGGGGCGCATTATTTTTGTGCTGATGGCTATATTTTTTGTGGTGCCTATTGTCGTTGTGGCCATGATGTACAAACTAAACTGGAAGCCAGCCGGCCAAAGTTATGGCGAGCTGGTCATGCCACCACGGCTAATAGAGCAGGTGGAAACTTTGCAGGACAGCGATGGCAAGGAAGTTTCAAAATTCTGGGCGGATAAGTGGAATATGGTCTACGTGGCGGATGCTTGTGAGCAGACATGCCGAGAAAAGCTTCACATTATGCGCCAGCTGCACGTGTCATTGTACAAAGATATGCCACGAGCCCAGCGCGTATTGATCACCCATACGCAGGATGTCAGTAAAATCAAGGCAGACTACCCGGATTTGGTTATTATCAACCAGCCAGCCGATAACATTACAAAGCTTGGTCAGCAGTTTGATCTAAAAGGTGAAACAGCCGTGCAGTCAAACCGGCTGTACTTGGTTGATCCGCTGGGGCATATCATGATGAGTTACCTGGCCGCTACTCCAGCGGCGGATATTCGTAAAGATTTAGTCCGTTTGTTGAAATACTCATGGGCTGCCTGATATGAACTTGATATTCAAGCGATTGGCGCTGTTAGGTGCAGCATTGGCGCTTTGCGTAGTGGTGCTGGGTGCGTATGTGCGTCTCTCAGACGCGGGTCTGGGCTGTCCCGATTGGCCGGGCTGTTACGGTACGCTCACCGTGCCAGAGAGTCAGGCGGCGATTGCATATGCGCAAGTTAATTATCCGGGTAATGCTCGGTATGTGGACCGTGACCATGTTGCTTAAACCGGCAATTGTAAGTGCGCATTTGCTTGGCGGCATGACAACATTGGGCTTGCTGGTCTGGATAGCGCATCGGCATTGGGGCTATTATTCAGCCAGCCTGGTACGAGCAAATCACACGCGCTGGCTGATTCGATTTGGCTTGGTAGTATTGCTGATGCAGATTTTTTTGGGCGGCTGGACCAGCACCAATTATGCGGCGCTGGCATGTACAGATTTCCCTACCTGTCATGGTGCATGGATGCCAGCAATGAATTTTAAAGATGCTTTTCACCTGATTAGAGAGCTAGGACAAAGTGCCGATGGTGGCAATTTAAGTCTGGCCTCACTTACCGCGATACAGTGGACGCATCGTATCGGCGCAATGGTCACATTGATTTATTTTGGGTTTTTAGCCATCATCGGATTAAAGCAGACACAATTAAAAATGCTGAGTATTGCCCTGATAGCCATGCTGTGCCTGCAAATCAGCCTGGGTATTGCAAATCTGGTGCTGCATTTACCATTGGTGCTGGCGGTGGCGCATAACTTAGGCGCAGCAATGCTGGTGGTTATTTTAGTGATACTGAATTCAAAAATCACAGCGAATCGTTTATCAATATTACGTTAATTAAGTTAAAGTGAGTGTCAATTGAGCGCAAGTTTACCAATACAGTTGCAAGCATTAAGAGCCAGCTTCAAAAGCTTTTATGCGCTGTGCAAGCCACGTGTGACGGCATTAATTGTCTTTACCGCAGTTATCGGTATGTTTCTCGCAACGCCTAATATGGTGCCATGGCCGCTGTTGATTGCCACTACCGTTGGCATCGCCTTTTCTTCTGGTGCTGCTGCTGCTTTCAACTGTTTAATCGAACACAAAATTGATGCAGTGATGGCGCGCACACGCGCTCGCCCGCTACCGACTGGTCAGGTTTCTCATGCTGAAACGACCGTATTCGCGACCATTCTGGGAGGTATCGGTTTGGCCATACTTTATATCTTCGTCAATCCGCTCACTATGTGGCTGACATTCGCGACCTTCGTGGGTTATGCGGTTATTTACACCGTATTCTTAAAGCCTGCTACGCCGATGAATATTGTAATTGGTGGTGCTTCCGGTGCTATGCCGCCAATACTTGGCTGGGCTGCGGTGAACAATACCGTAGCGCCAGAATCGCTCATCATGTTCCTGATTATTTTTGCCTGGACGCCGCCGCACTTCTGGGCGCTGGCACTTTATCGCCGTGAAGAATATGCCAAAGTTGGCATGCCGATGCTGCCGGTGACGCACGGCGAAGCGTTTACGTTGTTACACATCCTGCTCTACACCGTGATTTTAGTCGCTGTTTCGCTTATGCCTTATGGTTTGGGCATGAGCGGTTTGATTTACTTAATATCTGTCGTGTTGCTGGATGCGATTTTTCTGGCATATGTGATTGGTTTATATAGAAAATATTCTGATGATTTAGCCAAGCGCACATTCAGGTATTCTATTATTTACCTCACGCTACTATTTGCGGCTTTGCTCGTAGACCATTACTGGAAACTATAATTTTCTGGCGCGCCCGGCGGGAGTCGAACCCACGACCTTTGGCTTCGGAAACCAACACTCTATCCAGCTGAGCTACGGGCGCAATTGATGGCGCATTATAACAAAGCGGTATTGTTTTAATAGTATTTGTTTTTGATTATTGGGCAGTTTTGACCTCCGCACACTAGTAGGGCTAATTAATTAGCAGGTATAATTCAGTTTTATTTGTTAGGGAACTAATAGCGATGAGTGATAAAGGTGAAGGGTATTCAGGTTCCAGTTTTTGGCAGTTAATCATTGCGATTCCTGGTACTATTTTAGCGTTTACAATATTAATTTCATTGTTTGCGTATTTTTCAAACACTAAAGAAACTGCGCCAGCAGTTGCAGCACAGCCTGTGGCAGCAAAGTCTGACGAAAATATTAAACCCTTGGCAACGGTTGAAGTTGCCAAGGCTGATGCAGGGCCGCATGCAGATAAAAGCGGGGAGGAGGTTTACACCGCTGTGTGTGCCATGTGCCATGCCGCTGGATTGATGAATGCGCCTAAGTTTGGTGATAAAGGCCAGTGGGGACCGCGTATTGCACAAGGTTATGAAACGCTTATCAAGAACGCCACTAACGGTATCCGTTCTATGCCCGCACGTGGCGGCAACCCGGGTTTAACCGATGGCGAGATTGCCAATGCGGTTGCGCATATGGCCAATGCAGCCGGGGCGAGCTTTACGCCGCCAGTGCCAGCAAAGCCCGCAGAAACTGCGCCTGCTGCAGAAACCGCTCCAGCAGTCGCTACAGAAGCAGCGCCAGCAAACTAGTCAAATTGATTCGACCAAAGCCGCTTAATATAAACTTAAGCGGCTTTTTTATTGGTAATATTTAAACATGGCCACATACGCAATTGGGGATATTCAGGGCTGCTACCATGCTTTTACGGCGTTATTGTCGCGTCTGCAATTTAACCCCAAGCAAGATAAATTGTGGCTGGTGGGCGATCTAATTAATCGCGGCAGCGGCTCTCTCGAAGTGTTGCGCTGGTGCTATCAACATCAACAGTCCATCAAAATGGTGCTGGGCAATCACGATCTGCACGCGCTGGCAGTTGCCCATCAATTAAAGCCCGCGCATAAATACGATACGCTGCAGGCTGTTATCGATGCGCCTGACGCACACGAATTGCTGACCTGGCTGCGTTATCAGCCATTATTGATTGCCCAAAATGAAAATGGGCACGGCTATGTCATGGTGCATGCGGGCTTGCTGCCTCAGTGGACTGTAGATGAGGCACTGGCTTGCTCGCGTGAGATAGAGGCGCAGTTGCAGGCTGATCATTACCGTGATTTTCTGGCGAATATGTACGGCAACAAGCCCAATCGCTGGCATGCTGATTTGGCAGGCATCGATAGGTATAGAATCATCACTAACTCCATGACTCGGATGCGTATTTGCACCGCGCAAGGTGAAATGGAGTTCGAATTTAAAGGCGAATTGCAGGATATTCCGCAAGGCTATATCCCCTGGTTTGACGTGCCGGGCAGGCTGTCAGCACAGGATAATATTATTTGCGGGCACTGGTCTGCACTGGGCCTGCACCAGCGTGATAATATCCATGCGCTGGATACGGGCTGCCTATGGGGCGGTCAGCTAACCGCGATGTGTCTGGAAACAGGTGCCATCACACAGGTCGATCACGATGAAAGGGATCGTGTCAGGAAGTCAGCCTGGTGACAATGGCGTCGTATGCGCGCTGAGTCAAATCTCGCCTATTTTGACCGACAGAATTAATTGGTTCCAGGAAGTGTAATTCTATGACCGGATTTTTTTGCTTAAGTACCTTTTGCATGGATTCAATCAAAGTGGTTTCCCCGGCGTAGGCTATTTCTGTATTAATGCCACCATCTTCATTAACATAGCGTATTGCCACTGGCCAGACATGCGTATTCGCGCTGATGGCCGCCTGCAGCACGCTGCCCTTGAAAGGCAATACCAGCGTGCCCTCTGTTGTGGTACCTTCGGGGAAAAAGCATAGATTATCGCCCGCCATCAGGCTTTCGGCGGTGATCTCTACTATGCGCCCCGCATCCTGTCGTTTGTTTCTGTCGATAAATAACGTATTGGCTTTTGTGACTAGATAGCCAAACACCGGCCAGCTTTTAATGTCGGACTTTGCAATAAAACGCAGCGGGATCAGGCTGTTCAAGGCATGAATATCTGACCAGGAAATATGGTTTGCCACAAACATCACACCCTGAGTATCTGGCGATGGCTGCTCTCCGTAAGTGATCACCTTGATATTGAACGCGCGCAGCAATCCGCCGCACCACCACCGGATCAGGATAAGCTGGGTGTTTTTTTTGATGACAGGCAGCACGAAAGCCGCGATTGATAACCCGGTAATCGTGTGAATGACGATACGCGATATTCGATAAAGTCTTGTGACAGGGTTGCTTTGCTGCAAATTATTTTAAGAAATGCGATGCATATCTGCTGTTGATTTTAGATAAAGGTAACATTACCAGCATATCGGCTGAGTTGAAATAGGCATCCCATGCCGGCTCGCCGCAAATATACGCGCCAAGACGCAAATAGCCTTTGATCAGTGGTGGGCAGGCGATTTGCATTTCTTTATTTAACGAGGCCATTGGCAACGGGTTATGGGGAAATACGCGATACTCGGACGGTGACAAATATTCATCTTTCAGTTTGTGGTACAGGCTGGCGGCCATGTGTCCGCCATCGTGCATCGGTACGCTGGCGCAACCTATCATGTATTCATAATTATGCATCTGCATATACCTGGCCAAGCCTGCCCACAACATGGTAATGGTGCCGCCGTTGCGATAGTTTTGATGCACGCATGCGCGTCCGACTTCCACGGTGCTTTTGAACAAATGTGCGAGCCGGCTTAGATCAAATTCGCCGGCAGAATAATAGCCGCCAGCCTCGTTGGCCTGATGCGGACATAAAATACGGTAAGTGCCGATGACCTGGTTTGTTGTGCTTTCGCGCACTAATAGATGGTCGCAATACGCGTCAAATCCATCAATATCCAAGCCGCCAGTGCCAGAAAGCTCGGCGCCCAATTCTTCGGCAAACACCTTATAGCGCAGGCGCTGCGCCTCGGCGACTTCCGCCGGATTACGTGCAAGGCTGATATAAAGCCTTTTTTGCTGAGGACTAGCTAGTTGAGGGTTTTGTTTTAGCGCGAATTGTTCAATCATAACATCTCTCCGAATGTGGTTTGGAGAGATGTTATGCAGTCATCGTGAATTAATCATGAAAATTAAATGACCAAATGATGACAATTAATTCTGGTTTGTTTTGTTAATGCGTTACGCGTGATGTATCGCCACCTTCCACAATGCGTACTTTATCGCCCGGGCGAAACTCTTCATCCGCTTCTTGCACAATCGCAATCATGGCGCCACCATCCAGCTTTACGGTGATTTCCAGCGCGTCCTTGCGTGTCACGCCTTCTTCGATTGCAGAACCTGCAATACCGCCTGCCACTGCGCCAATCACCGCACCAATCGCACTGCCGCGACCATGCCCAACGGAACTGCCGGCAATACCGCCCACGGCGCCGCCTGCCACAGTGCCGACAGGTGATTTAGTGCCTTCCAGTTTAACGGTACGCACACTTTCAACAACGCCCGTTTTTACGGTCTGCACTTTACGCGCATCATCGCGTTTGTATACGCTTCCGGAGTTGGAACTGGCGCATGCGGCTAAAAAAACAGCTAAAAATGCTACCAGTAATAGTTTCAAAATTCTCATGAGTTGCTCCTAAATAAATACTGTATTAAGCCAGCTTTTCTTCGGCCGCCACTTGTTGGACAAGTGCCCGCGTATAAACGTTTTCGATTTCTTCGCGTGTCGGTTTATGGTTCTGTCCGCCGCGGCTGGCGATCTTAATCGCCCCCATGGTGGAGGCCAGTCGACCGCAGGTTGGCCAGTCCCAGCCATTGGCAATGCCATACAGCAAACCCGCACGATAAGCATCACCGCAGCCCGTCGGGTCGACAATCTTGTCCGCCTTAACGCACGGAACCTCAAAACGTTGACCATCCGCATAAATGTGCGAACCATTGCCTCCTAAAGTTACAATAAGTGCTTCTACTTTAGTGGCAAGCTGTTCCAGGTTAAGCCCTGTTTTGTCCTGAATGATTTGAGACTCGTAGTCATTCACTGCCAGATAGGTTGCCATTTCAATAAATTGCAGTAATTCTTCACCATTAAACATCGGCAGGCCTTGTCCAGGGTCAAACATGAACGGAATTCCTGCTTCGAAGCATTCGCGCGCGTGCTGAAACATGCCGTCCCGACCATCTGGCGCGATAATCGCCAGCGTTACATCGTTTGCATTTTTCACACTATTCTGGTGCGATTCCACCATCGCGCCGGGATGAAACGCGGTAATCTGATTGTCATCCATGTCAGTAGTAATAAATGCCTGTGCGGTGAAGCTGTGATCGATTTGTTTGATATGGGCTGTGTTTAAGTTGTTTTGATTCAGCCAGTGGGTGTATGGTGCAAAGTCCTGGCCGACGGTCGCCATGATCAGCGGTTTGCCATCCAGCAACTGCAAGTTGTAGGCGATATTGCCTGCGGTGCCGCCAAACTCACGGCGCATTTCTGGCACATAAAACGCCACGCTTAAGGCGTGAATTTTATCCGGCAAGATATGATTTTTGAATTGATCCTGAAACACCATAATGGTGTCAAAAGCAAGTGAGCCGCAAATGAGAATATGCATGTGAATATCGACTTAGATTAAAACGATATTATCTTGTAGCAGAGGCAGTTAAAGCAAGCTTAAGCTTTAATGGCGCCGTCAATCAGTATTTTAGCTGCACTTTTGGCGTATTTCATCGCACCGGAACCACGCTGCATCTGCTCAGCTTGCACGGCGCCTTCAAATAATAATGACAATTGCAACGCCAGGCCTTCGGCATCTTTGATATTTGCTTCAGTCGCGAGTTTGCTTATAAATTGCCTGAATTCTCGCGATTGCTGCGATGAAAGCTGGTGAATCGGGTTTTCTTCATTAGGAAACTCAGCTGAGGCTTTGATAAAAGCGACGCCAATAAATTGTGGAGAACTGATCCATTCTTCAATGTGATCAAATAACTGTTGAATTTTATCGCTGGGTTTTCTGCTGCTGGAATTAAGTTTCTCATCCAGCCAGCGCTGAAAATCTTGCTGGCTTTTTTGCAGTACTTCCAGTATCAACGCTTCTTTGGTGCGGAAATATTTGTACAGCGTCATTTTAGTGGTGCCTGCGACCGCAACAATATTGTCTACGCCGGTTGAGTTAATGCCCTGTGTTTGAAACAGACTGGTTGCGGTGCTGAGTATTTTTTCGCGTAATACAGACATGCGTGAATTATACTAGACAGTATAGAGCGGCTGCAATCATTATTAATGTTAGCTGGTAGAGTTGGCCATCAGCATGGGGGTGTAGTTGCAGCGGGTTTTTTCAATCAGTTCCATGGCCATTTTTTGTTCGTATGGGTCGGTGGAAACCTGGCCATTCACTACAATGTTGATGTAAATGCCTTTGAGGTTGTCCGGCAGCTGTAAAGCCTCGAAATAGTAGCAGGTGCCGTGACGCATCTGCTCAATGCGTGCAATCAGGGCCGCAGTCTGTTCCGGGCTGGCGATTGATCCGGAAGTGGCCGAAACAGGTTGTACCAGTGGCTGCGAGAAGGCAATTTGTTGTATCTTCGTGGCTTGGCTTGAGTTCAGTATCAGTAAGGATCCCGCAACAATGATGGTGCCCGCAAAGCTGGCAGCGATTGCATACGCGGACGGTTTTGTAATACGAAATTCTTTTTTTGTTTGCGCGGAAATCAGGGCATTCGCGGCATTTTTGGCATGGCGCATGCTGTTATGATTATTGGCCTGCAGTTTTTCTTGCACTGCTGCAACTGCCATAAAATAGAGCTGATTTGCCAGCATTTCTGGCATGGCTGCGCCGGCTTTAGCGGCTTCAGAGGCCAAAAAATTTCGTAAAAGGGGCGCCTGTGTGGATGAAGAAAATTCATTACGCACCTGTTCTTGGATACTGGGTGCTTCCAGCCAGTCCTCCAGAATATCAAACAGGCTCAGTAAGCGCCCATGCGGCGTCTGGCTTGATTTCTCAAGCATCCTGATCAGCCAGTCCGAATTTAGAATGTCCATGGAACCTTTAGAAAGGTTTAACTATCACCAGAATAACTACCGCAAACAATATTAACACAGGAATCTCATTAAACCAGCGATACCAGACATGGCTGCGGATATTGCTGCCAGCTTTGAAATCGCGCATGAGCTTGCCGCAATACAGGTGGTAAGCAACCAGGCCGGCAACCAATACCAGCTTGACATGCAGCCATGCCCCGGTAATGCCGTAACCTAGCCATAACCATAGCCCAAATACAATGGCCAGAACGGCTAACGGCAGCATGAAACGATAGAGTTTATGTTCCATCATGGTCAGGCGCTCAAGCGTGGCTGCATCGTTGACCATGGCATGGTTTACAAAGAGCCTGGGCAGATAAAACAGCCCCGCAAACCAGCTGGTGACAAAAATAAGGTGCAGCGATTTAATCCACAACATCAGCTAAGCTCTCTATCAAGTAATTGATTTAATTTGGTAAAATCCAGCTCGCCAACGCTGTATTGTAATTGCTTGCCTTGTTTGTCAAAAATGTAAGCGGTGGGGGTTAGATTTACACCGCCAAATTTGTTTGTAATTTCGCTGAAGCCATCGTGCATCACGGGGAAAGGTAGTGCTTTTTGTGTTGCGTAATTCAGCACTTGTGCGGGCGGGTCACCTGGCATGGCCACCGCAATCACCTCAAAGCCTTTGCCTTTGTAAGCATTGTAAGTGTTAACCAGACTCGGCATTTCTTTAACGCAGACACCGCAATCTGTTGACCAGAAATTCACCAGGACCACTTTGCCTTTTAAATCGGTCATGCTGATCTGTTTACCTTGGATGGTGGTAAAAGTGACGTCGGGTGCTTGCGGGTCTCTGCTTGGGTTAAACACCAAAACTGCCAGCAAGGCCAAAATGGCAAATGGAACGATCAATTTTTTCAACATGGGCATGCGCTGATTTTAACGCCTTTTGCAGCAAAACGGTGCGTAATAACCACTGTTAGTTTGCAGTTATTTCGCGGCTTACAGCATGATATAATCCGCCTTTAATTTGCCATGAGTATGATCACACTTAATGAACGCGCCTATTCCTGCCGAACTTCTTCAAGCTGAACCCATTCCAGCAACCCGCTTACGCGAAATCCCATACAACTACACCTCGTTTTCAGACCGCGAAATCGTTATCCGGTTTCTGGGCGAAGATATCTGGGATATTCTGAACGAGTTGCGCGGCGAGCGCAAAACCGGCCGCAGTGCGCGCATGCTGTTCGAGGTGCTGGGCGATTTATGGGTGGTTTCTCGCAACCCTTATTTACAGGATGATCTGCTGGATAACCCAAAGCGCCGCAAAGCCTTGATCGATGCGCTGCATCATCGTATCCATGCGATAGATGAGCGCAACATAATTGTTGCAGGCAATCAAAAAGTTGCCAGCAATGAAAAAGTACAAAAACTGATAACCGCCGCTAAAGCAGCGGTGGAGAAGTTTGCCGAAGATTTCCGTCAAACCTATGATTTGCGCAAAAAAGCGTTCAGTAAACTCAGCAAAATCACGCGTAAGGATAACATTCAGTTTGATGGTCTGGCGCGTGTCTCGCATGTGACCGATGCGACTGACTGGCGTGTCGAATATCCGTTTGTGGTGCTGAACCCGGATACGGAAATTGAAATCGCTGCCTTGGTAAAAGCATGTATCGAGCTTGGCCTGACCGTAATTCCGCGCGGGGGCGGCACAGGCTATACCGGGGGTGCAGTTCCGCTGACGCCGCTTTCAGCTGTCATCAATACAGAAAAACTGGATCAGCATTCCGGCGTGCAGATGCGCACATTGCCGGGTGTAGCCAGACAGGTGGCCACCATTGAATGCGGTGCAGGCGTGGTGACGCGCCGTGCTATGGAAGCCGCCAGTGATGCGGGGCTGGAATTTGCCTGCGACCCGACTTCGGCCGATGCGTGCTGTATCGGCGGCAACGTGGCGATGAACGCGGGCGGCAAAAAGGCCGTGCTGTGGGGTACGGCGCTGGATAATCTTGCCTCATGGCGCATGGTGACGCCTGATGCCGAGTGGCTTGAGGTGGAGCGTCTGGATCACAATTTAGGCAAAATTCACGATATCGAAACCGCGCATTTCAAAATCAGCCGGTATGCCGAGGACATGAAAACCTTGCTGGGGGAGCCGGAAATCCTGGAAATTTCGGGGCCGAGTTTCCGTAAGGTGGGCTTGGGTAAAGATGTTACCGATAAATTCCTGAGCGGCCTGCCGGGGGTGCAGAAAGAGGGCTGCGATGGCCTGATCACCAGTGCCACCTTCATTCTGCACCGCATGCCCAAGCATGTGCGTACCCTTGCGTTGGAGTTCTTTGGCAATGTTTCAAACGCTGTGCCAGCGATTGTCGAGATTAAAGATTATCTCGACGCTACCGCCAAAAAGGATCCCGCCGTGATTATGGCTGGCCTGGAGCACATGGATGAGCGTTACATCAAAGCGGTAGGCTACGCAACCAAAGCCGCACGTCAGCAGCGCCCAAAAATGGTGTTGATTGCCGATATCGCATCCGATGATGAAAATGCAGTGGGCGAGGTTGCATCTGCCATGGTGCGCATGTGTAACGCGCGCGATGGCGAAGGGTTTATTGCGGTTTCAAGTGAAGCGCGCAAAAAATTCTGGTTGGATCGTGCACGTACTGCCGCCATCGCCAAGCATACCAATGCCTTTAAAATTAACGAAGACGTGGTGATTCCATTGCCGAGACTAGGTGATTATTCAGATGGCATCGAGCGTATTAACATTGAGCTTTCTATCAACAACAAGCTTAAGTTATTAGATGCGCTGGAAGCCTTTATGCAAGGCGAATTGCCGCTGCAAGCAGATGAAGACGGCAACGGCGACGTGCAAATGGTGCACGAGAAACAAGCCATGACTTTACAGCTGTTACACAATTTGCGCAGCCGCTGGAGCTTGATCTTGAATAACCTGGACGCGCCTGTTACAGCGCTAGGCGAGCTTGGTGAGCCGCATAAAAAATACGAAAACGTATTCCGCGCGGTGCAATCTTACGATTTACGCATCTCCTGGAGGCGTGAACTGAAACGCCCGATGGAGGAGATTTTTGCCGGTCGCGAATATCAGAAAATCCTCAACCGCTGTGACGAGATTCACAAAAGTGTGCTGAAAAGCCGCGTGTTTATTGCCTTGCACATGCACGCGGGTGACGGTAACGTACATACTAACATTCCGGTTAACTCAGATGATTACGGCATGATGCAGGATGCGCATACCGCCGTGGCGCGTGTGATGGCGCTGGCAAAAAGCCTGAACGGCGTGATTTCGGGCGAGCACGGCATCGGCATTACCAAAATGGAGTTTCTGGATCAATCCACCATCGACACATTCACCGCCTACAAAAACAAGGTAGACCCGAACGGCCGCTTCAACAAAGGCAAGCTGTTAGCCGGCTCGGGGCTGGAAAACGCCTATACGCCCAGCTTCGGCTTGTTGGAGCAGGAATCCATCATCATGGAGCAATCTGCCATTGGCGAGATTGCCGATGACATTTCAGACTGTTTGCGTTGCGGTAAGTGTAAGCCGGTATGCAGCACCCATGTGCCGCGCGCAAACTTGTTATATAGCCCGCGCAACAAGATTTTAGGCACATCTTTATTGATAGAAGCTTTCTTGTACGAAGAGCAAACTCGTCGCGGCATTTCGCTCAAACATTTTGATGAATTCAATGATGTGGCGGATCACTGTACTGTATGTCACCGCTGCGAAAAACCATGTCCGGTCGATATCGATTTTGGTGACGTATCCATCAAGATGCGCAATTTCTTAAGAGACCAGGGTAAAAAGAAATTCAACCCAGGCACGGCAGCTGGCATGCTGTTCCTGAATGCCAAAGATCCGGCCACGATCAAATTTTTACGTACCACCATGATAGGCTGGGGCTATAAGGCGCAGAATATCGCGCACACACTGGCAAAACGGTTTGGATTGCTGCGTGATAAAAAACGGCCACCGGCGACCGTAGGCAAGCCGGAAATCAAGGCGCAGGTGATTCATTTCATTAACAGGCCGATGCCGAAAAATATGCAGTCCAAAACCTCACGCGCCATGCTTGGCTTGGAAGATGAGCACATGGTGCCTGTCATCCGTAACCCGAAAATGGTCACAGAAGATTCTGAAGCAGTGTTCTATTTCCCCGGCTGCGGCTCGGAGCGTCTGTTCTCAAATGTAGGCTTGGCCACGCAGGCCATGCTATATGAAGTGGGCGCCATTACCGTGCTGCCGCCCGGTTATTTGTGCTGCGGCTACCCGCAAACCTCTGCGGGTAATCATGATAAAGGCCAGGAAATCACGGCGGATAACCGCGTGCTGTTCCACCGTGTCGCCAATACGCTCAATTACCTCGACATTAAAACGGTGATTGTGTCGTGCGGCACCTGTATGGACCAGCTGCAGAAATACGAGTTTGAAAAGATTTTCCCGGGTTGCAGACTGCTGGATATTCACGAATATCTGATGGAAAAAGACATGCGCCTGCAAGGTGTCACCGGCACACGTTACATGTACCACGACCCATGCCACACGCCGATGAAAACTTATGCGCCGCTTAAAGTGACCAACGCGCTGATGGGGCAAGATGTACAGCTGAATGACCGCTGCTGTGGTGAAAGCGGTACCTTTGCCGCTGCCCGCCCGGATGCAAGGCCTGGCGCGCTACGGCGATGATACCGGCATTGAGGCGGATTATATCGTGGTGGAAATGGCGAAACATATCCTTGGTGAGAATTGGATGCAGGAATATGTTGAGAAGGCGAATAATGGCGGGATAGAGAAGGTGTTGTTGTAATTTATGGCTGATGTGACCTCTGCCGGCATAGCAACATCCATTGCGAACGGTACAATTTTGACACAGTGGTGGTTCTATGTGCTGTGGTTACTTGTTACGGCTTTAGGCTCTGCGCTCGGTGTCTGGATGAATGAAAGAATGAAGGGAGATGTAGCTAAAAGTGTCTGGCTTGCTCAGGAAAGCTGGAAAGAGAAGTATAGGCTTTATATAACGCTCATTGATGCAACAGAAGAAATAACAGGCGCCTTGTGGAATATATTCACTGACACTCGTACACTTTCTCAGATGCCAATAAACCAAGATAGCACAGAACAGGATGGCTTAAGAATGTTTCCAGAACACCAGCAGTTTTTAGACAGAGAAACCATAGCAATAGATAAGATTTCTGCTGTGTCCGTGGCTGCCGAGTTAATGTTAAATGAAAAAGCTCAAAAAGCGCTTGAAATGATTAGAAAGTCGCGTACACGTTCAATTTACGTGGTAAATATGTCGTATAGGCAGCGCATTGATGAGAGGTTGGCTGCGGCAAGTGAGGCAAAGTCCTTGCTTCTCAAAGCGGCAAGAGAAGATTTAAAGATATGAAGTAGTATGTAATGTTCTTTTTCGCCGCTAGGCGAGTTTCTTTCTTTTGCGTAGCCAAAAGAAAGAAACCAAAGAAAAAGCTACCCCGGTGCCGCTTGTTTCCTCCGGTCTTAGCGCCGCATCTGGGCGGCTGCGGAACTCGCCTTCTAAAATCATTCAGGCTCAAACAGTCCTCGCCGCTTATCCATCTGCCGCTCAAGCCTCAGGCGCGGCAAAGGGGGCTGAGCCGTGGGAATGTGTTTAGAGTTATTAACCGTTAATTTTTTTAATGGCAACGATGGCAAGCAAAATCATACCTATCGTGGCGGCGGCAATTACGATCAGGCTCATCATACCGTAGTCTGTAGAGAGTAAATCACTCCATATTTTCATGCTCATTCTCCATGTTGAAGTTAATACACGACAGCGGAACTATCTCGCATGCGGCAATTAGTCGCATTGATTTAGCGCAAAAAAGGTTCATCATTTCTAACGGATTGGCTTGTTTTGCCATATCTCGCGTAAAATATTGCTATGAATTGTTATCAACTTGCCAAGCCTTTATTGTTTCAACTCGATGCGGAATTCGCGCATGACCTCACGCTTAAAAGCCTAAAATGGGCAGAAAAAACGGGCTTGCTGGGGTTATATCCCCAAGCGCCAGCTTGTACGCCACGTCAGGTGATGGGCTTAACCTTTCCCAATGCGGTTGGCTTGGCTGCCGGGCTGGATAAAAACGGCGCGGTGATTGACGGCATGGCGAAGCTGGGTTTTGGCTTTATCGAGGTGGGTACAGTGACGCCGCGCCCACAGCCTGGAAATCCCAAGCCCAGATTATTCCGGGTACCGCAAGCCGAGGGCATTATTAACCGTTTTGGTTTTAATAATCTGGGCGTAGACAATCTGGTAGAGAATGTAAAAGCCGCAAAGTACAAAGGCATTTTGGGTATCAATATCGGCAAGAATTTTGATACGCCAAACGAGCGCGCAGTTGAGGATTACCTGCTGTGCATGCAAAAGGTGTACATCGATGCCAGTTATATCACGGTGAACATTTCGTCACCCAACACTAAAAACCTGCGTGCGCTGCAAGAGAAAGAGGCTTTATCTGGCCTGCTTGCTAGCTTGAAATTGGAACAAACCAAGCTGGCTGAACAACATGGAAAGTACGTGCCAATCGCCTTAAAAATCGCGCCAGACTTGACGCTTGAGCAAGTGAACGAAATTGCCGACTTATTGATGCAGCACAAAATAGATGGCGTGATTGCAACCAATACCACCTTGTCGCGCGAGGCGGTTAAAGGCTTGCCTCATGCTGATGAAGCTGGCGGTCTGTCTGGTGCGCCGGTGCGCAATCCATCGACTTTGGTTATTCAGCAACTCTCAAAACAACTGCAAGGCGCGCTGCCGATAATCGGCGTGGGTGGCATTCTAAGCGGCGCGGACGCGGTAGAAAAAATCGCGGCAGGCGCAAGCCTGGTGCAAGTATACAGCGGGCTGATTTACAAAGGGCCCGCGCTGGTGCATGAGGTTGCTAGAGCGCTGGGGTAAATTTTGGCGTTACCTATTCTTTACTCTTACCGCCGCTGCCCTTATGCCATGCGTGCAAGAATGGCGCTGAAAATGGCAGAAATTGAAGTCGAAATCCGCGAGATTTCATTGCGTGATAAGCCTGCGCACATGCTGCAGGCTTCACCCAAAGGCACAGTTCCAGTTTTAGTATTGCAAGATGACACGGTGATAGAAGAAAGCTTAGAAATCATGCTGTTTGCGCTTCAAAAGCATGCCCTGGGAGGCAGTCTGGATGCGGCTTCCAGAGCATTGATTCTGGAGAATGACAGCAGTTTTAAGCAGGCTTTGGATCGATACAAGTATCCTGAGCGTTTTCCGGGGAAGCCCCAACCGGAATATCGTGCGCAAGGCGAGGTATTTTTACAAAAGCTAGAAAGTTTGCTCAGTAAAAATAATTATTTGTTCAGCGCCGAACCCAGCTTGGCTGATATTGCAATTTTTCCGTTTGTACGCCAATTCGCTGCGGTAGATGCAGCGTGGTTTGAGCAAAGCGAATATCCAAAATTAAGGTCCTGGCTGAATAATTGGCTAAATTCGGAATTATTTCAAAGTGTCATGACAAAACACCCGACTTTTGTCGGGTGATTGAAAGTTTAGACAGTTTCAGCTTCAGGTTTCGGCGTTTCATGCTTTTCAGCAAACACCAGTTTGACCTGGTCTTTGTCGTCAATATCCACATGCACCGCGCCGCCATTGGCCAGGCGGCCAAATAGCAATTCATCGGCTAGGGCTTTGCGAATGGTATCCTGAATCAGGCGTGCCATTGGCCGAGCGCCCATGCTCGGATCAAAGCCTTTTCTGCCCAGATACGCTTTAAGCGCATCGCTGAAGGTGACATCCACTTTCTTCTCATGCAGCTGGTCTTCGAGCTGCATCAGGAATTTATCCACTACGCGGATGATGATGTCTTGCGACAACGCGCTAAACGATACGGTCGCATCTAGGCGGTTGCGGAATTCTGGCGAGAACAGGCGCTTGATATCCGCTTGCTCGTCACCCGCTTGTTTGCTGGTGGTAAAGCCCATGCTGGTTTTAGACAGGCTTTCCGCGCCCGCATTGGTGGTCATGATAATCGTGACGTTACGGAAATCCGCTTTGCGACCGTTATTGTCCGTCAGCGTACCGTGATCCATCACCTGCAGCAGAATATTGAAAATATCAGGGTGCGCTTTTTCAATCTCATCCAACAGCAGCACGCAATATGGCTGTTTAGTAATCGCCTCGGTCAACAAGCCGCCCTGGTCAAACCCGACATAGCCGGGAGGCGCGCCAATCAGGCGGCTTACGGCATGGCGTTCCATGTATTCACTCATGTCAAAACGAATTAGCTCAATACCCATGATGTAGGCGAGTTGTTTGGCGACTTCTGTTTTACCTACACCGGTAGGACCGCTGAACAGGAAACTGCCAATCGGTTTGTTGCCATGCCCCAGGCCGCTACGCGCCATTTTAATTGCGGATGCGAGCACTTCAATCGCTTTATCCTGCCCAAATACCACCGCTTTCAAATCGCGTTCCAATGTTTTAAGTACCGTGCGGTCATCGCTGGAGATATTTTTTGGCGGAATGCGCGCAATCTTGGCGATGATGTCTTCAATCTCCTTGTGGCCAATCACTTTCTTCTGTTTCGATTTTGGCAAGATGCGCTGGGCCGCGCCCGCTTCATCAATCACATCAATCGCTTTATCAGGCAAGTGACGGTCGTTGATGTATTTGGCGGATAGTTCTGCTGCCGTAGAAAGCGCGCTGGCACTGTATTTCACGCTGTGATGCTCTTCAAAGCGCGATTTCAGGCCTTTTAGGATCTCGATTGTTTCGGCAACACTTGGTTCTGCCACATCGATTTTCTGGAAGCGGCGTGAAAGCGCGTGATCTTTCTCGAAAATGCCGCGGTATTCCTGGTATGTGGTCGCACCAATGCATTTGAGCGTGCCGTTTGAAAGTGCCGGTTTAAGCAGATTGCTTGCATCCAGCGTACCGCCGCTGGCCGCGCCCGCGCCGATTAAGGTGTGAATTTCATCAATAAATAAAATTGCATCCGGTTTTTCAGCCAGCTGTTTCATCACCGCTTTCAGGCGTTGCTCGAAGTCACCACGGTACTTGGTGCCCGCCAGTAATGCGCCCATGTCAAGTGAGTAAACAGTCGCGCTTGCCAGCACGTCGGGAATGTCCTTGCTTACAATGCGGCTTGCCAAGCCCTCGGCAATCGCGGTTTTGCCCACGCCGGCTTCACCCACCAGCAGCGGATTATTTTTGCGGCGGCGGCATAAAGTCTGGATGACGCGCTCAAGCTCCGGCGCCCGGCCGATAAGCGGATCGATTTTGCCTGCAGCGACTTGCGCGTTCAGGTTGAGTGTAAAGTTCTCCAGCGCGCCATTGGGAGCAGATTCTGTTTCGATATCAGTTTCGCTGCTATCCGTTTTGTTATCGCCTTCCGGTATTTTGGCCACACCGTGTGAAATATAATTCACTACGTCAAGCCGTGTAATGCCTTGCTGGTGCAGAAAAAATACCGCATGCGAATCTTTTTCGCCATAGATCGCAACAAGCACATTGGCACCAGTGACTTCTTTTTTGCCAGAGGATTGTACGTGCAGCATGGCGCGTTGAATGACGCGCTGGAAGCCCAGCGTCGGCTGAGTATCGACTTCATCTTCGCCGCCTACGATGGGCGTGTGTTCTTCAATATAATGAATAAGCTCAGCGCGCAGAACGTCAAATTTTGCCCCGCATGCCCGCAATACTTCAGCCGCGGTAGGATTATCGATCATCGCCAGTAACAAATGCTCAACCGTAATGAGTTCATGGCGCTTTTGTCGCGCATCCATAAACGCCATGTGGAGGCTAACTTCTAATTCCTGAGCAATCATGTTAATACCTTACTTTCATTAGCTAACTTTGAACGGCTGCTATTCTATTTAACTTATGTCCGCCTTAGGCGGGTTCAACTACACACTGCAAAGGGTGTTGTGCTTCCTTGGCGTGTATCATGACCTGATTCATCTTCGTTTCTGCAATATCCTGCGGATATACGCCGCATACGCCTACACCTTCTGTATGTACTTTGAGCATAATTTGCGTGGCTTGTTCACGGTTTTTATTAAAAAAACGTTGAATCGTTTCCACCACAAACTCCATAGGAGTGTAATCGTCATTTATCAGCAATACTTTAAACATATCGGGCAGTTTTGGTTTGACTGCGCTAGGCTTAAGTGCGGTATCGCCAGTGTGGTGCGTATTTGCCATATGCTTATTTGCTAACTTATTCAAGCTCAATTTTAAGAGGGGTTTTGCCGCTTGTTTGAAATCAGGGAAATATTTTGACGCTTTTGACGATTCTGTCCTGAGTTTGCAAGATTTCCAGTCTGTGGCTACCAATTTTGATACTAGTATTGGGCTCGGGGATATCTTCGAAATGTTCTAATATCAAACCGTTCAATGTGCGCGGGCCATCCGTTGGCAACTGCAGGTTGAGCTTTTTATTCAAATCGCGCAGTGAACTGCTACCATCTACCAGCCAGCTGCCATCGGCTTCCTGACGATAGCTTCCAATGCGGCTTGGCGACTGCGTGGTAAAGTCGCCGATGACTTCTTCCAGGATGTCTTCCAGCGTGATCAGGCCTTTAAATTCACCGTATTCATCCACCACCAGCGCGATACGCTCCTGATTTTCCTGAAACTGCTGGATTTGCGTATAAAGCGGCGTGCCGGCCGGAACGAAATAGGGGTCTTCGATAATCTCCCGCAACGATTCTTTGGTCAACTCGTTGTTTTGCAAGTGTGCGCGAATCTGGTTGATGACCTTGCGGATATGGATGATGCCGATAATTTCTTCGCTGTCGCCTGCGCGTACCGGCAGACGCGTATGATGGCTAGTCGAAATGCGCTGCAGGATATCGTCAATCGGCGCATCGAAATCAATGACTTCAACTAATGTGTGGGCGGTCATCACGTCATCTACCGTGATTTTTTCCAGCTCGAACAAGTTGAGCAGAATAGCGCGGTGTTTGTTCGGCATGAAATGCCCGGCATCAGTCACAATGCTCCTGAGTTCATCCATGGTGAGCGATTGTGCGTTTTCACTAAAGTTAATGTTGACCCTCAATAACTTGAGTAAGCCCTTTACGAATAAATTGACAAACCAGACTGCGGGATACAGCAGTTTGAGCAGAGGGTAGAGGATGTAGCTGCAAAAAATGCCGAGTTTTTCCGGATAAGCTGCGGCAATGACTTTGGGGGAGATTTCACTAAACACCAATATGGCAAAAGTGACCGCAAGCGTGCCTGTCATCAGTATCCATTCGCCTTCGCCGAACAATTCAACGGTGATAATGGTGACCAGGGTAGCTGAGGCGGCATTGGCAAAGTTGTTGCACAGCAAAATGACGCCCAGCAGCTTGTCAGTTTTTGCCAGGAGAGTGCTTGCCAGGCGCGCCCCGCGGTGACCTTCTTTAACTAGGTGTCGTAGCCGATAACGGTTAAGCGACATCAGGCTGGTTTCAGCGATCGAGAAAAAGCCAGAAATGAGCAGCAGCAAAGCTAAAATAGCTAGTTGCCAAACAATAGGGACATTATCCAATGAGCGTTAGATCGTTGTTATGAATGAGGTAAGTGTACCTGCTAATCGCTTTATTAATCAAGCGCTTGATTAAAGCGGATCAGGGCATGGACTCCGCTTCTTTGCTAGCATCTTTTTTCTCAACATCGCCAATCAGGTTGGCACGATTGACGCCAAGCCACATGGCAATCGGGCAGGCGACCAGTACTGAAGAGTAAATGCCGAACAAAATGCCGATGGTAAGTGCCAGGGAGAAATTATGCAGCACTTCACCGCCGAACAGCAGCATGGATAACACCATGAGTTGAGTAGAGAAGTGGGTGATGACAGTGCGCGACATGGTGCGGGTGATGGCGTTATCAATGACTTGTACGACGTCCGCCTTGCGCATTTTGCGGAAATTCTCGCGCACACGGTCAAACACCACTACAGACTCATTCACTGAGTAACCCAATACCGCCAGTACGGCAGCTAGTACGGTCAGATTGAATTCCCACTGAAAAAAGGCGAAAAAGCCTAGAATAATCACCACGTCATGCATGTTGGCGATAATCGCGGCTACTGCAAAGCGCCATTCAAAGCGCATGGCCAAGTATAACATGATGCCGGCAATGACCAGCAGTAGCGCTAGTGCGCCGTTTTCGTAAAGTTCCTGGCCAACTTGCGGGCCTACGAATTCGACACGGCTCATTTGTACGGAGCTGTCAGCAGCTTTTAACACTGATAGCACTTCTTCTGAAAGCTGCGCGGTAGAAAGTCCCGCTTTGACAGGCAAACGGATGAGCACATCACGGCTAGTGCCAAAGTTCTGCACAGTGGCATCCTTGAGGCCAATGCTGTCGACTGCGCTACGTATTTTGCTAAGGTCAGCCGCTTGCGGGTAGCTGACTTCCATCATCGTGCCGCCGGTAAAATCCACCCCGAAGTTCAGCCCGCGTGTCGCCAGAAAGAACACCGCAAGAATAAACGTAATTAACGAGATGGTAGTCGTCAGACGGCCATAGCTCATAAAGGGGATGTCTTTTTTTACTCTGAATAATTCCATAATTTTCTGCTCTTAGTCTTTAGATTGCGCTTAGCCGATTGAAAGTTTGCTGAGTTTGCGGCGATAGCCATAAAGGATGTTCACAATGGCGCGTGACACCAAAACCGCGCTGAACATCGACGTCAGTATCCCAAGCACATGCACTACCGCAAAGCCTTTTACCGGCCCGGTTCCAAACATGAATAGCGCAAGACCGGCAATCATGGTAGTGACATTTGAATCCAGAATGGTATCCCAGGCGCGATCGTAGCCAGTGTGAATAGAAGCCTGCGGCGTATTGCCATTGCTTAGTTCTTCCCGTATGCGCTCGTTAATAAGGACGTTAGCGTCAATCGCCATGCCCAGCGTGAGCGCAACGGCGGCAAGGCCTGGTAACGTAAGCGTAGCCTGCAGCATTGACAGTACTGCCACCAGCAATAGCAGATTGATGCTCAGCGCTAATACTGAGATGCCGCCAAACATCATGTAGTAAACAATCATGAAAAGAGCAATGGCGGCAAAGCCCCATAGGGTTGAATGCACACCCCGCTTGATGTTTTCTTCACCCATGCTGGGGCCGACGGTGCGCTCCTCGATGATTTCCATCGGTGCAGCCAGTGCACCGGCACGCAGCAGCAGTGAAATATCCGTGGCTTCCTGCGCAGAGCTCATGCCGGAAATCTGCACATGGCCGCCGCCGATTTCTTCGTTGATCACGGGCGCGGTAATCACTTCGGTGCTATTTTTCTCGATAAGCAGAATCGCCATGCGTTTGCCGACGTTATCGCGCGTCACGTTTTTGAAAATGCCGGCGCCACGGCCGTCCAGCGTCACATTCACTACCGCGCCGCCGGTTTGCTGATTGACACCAGGGCCGGCATCGGTAATGCGGTCACCCGTCAGCACCACGCTTTTCTTGACCAGAATCGGACGGCCTTCGCGATCTTTATACAGTTCGTCGCCAAAGGGCACCTGGCCCTTTTCGGCAGCTTCCAAAGTGGCAAGGTCTTTTTTGTCCTCATCCACCATGCGGATTTCCAGCGTGGCGGTGCGGCCCAGAATCTCTTTGGCCTTGGCGGTATCCTGCACGCCTGGCAATTGCACCACGATGCGGTCAAAGCCTTGCTGTTGCACGATCGGCTCGGCAACGCCAAGTTCATTGATCCGGTTATGCAGTGTCTGCAGGTTTTGCTTGAGCGCAAACTCCTGAATCTTTAATTTGGTTGCGTCGCCAATGGTGGCAATCAGCACTTGCTCTTTGCCGCTTTTAGCGCTGTTGTAGGTTAAATCCGGATAGTCTTTGCCCAGTATTTTCTGCGCTTTTTCAAGTTCGTCCGCACTCTCAAATTTCACTTCTACTTTCTGGCCATCGCGCGCAATGCCAAAATAATTGATTTTTTCACGGCGCAGCGCAGTGCGGAAATCGCCAACGCTGCTTTCCGCTGCCTTATCCAGCGCGGCTTTCATGTCAACTTGCAACAGAAAGTGCACGCCACCGCGTAAATCCAGACCCAGATACATGGGTTTGGCGCCGATGCCCAATAACCAGTTTGGCGTTTGTGACAGTAAATTTAAAGCGACCGTGTAATCTTTACCCAAATTGGCAATCAGTTTGTCTTTGGCCTTGATTTGTTCTTCCGGGTTCTCGAAGCGTACTTTTACGCCACTCGCATCTAAAAATATGCCGTTAAACTTAATGTTGGCAAGCTGTAATGTTGCTTCTACTTTTTTCAGCAGCTCAGGGTTGGCTTTCAGCGTAGCTTTTGCCGGACTGACTTGCACAGCCGGAGATTCGCCATAAAAATTGGGGATGGTATATAACAGGCCAATTAAAATGACGACAGCAACAAGAATATACTTCCAGGTAGGGTAGCGGTTCATAACGCGGCTCGATTAATGCTGAAAAAAGAGTTAGATGGCTGTGCTAGATTGATTTTAAAGTGCCGGGCGGTAACAGGGTTTGCACTGAATGTTTTTGCACGTTGATTACCGTGTTGGCAGCAATCTCGACGCTTACAAAGTTATCACCCACTTTGGTGACTTTGCCAATCACGCCACCAGCGGTGGCGACTTCATCGCCTGCTTTTAGCGCATCAATCATCGCTTTGTGCTGTTTGGCCTGTTTCATTTGCGGGCGAATCAGCATGAAATAAAACAGAACAAAAATGATCACGATGGGCAAAAAACTCATTAAATCACTACCTGTAGCGGCTGGTGCCGCATATGCATTGCTAATAAACATGGTTTAATTCCTAATTAAAGTTTATTTTTAAATCAACGGCGAATTTTAACACAGACTTGCGCTGATTATTGCTGTGAGCCTAGTTGCGAGCGTTTTGTTTTAAATTCTGTTTTAAAGCTTTCAAACGTGCCGGCTTCAATCGCACTGCGCATGCCTTGCATTAAAAACTGGTAATAATGCAAATTGTGAATAGTATTGAGGCGTGCGCCCAGAATCTCGCCAACTTTGTGCAAATGGTGCAGATAGGCACGGGTAAAGTTGCGACAGGTGTAGCAGCTGCAATCGGCATCCAGCGGGCGTGTATCGTGTTTATAGCTGGCGTTTTTGATTTTGACATCGCCATATTGCGTGAACAGCCAGCCGTTGCGTGCGTTACGGGTGGGCATTACGCAATCGAACATATCAATGCCCTGAGTTACTGCGTCCACCAAGTCTTCCGGCGTGCCCACGCCCATTAAATAACGCGGTTTGTTTTGCGGCATTTTTGGTGCCGTGTGGGCAAGAATGCGCAACATGTCTTCTTTCGGTTCACCAACGGACAAGCCGCCAATCGCGTAACCGTCAAAATCAATGTCGGTTAACCCGTTCAGCGAGATATCACGCAAATCTTCATACATGCCGCCCTGGATGATGCCGAAAAGCGCATTGTTATTGCCTTGGTGCGCGTCCTTGCTACGTTTTGCCCAACGCAACGAAAGCTGCATCGAGTCGCTGGCTTGTTTGTGAGTGGCGGGGTAGGGTGTGCATTCGTCAAAAATCATCACGATGTCAGAATTCAACACTTTCTGAATGCGCATGGATTCTTCCGGTGTTAAAAAGCAGCTGTCGCCGTTAATGGGCGAGCGGAACTTCACGCCTTCTTCGCTGATTTTTCTTAAATCGCCCAGACTCCATACCTGAAAGCCTCCGGAATCGGTGAGGATGGGCTTATCCCAGCCCATAAACTTGTGCAGGCCGCCATGTGCCGCAATTACGTCCAAACCTGGGCGCAGCCATAGATGAAAGGTGTTGCCCAGCACGATATGCGCGTTAATTTCTTCTAGTTCTAATGGCGACATGGCTTTTACCGTGCCGTAGGTGCCAACAGGCATGAAAGCTGGGGTTTCTACCGTGCCGTGCGCAAGCGTCAGTGTGCCGCGGCGGGCGAGGCCATCTGTTTTGTGTAATGTAAATTGCATGATAATCAACTAATGAATTAGCCGCGATATTATCATATCGGCTTTGCTATACTTTAGACTTTGTTAAGCTTTTATCTTGGTAATTTGAGGCGTTTTGCTATACTTCAGTTAATCTGTTAAATCAACTTACCGCACAAACTATGGCAGAACCTAAACAACGCCTTGTACGCCGTGCCACTGATGATGTCAGCTTGCGCGCTCGCGGCATCTATCTGTTGCCGAACCTGTTTACCTCAGCCGCTTTATTTGCGGGTTTTTATGCCATTGTGCAGGCCATGAACAGCAATTTTGAACAATCAGCGATTGCGATTTTTATTGCCATGGTATTGGATGGACTAGATGGCCGCGTTGCGCGCATGACAAATACGCAAAGCGCGTTTGGGGCCGAGTACGACAGCTTGTCTGATATGGTTTCTTTCGGTGTAGCACCAGCCCTGGTTATTTATGTGTGGGCGCTAAAGCCGATGGGCAAATTAGGTTGGATTGCTGCCTTTATATATTGCGCTTGCGCGGCTTTGCGTTTGGCGCGATTTAATACCAAATTGGATGATGCGTTTCAGGATAAGCGCTATTTTCAGGGTTTACCCAGCCCGGCGGCGGCGGCCTTGATAGCGGGCTTTGTATGGGTGGCATATGAATACGGTGTAAGCGGTCGCGAGATTTTTTTTGGCGCAATTCAAATGAAGTGGATGGCGTGGGGCTTGACTGTTTTCGCGGCGGGCAGCATGGTTTCTGATTTGAAATTCTATAGCGGTAAAGACATTAACTTAAAAGAAAGCGTGCCGTTCGTGGCGATTTTGGCTATTGTTTTGATGTTTGTGCTGATCTCATACAGTCCGCCGGAAGTCTTGTTTACCGTCGTATTGGTGTATGCGCTTTCGGGCTATTTTTTGTGGGCAAAATCACGAATCCGCAGGCCAGGCAATACTGGATAATGGCGAATAGCTTGATAAAACGCTGATAAATATTTATACTCGTACCATGTTGAATGAATTCACAATTCGACTTTTACCTTTGACCGCAGGCTTGTTGTTAAGCCTCGTCTTGCTGCGCGCCAGCGCACACTAATAACATCCCCAATTTAAGTATTTTCGCACTCGCCGTTTTTACACGTAGCGGGTAAAATCCATCTATTGAATTAGGAAAAAAAATGACTAACCAGATTATTATTTTTGATACTACCTTGCGCGATGGCGAGCAGAGCCCGGGCGCAGCCATGACCAAAGAAGAAAAGATCCGCATTGCGCGCCAGCTTGAAAAATTGGGTGTAAATGTGATTGAAGCCGGCTTTGCGGCAGCTAGTCCGGGTGATTTCGATGCCATTCACACCATTGCAGGTTTGATTCACAACTCTACCGTGTGCTCACTTGCGCGCGCCAGCGAGAACGACGTGCGCCGCGCGGGGGAGGCGATTACACCTGCCATGCAGCATGATGAAAAGAATGGCCGTATCCATACCTTCATCGCCACTAGCAAAATCCACATGGAAAACAAACTCCGCATGACCGAAGACCAGGTGGTGGAGCGTGCCGTGCAGGCAGTGAAATGGGCATTGGAATACACGCCTGATGTGGAGTTCTCGGCAGAAGATGCCGTACGCTCGGACATTGATTTTTTGGTGCGCATTTTTGACGCAGTGATCGAGGCGGGCGCCACCACGATCAATGTACCAGATACCGTTGGTTACAGTGTTCCCGCACCGTGGGGTGAGCGCATGGCCACGCTCATCAAGCGCGTCAAGAATAGCGACAAAGTGGTGTGGTCAACCCACTGCCATAACGACTTGGGCATGGCAGTGGCCAACTCATTAGCGGCTGTGATGGGCGGCGCGCGTCAGGTGGAATGCACCATCAACGGCTTGGGGGAACGTGCGGGTAATGCGAGTTTGGAAGAAGTGGTGATGGCGATTAAAACCCGCCGTGACATATTCAACTTGGATACGCGCATCGATACCACGCAAATCGTCCCGACCAGCAAATTGGTTTCCACCATTACCGGTTACCCCGTGCAGCCCAACAAGGCGATTGTGGGGGCCAACGCATTTGCGCACGAGAGCGGCATCCATCAGGACGGCGTATTGAAGCATCGCGAGACTTACGAAATCATGCGTGCTGAAGACGTGGGCTGGAATGCCAATAAATTGACCTTGGGCAAGTTGTCCGGCCGTAATGCCTTTAGAACGCGTTTGAAAGAGCTTGGCATTGAGTTAGAGTCTGAAGATGCATTGAATGCTGCGTTTGCACGTTTTAAAGAATTGGCCGATAAGAAGTCGGAAATCTTCGATGAAGATTTGCATGCCATTGTAAGCGACGAGTTTGTGAGCGAGACGAAAGAACATTACAAGCTTGTCTATTTGCAAGTGGCCTCTCAAACAGGTGAAATCCCACATGCCATCATCACCTTAAGCGAAAACGGCGTGGAAAAACGCGCTGAAGCCGACGGCGGCGGCCCTGTAGACGCCAGTTTCAAGGCGATTGAGCGCATGGTAAATAGCGGTGCCGAGTTGCAATTGTACTCGGTGAATAACATCACCAGCGGTACCGATGCGCAAGGCGAGGTGACTGTGCGTTTGGCCAAGGGCGGCCGTATTGTCAACGGGCAGGGCGCGGATACCGATATTGTGATTGCATCGGCCAAGGCGTATTTGAATGGCTTGAATAAGCTTCACTCAAAACTTGAACGTGCGCACCCCCAAGTCTGATTAATACGCATAATTGAATACTAGAAATCAAACGTGGCTGATTGCGTCAGCGCTGTTCTGCACCTATTTCATTTGGGGTTCGACTTATCTGGCTATTCGTTTCGGTATCGAGAGCTTTCCGCCGTTCATGATGGCAGGGGTACGTTTTACGGTGGCGGGATTGATTTTATACGGGGTTATGCGTTATCTGGGCGCTACCAGCCCCAATAAACAGCAATGGCTTGGTGCGGGTGCCGTGGGCATTTTGCTGCCGGCACTGGGTAACGGAACGGTATGTTACGTGCAGCAAACCGTATCCTCCAGCGTGGCAGCGCTTTCTATCGCCACTGCGCCCATCTGGATGGCGGTTTTTTCCTCCATCTGGGGGCATGAAATCACCCGTCAGGAGTGGCTGGGTATTGCGATCGGGTTAGCGGGAATTGTGTTGCTTAATTTGGGTGGCAGCCTGCATGGCGACATCATAAGCGCGCTCTTGCTGATCTTTGCAGCCGCCAGCTGGTCGTTTGGCTCGGTGTGGGGTAAGCATTTAGCCATGCCGCAAGGATTGATGGGCGCGGCGTGTCAAATGTTGGTGGGTGGTGTGGCATTGCTTGCTGTGAGCGCGATGTGGGGTGAAGCCTGGCCGCAAAGCATTAGCGCAAAATCCTGGGGGGCGATGCTGTTTTTAGTGGTGTTAGGCTCTCTGGTGGCTTATAGCGCGTACCAGTATTTGCTTAAAACGGTGCGCCCGCTGGTGGCCAGCAGCAATACGTTCGTGAATCCGGTAGTGGCGTTTGCGGTAGGCATCTGGTTCGCGAATGAACATGTCATCTTTCTGGAATATATGGCGCTTGCAGTGATTCTGGCGGGCGTGTATTTAGTGCTTACCGTAAAAAATAATGAAATTTAATATGAAACAAAACAAACAAAATTTAGCTTTATTCGATCTGGATAATACTTTGCTGGCAGGCGACAGTGACTACAATTGGAGTCTGTTTTTAATTTCCGAAGGCTTGCTGGACGCCAAGACGCACCACGACCGTAACGAGCAGTTTTATGCGGATTATAAAAATGGCTGTTTGAATATCATGGAATTTTTGAAATTTCAGCTGCAACCGCTGTCACAGCATTCCAAAAAATTCTTAGACCAATTACATCAGAAGTATATGCAAAAAGTGATTCGTCCGATGATGACGCAAAAAGCACAGGACCTGGTAAATAAACATAAAGCAGCGGGTGATTTGTGCGTGGTCATTACTGCCACCAATAGTTTTGTGACCAAGCCGATCGCCACTGCCTATGGCGTTGAGCATTTGATTGGAAGCGACCCGGAAATGGTGAATGGTGAATATACCGGCGGCGTAATCGGTGTACCCACTTATAAAGAAGGTAAAGTAATCCGCCTCAATCAGTGGCTGGCAGAGCGCGGAAAACAATTAAGCGATTTTGAAACCAGCTATTTTTATAGCGACTCGCATAACGATCTGCCGCTGATGAAGCTGGTGACCAACCCGGTGGCGGTAGACGCCGATGCGATTTTAACCGAGTATGCGGAAGAGCAGGCCTGGCCTCAGATCAGTTTGCGATAAAATCTGGCAGGGCGAGGCTGGAGCTAGCGATGCAGCAATACTTCCAATATAAACTTAGTGCCCACGTAGGCCAGCAATAGCAGCACAAAGCCAGTCAGTGTTAATTTAATCGCCTTGCTGCCGCGCCAGCCGTATTGATAGCGTCCATACAGCAGCCAGCCGTAGATAAACCATGAGGCAATTGAAAATATAGTTTTATGGGTATATTGCATGGGCCAGCCAAAAATCTGTTCCGAAAACAGCATGCCGCTGATCAAGGTAAAAGTCAGCAGCATAAACCCGATTTTAATCACTTTAAACAACAAACTTTCCATCACCAGCAGTGGTGGAAAGCCGGGCAATTTAATGATGCTGGGTTTGTTGTGCAAGCTGCGTTCGGCAATTGCCATGAGTAGCGCATGCAAAGCGGCAAAGGTGAACAGGCTGTATGCCAGTAATGCAATGCTGATGTGCGCGATGAATAAAGGCTGTATTTCCACTGGGAGATAGTGATCACTCACCTCAAAGGCCGGCAGTAGCGCAAACAAAGCCGCAGGCGGCAAGACAAAAGCCTGCAAACTGTGCAACTCATGCTTCAAATTAGCAAGCCAGTAAACCAGCACGGTCAGCCAGAATATGGCCGAAAGCGCGTTGTAAAAGCCTAAATTAAAGCCTTGGTTGAAAATGCCCTGGTACAGCAGCCAGCCATGGATTAACAGGCCCAAGGCGATCATGGCGGAGTGCAGGTTGAGCGAATGACCGTGGGTGGCCGCCTTTGCGCCGCGCCAGAAATCGGCTGCTACGGCCAAATAGATAAACGCTACCACCAGATAGGGAATTAGTTTTTGCATAATGCAATTATGGCTTAAAAATGACGCGATTATAATAGCTTCATGTAAAATCTAAAGATTCAATTAAGCAAAATCAATTAAGGTAACAAAGCATGTTAGAAAATTTAACCGGCCGCTTGCAAGGCGTCATCAAAAATCTGCGTGGTCAGGCAAGGCTTACAGAGGAAAACATTGCCGATGCGATGCGTGAAGTGCGCATGGCGTTGCTAGAGGCCGATGTCGCCCTGCCAGTGGTGAAGGAATTTATCGCCAAGGTCAAAGAGCGCGCACAAGGCAAAGAGGTATTGCAAAGCCTGACGCCGGGCCAGGCCGTGATCGAGGTGGTGAATGACGAATTGACGGCGTTGATGGGTAAAGCCAATGTCGGCTTGAATCTTGCGGCCGTGCCGCCTGCGATCATCCTCATGGCGGGTTTGCAGGGTTCGGGTAAAACCACCACTTCTGCCAAACTGGCCAAACTATTAAAAGAACAAAAAAAGAAAGTGCTACTGGCGAGTGCCGACGTGTACCGCCCAGCCGCGATAACTCAGCTGCAGACTTTGGCTAAGCAGCTTGAGATTGACTGTTTTGACAGCAATGCCAACCAGAAGCCAAGTGAAATTGCGGCACAAACGCTCGAACATGCCAAAAAGAATTATTACGATGTGGTCATATTTGACACCGCGGGCCGCTTGGGCATCGATGAAGCCATGATGGCGGAAATCAAAGCCTTGCACGCGCAGCTTAATCCGATTGAAACCTTGTTCGTGGTAGATGCCATGCAGGGCCAGGATGCGGTGAATACCGCCAAGGCCTTTGGCGATACGCTGCCGCTGACCGGCGTGGTGCTCACCAAGCTGGATGGTGATGCACGCGGCGGTGCGGCGCTCTCGGTGCGGCACGTAACAGGTCAACCGATTAAATTTATCGGTGTGAGCGAAAAGGTGGATGGACTGGAGCCGTTTCATCCCGACCGCATGGCAGGCCGTATTCTCGGCATGGGCGATGTGCTGGGCTTGATTGAAGAGGCGCATAAAAAAGTCGATCTGGCAGAGGCGCAGAAAGTTGCCGATAAAATCAAATCGGGCAGCAAGTTTGATCTGGAAGATTTTAAAAGCCAGATGTCGCAAATGCGCAAAATGGGCGGCATGAGCGCGCTGATGGATAAAATGCCTGCGCAAATGGCCAGCATGGCGGCTAAGGTGAATAACGAAGACGCGGATAAATCGCTGCGCCGCATAGAAGGCATCATCAACAGCATGACTCCGCTGGAACGTAGAAAACCCGAGCTGATCAAAGCCACCCGTAAAAAGCGCATCGCCGATGGCAGTGGCGTGCAAGTGCAAGAGGTCAACCGCCTGCTGAAACAGTTTGAAGAAACCCAGAAAATGATGAAAATGTTCAGCAAAGGCGGCATGGCCAAGATGATGCGCGGCCTGGGCGGCATGATGGGCGGAAAATTCCCGGGTATGCGCTAAAAACAGTGCGTTGGTTTAGTGACGCGCTTTATTTGCATTTCCGGTTGATGATTCGTTAAAGTAAAGCGCTAGTTTTTGCGGTAAGTTTGAATGATACGTTTGAGTTCCGGCATGCAGGAGCCGCATTCCGTCCCGCATTTGAGCTTGTTTTGTAAGGTAATCAAATCCGCACCCATTTCAATATTCTCGATAATTTCATTTTGCGATACATCCAGGCAGTTGCATACAATTTTACCGCGTCCGTGCTGGCCTGTGGGTGGCGCGCTTAAAGGCGCAAGTGCCCAGCGGCGCAATTCATCGCTTAATTGCCCCGAAGTCATCACCTCCTTGAGCCACTCGGTCGCGAGGGTTTCGCCCACCAGACGTACGCCTGTGACATGACCTTCTTCCACTAGAATACGCTTGGAAATGCCGCGTTTGGCATCGCTGTAATTCAGGCAGGGCACGTCTTCGGTCATGCCTAAAATCGTATCAATGGTTGCAACCAGGTCAGCATCCACCGCTGTTTCGTGCGCGGCGCGCAAAATCAGCATGCCCAAGTGTTGCTCAACTGCGCGTCCAAACAAGCCGCAACTGGCATAAGTAAAGTGTGGCAGCAGGGTGCGGATTTTTTCCAATTGTTCCAGATTGTCACAACGGCGCATCACCGTCATGTGCCAGGGCAAATCCAGTTTTTCTACTTTAACCGCTGTATGTTTGAGCTCGGGTTGTTTTGAAGTTTTATCAAATGCGGGCGGCATGAGAGCATTCACGCCCAGGCCATGCATCGACTGTTCGCCCCAATGCATGGCGATAAAGGTCTGCGCGGGTTGTATCTCGTCCGATGCTTCGGCCGTGAGTATGATTTGTCCGCGTTTGTTTTGCACCTTGACGATGTCGCCGTTTTTAATCTGGCGGCGCTGCATGTCGTCTGCATTCATATGCAGCACAGGCGCTTCTTCATGATTATAAAGCTGCGCGACACGCCCGGTGCGGCTCATGCCGTGCCACTGGTCCCGCAGACGGCCCGTGAGCAAGTGCAGGGGGTGGCGTGCATCGGTTTTATCCGCAGTGCCTTTGTAGCTGACATTGGCAAAGCGTGCATTGCCATCAGCCGTCGGAAACACACCATCGGTATACAAACGTGCGGCACCGCGATGCGCACCCGTTTTGAACGGCCATTGCTGCGGCCCTTGCTGGGTCAGGATGTCGTAACTTAGCCCTGTAATGTCCAAATCACGTCCACGCGTGGTTTCGCGGTGCTCATTGAAAATGGCTTCCGTATCCTGGTAAGGGAACAGCTTAACGGTTCGAGAGAGCTGAATTTCCAGGCGCTGCGCGAAATCCACTACAATATCCCAGTCATGTCTAGCTTCCGCAGGTGGCGCTACCGCCGAGGTGACACGGGTAATGCGCCGTTCAGAATTGGTCACTGTGCCTGCTTTTTCGCCCCATGTGCTGGCGGGTAGCAGTACATCGGCATATTGGCAAGTCTCGGTATTATTGAAAGCGTCCTGCACGACGACGAATTCTGCATTTTTCAGGGCGGCGATCACGTTATTCAAATCCGGCATGGATTGCGCAGGGTTGGTGCAGGCGATCCAGATGGCTTTGATGTCGCCATTTTTAACTGCATCAAACATTTCCACAGCAGTCTTACCTGGGGTTTCCGGCACGGATTCTATACCCCACAAACTGGCGATCTCTGCGCGGTGGTCGGCATTGGTCAAATCACGGTGGGCTGAGAGCAGGTTGGCCATGCCGCCGACTTCGCGCCCGCCCATGGCGTTAGGCTGCCCTGTGAGCGAGAATGGGCCAGCTCCCAGCTTGCCGATTTGACCCGTGGCCAAGTGCAGGTTAATCAAGGCGGCATTTTTATCTGTGCCGTGAATGGATTGATTCAAGCCCTGACAATACATGGAAAGCGTGGGCCCTGAACCAAACCATTTGGCGGCCTGGATGATGTCCTTTTCATGGATGCCACAAATATCTGCCACCATTTTAGGCGTGTATTCGCGCACGGTTTCCTTAAGCGCCTCAAAGCCTGTGGTGTGCTTGTGGATGTATTCCATATTCAGCAAGCCTTCCCACAGCATCACGTGCAGCAAGCCGTTAAACAGGGCGACATCGGTGCCGGGGTGAATCGCCAGATGCAAATCCGCCATTTGTGCGGTATCCGTGCGGCGTGGGTCCACCACCACAATTTTCATGTCAGGATTTTTGGTTTTCGCGTCTTCGATGCGCCTGAAAATAATCGGATGCGCAAATGCAGTGTTGCTGCCTGCAATGAATAGGCATTGGGTATAGTTAATGTCATCATAACAGGCCGGCGGCGCATCCGCGCCCAGCGTGGCCTTGTAGCCTGCCACCGCAGAGCTCATGCACAAGCGCGAGTTGGTATCGACGTTATTGGTGCCGATCAAGCCCTTGGCGAGCTTGTTAAACACGTAGTAATCTTCGGTAAGCAGCTGGCCTGAAATATAAAAGGCAACGGAATCAGGCCCGTGTTTTTCTATAGTCTGTGCAAATTTTTCTGCCAGATAATCCAGCGACACATCCCACGAAACGCGTTTGCGCGGCGCGTCTCGCATCAAGCGCATCTCCGGGTAAAGTACACGGTTATCAGGCGTTGCAGTAAGGTGCAGAGTTGCGCCTTTGGTGCATAAACGCCCGAAATTGGCGGGGTGATCAGGGTCGCCTTTTACGTGGATAATTTTGTTGTGACCATTTTCAATCTTGGACTCAATAATCACGCCGCAGCCCACGCCGCAGTAGCAGCAAGTGGATTTTGTTTCTTTAATCAAAGCTTCCAATCTTAAAGCGCCTAATCTTTAAGCTCTAAATAAACCACACCATTTTCAACTTTGGTATTGAAACAAGCCGTTTCGCCGACATCCGGTTCCTCGGCCTTGCCATCCACCAGGCTGATTTTCCAGGAATGCAATGGGCAAGCTACTTTATCTCCGTATACAATACCCTGCGACAAAGGCCCACCCTTATGCGGGCAAGTGTTGTTGATGGCAAAAATGCGGTCATCATCGGTACGGAATACGCCGATTTCAATGACTTCAGCCTGTTTGTTTTTAGTCCGCACAACGCGCGCGCCCAGTTTAGGAATGTCTTCCAGCGGTGCTACTTTTACCCAGTTACTCATATTTTTTAACCTTACGAAATTGCCAATAGTTTTATGAAACCATTAGTAAATAAATTAACAACAAATTCAACACGAACGAAAAAATGGCGATCCATTGCCATTTGACCAGCCTTGCACGCGCAATCAAAGGCGTGCGGGCAGGGGCCAAAATAGGTTTTAACTCGCCTACCTCAAGCGCATGCAGCATTTCTTCTGCGGTTTCAAAGCGTAACTTTGGGTCACGAGCAACCGCTTTCAGCACGATATTTTCCAGCCAGTAGGGAATGTCCGGGCGGTAGCGCGTCAGTGGCGTTGGTTCACCAAACTTGGGATGCTGGAACGGCTCAATTTCGCCGTACGGATATTTGCGCGTCAGCAGATGGTAAAGCGTCACGCCCGCGGCATAAATATCGGTTTGCGGGTTGGCCACTACACCGTCAAACTGTTCCGGTGCCATAAAACTCGGGGTGCCCGGGTTTTGCAGGGGTTGATCTGGATCGTTGCCAATGATTTCAGTGCCTGTACTGAGCGCTACGCCCAGATCCAGAATGCGCAAACGCTGGTCGCTGGCCTGATGAATATTGGCAGGCTTAATGTCGCGATGAATAATGCTTAGCCGGTGCAGTGCGCCAATGCCGCGCATCATGTCGATGCCAATTTTTGCGACGCCCGCGGCGGTAAAGTAATGCCCGCTATCTAGCCGCTGCTGCAAAGTTGCACCTTCGTGCCAACTCATGACGAAATAAAGCTTGCTGCGCTTTTCCATCGAAAGCGGTAACACTTGCGGCACGTACTGCGATACCACACGCTTGCCCAGCCATTCTTCGTTGAGCAAGCCGCTGCTGCTTTCTGCATCATTCGCCAGCAATGGCTGCAGGGTTTTCAGCACAAAAAGCTGTTTGGTGTCCGTTTTGCGTACTTTGTAAAGCAGGCTGGCGCGCGATTCATGCAGCAGTTCAACCACTTCAAAATCATCAATCATTTCGCCAGCGCCGAGTTTTGGCGGCAGCGCGAGATGTTTGCCGCCCGCGATGCGCTCTGCCAGCGTATCTGCGCCAAGCGCGTTGATTTTAACCACCACTGCGGTGGAGTTATCGGCACTTTGCTGGTCTAGCGCGGTCTGGGTCAGACGCTCGGCAACCATCTTGACGCTGTTAAATTTTAACAGGCTTTCGTGGATGGCTTTATCGCCCAGTGTTTCCCATACGCCATCGCTGAGCAGCGTAAATACATCGCCGGCTTGCAATGCGCCTTCGGCAAAATCAATCGCGAGATGCGCATCCAAACCGACGGCGCGCTTGAGTACATGGCGCATATCAGGCCTGTCCCAGACATGATCCGTCGTGAGTTGTTTTAAGGCGCCATCGCGCAATAAATAAATACGCGTATCGCCTACATGCGCCAAATAGTAGCGTTGCCCGCGTATTACCAGCAATGAAAGTGTGGTCGCCATGCCGGCCATATCGCGGTTGGCATTGGCCTGCGAGATCAGCCAGCGGTTCGCGGCGGTAATGACTTTCTCCAGCGCTGTGGGCGGCTCCCAGGTGTCCGGTGTGGCGTAGTAATCGGTAGAAACCGTGCGTACCGTCATCTCGGAGGCTTCACCGCCGCCCGCACTGCCGCTTACGCCATCGGCCACGGCAATGAGCGCGCCTTTGATGCTTAATTGCTCGTTGCTGGGCGTGACAACACCAACATAATCTTCGTTACGCGTCCGCGGCCCGGTCAGGCTGGATTGCCCAATTTCAAATTGAAGCGACATCGCGCTAGTTTACACCTTCGCAGAGGTGGCCGCTGCGCTACCCCAAGTCGTTCTCCAACGTGTTTTTACGCCGCTTAAGCCGATAATGGCCAACACAGCAAGCCCTGCGAAAATCATCAAACCAGCCTGGTAGCTGCCTGTGGTCTGTTTAAAGTAGCCCAAACTCGCCGCCAGATAGAAGCCGCCTATGCCGCCTGCCATGCCGACCAAGCCTGTCATCACGCCGATTTCCTTTCGGAAGCGTTGCGGCACTAGCTGAAATACCGCGCCGTTACCCATGCCCAGTACTGCCATCACGGGAATGATAATGGCTAATGCTAATTGATAGGTTGGTTGACCAAAACTCATGACAAATAACAATACTGCAGCAATCGCGTACATCACGAGCAGGGTGCGGATGCCGCCGATGCGGTCAGCAATCATGCCGCCAACCGGGCGTACAAGCGAGCCTGCAAATACGGCTGCGGCGGTGCAATAACCCGCAACCACAGGGCCCAGATGGTATAAATCGTTAAAGTAAATGGTGAGCGACGACGCCAAACCGACAAAGCCGCCAAAGGTGACACTGTAGAAAAACATAAACCACCATGCGTCTTTGTCTTTTAGAATGGCCAGATATTGGCTTAAGGATTTGGCTGGTGGCGCTTCGGGGCTATCTTTTGCGAAAACCAGGTAGACCAGCATGGCAATGCCGAGCGGAATTAACGCCAGGCCGAACACATTGTTCCAGCCATAGGCTACGGCCAGGCCGGGAGCAAATAACGCTGCGAATACAGTGCCTGAGTTGCCTGCACCTGCAATGCCCAAAGCCGTGCCCTGATGCTCTGGCGGATACCAGCGGCTTGCCAGCGGCAGTGCCACGGCAAATGCCGCGCCGGCAAAGCCCAGGCCTATGCCCAGCATTAAAGCCTGTTGAAAGGTTTGAATGCCATGGAACCAGGCGACGAGCAGACTCAAGATAACAATCACCTGGCCGATTAAACCTGCCATTTTTGGCTTGATTTGATCAACCAGCACACCCATCACAATGCGCAACAGTGCGCCTGCCAGCACTGGTGTCGCTACCATTAACCCTTTTTGTGATGGCGAGAGTTGCAAATCTGTCGCCATTTGAACGGCCAGGGGGCCAAGCAACACCCACACCATAAAACTCAAATCAAAATACAAAAACGCTGAAAATAAGGTGGGTTTGTGCCCGGCTTGCCAAAAACTACTTTTCATATTGTCATTCCTGATATTAAAACAATGTTTTTTAAATGGTGATGGTTTCAAACTCTTTATGCTGCTCACGTTTTTCCACACGTTCAGCCCAAGGGTTGACCGCGCCCTGCAGAGCATACAGCAAGCGCTCGTAAGCGGCTTTGCGGCCTTCAGTATCCTCCAGTACGCGCTGTTTTACGTATTCCAGACCTACGCGTTCAATCCAGTGTACAGTGCGGTCTAAATAGCGCGCTTCTTCACGGTAGATTTGAATGAATGCGCCCGAGTATTCCAGCACTTCATCATGTGTTTTGACTTTGCACAGGAATTGCGCAACCTCGGTTTTAATACCGCCGTTGCCGCCCACGTAAATCTCCCAGCCTGAATCCACGCCGATAATCCCGACGTCTTTAATGCCGGATTCAGCACAGTTGCGTGGGCAGCCAGATACGGCAAATTTCACTTTATGCGGCGCCCACATGTGATCGAAGGCTTTTTCAATGTCAATGCCCATCTGCGTTGAGTTTTGTGTGCCGAAGCGGCAGAACTCAGAGCCGACACAGGTTTTGACAGTACGGATACCCTTGGAATAAGCATAACCGGAAGGCATGTCGAGGTCTTTCCACATATCGACCAGATCTTCTTTTTTTACGCCGAGCAAATCGATACGCTGGCCGCCTGTCACTTTCACCATTGGCACGGCATATTTGTCGGCCACATCGGCAATTTTACGCAGCTGGTCTGGTGTGGTGACGCCCCCATACATACGGGGAACAACCGAATACGTGCCGTCTTTCTGAATATTGGCGTGAACACGCTCGTTAATGAAGCGTGATTGTGGATCATCCACCGCCTCATGTGGCCAGGTTGAAAGCAGGTAGTAATTAAGCGCAGGTCTGCAAGTTGCACAGCCGTTGGGCGTGCGCCAGCCCATGCCTTTGATGGCGTCCGGGATGTTCAGGTATTTATGTTTGCGGATTTCTTCGCGCACTTCTTCATGGTTTTTGTCTGTACAGCCGCACACCGCTTTGCTGGTGGACGGTGGCGCATAGCCGCCACCCAGGGTAGATGCCAGAATCTGTTCAACCAAACCTACGCATGAGCCGCAGCTTGAACCAGCCTTGGTTTGTTTTTTTACGTCATCAATAGTGAACAAGCCTTTGTCCTGAATGGCTTTCACAATGGTGCCTTTGCATACGCCGTTACAGCCGCACACTTCCATTTCATCAGTCATGGCAGCGGCTTTGTTCTGGCCTGCATGCCCCGTGTTGCCCAGTGAATCCTGACCAAACATCAGGTGATCACGCACTTCATGGATGGCCTTGCCGTCTCTGAGCATTTGAAAATACCACGAACCATCCGTGGTATCCCCATATAGCACACCACCAATGATTTTGTCATTTTTGATGACGAGTTTTTTGTAAACCCCGCCAACTGCGTCGTGTAAAACTATTTCTTCGCGTCCATCCTCAGCGTCTTCATCACTTCTGAAATCGCCAGCACTGAATAAATCGATGCCTGTGACTTTTAATTTAGTGGAGGTGACGGAGCCTTTATATAAGCCGATACCAAAATTCGCCAGGTGCGTTGCGCACACCTTGGCCATTTCAAATAGCGGTGCCACCAAACCATATGAAATGCCGCGGTGTGCGACACATTCGCCCACTGCGTAAATACGCGGGTCGTAGGTTTGCATGGTGTCATTCACTACAATGCCTCTGTTGCAGTAAATGCCTGCAGATTCAGCCAGTGCAAAGTTCGGGCGGATACCTACCGCCATCACCACCAAGTCAGCGGCGATTTCCTGGCCATCGGCAAAGCGCACCGCTTTAACACGTCCTTGTTCATTACCGATCAATTGCTCGGTATTTTTTTGCAGTAAAAAGTTGAGCCCTTTGGCTTCCAGATTTTTTTGCAGCATTTTGCCAGCTGTTTTATCCAGCTGTCTTTCCAGCAGCCACTCATTCTTATGTACCACAGTCACTTCCATGCCCTGTATTTTCAGGCCATTTGCCGCTTCCAGGCCCAGCAGGCCGCCGCCGATGACTACCGCATGCTTGTGCTTTTTTGCGGCCTCTATCATGTCATTGGTATCTTTAATGTCCCGATAACCAATGACGCCTTCCAGGTCTTTGCCTGGAATGGGGAGTATGAATGGCTTGGAGCCGGTAGCAAGCAGCAGGCGGTCGTATTCAGCGCTGGTGCCGTCTTCGGCATACACAACGCGGTTTTTGCGGTCGATTTTGTTGATGCGTGCGCCAGTGTAAAGCGTGATGTTGTTTTCTGCGTACCATTCACGGGTGTTCAGAATAATGTCTTCTATAGTTTGCTCATTGGCCAGCACGGGCGAGAGCATGATGCGGTTGTAATTGGGGTAGGGCTCATCACCGAATACGGTAATATCATAAATATCCGGCGCGATTTTGAGCAATTCTTCCACCACGCGCATGCCTGCCATGCCATTACCAACAACCACTAGACGCATTTTTGATTCGGTTTTTTGCATAATTTTTTTACTTGAGCCTGACAATACAATCTAGGTAGCTATGGCAATTAGTATGCCAATATTAATTTTTGTATTTAATACAATTAGTTATGCAATATTAGAGCGTTCTGGCATCCAAAATTGCACCAAAATATGCAAACACACCGTTGGCGTGAACCAAAACGGTGCGTTTGCATATATCTGATATTTTTTCTAAAAAAATAATCACTTAAAAAGTGTACATCGCAGTGAGCCACAATTTTTCGGTATCGTGAATGCGGCCGCGTATGCCTGCCGGATTGGCAGTAGTGTTCGCCGCCGCAGCATAATGGTCGTCTTCACTGAATTTTCCGTACTCAAACTTGGCCATCCAGTTTTTATCAATGTTATATGTGGCAGCCACATTCCACTCGGTGCCGTATTTACTGCCATTTTTAGCCGTGCCGCTGCCCACGGTATAAAAATCTTCATCCGATTTGATGACGTGATAATCTGCAAAAAATTGGAAGTCATCCCACTTGTAAGTGGCCGTCACAAAAGTGTCTTTAATGCCTTGTCTCGGGGTTGCCAGGAATTTATCTACCCAGCCCTGAAACAGGTGATTGGTACCAAACGGCGTCTGGAAGGCATATTTGCTATCGTTGCTTGACAGCAACTCCTGGTCTGCACGAATCGAGAAGTTGTCTATGCCAACACCGCCGCCCACTTTGTAATAATGTGCATCAATACGGCTGTCACCGCCTTGATAATCGGTTTGTTTTGCATATTCAGCCGTATAGAGTGCCCTTAAGTTTGGGTTGAACGGATGAACACCATCGAGGCGCAGGCCAAATGTTTTGTTGGACTGATCTGCGGCTGCATTGGGTTTGCCGTTATTGTTGAGCGTACCCGCACCGAACCAGGCATTGCCAAATCCAAGGTCCTCAAAGTCGGATAAATAACCATAGCCAATCAAATACTCGGTAGGCGAGATGCGGTATTTGATGTTGGCGATTTCAAGCGCACCTTCATCACGGTTTTTGGTGGTGATTTGTCTCACGCGCTCAAAGTGCGATAGAAACACTTCCGTATCTGGAATACTTTTATTTAATACTGAAACACCGTCAAACACCTGCATCACTTGACGGAAGCCGATGTCGCCGATAAAACGTACATTGTCCAGATTAACTTGCTGGCGGCCTAAGCGAAAGCGCGTATTTTTGAGGCCGGTCCAGTCAACATAAAGTTGATTGATGCCAGTATAGGTCGGATCAACTATTTTTGCATATTCAACATTTCTGATCTGGTTTGAAGCGCCGTTAATCAGCGTGTTATTGGTGCTATCGTTGAAGTTATCTACAAACTTTGTCACATCAATCAGTTGTGCGGCGAAGCTGAAGTTCTTGTAAGGTGCTGTCTGCCAGCCAATCAAGCTGCGTAGAGTAAGGCCTTCAGCATCTTTGAGTTCCTGGTTAGCTGTAGGATTAGCCGTTGTTCCAACAATGGTCGATGGCTGCAGGCCATCCTGATCCACATGTTCATAGCGTAATCTGAAACTGGTTAAATTTTTACCTTCTTTCACTGCATCCATAAAGGTGTATTCATCTTCAGGTGCAGGTGCTTCTTCGGCAAAAGCATGTCCGGAAAAAGCTGCAATCGCTGAATATATGCTGATTGTAATGAGGCGTTTTTTAAAAGGTTTCGAGTTGTACATAATTTAAAAATCCTGAAAAGTTGAGTTAATTGATCTTTTTTTTAAGCTGCTTTTTTGGCATGGCGCTCGTATAAAAAGCGTAATACCTCGCTGCGCAAATGGTTGTAATCCTGGTCTTCTGCCAGTTCCAGGCGGTAGCGCGGTTTTGGCAGACTCACATCCAGAATCTCGCCAATTCCGGCAGAAGGTCCATTCGTCATCATCACAATCCGGTCGGACAACAATACGGCCTCATCTACATCATGCGTAACCATCACGGCAGTGCAATGCGTTTTTTCCATGATTTTCATCAGTTCATCCTGCAGCGTGGCGCGGGTGAGGGCATCGAGCGCGCCGAAAGGCTCGTCCAGCAATAAGACCTTGGGTTCCATCGCTAACGCTCTGGCAATACCCACGCGCTGCTTCATGCCGCCGGAGATCTCATGCGGGCGTTTGTCCATGGCGTGCGACAAGCCGACAAGCGCCAGCGCGTCTATTACGCGCAAGTCCTGCTGCACTTGTGTTTCGTGCTTAAAGACGCGCTCAACCGCCAGATGGACGTTTTCAAAGCAGGTCAGCCATGGCAGCAGCGAGTGGTTCTGAAACACGACCGCGCGGTCCGGGCCCGGTTTTGCAATCTCACGTCCTGCGCAAAACAAATGACCACTGGTAGGTTCCAGTAATCCCGCAATTAAATTGAGCACCGTTGATTTGCCGCAGCCTGAGTGGCCGATAATCGATACAAACTCGCCCTGGTTAATGTTTAGATTAATGTTTTTCAGAGCCTCGAAGACGCCTTTTTTGGTGACAAAACGCATATTCACGTTTTCAAGCTGTACGTATCTTTCTTGCATATGTCTTTCCTGCACATGTTTTTCCATCATCGTTTCCTTTTTTGATCTGAAAAGCTATTCGTAAGTAAAGCGTTTTGCCAGTAAAATCAGCCCTTGTTCAAGCAGCAAGCCGACAATACCCACCACAAAAATCGCGATGATGATGTGTTCCACGTTCAGGTTGTTCCATTCATCCCATACCCAGAAGCCGATTCCTACGCCACCTGTAAGCATTTCTGCCGCAACAATCACCAGCCATGCCACGCCAATCGATAGGCGTATGCCTGTCATCATGTAAGGCAGTACCGAGGGGAATAAAATTTTGGTGACGATTTTCCACTCGCTCAGATTAAGCACTTTAGCCACGTTCATATAATCCTGCGGCACTTTGCTCACTCCCACAGCCGTATTAATAATCATCGGCCAAATGGCAGAGATGAAAATCACCCAGATGGCCGCCGGATTAGCTGCTTTGAATACCAGCAAACCAATCGGTAGCCAAGCCAAGGGTGAAACAGGGCGCAACAGACTGATAATGGGAGAAGTCATCCGTGATAAAAACTCAAACCGGCCAATCATAAATCCCAGCGGAATTCCCACCAGCGCCGCCATGCTAAATCCTAAGCCCACACGCTGCAGTGAATTAAGAATGTTCCAGCCGATGCCCTGGTCGTTTGGACCATTGACATAAAACGGATCACTGAACAAAACCATCGCAGCCTTAAAGGTAGATACTGGCCCTGGCAGCCCTTGCGACTGATGCGAAATCAATGTCCAGACTGCCAGTAACAGCAATAGCCCGATTGCTGGCGGCAACAGCCATTGAAAAAACACCCTGGCTTTTATTGAAAACTGGCTTGGCGTTTTAGCTGCCGTCCCTGTTGTTAAGGTTGCAGGTATTGGCGGCTGCTCATTCACATCGTTTGCAGCCTTTTCAGCTTTCATCTCGACTTTCGATGTTTCCGGTTTTTGCATGATCATTTGTATGCTTTCTGGTTTAATCCCGATTGCGCTCATTTTTATTCCCTATCGTTAAGAATTAAGCCTTGATTTTGAAAGCGCTCGCATAGGCGGCTGGGTTGCTGCCATCCCACACAATACCATCCATGAGTTTTGAGCTGCGCATTTCGCTTTTAGGCACACTTACCCCCAATTGGCTGGCGGCCTGGCTGTAAAGCTCAACCTGGTTCACTTTTTTAGCGATGCCCAAGTAATCAGGATCAGACTTCAGCATGCCCCAGCGTTTGTGCTGTGTTAAGAACCACATGCCATCGGATATGTACGGGAACGGCACTTTGCCGTCGTCATAAAACTTCATGTAGTTAGGGTCTTTCCATTTTTTGCCATTGCCGTTGTCGTAATCACCCAGGAAGCGGCCTAAAATTACATCTTTTGGTGCATTTACATAGGATTTGCCAGATATCAGTTCTGCTACCTTGGCACGGTTTGCTGTAGCATCAATGTATTTGCTGGCCTCTAAAATCGCCATCATCATGGCGCGTGCCGTATTAGGATTTTTGGCGACAAACTCAGCGGTTGTGCCCAATACTTTTTCCGGATGGTCTACCCAAATATCTTGGCTGGTAGCTACGGTGTAACCTACTTTGTCGTAAATGGCACGCGCATTCCATGGCTCGCCTACGCAGTAGCCATCCATGTTGCCGATACGCATATTGGCTACCATCTGTGGGGGTGGCACCACAATGTTTTTCACATCTTTTACCGGGTCGATGCCATTTGCCGCCAGCCAGTAATTCAGCCACATGGCATGCGTACCGGTAGGGAAAGTTTGCGCAAAGGTGAAATCACGGTTTTCATTCGCCATCACGCGTTTAAGCGTTTTGCCATCTTTTACCCCTTTATCTTTCAATTGATTTGATAGCGTAATACCTTGGCCGTTGTGATTTAACGCCATGAGCACGGCCATATCTTTTTGCTGGCCGCCAATGCCCATTTGCACGCCATACATCAGGCCGTACAGTACATGCGCAGCGTGTAGTTCGCCATTCACAACTTTGTCGCGCACGCCTGCCCAGGAGGCTTCTTTAGACGGCGTAATTTTGATGCCATATTTTTTATCGAAGCCCATTTCGGCAGCTACCACAATGGGGGCGCAGTCTGTGAGGGGAATGAAACCAATTTTTACCTCGGTGATTTCAGGTGCGTCCGAACCTGCGGCGTACGCCATGCTCCTGACGCCGGCAGGCATCATGTTCATCATTGCAGCTGCACCAAACGCACCGGCGATGCTGTGTTTGAAGAAGTTACGGCGGCTTGCGTCAACGGATTGAGTTTCTGTCACGGCAGCTTCGGTCACAGAGGTCGTGTCGATTAAGGTTGAATCTGGTTTCACTTCTTTACTCATTTTTTTACTCCTAGCTAAAAATTTTGCCCAAAAAAAAGCGCCTTAACGGCAAGGGTGCTAACCTCGCTATTAAGACGCCTTTGTCTTATATTTCAATAACTTAAATTTAAATTATGCGTTTAAATTCACCGCGCCGTCATTGGCACGCTTAACACGGTGTGTTTATCCCGCCTTTGGGTAAACACATTGACTTGATAACGTTTAACTACACAATCAGCATCGAGGCTGCCTCTATCAGCTGATTCGATAAATCGGCCAGCTTCATATTCTTTTTCATCGCCATGCTGCGCAATAGGCCATAAGCCTCTTCTTCATCCAGATTGCGCTGTTTCATCAGCAACCCTTTGGCGCGCTCAATAATCTTGCGTTCATCCAACTGTGTTTTAGCCATGGCCAACTCGGTACGTAAATGTTTAAATTCCTCAAATCTGGCGACTGCAGCATCAATCACGGGCGTCAACCTTTCGCTGGGGATGGTTCCCACCACATATGCACACACCCCTGCTTGCGTGGCGGTTTTAATTTTTTCTTTATCGCCATCATGCGTAAACATCACTACCGGGCGCGGGTGATGCATGCTCATGACACATAAGTTTTCCAGGGTGTCGCGACTAGGTGAGTCCGTATCAATAATGACAATATCCGGCTGCAATTCACAGCAGGCGCCCTCCAGGTTGACCGTGTCTTTCAGATGCGCAATCACTTCGTACCCGGTATCAAGCAGAGATTGCTTGAGTGACTTGGTGCGGTCACGGTTATTATCGACAATCATTACTTTTAACATGGCAACTTAAATGGATGAATCAATTGACTATACGCAATTGCCGTGCCAGCTTGGAGTATGCGATCTATCAATTTGAATTAATTGGATTTTATATGGAATGATTGCTAAATTAGATTAGCGGGAAAATATGTCAAGTGCACAGAAAGTGTGCGCATGCACCACATAAAAATTAGTTTGCCTGAATTGGTTGATTTGAATCAAGGTGTTTTGTCAAATCCAAAATTTGGATTCAGGCGCATGTTAAAGTGACTAATTTGGCTGGATTAGAAAGGAATCTGCGCTCTATGATGAAGCTAAAGATACGTGACAAAATCATCGGGTTGCTGGTGTTTTATTTTTTAGTCGCACTGGTTGCGATAGGCTCAACCTTGCTGGTGTCGTGGCGCCTGGAAGGCGGCGCGGCGGCCATTAATGATGCAGGGCGTGAGCGCATGCGTTCGTATCGTATTGCGTATTTGCTGGAGCAGCAGGTAAAACTGCCCACAGCGCAGCTGCGTCAGGATATTGACCATGAGATCGCTTTGTTTGAGAAAACCTTGACCGAGCTGGAATTGGGGAATCCACAAAGGCCGTTATTTTTACCGAAGGATGCAGATGTCAGAAAACAGATGGCGCAACTGCGTCAGTCGTGGAATGCCAACATCAACCCCTATATTATGCGGGTTCTCAATACTTCAGACGCCATTGAGCAGCAGGCTCTGATGGCGAAGTACCGGCCTATGCTGGAGCGATTTGTTGCAGGCATTAATGAACTGGTGACCATGGTTGAGCATAGTAATGCACGTGCCACTACCCTGTTGCGTTTTTTGCAGATCGCACTGGTGAGTCTGGCGCTTGTCGGGACGGTGTTGCTGGTTTATTTATTCTCGCACATGGTGGTGCGCCCGGTGATGCGCTTGCGTGAAGGGATTCAACGCATGGCAGAAGCGGATTTTGATGTGCGACTGCCTGTCACCAGCAACGATGAGCTTGGAGAGCTGGCGGGCGGATTTAACCGCATGGCGGGTGAACTACACGACATTTACGCTACGCTCGAACAGCGTGTGGAAGAAAAAACACGCAGCATTGAAGCCAAAAACCGTGAATTGGCGGCACTGGATAAAGAAGTAGCGATTTCAGAAGAACGTAACCTGCTGGCGCAGGAGTTGCATGACAGCATTGCGCAATCATTGGCGTTTCTCAATATTCAGGTGCAGCTACTGCAGGAAGATCTGCAGAAAGACCGCATTACAGAGGCCTTGAAGAGTCTGGCGCAGATTCGCGAGGGTGTTCAGGAAAGCTATGATGATGTGCGGGAATTGCTGGTGCATTTCCGTACCCGCATTGGCAGCACGGATCTGGAAACAGCTATTCGCAGCGCATTGGAGAAATTTGAAGGACAAACGGGGATTGAGGCGGTTTTCACAGCGCAAGGCAGCGCACCGGAGTTACAGCCAGAACAAGTGCTGCAGATTATGCACATCGTGCAGGAGTCGCTTTCTAACGTGCGTAAACACGCAAAAGCCAGCCGTGTAGAAGTGAAGCTGGGCTGTGCGGAACAGTGCGTGATTGATATACAGGACAATGGCATTGGGTTTGATGCGTCCCGTGATGCAGGTGACAGTCATGTCGGCTTGCGCATCATGCGGGAGCGCGCCCACCGCATTGGTGCGGAGCTTTCTTTTGACGCCGAGCCTGACAAGGGAACACGTATTTGCCTTATACTTCCTGAAAACTTGCAAGAATAACAGACCATATGAAGCCGATTCGAGTCCTGATTGTTGACGACCACACGCTGTTTCGCAGTGGCATTAAGCTATTGCTGGAGCGCCAGGAAGGATTTGAGGTGGTCGGCGAGGCAGGAGATGGGCTGGAAGGTGTCAAGCGCGCCAAACAACTCAAGCCGGATGTTGTGCTGCTGGATTTGCACATGCCGGGCACCAGTGGCTTGCAAGCCATTCCTTTGTTGCGAGAAGAAGCGCCGCAGAGCCAAATTATTATGCTGACAGTGTCTGAAGACGCCGATGATTTGCTGGAAGCCTTGCGTGCCGGTGCGCGTGGCTATCTGTTGAAAAACATTGAGACCGATTTTTTGCTGGATTCCATTCGCCGCGCCGCGGCAGGCGAATCCGTGATGTCATCGCAAATGGCAGGTAAGCTGGCGGATGCCATGCGCATGCCGCAAAAAGGTAGCGCCAGCGAAGCGGGGCTTGAGAAACTCACGCCGCGTGAGCGTGAAATCATTGTCATGCTGGCGCGTGGCGCCAGCAATAAAGAAATCGCACGTTCACTTGACTTGGCGGAATCCACCGTCAAAATCCATGTGCAGGGCATCCTGCGTAAGCTTAATCTGGCCAGCCGCGTGCAGGCTGCAGTTTATGCGGTAGAGCATGGGCTGGTAGCATAACCGCTGGAAACCAGCTTTTTCTGAGGCGCTACATGTGTTGATCGTGCAGGGCGCCGCCATCAAGTGCGGCCATATCCGGTGTGATTTCACTAAATTTATACACTTTGCCGCCGTTAGCACTGATAAATTCTTTGGCATCACCCTCTTTGGCAAATGAACCGAAAGTTGGCCCCATTGAGCCCATTTTTCTTGAGCCAACAACATAAAAGGCACTTTTTGCATCAATCCAGTGCCCTTTAGGCTCATCCCATTGAGCCTGTCCCATATCTTGTACATAAATAGCATCCACTTTGCGCGCTTGCTCCGGCTTGAGGTAGATATCGAACATTTCCATCAAGTCGCAGAAGTATTCCGGTGCGGTAGTCTCGGCGTAAATAATTTGAGCTTTGGGGCCTGGATAGTCGGCGAGGGTCATGCCATCCAGGCTGCACGCGGTTTCACGCGTTATTTCAACCGGCGCAATGCTTTGTGCCGTCTGCTGACTACAGGCAGCCAGCAGAGCAGCCGCCAGCAGCAAGACGTGGCGGGCGTTAAATAGCATTGTTGTCATAAATTTCATCGTTTAAATCTCCAAAGGGCAATCGAAAGCGGTGCGACAATCCATAACAGCATGATGCCGCCCAGCAACCATGGGTTGGCTAGTTCTTCGGGAAAGACCGTTGCCATGCCGTACAGGGTACGTACATCTTCCAGGCTAAAAATATTCAGTATGCGAAATATATCCGCAGGATTGAGTAATAGCAGATACGGAAAGATTGCACCGCCATAATGCCCGCCCGTTGCAACTAACGCGCCGAGTAATAGCAGGTCAAACACCAGCACAAAGAAAAACCACAAAGCAATCGCTAGCCCGGAGGCCCCGGCACGGTCGGTGGCAAATACTGAGATCATCACCGCCAAGCTGAGAAAAGTCATGCCGAGCAGCACCGAGCTTAATATGAAGCCGCTGTAGTTCAGCAGCGCGTACAGATCCAACTGATTTGCCATGGCAATGCCAGCTAGGCCGAAGCCCGCCACGGTGGAAAGCGCCAGCGCGGCAGATAGCCCTAAATATTTGCCCAGTATCAACTCCAGCCGGGTAATGGGCATGGTCAGCAGCAAATCCAGCGAGCCACGTTCGCGCTCGCCGACTACGGCATCAAAGCCTAGAATCAAGGCAATTAACGGGATCAGATAAATGACTAGGCTGACCAGGCTGGCAATGGTGATTTCGATGGAGCGAAAGCCCACCGCACCTTGTTGCGCAGCGCCAAAGTAGGCAATCACCAGTGCGAACGCAGCGAATACCATTGCAATGGCCAATACCCAGCGATTGCGAATGCGATCCCGAAATTCTTTGCCAGCAATCGTGCCGATCTGTGCGAATTCAATCATTATTCTGCCAGTCCAAAAAATACATCTTCTAAAGAAGGTTCACGCACGTGCAGATCCTGCATCCCGTCACCTATAGTCATGAGTCTTGTGAGTGCTTGCATCTTGGCTTCGCGCGGCAATTTCACCCATAGACGATCAAGTCGTGCCTCAATCGAAACGACAGGCAGGCCGTCCAGCATCTGCGCCACTTGATCAGCTGTTACCGTGCCGCCTATTTCCAGTATCAATGGCAGGTTCACCGTTTCGCGCAGCGCCTGTACGCTGCCGCAACTCTGGATTTTGCCGTTTTTCATGATGGCCAGCCGATCCACGCGCTCCTGAATGTCGGCAAGAATGTGCGAAGTAAGAATCATGGTAACGCCCTGCGCCTGCAAATCGCGCAATATGAGAAAGAATTCGCGAATAGCCTCCGGATCGAGGCCGTTGGTCGGCTCGTCCAGAAACAACAGGCGCGGCTCACCCAGCAAAGCCTGCGCAAAGCCCAGACGTTGACGCATGCCCTTGGAGTATTCGCGTACACGCCGGTTTGCGGCATCGGCAAGGCCAACGCGCTCCAGTTTTGCTGCACATTGCTGCATGTCTGCACCTTTTAATCTAGCAAAAAAGTGTAGCGTTTCTAAACCGGTCAGATTGTCATACAACGCCAGATTTTCTGGCAGATAACCGATTTTACGCCGTACATTGCGGAAATTACTATTACTGACAGATTCTCCATCAATACGAATCTCGCCGTTGCTCAATGACAGCAGGCCCAGCATCATTTTGAACAGGGTGCTCTTACCAGCGCCGTTGTGTCCGATCAGGCCGAATAGTTCGCCTGTTTGAATGTCGAGGTCAACTCCATCCACTGCGTGTATCGCACCGAAATGGCGCGTGATGTTACGCCCCTCAATGATAGTATTTGCCAAGCCATTGTCTCCAGTTGCTATGTTGCGGTGTTGTACGAGGGGTAGAGTCCACCACGCTCGGCGCGCGCAACAGGGGAAATTGTCGAGCGATCAATCGCAAGCTTTGTACTGCCGGGCTGCCAAGCAGCAGTTTCATCATCGGGTGCTTCCAGGAAAGCCTGTCCACCATGTCGTTCGCTTCATAGGGAATGTCGCCGCGGCCGTCACCATCCCGATCCCAGCCTAGATAGTTGCTCCAATAATTGCCCTCTTTCACGCCCCAGGCTTCGTCGCGCGAAGCAACGTACTTCACCTGCTCATGATTGGCAATGAAATCGTTGGCTTCGACTGAATTGCGTGTCGAGCCGGCTGACAGGTGAACACCGATCTGGTTATCTACCACCAGGTTGCCGCGCAGGGTAATGTATTCGGCATCGTAGATAAAAAAGCCACGCGCATTGCCGGCTACAATATTGTTCTCAATGACCGAATCCTGAATAGTACGTAGCATGATGCCGTGATCAGAGTTGCCCCAAGCAATGTTGTTGCGTACTTCCTGATTGCGTACTTCCATTAATGCTAACCCACCACGGTTGAGATATGTCTCGTTATTCTCCCATACGTTATTGTATGAATTCATGTAATGGGTGCCATAGCGGCTGTGGTGCAGGCGGTTGTTGCGAAACTGCGCGTGGTGGGAGACATCCACGTAGATGGCATCGCGTACAAAGCTGATATTGTTGCTGATAATTCTGGCGCCCTCGGTGTCGTAGAGTTGAATGCCGTTACCGCGCTGGCTGGAAAAGAAATCGCGTTTACCTGTAATGTTGTTGTGCTCCACCACTACATTGTTGGCGCCCTGTATCCATAGGCCAAACAAGTTGTAGGTAAGGTCACAGTTGCGCACTTGAGTTCTGTGCGCGCCAGGCTGGATGTAAATGCCCGCGTTTTGCTTGCCCAAATCGCTACCTGAGTTGGTGATAATGATGCCTTCAATCATTACATCGGGCGCGGTCACGCGGACGGTGTCGCCAAGCAGTCCGCCGGAAATGGTCGGCCGCCCGATGCCTTGCAGATGCAAGGTCTTGTCTATTTTCAGGTTTTCTAGGTAGTTTCCATGTTCAATCAGAACGGTGTCGCCCGGCGCTGCCTGAGCAATGGCGTCGGCAATGCGCTGCCCTGGCGCGACATGCCACTCGGCAGCTTGCACGCTTAAAGCGGCGAGGCACAGGCACGCAAAGAAGAAAATATTAATGCGATAAAAAAACATCAGTCTCACATTTGCAGCAAGCCGAGCGCTTTCAAGCTAACAAACAGCGCGGCGCCGACAAGCAGATTTTTGAAAGAGACGTAGCACAGCATGTCCATGATACTTGCAGGGCGATAATGGCGCTGCCACCAGGGGCCTTCTTTGATATAAGGTTTGGAGTACATGCGAATCAAGACCTCAAACACACTCCAGCCCGCCCACCAGCCAATCACCGCACCGGCAGTCATCCTGCCTAGCCCAGCCAGCACCCAGACTATGCTCACCGCCAGTGCCAGAACAATGCCTATCGCCAGCACCCATTTGTGATGCTGAAATCCACGCTGGCTCCATGGCCATAAGTGATCCAACGCTTCATGCAGCAGCCAGGCGTGAGCCGAGTCCGCATAGGGCGGTAATAGATCTGGATCTAGATCAGAGGTGCTCATTCGGTGTTTCCTAACGTTTTTCTTCAGCGGGTAAAGGCATAATCGGGATGTAGTGGCCATCTGCACCGACCGGTGTCAACGGCAATCCGGCGCGTTCCCGGCGCTTGCGCTCCTGCGATAGCGGCGGACAGGCATGTTCGTCATAATACATGACCATGCAATCCAGACATAGCATGCATTCGCGCTGATCGATTTCTCCCTTCGGGTTAATCGCCAGAGAACCGCAGCCCTTGGCACAAGCGCTGCAGGTGGTGCAGGCCGGTTTACGCTTGAGTCCGAACCAGCGGAAAGTGGTAGGAATCGCCAGTGCAGCACCCAGCGGACACAGGTATTTGCAGAAAGGACGCTCTGTGAATATAGACAAACCGAGCAAAGCTGCAACGAACAAGGTATAAGGCCAGGCGCGATTGAACATGCCGACCAGGAACGTGGTCTTAAACGGCTCAACTTCTGCCAGTTTTTCTGCTAAGCCCATAGAGAAGAACGACACCGCCAGCAGTCCATAGAAAATCGCGTATTTCAGCCATTTCAGCTGGTGATGGATGCGCTCCGGCAGCAGGAACTGGAAGCGTTTGAGGCCGACCCATCCTCCTATTTTGTATAATAGTTCGGACAGCGAGCCAAACGGGCACAGCCAGCCACAGAACAAACCGCGCCCCCAGATGAACACGGTGATGATGATGAACCACCAGAAGATGAAGATGAATGGGTCTGTGAGGAACAGCTCCCACTCCCACTGAAACAGCAGGGCATGGAACCAGGTCAGTACTTGGGTAATTGAAGGCTGCGCCATCATGGCGAAACCGACAAAACCGATGCTGACAACCCAGCCGAAGTACTTGAAGCCATCGACCCAGTGCTTATTCTTACGGGTGCAGCGCCGCACCAGCCAGTCGCGTTTGGCATATACCGTACCAATCAATAGCAACAGTGCCGTAAAGGCAACGATACCTAAAGTCTTGTCCTTCCAGATACGTAGCCAGGTTGGATCCGGCACGATGACGACCGGACGACCACCCTGCAAATAAGCATCCGGTAGCCAGGATTCGGCGTCGAAGCTGGTAAACGTCCTGTGCCCGGTGCTCTTGTCCATCTTGTTTGCCAGAAACACCAATTTCCACGGATAAGCCGCCGAGAAACTCTTGGAACGGATAATGAAGATGGCGGATTCATTGAAAGCGGGTGCGCCCGCCGCCTCGATGCCGTATAGGTTGAGATAATCCAGGTCACGGAAAGTGAAAGTATCCATTTCCTGCGCCACCTGGATGCGGTCGTAGATGCCACCGCGCACGAAACCCGAGCCCTTAAATGATTCGCCGCCGCCCGTACGGATAATAAAAATCGCATGCTCGTCTGGCTTAAGGCGCGCTATCAGGCTTTCATAATTGCTTTTACCAAGAATCGCACGGCCTAACGTGGGCTGGTTCAGATAACCAAACCACAAATCAAGGTAAGGCGTGCCGGTGGCATCGAGGCCGACATCTTCGCGCTTAACCAGCAAGCGTTGCACGCCGCCCTCAGCAACCAAGTCGTCCCAGGTAGGTGATTTGGCAAGCTCGGTAAATTTCGCCTGGGGTCGTATGGTAGGTTTCAGAATGCCCACCTGCCTGGCAATCTGCACGCCGCTGCGCATCATCACCTGGTTTTGGGCGACCACTGTCACGGTAGCACCGGTGATGGCATCCAGACCGATATAGCTCTGCCCCTCACGTGGCTTGCCGATTTCGATCTTATCACCGACAAACTTGCCTACATACTGCTTGATGAACTTGGTCAACTCGCCCTCTGGAATGCCCAGCAGAAGAATCGGCTCGCTATGACGCAGCACTTTCGCGCCAGTAATAATGCCCTTGGTATCCATGCCAATCAGGGTGACCACAGGCTTGCCGGAATAGGCAGGAATATCCACGATGTCTGTGGACAAGAACACGTAACCGATCAGCTCACGCTCGTCATCCTCACCGTGATGATCATCCTTTTCTTGAGAGTTGCCGTTTTCTTTATGGTCATCAATCTCGCCATGGTCATCTTTTTTGCTACGATAGGCCTCGACATAGGCGGGTTTGCCCTTGCGTTCCGAAAAACTGTCGGCACCTGCAATAACATCACCACAAGGGACGTAGGCACATAGATCGGGATCTGTGGAAAGTTGTACTGGCAGCGGCGCCTCATAGGCATTGCCGTATGCAGCCGATGCAAGCACCAGCATCAGCGCACTTATTCCACCACGCACAGAATTCAACAAATGCATATAGCTACCACCAACTTTTATAAGGTAAAAAGGGGAGGCTAGGCCTCCCCCAGGATGATGCCATTGACACTAAATTACGCTTCCACGAACATCCGTGAACGCATTTCCAGGTGCAATGCATGACAGAAATGTGAGCAGTAGCACCAGTACATGCCTGCCTTTTCTGCTTTAAAGGTAACAGATTTGGTTTCCTGCGGATTCACGATAAAGTTGATGTTGTATTTCTCAATCGCAAAACCATGGGTCAGATCTTCCACCTTGTCCAGATTAGTCAGAATGATCGTCACTTCATCACCCACTTTAACCTTGAAGTCGCTCAAAGAAAAAGCTGGCGCCATGCTGGTGATTTTTACGGTCACTTTATTACCGTTGCGGAAAACACCGGCTTCTTTCGGATCCTTCACTGCATTGGGGAACTCATCCAGATTATAAACTTGGCGCGGTTTGATGATGTCGCGCTTAACGATGATGAAATCGTGCGGTTCTGGGCGTACCGGGTGCTCAGATGCCAGCACCATCTTGTCGCCAGAAATATCAATCAATTGCTCGTTCTCAGGATGCAGTGGCCCAACCGGCAGGAAGCGATCCTTGGAGAACTTGCAACCCACCGCCAGCCATTTGCCGTCCGCCTCTTTGGTTTCGGACATTGAGGCATTCAGGTGGCCCGGCTGGTATTGCACGTCGATACGATCGACCACATACTTGGCGTTCTTGTCGCCTTTGTAGAACTTAATGGCGTTTTCCAGATTCCATTTTACCACCTGGCTATCCAAAAACAGCGTGGTATAGGCGTTACCGCGGCCATCAAAGGCCGTGTGTAGCGGGCCTAGGCCGAGCTCGACTTCAGCAACGACTACTTCGGAGATGTTTTTTATTTCGCCATCAAACCATTTCAGCACCAAACTGAGATCGATCACCGTACCGGTTGGAGACAGTTTGCCGGCGCAAATAAAATACTTACCATCTGGCGAGGCGTTAACGCCATGCGGGTTCTTAGGCACTGGTACATAGGCAGTCAGTGCTGTTTTAGGGTCTTTATTTGCATCAGGTGTGCCATCAACTACAGGCACTTTAGAATCACCATAGTGCTTGAACTTACCGTCCTTCACAGCCTGCTCGATGCGGGCAATGTTGAAGAACAGGCAGGCATCTTTCTCTGCGCTCATCATGTCCACGTACTTTACGCCACCTTCAGTGTTGTACTGGTTGGTAGCGGCAAGCTTGCCGTCATAAGAGGTGGCGGTCAGGTCACAATTGCCGTGAATCTCCACCTGCCAGCGCACTTCCATGGTTTCGGCATCCACGCAACTGAACAGTGCATGGTATTTTTCCGGATTTTCCATGTCGTGGCCATCGTTGGGCAACGGTGCTGCAAATTCAGCACCGCAGAAAACACGGGTGGTGTAATTGATACTTTGGTCTACCGGGTCACGCTTATCAGGGAAAATGCCGTGAAAGCCTTGGATATTGAACTTTTATAAGGTAAAAAGGGGAGGCTAGGCCTCCCCCAGGATGATGCCATTGACACTAAATTACGCTTCCACGAACATCCGTGAACGCATTTCCAGGTGCAATGCATGACAGAAATGTGAGCAGTAGCACCAGTACATGCCTGCCTTTTCTGCTTTAAAGGTAACAGATTTGGTTTCCTGCGGATTCACGATAAAGTTGATGTTGTATTTCTCAATCGCAAAACCATGGGTCAGATCTTCCACCTTGTCCAGATTAGTCAGAATGATCGTCACTTCATCACCCACTTTAACCTTGAAGTCGCTCAAAGAAAAAGCTGGCGCCATGCTGGTGATTTTTACGGTCACTTTATTACCGTTGCGGAAAACACCGGCTTCTTTCGGATCCTTCACTGCATTGGGGAACTCATCCAGATTATAAACTTGGCGCGGTTTGATGATGTCGCGCTTAACGATGATGAAATCGTGCGGTTCTGGGCGTACCGGGTGCTCAGATGCCAGCACCATCTTGTCGCCAGAAATATCAATCAATTGCTCGTTCTCAGGATGCAGTGGCCCAACCGGCAGGAAGCGATCCTTGGAGAACTTGCAACCCACCGCCAGCCATTTGCCGTCCGCCTCTTTGGTTTCGGACATTGAGGCATTCAGGTGGCCCGGCTGGTATTGCACGTCGATACGATCGACCACATACTTGGCGTTCTTGTCGCCTTTGTAGAACTTAATGGCGTTTTCCAGATTCCATTTTACCACCTGGCTATCCAAAAACAGCGTGGTATAGGCGTTACCGCGGCCATCAAAGGCCGTGTGTAGCGGGCCTAGGCCGAGCTCGACTTCAGCAACGACTACTTCGGAGATGTTTTTTATTTCGCCATCAAACCATTTCAGCACCAAACTGAGATCGATCACCGTACCGGTTGGAGACAGTTTGCCGGCGCAAATAAAATACTTACCATCTGGCGAGGCGTTAACGCCATGCGGGTTCTTAGGCACTGGTACATAGGCAGTCAGTGCTGTTTTAGGGTCTTTATTTGCATCAGGTGTGCCATCAACTACAGGCACTTTAGAATCACCATAGTGCTTGAACTTACCGTCCTTCACAGCCTGCTCGATGCGGGCAATGTTGAAGAACAGGCAGGCATCTTTCTCTGCGCTCATCATGTCCACGTACTTTACGCCACCTTCAGTGTTGTACTGGTTGGTAGCGGCAAGCTTGCCGTCATAAGAGGTGGCGGTCAGGTCACAATTGCCGTGAATCTCCACCTGCCAGCGCACTTCCATGGTTTCGGCATCCACGCAACTGAACAGTGCATGGTATTGGTATTTCAGTGATCTTGTCGCAGACGAACGTATCCAAGCGCATACGTGCTATACGGCAGTTGATTTTGTCGTTTACCCAGGCATACTTGCCATCGTAAGTGCCATCTTTATAGGAGCCGTGCACGTGGTGGGTATCAGCCACATGATATTTCAGGCTGCCGTCAGCCTTGGTGCCCATCACGGCTTTAGATTCATTGGTGATGCCCCAGCCTACCAGTGCATCAGGGTTAAATACCGGGATACGGTGAATTTCGCGGCCGGAAGGCAGCCCCAACACGCGCACATCGCCAGTATGACCGCCGCTCCATAAGCCGTAGTAGGAATCTAGCTGGCCAGGCGCCACTTCGTGTGCGCCTCCGGCTACGGCGGGCGCAGTCGCGCCACCAGTGGTTGATGCACCTTCTTTTTTGCAGCCGACCAATCCAGCTGAGAGAAAAGTCCCCGCGACGCCCACTGCTGCAGCCGTGTTCAGGAATTTCCGGCGCTCGAGATCAGGCGGTGTATCAATCTTTGAGGTATTGTCGGATGACATGTTCATTCTCCTTAAGGATGTTTTATTCTTCCCTTGTAAAGGGGTGCGACATTGTGTCGCATCCGAACTATACACTAAATATGGGCTGTTGCTATTAGCCGAAAGAACTAGTTCTTATGCAGCTGTTTTCCTAACCTTCTGGAGAATAGGCATACAGTTTTTATCGGCCTAATCTTGCATTGTGTAATTAATGTAGGAGAGGAACGATGGCAACGCAACAATATAAAGCCTGGTCAGTAGTGGTGTTAAGCACACTGGCATTTACCGTGTGTTTCATGATCTGGATGATGTTTGCAGTGATCGGCATCCCGATCAAGGAAACGCTTGGCCTGAATGAAACAGAATTCGGCATTCTGATTGCAACCCCTGTACTCACAGGTTCGCTGATCCGCCTGCCGCTTGGCATGTGGACTGATAAGTTCGGTGGGCGCATCGTGTTCTTTATCCTGATGCTATCGACGGTGATTCCGATTTATCTCATTTCCCAATGTACTCAGTATTGGCAGTTCTTGGTGACCGGGCTGTTTGTGGGGGTTGCCGGCGGTTCATTTACGGTGGGCATTTCTTATTGCGCACGCTGGTTTCCTAAAAACAAGCAAGGACTGGCGATGGGTATTTTCGGCGCCGGCAATACCGGGGCAGCAGTCACCAAACTGGTAGCCCCGCTGATTGTGGTCGCTTACGGCTGGGCCATGGTGCCGCAGATCTATGCAGTATTAATGACAGTGACAGCGCTGCTGTTCTGGTTTTTCACCTATAGCGACCCTGCACACAAGGCAGGCAAAACAATCACCGTGCGTGAGCAGTTGGCGGTGCTTAAAGACCCCAAAGTGTGGAAATACAGCCAGTATTACTCCATCGTGTTTGGCGGCTATGTGGCTTTGGCGCTATGGATGACCAAGTACTATATCGGAGAATATGGTTTTGACCTCAAAATGGCAGCGATGATGGCGGCAGCTTTCAGCATCCCCGGCGGCGTATTGCGTGCAGTAGGTGGCTATTTTTCAGATAAATTTGGCGCACATACCGTGACCTGGTGGGTGTTGTGGACATCACTTTTGTGCTTGTTTTTCCTGTCTTACCCACAAACCGACGTGTCTATTATCACCGTAAAAGGACGCCATCGTTGGCTTGTACTTTTACCTGCCTGCACCGACCGGGCTGGGTCTGCTCAATATGTGGATCGCTATGCCCTTGATTATTGTGACGACATTGCTAGTGATGAAGCTGGCTGCATTCGGCACCATGAAAGAGAACATTGCCAAGCAGTTTGCGATTTTCAAAAACAAGCATACATGGTCAATGACGGCGCTCTATCTGGTGACTTTTGGCTCATTCATTGGCTTTTCGATGGCTTTGCCCTTATCTATCACCGTTATTTTTGGTGATCAGCATATTTTTGATGCAGCGGCCCAAACCTGGAGTCATGTCAAGAACCCTGCTGCACCGTCCGCGCTAACCTACGCATGGATTGGGCCATTTGTAGGGGCGTTGATTCGTCCGGTAGGTGGCTGGATTTCTGACAAAGTAGGAGGCTCTATTGTGACGCAGATTATCTCCGCAGTGATGGTGGCTGCTTCGGTCTATGCCGGTTACATTATGATGCAGGCCTATCATTCAGCCACGCCAGAAATTTACTTCACTCAGTTTTTAATAGTGTTTGTCGTGCTATTTGCTGCAACGGGTATTGGTAATGGCTCAACTTTCCGCACTGTGGGTGTCATCTTTGACCGTGTTCAGGCCGGCCCCGTGCTGGGCTGGACCTCTGCAGTGGCCGCCTACGGCTCATTCATTGCTCCTGAAGTGATTAAAGGGCAAATCAAGGCGGGGACGCCCGAGATGGCGATGTATGGCTTTGCCGTATTCTATGCGCTGTGCCTGGTATTGAACTGGTGGTTCTACCTGCGAGCAGGTAGTGAGATCAAGAACCCTTAAGCCATTAAAAAACGAATTAAGTCCTACGGACAACAAGGAGTCGAAACATGAGTCACTTTCTGGATAGATTGAAATTCTTTGATAAAGTCAAAGAAACATTCTCCAACAACCACGGCATCGTCACCAATGAAGACCGCCAGTGGGAAGATGTGTACCGTCACCGCTGGCAGCACGACAAGGTGGTGCGTTCCACCCACGGCGTGAACTGTACCGGCGGCTGCTCATGGAAAATATTTGTGAAAAATGGCCTGGTGTCATTTGAGATGCAGCAGACCGATTATCCACGTACCCGCGACGACCTGCCCGATCATGAGCCACGCGGTTGCCAACGCGGGGCTTCATTTTCATGGTATCTATATAGCCCGCATCGCATCAAGCATCCTTTGATTCGCGGTCGCTTGATTGACCTGTATCGCGCCGAGCGTAAAACCGGCAAAGACCCGGTAGATGCCTGGGCGGCGATCCAGGCCGACGAGCAAAAACGCAAATCGTATACCGCGGTGCGTGGTTTGGGCGGCTTTGTGCGGACTTCATGGGATGAAGTGAATGAAATCATCGCCGCTGCCAATGTGTACACGATCAAGAAATGGGGACCAGACCGTATTTTCGGTTTTTCACCGATTCCGGCGATGTCGATGATTTCTTACGCCGCAGGCTCACGCTACCTCTCCTTGATCGGGGCCGCCTGCGGTTCCTTTTATGACTGGTACTGCGATTTGCCTGCCGCCAGTCCACAAACCTGGGGCGAACAGACCGACGTGCCGGAGGCGGCTGACTGGTACAACTCGACTTACATTATTATCACCGGTGCCAACCTGCCGATGACACGTACCCCTGATGCGCACTTTGCTTCTGAAGTCAGATACAAAGGCGCAAAAATCGTGGCGATGGCACCGGATTACGCCGAGTTCTGCAAGTTTTCTGACTTATGGATGCCGATCAAGCAAGGTACGGATTCCGCGGCGTTTCTGGCCATGGGGCATGTGGCGCTGAAAGAGTTCCACATTCAAAATCAAGACCCGTACTTCCAGGAGTACGCGCGTAAATATACCGATATGCCGATGCAGGTGATGCTGCGTAAGCAAGGTGACGCCTATGTGTCTGACCGTTTCCTACGCGCCTCTGATTTTGATGGCGCATTGGGCGAAACCAACAATCCGGACTGGAAAACCATTGTTTACGATGAAAAAAGCAATGCGTATGTTGCGCCAAATGGTTCAATTGGCTTCCGCTGGGGCGAAGAAGGAAAGTGGAATTTGCTGGAGAAAACCGGCGCCAACCAGCAGGAGACACTGGCGCAGCTGACCTGCATTGATGCACGTGACGATGTGGTTTCCGTCGGTTTCCCGCATTTCACTCAAGGCGAAGATAATCTGTTATACCGCAATGTGCCGGTACGCAAAGTCAAATTAGCCAATGGTGAAGTGGCATTGGTGGCTACCGTATTTGACTTGCAAATCGCCCAATACGGCATAGACCGTGGTTTGGGTGGTGGTAATGTGGCTAAAGATTACAACGATGCCGATGTGGCCTACACGCCAGCCTGGGCAGAGAAAGTGACGGGCGTGAAAGCCGCTGATATCGAGCGCACCGGCCGTGAGTTTGCTTATAACGCCTCCAAAACCAAGGGTAAATCCATGGTGATTATGGGTGCGGCGATTAACCACTGGTACCACAATGATTTGTCCTACCGTTCGATTATGAACCTGCTGCATATGTGCGGTTGCGTGGGGCAAACCGGCGGCGGCTGGGCGCACTATGTGGGGCAGGAAAAACTGCGCCCACAGGCCGGTTGGGCACCGATTGCTTTTGCGCTGGATTGGCACCGTCCGCCGCGCCACACCAACTCGACCTCTTACTGGTATTTCCACACTGACCAGTGGCGTTATGAAACACTGAATGCCGACAGCCTGTTATCGCCTGCCGGCAAAGGCAAAAACCGTGGCAATTCCATTGCCGATTACAACGTGAAAGCAGCGCGCATGGGCTGGTTGCCATCCATGCCAAACTTTAATCGCAGCTCAATTGAATTGGCTGAAGACGCCTTCAAAAATGGTGCAACCGACGAAGCTTCCGTAGCTAAGTATGTGGCTGGGCAATTGAAATCCGGTGAACTGGATGTGGCGTATGCCGATCCGGATAATCCAGTCAACTGGCCGCGCAACCTGTTTGTCTGGCGTGCTAATCTGATTGGAACTTCTGCCAAGGGACATGAGTATTTCCTGAAACATCTGCTGGGCGCTCAAAACGGTGTACTGCAGGAATCCGGGGCCGGGCGTGGTAATAAAGAAGTGACATGGCATGAAGATGCACCCATCGGCAAGCTGGATTTGATGGTAGATATCAATTTCCGCCTCAATTCAACCGGCGCTTATTCAGACATTATTCTGCCGACCGCAACCTGGTACGAGAAGAATGACCTCAACACTACCGACATGCACCCGTTCATTCATCCGTTGTCTGAGGCGGTGTCACCAGGCTGGGAATCTAAATCTGACTGGCAGATTTTCAAAACCATTGCCAAGACTTTTTCTCCATTAGCTGAAAAGCATCTGGGAACGAAGAAAGAAGTGGTTGCATTGCCGATGCAGCATGACTCTGCGGCAGAACTGGCACAGCCCTTCGGTGAAGTGAAAAACTGGAAAGAGGGTGACTGTGAGCCGATCCCGGGCAAGACCATGGCCATCATCAAACTGGTTGAGCGTAGTTATGGCGATACTTACCGTAAGTTCATTGCGTTGGGTCCGTTGATGACCAAGCTTGGTAATAACATCAAAGGGATTGACTGGAATACGGACAGTGAATATGAGCAACTGAAAAAACATAACAGCACGGTGAAAGAGCCAGGTGTTTCGTTCGGCATGCCGTCACTGGCCGAAGATATTGAGGTGTGTGATTCAGTGATGCGTATGGCGCCGGAAACTAACGGCGAAGTGGCGCATAAATCCTGGAGTGCGTTGTCGAAAAAGACGGGCATTGATCATCATCATCTGTATGCCGGTCGTCATGAGGATAAATTCACGTTCAAGGATATTCAGGCACAGCCGCGCAAAATCATTACCGCGCCAACCTGGTCCGGCATTGAGTCCGAGCATGTGTCTTACACCGCAGGCTATACCAACATTCACGAGCACATTCCGTTCCGTACATTGACTGGTCGTGCGCATTTTTATCAGGATCATGAGTGGATGCTGGACTTTGGTGAGGGCTTCTGTACTTACAAGCCAATGGTCGATTTAGGTGAGCTGAATGCATTGCCTAAGAGTGTCACTTCTAAGCCACATCTGGAATTGAACTGGATTACGCCGCATTCTAAATGGGGCATCCACTCTTCCTATCAGGATAACCTGCGTATGTTGACGCTGTTCCGCGGCGGCCCGTATGTCTGGGTGTCAGAGGATGACGCGAAGACAGTCGGCATTGAAGATAACGATTGGGTGGAAGCGGTGAACCATAATGGTGCAACGGTTGCCCGCGCAGTGGTTTCTCAGCGTATTCCACGCGGCATGGCCATGATGTACCACGCGCAAGAGAAGAATGTGAATGTGCCCGGATCGCCAACAACGAATAAGCGCGGTGGTATTTTGAATTCTGTGACGCGTGTCATCATGAAGCCAACCAATATGATTGGTGGCTATGCACAGCTTTCTTACGGCTTCAATTATTACGGTACGGTAGGCTGCCAGCGCGACACCATGGTGGCAATGCACAAGATTGCAGATAAAGATGTGGACTGGTTGGAACGTCCGCTGACACCGGAACGTGAAGCGCAACTTAACCCTGTCGGTATCGGCGCTAAGTAAATAAGGCATCAGGAGAACATTATGAAAGTACGCGCACAATTCGCCTTTGTCTTTAACCTGGACAAATGCATCGGCTGTCACACCTGCTCAGTGACTTGTAAGAACGTGTGGACCAATCGAAAGGGGATGGAATACGCCTGGTTCAATAACGTTGAATCCAAACCTGGAGTCGGTTATCCGAAACAGTGGGAAAATCAGGAAGTATGGAAGGGCGGCTGGGAGCTTAAAAACGGCAAGCTGGAGCTTAAATCCGGTAGTCGTACATCCAAATTGCTCAATATTTTTGCCAACCCCGATATGCCGGAGATAGACGACTATTACGAGCCGTTTACCTACAACTATGCGCATTTGCAAAATGCACCATTGTCGGAAGCTACGCCAACGGCACGCCCGATTTCACAGATTACCGGCGAAAGCATGGAGAAGATCAAGTGGGGCCCAAACTGGGAAGACGACTTGGCAGGGGAGTTCCACAAACGCAGTAAAGACAAGAATATGGATAATATCCAGAAAGAGATGTACGGTCAGTTTGAGAATACGTTTCACATGTATTTACCCCGCATCTGCAACCACTGTTTGAATGCGTCCTGTGTCGCAGCCTGTCCATCAGGCTCTATCTATAAGCGTGAAGAAGATGGCATCGTGCTGGTGGATCAGGATAAATGCCGTGGCTGGCGTATGTGTGTCAGTTCATGCCCATACAAAAAAGTGTTCTATAACTGGGAGTCAGGCAAGGCCGAGAAATGTATCGGCTGCTATCCACGCGTGGAATCCGGTATGCCAACCGTATGTTCAGAATCTTGCGTCGGGCGCATTCGTTACAACGGCATAATGCTGTACGATGCCGACCGCATCGAAGAGCTGGCCAGTATGGAAAATGAGCAGGATTTGTACGAAGCGCAATGCAACATCTTTCTAGACCCCAATGATCCCAAAGTGATCGCCGCAGCACGCCTCGAGGACATCAACGAAGACTGGCTGGACGCAGCGCGCAATTCGCCGATCTGGAAAATGGCCATGGACTGGAAGATTGCTTTCCCAATGCACCCCGAGTTCCGTACCTTGCCGATGGTCTGGTATGTACCGCCGCTTTCGCCGGTGCAGTCACAGATTGACCAAGGCAATTTACCTGTTGGCCCGGATGGTGCGATTCCTGTTTCCGGCACAATGCGTTTGCCAATCGAATATCTGGCAAACCTGTTAACAGCAGGCAAGACCGCACCGATTGAAAGCGCCTTGAACCGTTTGATCGCAATGCGTAGTTATCAGCGTTCAGTGCATGTGGAAGGCATAGCGGATACACGTGCGCTTGATGCTGCTGGCATTACAGAAGATCAGGCTAAAGAGATGTACCGTTACCTCGCAATTGCCAATTACGAAGACCGTTTTGTGATTCCGACTGGCCATACAGAAGAAACGCTGGATGATGCGTTTGGCTTCCAGGGCCAGAACGGTTTTAGCTTTGGTAACGACAGTTCACATGGGGTTTCAAAAATCACGTTATTCCCACGCCGTCGTAAAGAGACGGTTGAGCCCAAAGAGCTTGCCCCAACCCGGGATAATCACTAGGAGAACATGATGCAAGTGTATAAATTATTATCCGCGCTGCTGGAATACCCGAGCCAGGATTTACTCGATCATTTACCTGAACTGCAAACCTTTGTCGCACAGAACGTCGATATTGACAACGCTGAACGTGAAGCATTAAACGGTTTTTTAGGTCACCTTTCCAGTTTTCCGCTCACAGAATTACAGGCGGATTATGTAAAAACTTTTGACATGACGGCAGAGCATAGCCTGCATCTGACGCATCATCTGTTTGGTGATGACAAAAACCGCGGTCCTGCGCTGATCGATTTGGGCGAGTTGTACAAAGACTACGGCGTTGAAGTGGTGATCAACGAGCTGCCTGACTATTTGCCGCTGGTGCTGGAGTTTACTGCCTATCTGGATGACAGCGAAGCGACGGTGTTTTTGTCGGATGCAAAGAAGGTGCTGAGTGTGCTGACAGAGAACCTGACTAAAGCAGAAAGCCCGTATGCCGCGCTGCTTTCTATTGTCGAAGGTCGTGCAACATTGACCAAACTGGCTGCTTAAAGGAGAGCAAAATGAACCTGCATAATTTTCTTTACGGTGTTTACCCTTATATCGCGCTCAGCGTGTTTTTGCTGGGTAGCTGGTTGCGGTTTGATAGAGAGCAATATACCTGGAAAAGCGATTCCAGCCAGTTGCTTTCCAAGGCTAATATGCGGCTTGGCAGCAACCTGTTTCATGTGGGGATTATCGCGATATTTTTCGGGCATTTTGTCGGCTTGCTCACATCGCATAGCTGGTTTCAGGCGATGGGTGTTTCCGATATGGCGCACCAGATGGTTGCGATCTGGGCAGGGTCAATTTTTGGCATCATGTGCTTAATTGGCGGTGCCATATTGTGGGTGCGCCGCATGTTTAATGCGCGTGTATCCGCTGCGAGCCGTGGGTCGGATAAATTCATCCTGACCTGGCTTCTGATTACCTTGATGATTGGGCTTTCTACCATTCCTGTGTCTATCGGGCATGCCAACCATGACAATCCTGCTTATGGTGCACGTCTGGAGCGCGCCATTCGGTTACGTTGGACGGCCTTATCAAGTCGTGCGCAGCAAACGTTTCCGTTAACGGGCGTTATATACACATGCGTGATGTTTCGAAATTTCTAACCGGGTTCAAGCGTTTTCAGCAGAACTATCTGGGCGAACAGCATGATTTGTTCAGTCAGTTGATTCAGCAAGGCCAGCATCCGCGCGCGCTGATGATTGCCTGCTGTGATTCGCGCTGCGACCCGGCCTTGCTGACGGATTGCGACCTTGGCGATATGTTCGTGGTGCGCAATGTGGCCAACCTGGTTCCGCCGCATGTGCAGGCAACTTACTTTGCAGCCACGACTTCAGCCATCGCATTTGCTGTGCATAATCTGGAAGTTGAGCACATCATCGTGATGGGGCACGCGCAGTGCGGCGGCATCCGCGCCCTGATGGAGCATAAAACGCCAGCCTGTAACGAAGAGGAATTGATTGCCAAGTGGTTAGGCATTGCCGAAGATGCGCGCCAGCAGGTACTGAATGAGTTTCAAGATAAGCCGATGAATATGCTGACGCACGCTTGCGAACAGTCTGCCATTTTGGTTTCTCTTGAGAACCTGACGTCTTATCCCTGGATCAGCAGCCGTGTGCATCAGGGTAAATTGGCATTGCATGGCTGGTATTTCGATATGCAGAGCGGTGAGTTATATGAATACCGACCCGAAAGCGGCGCTTTTGAAGTGATTGTCGATAATCAGGAAGTGGCAATATGAAGTATGCCAATAAAGCAAATTACGCCGCCTGATTAAGTAATTTAACAAAAAAGTATTTTTATAAAGTTGAGATTTCTCTTGAAGCAAAGGATATAACAATGAATCGTCGATTAAAAATTTCTGTATTTTCAGCCTTGTTGGCAATGAGCAGCTTGCCTGCCGTGGCCGAAGAGGCCGCCAAGGCTGCACCTGAAACGCTGCTGGAAGCCATCCAGCAAGGTAAGCCGATGACCAGTTTCAGGTTGCGTTACGAGAACGTGGATCAGGAAGGTTATCAATCTACGGCAGCAACAGCACCCAAACTTAAAACGGGCGAAGCTTGGACATTGCGCAGCTTGATCGGCTGGCAGACTGCGCCGTTCAAGAACTTCAGTTTCGGTGTGCAGCTGACGGATGTGCACGAATTTAACGACAACTTTAACGACAGGCGCGACAACGTGCCTGAACCCGGCAAGGCGGCGTATCCCAATATCGTCGACCCGGGTTATACCGATATCAACCAGCTCTATGTAGACTGGACCGGGATTAAAAACACCAAGCTACGCCTGGGGCGTCAACAGCTCAATTTAGACAATGTCCGTTTTATCGGTGACATCGGCTTCAGGCAAAACATGCAGGTGTTTGACGGCATCTCCGTACTTAATAAAAGCATTCCCGATACCGAAATATTCGCCGCTCACTTTGACAAAGTGCGTCAAATCACCACCAAGCTGCGCGATGGCAATATCGACATCATCAATGCAAAATATAAAATCTCCCCTACCGAATCCCTGATTGGCTATGGCTACTTCATTGATGTCGAGAACTTGGGGCAGAATGGCCAACCGGTTGGCGGTCCAAACGCAGCAAGCTATGTAGTTAGCGGTGGTAACGGCCTGGGAGCCAGTCAAGATTCCGTTAAAACTGCTACAACCGATGCCAGCAGCAAAACCTTCGGTCTGCGCTTAGACGGGGCACGTAAAATCAGCGAAGACTGGAAGGTGCTTTACACTGCCGAGTATGCCAAACAGGATGACTATCGTGGCGGCAGCTCGCTGATTGACGCGCATTACTTCAAGCTCGGCGGCGGCGCAGGCTATGGCGCATGGTCATTGCGCCTCGATCATGAGAAGCTTTCCAGCAATGGCGGAAAATATGCCTTCCAGACGCCTCTGGGCACTAACCATCTGTTTCAAGGGTGGGCAGACGTATTCCTGGCGACACCGCGCCAAGGCATGCAAGATACTTTCGTGACTCTTTCCGGCAGCATTCAAAAGGCTAAGCTGTATGCAGAGTATCACGTATTCCATTCTGACAAGGATTTTGAAACACTGGGTAGTACGGCCGTCAACCGCAGGTTTGGTGACAAATATGGCACGGAGTTTGATGCCAGCGTACTTTACCCCTTTACCGATAAAATCACTGGCAAAATTGAATACGCCAACTTCAATGAAAGTGATGTGTATGGCGCCAGCCTAAGAGGGGCGGCACGCAAGGGCGACAAAGAGATGTTCTGGATTACGGGAATATATACGTTTTAGCTGACAATCATGCACCATAATTCTGATCCATCCGCGTTAATTGATCGCTTTGGCCGCAAGGTGGATTATGTCCGCCTATCGATTACGGATCGCTGTGATTTTCGCTGTGTGTACTGTATGTCTGAAGACGTACAGTTTTTGCCGCGAGATGAAGTGCTAACGCTGGAAGAATGCTCGCGCATAGTCAAGGCATTTGTCTCGCTTGGGGTAAAAAAGATACGCATTACCGGTGGAGAGCCGCTGGTGCGCAAAGACGCGCTCTGGCTTTTTAATGTGGTGGGTCGGTTGCCGGGTTTAAATGAGCTGGTTATCACTACTAACGGCTCGCAACTGGAACATCAGGCACAGGCATTGAAACAGGCCGGTGTGCGCCGCATCAACATCAGCTTGGATAGCCTGGATGCTGCCCGTTTCCGTAAAATCACCCGTGTAGGCGACCTCGACAAAGTATTGCGCGGAATCGCCGCCGCCAAGCAGGCCGGTTTTGAAAAAATTAAACTCAATACCTTATTGATGCATGGTATCAATGATGATGAAGCGCTGCCTCTGGTTGCATTTGCAATAGAGCAGGGTGTTGATATTTCTTTTATTGAAGAAATGCCGCTTGGATCAGTACATCATCACCGTAATTCGAGCTATGTGAGCAATGAGGACACATTAAGGCTGCTAAGAGCACGTTACGATTTAATTAATAGCGTAGAAAGCACCGGCGGTCCTGCGCGTTACTGGCGTGTTCCCAATACCGATACAAAAGTTGGCTTCATCTCGCCGCACAGCCATAACTTTTGCGAATCCTGCAACCGGGTCAGAATCAGCAGCAAAGGCGAACTGTTTCCTTGCTTAGGCCATGAAAATAAAGTGGATTTAATTCCTATCCTAAGAGATTACCCACATGATGACAGGCCGCTTCTTGACGCTATCATCGAGGGTATAAAAATCAAGCCTAAAGGCCATGATTTTGATATAAAGCGTGCCGGACCCGCAGTAATACGCTTTATGTCTTACACTGGTGGTTGATACAAAGCACACCTGCACAAACAAAAAAGGTTAGACGCAACAAGCATCTAACCTTTTTATATTACTGCTAAAATTGGCGCGCCAGAGAAGATGAAACTGGGAGCTGGATGGAACGTGTTTTTGAGCTAAATAGCCAAAATGAACCATTCGCCAATTAAGGGTGAACGGCAGAAACTGGCCGAAAGTATTTTTTCAACTATGCAAAGTGTTTACTTAAAAGCCGCCATCGTCACATTTATCAATTGAATTCTCTAAAAGCAGTAGCTCATGGGCAGAGCTTGCGATTCATAATGGTCATCAAGCGCCAAAAAGGCTTAGAGGTTCTTTTGCATGTATAATATCAATTACCATGTTCATCGCGGCCAGGCTTTTGCTGGTTACCTTGACAATGCCAAACAAAATAATAGGAAAATACTGTGAGCAAGAACAGGCGCATTGTATACATCAATGAAATTGGTGTAATCATCAATGATGTGGATTGGAATGAATATCATGAGGATATTAATGGTAACTCCGATCCGTTTAACATTACTTTTGATGTGTTAGTAAATGACAAGAGTTATAAAATCTCTTTTAGCAATCTTTCACTGGACAGTCAAAATCAGCGATCTGTAGGCCACTTCATCGGTAGTGGCGCCTCATATATTCAGTTCCTGAAAGCAGTAGAAACGCGTAGTGAATTACATGATAAAAATCAATACGGCGATGACACTGAAAACGCGGCAAACAATGTTTTTGGCGCTATTGCTCAATCTATTTATAATGACGTGCAATCTCACTCGCCTGATCAGGATGAAGATTAAAAAGCGGGCTAATCCAATCCTGGATTCACTTTATATATTGCCTTGTCACTCTAGTAAAATACTCCATGCCTGACTCCCCTCCCCGGATCTCGGGAGGGACAGCCGCCACACTGCAGTACACCACCAGTTCCATAGACTTTCCGCCAGAAAAACTAGCTATACTGCTTTGAGTATTGAAGGGGTGATTGCGTTATGATTTCATTTTGCTAATTTGTGCTTCTGCTTCTGTCCAGAATGCATGCGGATCACCCACAAAACCATTGTGCTCGGCGATAAAGTAAGCAGTACGCTGAATCAATTCATAACGCTCTTGATTGCTGATGGCATTCGCGGTTTTCTTTGCAGAAGTTTTAGGTGCAGCTTTCTTGGTGGTTGTCTCCGAAACTGCTGCTATTTTTACAGAGGGTTTTGATTTGGTTTCAGTCATATTAAGTCCTTGCCAATGTTGTAAAGTTATTGCGAAATATCCCGGATGTTTAAGTATAACAGCCTAAATGACAAAGCTACACAAGCCTTAAGTATGTTGCCCCATTAAGAGCCTAAAACAATAATTAGGAATACAATCTATTACTGCATTACTCACTTAGCTGATATGGTTACATTGATGTTTTGGTCTATTGAAGAAAAGGATCGTCAAAATTTCGGTCATACTCTTCAAACAAATCTGTAAGCGTTTTGTTGAATTGGCGGTAGATTATAGCTGGGTTGTTATTGTTGTGTATCTAAAAGCATTCATCAGTTAGTGCATGCAACTTTTGGGCTAAGTCATAGTGTGCCTCATGATGGAGTCGAAAGTACTCATAATTAACCGTAACATGTGGTCTGCTTAACATGATTTCTTCTTCATGTTCGAGATGCTTATCAGTAAGATTAATTGAACAAAATAAGAAAGATGTTAATCCGCCTTGGCACAAGGCCTGTTTTCTTGATCACAGGTTTGGAAATCGGGCACCTTGACTAAGTTACTACAACAACAAGTATCGCGAAGGTCATTTAAGTATTGTTCCAGCAACTTATGTTCTTGTTCAATAACAAAGTAATCAGCAGGAGCCAACCCATTGATTGCTTGATTATGAACTACCATAAACTTTCTTCTGCATATGTACTATAGGAACTCCGAACATATTGCTAAGCATATCTAATAATGAAATTTAAATGACTATTTCCCGTAACTATATCAGTGCTAATACCTAGTGGGATAATTATGTATTAATGTTTGCTTCTGTAGAGAAGCAATAATTAAATTAATAATTTAATAGTGATTGGGATGCCGATCTGAATGGGTTTTGGTTGAAGTTACTCGCCATTTTCGTAAATTGATGGAGTGACTCCGGCGCGGGCGAGGAATTCCCGTAGGTGTTTGATCTCCTGCTTACCATAAACGTTGCTCTGATGTGGGTGATGCAGAAACTCATCGAAACCGTTCAGATTCACATGGAAGACTGCCCCATGGGTGGGCTTGATGGTAGCGACTAGATGATGCAGCAATGATTCAATTTCACGCCAGTGAATATTACCGCTGACCGGGTCATGGAAAATGGCACGAATCAAATTTATATGTTTATGGCTCATACTGGCTGTATCTTGATTCTCATAAAGGTTTAATAGTTAGTTTAGAAATGCAAGTATCCTTAATTGATATACTAATATAAAGGCGTAAGTTAGTGTAAACCCTCTACTGAGCTTGAAGATTATAAGTGCGACGAAGGCTCACAATTGGCCGAAATGAGACATTTGTCAATGAAAACCAATAGCCACAAGGGATTGTACTGACGAACTACTAACACCTATACCTACTACTAACCCAATGCTAGCCCGCTGAAAATGAAAAGGGCCTACATTTCTGTAGACCCTTATATTTATTGGCGCGCCCGAAGAGATTCGAACTCCTGACCCCTTGGTTCGTAGCCAAGTACTCTATCCAGCTGAGCTACGGGCGCATTTGATTTATTTCAAAATCTAAGCCACGCATTATACGCGATACTGCGTGTTTCTTAAAGATAAAACTGGCGGAGAGCGAGGGATTCGAACCCTCGATACAGATTTAAGCCCGTATGCTTCCTTAGCAGGGAAGTGCCTTCGACCACTCGGCCAGCTCTCCGTTTAGTACTTTTGAGGGCGTGATACTACGCGAAACGCCTCTATAAATCAATTAGAAATTGGCTTATTCCCCTTCTAATTCAAATGCTTTGTGTAGTACGCGCACGGCAAGTTCCATATATTTTTCTTCAATCACCACAGCGATTTTTATTTCACTGGTGGAAATCATTTGAATATTGATGCCTTCTTCAGCCAGCGTGCGGAACATTTGGCTGGCGATGCCTACGTGCGAGCGCATGCCGACGCCGACCACAGCAACTTTTGCGATTTTGTCATCACCGCTGATTTCACGCGCATTGATGTGGCCTTGCACTTTATCGCGCAAGATGCCCAGGGCTTTGTTCATCTCGTTTTTATGCACGGTGAAGGTGAAGTCGGTGGTGCCATCCGCGCCGGTGTTTTGGATGATCATGTCCACATCAATGTTAGCCTCTGCGATCGGGCCTAAAATCTGGTAGGCGATGCCAGGCTTGTCAGGCACGCCTAGTACGGTGATTTTGGCTTCATCGCGGTTAAATGCGATGCCAGAGATAATTGGTTCTTCCATGTTGGTTCCTTCATTTTCTTCAAACGTGATCAGTGTGCCATCGCCTTCATCTTCAAAGCTGGAGAGCACACGTAACTTAACTTTATATTTGCCTGCAAATTCTACCGAGCGGATTTGCAATACTTTGCTGCCTTGTGAAGCAAGCTCTAACATTTCTTCGAAAGTGATTTTGTCTAAGCGGCGCGCTTCCGGCACGATGCGCGGGTCAGTCGTGTAAACGCCGTCTACATCCGTGTAGATTTGGCATTCGTCCGCTTTCAATGCGGCAGCGAGTGCAACACCGGTTGTATCAGAGCCGCCACGGCCAAGCGTGGTGATGTTGCCGTTCGCATCCGCGCCCTGAAAGCCTGCCACGACAACCACGTAGCCATCATTCAGGTCGTTCTTGATATTGTTATCGTCAATATTTAGGATGCGTGCTTTGCCAAAAGCATCGTTGGTGAGGATTTTGACTTGTGATCCAGTGTAACTTTTGGCTTTGATGCCAAGCTCCATCAAGGCAAGCGCTGTCATGCCTATGGTAACTTGTTCGCCGGTAGAAACCATCACATCCAGTTCGCGCGGATCTGGTTCCGGCATTATTTCTTTGGCAAGAGAAATTAGACGATTGGTTTCTCCCGACATGGCCGAAACCACCACCACAATCTGATGTCCCATCGCCCTATAACGCGCCACGCGTTTGGCGACATTGCGAATCCTGTCAGGATTCGCTACAGAGGTTCCGCCGTATTTTTGTATAATTAATGCCATTTTTAGCTCTTGAATTTATTTAATTAAAGTTTACCGCTTATGCCAATTTATTACTGACCCAGTTTTCTACACTGGCAAGCGCTTTTGGCAATTGGCTGGCGTCGGCGCCGCCTGCCATCGCCATATCTGGTTTGCCGCCACCTTTGCCGCCAACTTGTCCGGCTACAAAGTTAACAAGATCACCTGCTTTGATTTTTGCAATCAAGTCGCTCGTCACACCCGCGGCCAAGCTCACTTTGCCGTCATTTACGCTTGCAAGCACAATCGCAGCCGTTTTAAGCTTGTCTTTGAGTTTGTCCATAGTTTCACGCAGTGCATTAGCATCCGCGCCTTCTAGTGTTGCTGCAAGCACTTTCACACCATTGATCTCCACTGCTTGTGTAGTTAAATCGTCACCTTGGCTGGAAGCGAGCTTTGATTTCAAACGCGCCAGTTCCTTTTCCAGCGACTTTGCATGCTCGCTTAATTGTGCGACCTTATAGGCAAGCTCGCCAGTAGGTGCTTTTAGCTCGTTCGATAATAGGCGTAACTGATCCTCTTGTAACTGCACAAATGTTAATGCGCCATCCCCTGTCCAAGCTTCGACGCGACGTACACCTGCTGCTACGCCACTTTCCGACACAATCTTGAAAAGTCCGATGTCGCCCGTACGGTTTACATGTGTACCGCCGCATAGCTCGCGGCTGCTGCCAATATCCAGCACACGCACTTCATCGCCATATTTTTCGCCAAACAGCATCATCGCACCGGTTTTCTGTGCGGATTCAATATCCATCACGCGCGCTTGGCATGCAGTGTTAGCCAGAATCTCCGCATTTACCTTGATTTCCACGATGCGTATCTGTGCATCAGTCATCGGTGCATTGTGCACAAAGTCAAAACGTGTTTTGTCCTCATCTACCAAGCTACCTTTTTGCTGCACATGCGCACCCAGTACTTCACGCAATGCCTTGTGCATCAGGTGCGTGGCAGAGTGGTTACGCATAGTCGATGCGCGGGAAGTCATATCTACATTGGCTTTCACGGTATCGCCCACATTCAGTGTGCCGGTTTTGAGTATGCCGTGATGTCCGAAAACTGCGGCCTGGATTTTCTGCGTATCTTCCACCGCAAAAATGCCGTTATCACCTTTTAGTACACCGCTGTCACCAATTTGACCGCCGGATTCTGCGTAAAACGGTGTAACGTCTAACACCACAACGCCTTGGTCGCCTTCATTTAAACGGCTTACTGAGCTGCTGTCTTTGTACAATGCGAGTACTTTGGCGGTCGTTTCAAGTGTTTCGTAACCTTTAAAATCGGTGCTGGCGCCGCTGTATTCCAGGTTGGTTGCCATTTTGAACTTGCCCGCAGCGCGTGCTTGTTCCTTCTGTTGTGCCATTGCAATATCAAAACCAGCTGTGTCTACGGTAACATCGCGTTCACGGCAGATGTCGGCAGTTAAATCTAGAGGAAAGCCGTAGGTGTCGTGCAATCTAAATGCTACTTCTCCATCAAGTACTCTAGATCCATGGCCAAGTGCTCCAGAAGACTCCTTAAGATACGCTTCAAGAATATTCATACCGTTTTCAATGGTCTCAAAGAAACGGTCTTCTTCCTGCTTTAGCGTATTGGTAATGCGCGCCTGTTCGGTTTTCAATTCCGGGTAAGCGCCGCCCATTTCAGTCGTTAAATCTGCCACCATATTATGGAAGAACGCTTTACGCGCGCCTAGTTTGTAGCCATGCCTAATGGCACGGCGGATGATGCGGCGCAGCACGTAGCCACGGCCTTCGTTACCCGGAATTACGCCATCGGCAATTAGGAAGGAGCAGGCGCGGATGTGGTCAGCTAACACTTTTAGGCTTGGGCTGTTTAAATCTGTGGTTTTAGTTTCGCGTGCAGCAGCAGCAATTAAGGTGGTGAAAATATCAATTTCATAATTGGCATGTACATGCTGCAACACAGCAGCGATGCGCTCTAAGCCCATGCCAGTATCCACCGATGGCTTCGGCAGTTTATGCATTACGCCAGCTTCGTCGCGGTTAAATTGCATGAACACGTTGTTCCAGATTTCGATGAAACGATCGCCGTCTTCATCCGGGCTGCCGGGCGGGCCGCCAGGAATATGCTCGCCGTGGTCGTAGAAGATTTCTGTACATGGTCCACATGGACCGGTGTCGCCCATCATCCAGAAGTTATCTGAAGCATAACGCGCGCCTTTGTTGTCGCCAATGCGTATTACACGCTCGGTTGGCACGCCAATTGTTTTTGTCCAGATGTCATAAGCCTCGTCATCTTCGGCATAAACGGTGACCGTGAGCTTATCTTTAGGCAGTTTGAATACGTCGGTTAATAACTCCCATGCGTAAGCAATCGCATCCTGCTTGAAGTAGTCGCCAAAACTAAAATTGCCCAGCATTTCAAAGAACGTGTGATGACGTGCGGTGTAGCCGACATTCTCCAGGTCATTATGCTTGCCGCCGGCACGTACGCATTTCTGGCTGGTTGCAGCGCGGGTGTAAGGGCGCTTGTCAAAGCCCAAAAACACGTCTTTGAATTGGTTCATGCCCGCATTGGTGAACAGCAGGGTAGGGTCGCCGTGTGGTACCAGTGAGCTGGATGCGACTACTTCATGGCCTTTGGAGGCGAAAAAATCGAGAAACGCTTTGCGGATCTCGTTGCTGCTAGGGTTGCTGCTTAATTTAATTGTCATCTGTTTTAGTATTCAGTACTTTTTTAATCACATCAAAACCAAAGCCGCGACCCTGTAAAAATCTGGCTTGTCTTGTCCATTCATCACGGCTTGCAGGCGCCGAATCATATTTTTTGCGCCAAACTTCGCGTGCATTCTCTAACTCATTTTCTTTTACCTGGCTGACAGCATCTGCGATCAGCTCGTCCGCCACGCCTTTTTCGCGAAGTTCATGAGCAATTTTGGCGCTGCCAAATTTGTGTGAACGCGCATGCACGATCTGTTCGGCAAATCTTGCATCCGAAAGCCAGCCACGCTTTTTAAAATCCTCTAATAAGGCTGGGACATCATCGGTTTCATCAGCATAAGCTTTGAGTTTTTGGCCTAGCTCAGCGTATGAATATTCGCGCTTGCCAAGATATTCCAGCGCTCGCTGGCGCAAGCTTTTGGCCTGGTATTCTATTTAGTCATCCTCACCACGAACTGCGGTCATGGTCTCACTCAAAGCTTTCATATTCGCACGAATCTTTGCATCGATTTCGTTAGCAACTTCCGGATGCTCTTTAAGATATTCACGCGCGTTATCTTTGCCCTGGCCAATTTTTTCGCCGTTATAGCTGTACCATGCTCCGGCTTTTTCAACCAGTTTTGCATTCACGCCCAGCTCGATAATCTCGCCTTCACGCGAGATACCTTCCCCGTACAGAATATCGAATTCTGCTTGCTTGAATGGAGGCGCGACTTTGTTCTTGATCACTTTAACGCGGGTTTCGCTGCCGATGACTTCGTCACCTTTTTTGATCGCACCGGTACGGCGAATGTCCAGACGCACGGAGGCATAAAACTTGAGCGCATTGCCACCGGTAGTGGTTTCCGGGTTGCCGAACATCACGCCGATTTTCATGCGGATCTGGTTGATGAAAATCACCAAGGTATTGGTGCGTTTGATGTTGCCGGTAAGTTTACGTAAAGCCTGGCTCATCAGGCGCGCCTGCAAGCCCATGTGCGAATCGCCCATTTCGCCTTCAATTTCGGCACGTGGCGTGAGTGCAGCAACGGAGTCGATCACAACGATATCGACCGAGCCGCTGCGTACCAGCATATCGGCGATCTCCAGTGCCTGCTCGCCGGTATCGGGCTGTGAAATCAGCAGTTCTGGCACGTTAACACCGAGCTTTGCGGCGTATTGCGGATCCAGCGCATGTTCAGCATCAATAAAGGCAGCTACGCCGCCCATCTTTTGCATTTGCGCGATCACAGAAAGCGTTAAAGTGGTTTTGCCTGAAGATTCTGGGCCATAGATTTCAACCACGCGGCCACGCGGCAAGCCGCCGATACCAAGCGCAATATCCAATCCCAGCGAGCCTGTAGAAACCGATTGGATGTCCTCGCCAATGTCGCTGTCACCCATGCGCATGATAGAACCCTTGCCAAACTGTTTTTCAATCTGCGAGAGGGCTGCGGCGAGTGCTTTGCTTTTGTTGTCATCCATGTTTTTGCCTTTATTTTGAATTACTTAAATTAACTGCTAATTATTCCATAATTTGCTGCTTAACGTAAGCATTGTATGGCTTGAAGAATATGAATTTTAAGTCAACCATTTGTAAACTGATGCGTTCCAATAATTAGGGAGAGTAATTTTGGAACGGAGGAGACCATGAGAATTTTAGCTTCTATGTTGATCGTGCTGGCCGTTAGCGCAGCTTCCATTTCAACAGCCAGTGCGCGCGATTCTTTCAGCCTGGGCATCAATGTCGGTGGTTACGGTTATGCGCCGCCGCCGGTGGTATATTATCCTGCGCCTGTTTATTACAGCGAGCCTGTGGTTTATTACCGTGAGCCAGTATGTTATCGTGAACCTGCGTATTATCGTTCTGAACCGCGTTATTACAGCTATGCGCCATCAGTAGTATCGTTTGGATACTACAATGATGGTTATCGTCATCACCACAGAGGCTGGGGACATGAGGGACGAGGGCATCGTGGCTGGGATCGTGGCGGTCGACGTCATCATGACGACGATTAATTTAGTTTAGAGCATGTAATCTTTCAATGAGGCCGGCCATCATTGTGATGGTGGCTTGTTGACGGATTTGTTCGCGATTGCCAAGGAAGTGTGTAGTTGCCGTTGTCAAGGGCATATCAACACCTACCCAGGCAAAATATACAGTACCAATGGGTTTTTCTGTGCTACCGCCGTGAGGCCCGGCGATTCCGGTAATGCTGCCGACGATATGTGCATGGCTGTGTTTAAGCGCGCCTTCAGCCATTTCACGCGCGGTCTGTTCGCTTACCGCGCCAAACCTTTCCAGAGTTTGTGAGCTTACTCCCAACATTTCATTTTTGGCGGCATTGCTGTAAGTAACAAAGCCACGCTCAAACCATGCCGAGCTGCCAGCGATACTGGTAACTGCTTGCGCCACCATGCCGCCGGTGCATGATTCCGCCAAAGCGAGCATGAAGCCATGCGCTTTAAGCGCTGCGCCTAACTCGGCGGCTAACGTTGAGAGATGATCCATGTCGCCAAAGGTAATAGGCAAATGATGGCATACACTGCTGCCAGTAAATCGTCGAACATCACGCCAAAGCCATTTTTAAGTTTGGCGTCAAGCTGGCGGATGGGGAACGGTTTCCAGATGTCAAACAGGCGAAACAGTAAAAATGCGGCCGGCCATAACAGCCAGTCGCGCGGCACAAAAGCAAGCACGAGCATCATCGCCACGATTTCATCCCACACCATACTGCCGTGATCAGTCACGCCTAGCGCTTTTCCGGTTTTGCTGCAGCAATAAATGCCGAATAAAAACAGCACGAAAATAGTGACGAGTTGTGTAGTAAATGAATGTTCAGAAATCAGCCAAAACAATGGAAATGCTACCAGCGTGCCGAAAGTACCGGGGGCTTTTTTTGCCAGGCCGCTGCCAAAGCCCAGCGCGAAGAAATACGCGGGGTGTGAAAGTAGAAATTTGTAGTCAGGCAAAGTGGTCATAACCTTTGGCTTGAAGCTGTACCAGTTTATTTTCCGCATCATACACGCGCAATCCTGGTGTAGCACAAGTTTTGCCGATGCGGGCGAGTGGCAGATTCAGGGTTTCACTTAATGCGTCGATCTCTTCTCTTGCAGCTTGCGGTGCCGTGAAGCACAGTTCGTAATCATCGCCACCACCTAAGATGTATGCCTCAAGCCCCGCGTCTTTATTGGCTTGCAGGGCAGGTAAATGCGGGATTTGCACTATAAAAACGTCTGCGCCCACATTTGAGGCTTTTAGAATGTGTCCCAAATCCGCCGCCAGCCCATCAGAAATATCAATCGCGCTGTTCGCAATACCGCGTAAAGCTAAACCTAAACTGATGCGCGGCATCGGCCTGTGAAGCGCATGGATACCGGCTTCCAGAGCATCGTTTTCAAGCTTTATTTTGCCCTGCAAGTGTGCCAGGCCAGCTGCGGCGCTGCCAAGGTTTCCGCTCACCCAGATGTCATCTTCAGCCTGTGCACCGTCACGCTTAAGTGCCTGATTTTTAGGCACTTCACCCATGATGGTGACGCTGATATTTAGCGGCCCGCGTGTAGTATCGCCACCAATTAAATCCACATTAAATTGCTCGGCACAGGCAAAAAAACCGAGTGAAAATTCGCTGAGCCAAGCTTCATTTACTTCAGGCAAAGCCAGTGCCAGTGTTGCCCATTTGGGCTGTGCACCCATCGCCGCCATGTCGGAAACATTGACCGCAAGCGCTTTCCAGCCGATGTCATAGGGCGCGGCATCATGAAAAAAATGCGTACCCGCCACCAGCATGTCGGTCGCAACGGCGAGTTCCATGCCTTGAGATACGCTAATGAGCGCTGCGTCGTCGCCCACGCTTAAGTTGGTATGGTGCGAAGGCTTGGTAAAATGCTGCTGGATTAAATCAAATTCTGAGGCCATGATTTATTGTAAGTTAGACTTAGGTTTTCTTGCATAATAGGCCAAAGCCGAACTGATTTGTATTGCCAGTAAGATGCCAGCGACATCAGCCAGCCAGTCACCGGCGCTTGCCATGCGTGTCATCGTGAGCATGCTTTGCAGCCACTCGATCAAGGCGCCGTAGCACACCAACCCCAGACTAACCCACCGCTTTTTTTGCGGGAAAGCCAGATAGCCCGCCGAGGCGAGCGTTGCAAATACCAGCGCATGCTGCACTTTATCCCAATATGGCCAGCCACCTTGTTTGGGGGCGAGTTCGATCAGCATCAGCACTGTAGTAATGGCCAATAAAATCCAAAAAACAAAAGGGGCAATGCGCAGCGTTTTCTGAAATAGTTTTTTCATATCAACCTGATTCGTTGATTCACTGACTTGAATCCGGTCTAACAGCAGATTTAGGCCTGAAGGCTTTGACGATCTGCGCATTAATTTCGATGTAAGGCGCGCCGATAAGATCTAAACAATACGGCACGGCAGCAAAAATACCATGCACTACTTGCTTGCCGTCGGCGTCTTTCAAGCCTTCCAGCGTTTGGGCGATGGCCTTGGGCTGACCTGGCAGGTTGATGATTAAACATCGTTTGCGAATCACTGCGACCTGGCGTGACAAAATGGCAGTGGGTACAAAATTCAGGCTGATCTGGCGCATTTGCTCGCCAAAGCCGGGCATCTCTTTTTCACCGACTGCAAGCGTGGCTTCCGGCGTCACATCGCGTGGGGCCGGGCCGGTGCCGCCCGTCGTCAAAATTAGATGGCAGTTTTGATAGTCCACCAAATCTTTAAGTGTTGCTTCAATCTCGTCCTGTTCATCGGCAATCAGGCGGGTTTCCAGTGTAAACGGCGTCATCAGCGCGCGGCCAAGCCATTCCCGCAGGCTGGGAATGCCTTTATCTTCGTAAACACCGGTGGACGCGCGGTCGCTGATTGAAACCAGGCCTATTTTAATTGTCATGTGAATTGTTTTGTATATGATGTGTCTAGTAATGTGTTAAATCATAACACGACAAAAATTAAAGGGTTTTAGGCATGCTGAAAAAATTATTAGGGCTGGTTTTTCTGGTTGGCTTGCACACAGGCGCATTTGCGGCTGAAAACTTATATGAAAAAAATTACAAAGCGCAAAATACAAGTAATTTAGCTTCACTGCAGGTAGATCCGGATACCAAAATGTATGTGAGCAACCATAAGGATGACGATAACATCAGCATGCTGGAAAACGGCTACGACATGATGGGTACCTCCGGTTTTGAGGCAGGCGACGTGGTTCCGGAGCTGGCGTTGCAGCATGCCAAGTCCATCAAGGCCGATACCGTGCTGATATACAAAAAATATGGGTCAGCTAAAACGGCAGCTTCAAAAATTCAAATGATTAAAGAAGCTGCCAAAAAAGGCGGTGGCGAAATTGATGCTGCGGATTTAACCGAAGAACCAACGCAGTATAAATACTTTGCAAGTTACTGGGCTAAATTGCCTGAGCCATTACTTGGCGTGCATGTCATCAAACTAAAAAATGCGGATGAGGCTGAAGGATCGGTCGCTGAACAGGGCTTAACAGTGCTGGCGGTGGTTAGAGGCTCGCCAGCCGCTAAAGCCGGTTTAATGCGTGGAGACATGTTGCTCAAAATAAACGATACAGTGCTGGATAAACCTGAAGAACTTTCCACCGTAGTAAACAAATTTCAAGGGCAGAATGTTGCAATTCAATATGAGCGCGAAGGTGAAAGCAAGACCACACAAGCCACTGTTAACCGCCGTTAGAACAGGCGGCTGTTAAAATACATGTGTGCTGCGATACTGGCGGCGTAGCCAAGTGCGACTACTGGCGCCCATTTAAGGTGCCCAAAAAAGGTATAACTGCCGTGGGCTTGCCCCATAAGCGCCACGCCCGCGGCAGAACCGATTGACAGCAGTGAGCCGCCCACGCCCGCGGTTAAGGTTACGAGCATCCATTGTCCGACCGACATGTCCGGCATCATGCTGAGCACGGCGAACATGACGGGAATATTGTCCACCACAGCGGAAATCAGACCAATCACAATGTTGGCATGGGTAGCCCCCAGGCCGCCATAAATCGCCTGCGAAAGCAGCGCGAGGTAGCCCAGAAACCCCAGCCCGCCAACGCAAATAATGACGCCGTAAAAGAAGAACAAGGTATCCCATTCAGCGCGTGCGACTTTGCTGTAAATGTCATAGGGAATCGGGTTGCTCAAATCACCTTGCGGATTGTTTGAATAATGCGTTTTTTCACCCTGCATTTTTAAGATATATGAATATAGCTGTAAAAACCCTAATCCAGTCATCATGCCTAATACGGGCGGTAAGCCGAGCAGGCTGTGTGCCATCACTGCCGTAGCAATTGTGATAAAAAACAGGCCGACAATTGCCAGCGCGCCGCGCCGCATCGGCAGCTGGATGCTGTTGCCTTTGGGTTTTTCGTCAGGTACCGCAAAGTGCATGATGCTGGCGGGTACCAGCCAATTTACCGCTGCGGGGACGAATAGGCTAAAGAACACCCAAAAATCCACAATGCCGTTACTGGCATGAATATTTTTCTGCCACACCATCAACGTGGTAATGTCGCCAAACGGGCTATATGCGCCGCCAGCATTCGCTGCAATGACCAGATTAATGCATGACAGCAATACAAATTTTTTATTGCTGCCGCCCACCGCCAAAACGACAGCACCCATGAGCAGTGCTGTGGTCAGGTTGTCCGCTACTGGGGAAATTAAAAACGCCAATAGCCCTGTCACCCAGAACAAAGCACGGTAACTCAGGCCTTTGCGTATCAGCCATGTGCGCAGGGCCTCGAACACCTGGCGCTCGGCCATGGCGTTGATGTAGGTCATGGCCACAATCAAAAACAGGAGCAGTTCCGCATACTCTTCAAGATTGTGTCTGAAGGCGGCTTCTGCCACATGCGGGATATTATGCGATTGATAATACCATGCAATCAGTGCCCAAATAATGCCCGCAGTGAGTACCACTGGCTTGGATTTGCGCAGGTGGATGAACTCTTCGGCCATCACAACCAGGTAGGCGACAAAGAATAGTACAAGAGCGCTGATGCCTACCCAGTGATTGGTTAAATCAAGCCGGTTTGCACCTTCCGCTGCAAATCCGGCATTGGGCAACAGAATTGCGAATAGGAATGGTAAAAATTTCGACATCACGCATCCTGATTCTGATGGTTTTCCGTGATGTCGCGAATCAGTTTAAACAGTTCACGGCTGCTTTTGGGCGGCTTATTCGCCAGTTCTTCGCGTTGTGCATTACGAATCAGGGTGCGTAACTGCTGGCTGTCGGTATGCGGGTACTGTCCCAGAAATTCCGACACCGCATTGTTGTCAGAAAGCAGGCGTATGCGCCAGCGTTCCAGCGTATGAAAACGCGCGTTTTCTTCATTATGCTTGCCTTCCCAGCGTTGAAGCTGATCTACAATGGCGGTGCTGTCAATATCGCGCATCAGCCTGCCCAGATATTGCATTTGGCGCCGAATTGCGCCGTTGGCCGTGATGCGCTTGGCCTCAAGTACCGCTTCAAATAAGGCTTCTGGCAGGTTGAGTTTCATTAGCCGGTCTTTAGGTAAATCGACCAGCTTTTTGCCAATCGCCTGCTGTGCATCAGCCTCTGCTTTGAGTTTGGTCTTGCTGACGGGTTCTGCTATGGTTTTTTTTTCAATCACGATGTCTATAGGTTTCTGGGGCTTTAGTGTTAGCTACGGTATGATAGCAGTTTTAGTATGATCGCTTAAATTTAATGACGAACAGCTTGATGGATTTAGACACCTTAAAACAAATTAGCCAGGATGTGCTGAAACATGCCAAACAGGCTGGTGCCACGAGTGCCGAAACCGAGGTGAGCTTCGGTACCGGACAGAATGTTTCGGTACGCATGGGGGAACCGGAAAATATTGAATATAACCGCGATAAAGGCGTTTCCGTCACCGTGTATTTTGATCATCAGAAAGGCTATGCCAGCAGCTCGGATTTAAGCCCGCAAGCGTTAAAAGATACGGTGGAAGCGGCCTGTAATATTGCGAAATATACAGCCAAAGACGAGTTTTGCGGTCTGGCCGATGCCAATTTGATGGCCACAGAAATACTGGACCTGGATTTGTATCATCCATGGAATATCAGCGTGGATGAGGCGATTGCAATCGCCAAGCAGTGTGAAGCGGCGGCGTTTGCAGTCGATAAAAAACGTATTACCAACTCCGAAGGGGCGGGCGTTTCCAGCAGCGAGAGTGTCTTCGCTTATGCAAACACCCATGGTTTTGTGGGTGGTTATCCCAGTTCGCGTCACAGTATCAGCTGCTCAGTGATAGCGGAGGACTGTGACAATATGCAGCGCGATTACTGGTATACCAGCGCGCGCGATATGCGTGATATGGATTCTGCCGAATACGTAGGTAAACTGGCGGGGGGGCGCACAGCGCGCCGCTTGGGAGCGAAGGCCATTACTACCTGCCAAGTGCCGGTTTTGTTTGAGGCGCCGCTCGCATCCGGGCTGATTTCGTCACTGGTGGGCGCAATTTCTGGCGGCAGTTTGTATCGAAAATCATCTTTTTTGCTGGATAGCCTGGGCAAGCAAATCGCATCGCCGCTGTTGAATATTGAAGAGTTGCCGCACCTTAAAAAAGGCATTGCCAGCAGCCCGTTTGATAGTGAGGGCGTTGCGACAAAATCACGCAGGCTGATTGAGAATGGCGTGTTGCAGGGTTATATGCTGTCCAGCTATTCGGCACGTAAACTGGGTATGCAAACTACCGGTAACGCAGGCGGCAGCCATAATCTGATTGTGCAGCATACCAGCCATAACTTTGCGGAGTTGCTAAAGCTGATGGGCACGGGTTTGTTGGTAACTGAGGTGCTGGGGCACGGCCTGAACATGGTCACGGGTGATTACTCACGTGGCGCGGCGGGGTTCTGGGTGGAGAATGGTGTGATAGTATATCCGGTAGAAGAAATCACCATCGCAGGCAACATGAAGGAGATGCTGCGGCAGATTATAGCAATCGGCAGCGACATCAATAAACAAAGCTCCAAACAAACGGGCTCAATTTTAATTGAAAATATGACCGTCGCCGCGGGCTGATAGCCGGCCAAGCTACAAATTAAAAAGCCCCGCCAGTTTGAATGAGCGGGGCTTTTTATTAAGGTGGTTATAAATTATTTATTTGACTTCAGCTGGCTTATCTTCATCGGCTGGTTCAAAACCATCGTCGATTTTTGATTCAACCACACCGTCAGCCACCAGACTTTCACGGCGTTGCAGGTAAGCGTCACGATAGAACGCATATGGATCAAGCGAGGCATTGTCTATAAAATCTTTCGCATCGAGCAACTCGGTGCGTCTGTCTATAAATTGCGCGGCGCGTAACTGGTTGTGCAGCCTGACTTGTCCGATATTGTGTGTATAAGTAATCGGGTCTGTGGTTACGGCATCGAATACCAGGCCTGTGGTATCACGTACGCTGCTTGCGCCTAAGAATGGAAGCACAAGATATGCGCCATTACCCACGCCCCAATGTCCTAAAGTCTGGCCAAAATCTTCTTTATGATTAGGCACGCCATCCATGCCCGCCCAGTCTATAAAGCCTGCCAAACCAAATGTGCTGTTGATGATGAAACGGCCGGCATCGGTAAAGGCGTTTGCGAATTTAAGCTGCAGTAAATCGTTTAAAACCGTGGTGATTGACCCTAAGTTGTTGAAAAAGTTATTAAAGCCTTTACGTACTGGTGTAGGTGCAACGGTTTTGTAAGCTTTTGCGACAGGTTTGAATAGTGCCCGGTCGGTCACGTCGTTAAATTTATAGATGCCGCGATTTATCCCCTCTAGCGGGTCTTTGTTGGCTTGCGTGGCACAACCCGACACTAGCAGTATCAAGGCGCAACTGAGTAGAAATGTTTTTAATGTTGATTGCATTGTGTCGGTCACTTAAATTATAGGTGCTGTACTGTGGTAATTAAAATTCAAGCAATTCTATCGAAGCTATTATCTACGACACTCACCGGTATTGTCCAGTGTTTAAAAAACTCTCCAGATGCCGCTAACAGCCTGTTGCTGAAAAACAACAATAGAATTGATCGCTCTCAAGACTCAAAGCAATAACTATGCCTTGAGCCGGATGCGGATTAATTGGCTTAGTACGTACTGCAGTTTTTATATAAATCCAGCGCCAATGTTCGCTGTGCGGCATGGTCAATGATTGGCGCAGGATAATCCTTACCGATCACAACGCCGATGGATTGTTGACGAAGCTGTGGAATTTGCCACGGCGCGTGAATTTCCTTGTCATCGCAACTGACCAATTCCGGCACATATCTGCGGATAAACTTACCTTGCGGATCGAACTTTTCGCTTTGGGTGATGGGGTTGAAGATGCGAAACCACGGTTGAGCATCACAGCCAGTGCTGGCAGCCCATTGCCAGCCGCCATTGTTAGCACTTAGGTCGTAGTCGATTAAATGTTCGGCAAAATAACGCTCGCCCCAGCGCCAATCGACGAGCAGATCTTTCACCAGGTAACTGGCCGTGACCATGCGCAGGCGATTGTGCATAAAGCCGGTTTGATTGATTTGGCGCATGGCGGCATCTACTAATGGATAGCCGGTTTTGCCTTCGCACCAGGCGTTGAAAAGTGCTGGATTATTAGGAAAAGGTAAATGTTCAAAAGCTGGCTTGTAAGCCTTTCCGGCAGCAAGCTGCGGGTTGTGATACAGAATCTGAAAGTAAAAATCGCGCCAGACCAGCTCATTTAGCCATGCCTGCGAGCCAGTATTGGCGCGGTCTCTGGCTTGTCTCGCCAAATAGCGGATTGATACCGTACCAAAGCGCAAATGCGCTGACAAATACGAAACGCCTTTCGCCGCGGGGAAATCGCGCGCTTCTTTGTATCGATGCATGCGGTTTTCAAAGTCATCAAATAGCATTTTGCCACCGTTCATGCCAGTTGGCAGGCGCAGCGCTTTTAAATTGGTATGTGCAAATCCCATGGTTTCCAGGCTGATAAGCTCGCTGGGCGCTATTTTTGCCAGGTTATGCATATAGCTATCGACCGGGTAAGGTTTCAGGTAGAAATCGTCGAGCTTTTTAAGGTGCGCATTTTTATACGGCGTAAACACGCTGTAAGGCTTGCCGTTTAAAGACAAAACCTCGTCTTTTTCAAAAATGACCTGGTCTTTGAAGTCGTGAAACTTGATGCCAACTTTGGCAAGTTGCATGGCAACGTCAGCATCGCGCTCAATCGCCGCTGGCTCATAATCCCGGTTTGCAAACACCCCGTGAATATTGAGTTGCAGGGCCAGTTGCGGAATGAGTTTGCGTGCGCTGCCATGCTTAACAATTAAATCGCTGCCTTGGGCTTGTAGCGCAGCTTTGAGCTCACGCACACTTTCCCAGATAAACTCTACACGGCGGTCTGCTTTGTTGGTAAGTTTGTCTAAAATTTCTGTGTCAAAAATAAAGACGCAAAAAACCGCTTGCGAGCTTTTAAGGGCATGGTAGAGCGCCGCATGATCAAAATCGCGCAAATCGCGGCGAAACCAGACAAAGGCGTTGTTCATGGGTTATTCGCGGTGATATGGGTGGCCTTGAATGACCGAATACGCGCGGTAAAGTTGCTCGCATAGCAATACACGCACAAACGCATGCGGTAAAGTGAGTTTTGATAAGCCCCACAGCCAATCTGCTTGTTTTTTGAGTTCGAGGTGCAAGCCGTCCGCGCCGCCAATCACAATGCTGGCATCACGGCTAAGCGTTTGCCAATGCTCCATTTTTTCGGCGAGTTGCAGGGTGGTGACTTCTTGTCCGCGCTCGTCGCAAGCAATCAGAAAATCTTTGCCAACCGCATCCAGAATGCGCTTGGCTTCGGCCTCCTGCACTACTGAGCTATTTTTGCCATCGGCACGCTTGTCCGGCTTGATCTCGATGATTTCCAGTGTCAGTTCGCGCGGCATGCGCTTGATGTATTCTGCACAAGCCGTTTCAACCCAGCTTGGCATTTTGTGGCCGACAGAGATAATACGCAGCTTCAAGTATTACTTTTTCAGATTATTTCAAAACCTTGTTTATTCGGCCTTGATATGGCTGCGGCGGCTCTCCGCCTCACCCCATAATTGCTCAAGGTTATAATAAGCGCGGGTAGTGGGCACCATGATGTGCACGACAATGTCGTCCAAATCCACCAGCACCCATTCACCGTCTTTTTCGCCTTCCGTACCGCGAATGTGGTAACCCTTTACTTTAAGCTTCTCGCGCACATTGTCGGCAATGGCTTTGGCCTGGCGGCTGGAAGTCGCCGATGCAACAATCATGTAATTGGTGAGGCTGGTAAGCTTGCGTACATCCATCACGCTGATATCAAAACCCTTAATGTCTTCAATCGCGTCTACCACCGCGTCCTTCATAGCTTCTAAGTCAAATGTCATTTATGCGGCCTGTGCTGGAATTGCGTTGCGTTGAGATTGTATGCGGTTTTGTTCATCCACATACACAAGTTGCGGGCTGAACTTAACGAGCTCAATCTCGTTATAAACCGCATAGCTTGCGATGATGATGATGTCTTCGGGATTAGCCTTGTGCGCGGCGGCGCCGTTGACCGAAATGATGCCGGAGTCGCGTTCGGCACGAATTGCGTAAGTGCTGAAACGCTCACCGTTGGTAACATTGTAAATATCGATCTGCTCATATTCGCGAATATTGGCGGCTTCCAATAAGGTTTCATCAATCGCGCAGCTGCCTTCGTAATGCAGCTCGCTGTGTGTCACGTGCACGCGGTGCAACTTGGATTTGAGCATGGTTCTTTGCATTTGAACCTTTCGCAAAGTCAGTGGGAAAAAGGAAGCGTATTATAGTCTTTTCAAATGGTTAGCGCAAAATCTGGTTGATGGTTTGCACAAAACTCAAGCTTTTTTAACGAACTCGGATTTTAATTTCATCGCGCCTATGCCATCAATTTTGCAGTCGATATCGTGATCGCCTTCGACCAGACGGATATTCTTGACCTTGGTGCCGACTTTCACCACCAATGACGAACCTTTGACCTTCAAATCCTTAATCACTGTCACGCTATCGCCGTCTTGCAATACATTGCCGTTAGCATCTTTGATGATGCGGGCTTCCTCAGTATTGTCGCTTGCTACGTTGGGCGACCATTCATGCGCGCATTCGGGACAGATCAACAGCTCACCGTCCTGATAGGTGTATGGGGAATTGCATTGCGGGCAGGGCGGAAGTGTGTCGTTCAAAAATATCTCCAGAAATATTTTTTAAATGGTGATGGTTAAGTTGTCAATCAGGCGCGTGGTGCCGATTTTTGCAGCACCTAGTACGGTTAATTCGCGCTCGTGTTCTTTGGGGATAAGCAAAGTTTCGGCGCTGCGCACAGCAATGTAATCCACTTGCCAACCTGCCTGGCTCAGTTGCTGGATAGCCGTGGTTTCTAATGCAGGGAAAGCTTTATTGCCGCTTTTAATCGCATCAATGATGCTCTGCAAAGCTTTATTTAACTGGGTTGCAGCGGTGCGCTCCTGTGCGCTTAAATAGCCGTTGCGTGAGCTCATCGCCAGGCCATCTGCCTCGCGCACGGTTTCGCCTGCGATAATTTCAATCGGCAAATTAAATTGCCTGACCAGCGATTTCACAATAAAAAGTTGCTGAAAATCTTTTTTGCCGAATACCGCAACATTTGGCTGCACGATATTAAACAGCTTCATGACGACGGTGGCAACGCCAGCAAAATGACCGGGCCGGCTTGCGCCGCAAAGCTCGCTGGCAATGGGCGGCGGGGTGATGGTCATGGTCTGGGTTTCAGGGTACATCTCACTCGCGTTTGGTGCAAACACAATATCTGCGCCAACAATTTCCAGTTTTTCACAATCGGCTTCTAACGTACGCGGGTAACTCGCTAAATCTTCATTCGGGCCAAACTGTAAGGGATTCACAAAAATACTCACCACCACACATTCAGCATGCTGTTTGGCGATTTCTACCAGGTGAATATGGCCGGCATGCAGGCTGCCCATGGTCGGTACAAATGCAATACTGGCCTGGTTTTTAAGCGCGGCGCGAAGCGCTGCAACGGTATGAATAATCTGCATTAATAGCTGTGTTCTTGTGCTGGGAAGGTTTTGTTTTTTACGGCTTTTACATACGCCGCCACGGCTTCCTGGATACTGTTGGTATCCTTTAAAAAGTTGCGCACAAAACGCGGCAATCTAAACTCGTTTGGGTCTTTCTCGGCCGGGCCAGTATAAATGCCGAGTAAATCTTGCAACACAAGCACTTGCCCGCTGCAATCCACACCGGCGCCTATACCAATCGTGGGTGTTTTGATGGTTTCTGTGATCTTCTTTGCAAGCGTAGCAGGCACCATTTCCAGCAGCACAAAGCTCACGCCCGCGTTACTCATTGCGATAGCATCCTGCATAATCTGCGCGGCACTTTCATCGGTTTTGCCCTGAATTTTGTAGCCGCCCAGTTGGTTGACCGATTGTGGCGTAAAACCCAGGTGTGCGCAAACAGGGATGCCGCGCTCGACCAGGTAGCGCGCGGTATCGACCTTGTTGCCGCCGCCTTCAAACTTTACGATATGCGCGCCACTTTTAATGAGCCATTGCGCGTTTTTGTAGGCGGCTTCATTGTCATGCTCGTAGCTGCCAAGCGGCATATCGGCCATAATCACACTGTTTGGCGCGCCTGCAGAAACGCTTTTGGTGTGATAGGTCATGTGGTGCATGCTGACATTCAATGTGTTTTCTGCGCCTTGCAGCACCATGCCGAGTGAATCGCCGACTAGCAAAATATCGACACCAGCGCGTTCCATCAGCTTGGCAAAAGTAGCGTCGTAGCAGGTGAGCATAGCGATCTTCTCGCCGGATCTCACCAAGTTTTGTAGGTTTTGCAGCATTGCCAGCGTTAGTTACTCAAAGTTCGGGTTGAAATATTCGCGGCTGCTTTTGATTTGCCCGATCCTGTCGATCAGCAGATTCAAGGCGTTTTCGTCTTTGATGATATTCAGTTTTTCGTTGTTGACGATAAGCAGGGGTGACGCGTCGTAAGTATGAAAAAATTCGCTATAAGCGTCAGAAAGCCGCTCGATGTACTCGCGCGGGATTTCCTGCTCGTAGCTCACATTGCGTTCTTCGATGCGGTCAGCGAGCTCATCCACAGGCGTTTGCAGGTAAATCACTAAATCCGGCTTGCTGGCCTTGAGTTGCAAGTGTGTATAAATCTGGTGATACAGCGCATATTCCTCATCATCCAGGTTTAGCCGCGCAAACAACGGATCTTTTTCCAGGAAGAAATCCGCTACCGTGGGTTTTGCAAACATATCGCGTTGATTCAGATCGCTAATCTGGCGTGAACGCTGAAATAGAAAGAACAGTTGGGTCGGCAAGGCATAACGTTGTGCGTCCTGGTAAAACCGCGGCAAAAACGGGTTGGCTTCGGCTTTTTCGCTTAATAGCTGCACCGAGAATTTATCAGCCAGCATTCTGGCCAGCGTGGTTTTGCCACTGCCGATGGGACCCTCAATGACGATATATGGAAATTTGCTAAATATGCTCATTCAGTTTCTTTATATTCTGGTTTTGATGTGCCAGCGCTAATTTTACAACACTCCCATGGTTTGGGATGACTAAATCAGGTGCTATTTCTGCCAGTGGCAGCAGTACAAAGCCGCGTTCATGCATACGCGGGTGTGGCAATGTGAGTTTTTCAGTATGTGTCACCAGGTCGCCATACAGCAGCAAATCGCAGTCCAGCACACGTGGCGCATTGGCAAACGGACGCTCGCGGCCGGCTGCATGTTCAATATTGAGCAGCGCATCAAGCAGATCATCTGGCGGAAGCTGCGTACTGATTTCAGCCACTGCGTTAATAAAATCCGGCTGGTTCGCATAGCCTACCGGGGGGCTTTGATACAGGCTGGATCGCTTTATCAACTTGGTCTCAGGTAAATTTCCAATAGCCTGGAAGGCCCGTTTTACTTGGCCTACAGGACCATTCAAATTGCTGCCAAGCGCCACAAAAGCGCGGTTAGCTGGCATCAGGCGCATCCGCAGCGGGCTCTACATGAGTGGCATGTTTTTTACGCTTGCGGCGCCGCTTTTTAGGCATTGTATCCGGCAATAGCATGGCCGCGCGCGCTTCACTTGAGGCATCTGCAAACTGCGTCCACCATTCTCCCAGTTCCATCGGCAGTTCGCCGGATTCGCAGCGCAGCAATAAAAAGTCGTAGCCGGCACGGTAGCGCGGATGCGTAAGCAAGCCAAATGGCCGTTTACCGGCACGCTGTTCAAAGCGCGGCTGCATGCCCCAAATTTCTTTCATGGTGGCGGTAAAACGGTTATGAATCGCCAGTTTTTCGGCCTGGGTCGCAATCACTTCGTTCATTGCCATGTGCAGGGCCGGGATGAAATTGTGCCCTTGCGCTTTATATTGCTCCCATGCTTTTAACACCTCATGCCAAAGCAGGGTGGCGAATAAAAAGCTGGGGTTGGACGATTTGCCGGCAAGAATGCGATCATCGGTATTTTTCAGTGTTCGCGCAGCGCGTTGATGCTTTCTACCGCATGGCCGGATAAAAACAATTTCAGCATCTCATCAAACAGGCGGCTGGGCGGAACATCCTGCAGCAAGTCGGCCAGTTTTTGGATAGGCGCCTGCGTTTTGGCTTCAAGTTTTAAACCTAGTTTGGCCGAGAGTCTTACGGCACGTAGCATGCGCACCGGGTCTTCCTGGTAGCGTGTGACAGGGTCGCCAATCATGCGCAACAGATTGGCTTTGATATCAGCTACCCCATTGTGAAAATCCAGTACCTCTTCGCGCACGGGATTGTAATACAAAGCGTTGGCGGTAAAGTCGCGCCGTACGGCGTCTTCTTCCAGGCTGCCAAAAATGTTGTCGCGCAGAATGCGGCCGCTGTCAGTCGTTTGCCCATCACCTTCGGCTTGGTGGTGTCCGCGAAAGGTTGAAACCTCGATTGTTTCATTGCCCCACAATACATGCACCAGGCGGAAGCGTCGGCCGATAATGCGCGAGCGGCGGAAGATGCGATTGACTTCCTCCGGTGTGGCGTTGGTGGCGATGTCAAAATCTTTTGGCTTGAAATTCATCAACAAATCTCGCACCGCGCCGCCGACTATCAACGCCTCAAAACCCTCTTTCTGCAAGCCTTCGCAGGTTTTAAGCGCAGCCTGGCTAATCAGATTTTTGTTGATTTTGTGGATTTTGGCGGGGATGCGTTTAGCAGTGTCGATTTGAGCGCTATCGGCCCGGTTAATCGCTATTTCAGCTTTAGACTTTTTGTTAAAAACTTTTTGCAGGAATCTTTTTATCATACGTTTTTAATGATTGGCTTTATGTGTATTCTGCCACAATACGTCGGGCAACCCCGCTTCTTTGTTGAGAATGCGGCACAGTACAAATAATAAATCAGAAAGCCGGTTGATGTACTGTAAAGAAATTTTAGTCATTTTTTCTTGGTTATTGAGCGTAGTCATCTGCCGCTCGGCGCGTCTGCACACGGTTCTGGCCAAATGGCAATAAGCCGCAACGCGGCTGCCGCCCGGCAGAATAAACTCTTTCAATGGTGTGAGTGTATCGTTCCACGCGTCTAATTGTGTTTCTAAAGCCGTTACGCGCTCGACTTTAATCATGGCGTGGCCAGGCATGCAAATCTCGCCGCCTATATCGAACAAATCATGCTGAATGCGCGTTAAGCAATCTTGGATTTTGGGTGACATTGGCTCGGTGAGCATCAGGCCGATAATCGAGTTGAGCTCATCCACATCGCCCATCGCCGCGATGCGCAGACTGTCTTTAGCCACGCGCGTACCATCGCCCAAGCCGGTGGTGCCGGCATCGCCGGTGCGCGTGTATATTTTGCTCAGTCTGTTTGCCATTCAAAATCCTATATAATTCGCTCATTATAAATCATTCAAACCTGTTTCGATGCCAACTCTACCATTATCAAGCCAACCTATCGGCGTCATGGATTCCGGTGTAGGCGGCATTTCAGTGCTCAAACATATTCATGCTTTGTTGCCGCATGAAAATCTGCTTTACGTGGCAGATAGCAAATACGCCCCATACGGCAACAAAACACCGGCAGAAATCACTGCGCGCTGTTTTGCGATTGCCGATTTTTTAATTGCGCAAAACGTAAAAGCCTTGGTCGTGGCCTGCAATACCGCTACGGCAGCGGCTATCGACGCCATGCGTGAGAAATACCCACTGCCCATTATCGGCATGGAACCCGCCGTAAAACCTGCTGCAGAAGCCAGTAGGAGTGGCGTCATCGGCGTGCTGGCTACGGTGGGCACACTTAAAAGCGCGCAATTTGCTGCGTTGCTGGAAAGTTACGGCCGCAATGTCAAGGTCGTCACGCAAGCCTGCGTGGGCTTGGTGGAATGCGTTGAGCGCGGCGAGCTGGATACGCCAGAAACAAAAGCCTTAATCCGCCAATACACCTTGCCCTTGTTGGCTGAGGGTGCAGATACCCTTGTGCTGGGCTGCACGCATTATCCGTTTGTAAAAGAGGCGATTCGTGAAATTGTCGGCGACAAAATCAGTTTGATTGACACCGGCGCGGCGGTGGCGAAGCAGTTAAAGCGCCAGCTGGAAGAAAAAAGTTTGCTATCAGCTAGTAATCAACCTGCAAAGGTACAATTTTGGACCAATAGCGGAGCGGATAACGCTGAGCAGGTGATTGAAGCGTTGTGGGGTGAAAGCGCGGAAGTGAAAAACCTGTAGGACATATTAGCTTAGCGCAATACGCCCTGCGAGGGCAGGGCGATGGATATCCCCAGGCTTAAAATGATTTGTATAAATTTAATATGCTAATCATTGATATTAACGTGCCGACAAGTATCAGCAACGTACGCGCATGTAATCTCTTGCATACATAAGCGGCAAACGGCGCTGCAAATAAACCACCCAATACCAGTCCTGCAACAATTGGCCAAGGCCCCTCGTCAACCAGTACAGAAAAAGCGATGGCGCTGGCAAAAGTTAGAAAAAATTCAGCAAAATTCACAGTGCCTATCGTGATTCTGGGGTTGTGCCCAGAACCTACTAACGTGGTGGTAACTACAGGTCCCCAGCCACCGCCGCCTACGGAGTCAACGAAACCTCCAAACAAAGCTAATTTAGCAACATGTTTAGGTTCATGTTTTGCGGAATTTATTTTACGAAAAACCTTGCTGATGATATAAATGCCCATAATCAGCAAGTAGATGGAAATGTAGGGCTTTAGTATTTTTCCATCGATACTAGATAATAAAAATGCGCCTAAAACAGCACCTAGAATGCCCGGAATCAGCAATCTTAAAAACAGCGACTTATTCACATTGCCTAGTTTTACATGAGAAACTCCTGAAACCCCTGTTGTAAACACCTCGGCAATATGCACGCTGGCACTGGCTACTGCGGGACTAACGCCCGTAGCTAATAGAAAACTGGTCGAGGTTATGCCATATGCCATTCCCAAAGCGCCGTCAATAATTTGCGCAATCAGGCCGACAGCAACTGCGCTCCAAAACGCCTTGGATTGAAGCGTTTCTGTAATGATTTGCTCCCCGCCGGCAATCCCATTTTTTGTGAGAAAACTTGAGATCAGGTAGCCCGTAGCAGCAATGAGCAGAAAGACAGCAAGCCACATTGCCATCGTTAAAATCGGATGTTTGCCGGGGTGTATAGCAGCCTGTTCAATAGGCGGAATGCCAAGTTCCCGGTGTTCGGCATTGATGGGGTTGTTGGTTAAATCCGGGTCGCGAAATTTCATAAGATTGCTTCTAAAGGATAGAGGCAAACAATATACACATTCTTTTATTCAACTAAAAATAATATATAAGAATAACAATATAATTAGTTAATATAAATAAAATGAGCGGTGTTCTAAATTGAGAGAATAAGATCAGGTTTGAAGAAACCTTAAGCAGTCATTGCGATTTTAATGGTGCTTTACGTGCTTTTCAGCTTTAAGTTACATATTTAACCGGTCTCCAGCAATAAAATCCAATCAATATCGTCATCACTATTTTTGCCTGGTGGGGTGAACTCGAGCTTGCCCTTATTGATAAACATTTTATTTGAAATGGATTTTTTTAACCCGCTTGCCGGGTCAAACCAGCTTGCATAGACCGGTGCGCAAAATGATGCCATGTTGACTGTAATTGGTTTTTGGGTGAGCAGGTAATACAGTGCAATGCTGCCGTCTGGCGCAGCGGCTGCAGCCACGGCTGTCTTTGGTGATCTAATTAAGTTCATCAAAGTGGCAAACCAGCTTTTGGGTTTGCAAATTCCATGTAAATTGTACCAAGGTAAACTCAGTAAAAATCGTTTTGCAGTTGCCAGCTGGCTTGATCCGCGGAGATGCATGGCCTCATTCCACGGCAGATTGCCCCAATCGTTGCCGCCAGGGGATTTTCCGAATGGCTGGCCTGGCTGGTTTACTTGCCATACGCCGTTTGCGCCGTAAGTGTGACCAGCGCAACCGCTGTTTAGCAGGTGTGCCCAAAAAGCCTGCCTGGCATCGCGGGGGGTGACTGGGGGCGTTATGCCAAGCGCTTCGTAGCGGGATTCAGCGCTAATGACTGGCATGACAGGCTGTGCTTGCCAGCCTTCGGCTGCTCTTTTTGCGTGGTGCTCAGTTGGCTGGTGGTGTCCAGTTTGCTGCATTTCAAAATCCAGCAAATATGGATCAGTCACAGATTCGCGCGCGCTGAGTTGCGGGTGCGTCGTAATCAGGCGCTGAAAGCCGTCAATTTGCTTGATGTAGCGGATCACTTCTGTCCATTGCTGCTTTAGCTGCTCTTGTTCTTGCTGCTTGTTGCAGGATAGGTACCACGGCATGGTTTGTTCGCCCGCTGCTGCCCACACAACCGGGAGCGCGCCCCAGCGGGCGACCAAATAGCGCCAATGCTGTTTTATTTTTTCGGTGCCAAGCCAGGGCAGGTGGAATCCCCATCCACCAAGGATGCACGGCATGATGCCTTGTTTTACCAAATGCATGATGCGGCGGTCTGCAGCATCAAAAAATTGTGGCCTGATGCTTGTGTAGTCTTGCTCCCATGGGAAGCCCTCCTCATTGGCGCCGCGTTCGTCAAAAGCCGCCATGTCTGGATATAACCCGGCGACAATCTGTACCACATTAAACCCCTTGGTTTTGCGGTCATCTGTGAGTTGCTTAAATTGCTCCGGCCAAACCAGGCGTTTCGTCAGCCCCATCCACCAGGTATCGCCTAGCCAAAAAAAAGGCGTGCCATCCGCATATGCAAAGTGCCGTTTATCATCCGCCACCCGGATGGGTCCGTGGCTTAGTAATGGGTTATCGCCGCAGTAGGCAGTGATACTTATTTGCCCATTTATGCCATGCAAGCTTTCATTCTGTTGGTCGCTGCACTCGGTCACAAAGTGATGAACGCCCAGCGTTGCAGAGGAATAACGAATGCGCCAGGTATTGCTGCCAGCCCAGAATGCGGGAATGCGGCGTAACTTGCCGGTAGGCTCGGTAAATACAGCATCTAAAGTAATTTCATTAAACGGGTCGTGATATGTCGTTGCCGATTCGATGGTAATTTCGGCGAGCTGATTTGACTTTGTGCTGCTGGTGAGGCTCATCTGAACGGCACCTGCTCTCAAACGTGCGTTTTACGAAACAAGCTTAATTGTTGCATAATTTCGCTGAATAGCGGTCGTTTGGCAATCTCATGCTGAGCGCATTCTGCCTGCAGTTGCCACAGCGCCGCGGTAGTCCCGTTTTTTGTATCGCAATGCTCTAGCAGCTCCTCCAGCAGGCAGGCAAATGCACGTGTTTCAAGGCGCTGTAGTAGTTGCGAGTGTTTGATGTCGTTATTTGGTAAAAATGAAGCTCCGCCAAAGTCACTTAAAATACATTTGCCCTGGCCATTGCTCAGGATGTTGTGTGCATATAAATCGCCATGCGTGATGCCTTGCTTATGCAAGTGCGCAACCACAGACGCTATGCTATGAGCAATATGCAATACAGTGTCTAGCGTAAGCTGTGTATTGGGCGCATACACGTCTCGGCTGCACGTTTCAAAGCTGGGCGGGTTAGCCAGCACTGTCAAATCGGCGTCCATCAACGGCAACACCAGGCCGGCCGTGCCATCTGGGTGTTTGTCAATAACGCCTTCAAAGCCCAATAAATTAGGGTGCTGTCCTGCCAGCACGGTAGCATGTATTTCGCAGCGAGGTAAGCCATCACTGGTGATGTCGGCTTTGAACATTTTTACCGCAACTGCTTTGCTTTCAGAATCTCCTGAAGCATTTTTAGCTTTCCACAAAGCTTGATAGATCAGGCCGGAAGCGCCTTCCCCAAGCAATTGTTGCAAATGCAGTGCATCCCAGTCAGTTTGGGGGATATTTCGCTTTGCGAGCAGATTGCTCTCGATCTGATTGCAAAATGGGTTGCCGGCATACGCCAGCCAGCTGAGCTTTGGTAAACTGAATAGCCAGGCTGGAAGTGATTTCAGCTGGTTGGCAGAGATTCTAAGCAATTCCAGATTTTTACAGTTTGCCAATGATTCTGGCAGCTTGCCAAGCTGGTTACCAGCCAGCATGAGTTTTTGCATGTGTCTGCAATCACCTACTGTTGCAGGCAGCGTTTTGATTGCATTGTCTGTCAGAATAAGCCAGCGCAAGGCCTGGGTTGGGATTGCAGCCTCAGAAATGTGTTTGATTTGATTGGCTTTGAAGCCAATCATGCTTAAGCTCTGGCATTTACCCAGCACTTCTGGCACATGCGTAAACTGGTTGGATGAGCAGAATAAAATGCGGAGCTTGTGTAACCGGTTCAACTCATCCGGTAATGATGAAAGCTCATTGCCCGAGAGATCCAGAATCTCTAGCGTGTCGGCTAAATCAAAAATCTCTTCTGGGAAGTGATTTAACCCGCAAGAAAGTTTAAGCTGCTTGCTGCCTTGCAGCTTGCCAGCTTTAAGCAGGGATAAAGTATCACGCTGCGACTGATTGGAGTCCACGGAATTTGAGGGTTGGCGCTAGTGGTGCGGAACGTGCTCGCCGGCTTTAAGCCTGTACTTCGTCCCGCAGTAAGGGCAAGCGGCTTGCCCCGTTGCCGCAATGTCCAGAAACACGCGTGGATGCGAAGACCACGCCGCGACTGCATCGGTAGGGCAGTGCAGCGGCAGGTCTTTTGTCGTGATTTCGATTTCTTTTATGTCTGCCATTGAGTATAAGCCTTAGAAATTAAACCAGCGTCAGCCAATGTGCGTGCTTGGCTGATTTGCCTTTAACGACATCAAAATACAAACTCTGCAGTTTTTCGGTCATCTCGCCGCGGGCGCGGTTATCCAACTCGCGAATCGGCGTCACTTCGGCCGCTGTGCCGGTAAAGAAGGCTTCATCCGCGCCATAGACTTCATCACGCGTGATGCGTTTTTCGATGACAGGAATACCCAATTCACCCGCTAACTGGACGATGGTGTCGCGCGTAATACCTTCCAGCGCGCTGGTTAAATCTGGTGTATAGAGCTTGCCGTTGCGGACGATAAAGATGTTCTCGCCCGAACCTTCGGCCACAAAGCCGTCCACATCCAGCAGCAGAGCTTCCTGGTAGCCGTCGTGAGCGGCTTCCTGATGCGCGAGGATGGAGTTCATGTAGTTGCCGTTGGCTTTGGCCTTGCACATGGTGATGTTCACGTGATGGCGCGCGAACGATGATGTCTTAACGCGGATGCCTTTGGTGATGGCTTCCTCGCCCATGTAGGCGCCCCAGCTCCATGCTGCGCAAATCACATGTGTTGAAAGTGTTTTGGCGGCAATGCCCATGGCTTCCGCGCCGTAAAACGCCATCGGGCGGATATAGGCAGATTCCAGTTTGTTCTCACGCACCGCAGCACGTTGCGCTTCAGAAATTGTAGCTTTATCAAACGGCATTTTCATGCCCAGAATATGCGCACTGCGGAACAGGCGGTCGGTATGGTCTTGCAGACGGAAAATCGCTGTGCCTTTGTCGGTTTTATATGCGCGCACGCCTTCAAACACGCCCATGCCGTAATGTAAGGTGTGGGTGAGTACGTGGGTGGTGGCGTCGCGCCAGTTCACCATTTTGCCGTCGTACCAAATGACGCCGTCGCGATCTGCCATAGAGCTAGGAATTGCCATGAGTATAAGCCTTAGAAATTAAACCAGCGTCAGCCAATGTGCGTGCTTGGCTGATTTGCCTTTAACGACATCAAAATACAAACTCTGCAGTTTTTCGGTCATCTCGCCGCGGCTGCCCGTGCCGATGGCGCGGTTGTCCAGCTCGCGAATTGGCGTCACTTCAGCCGCTGTGCCGGTAAAGAAGGCTTCATCCGCGCCATAGACTTCGTCACGCGTGATGCGTTTTTCGATGACAGGAATACCCAATTCACCCGCTAACTGGACGATGGTGTCACGCGTAATGCCTTCCAGCGCGCTGGTTAAATCCGGTGTATAGAGCTTGCCATTGCGGACGATAAAGATGTTCTCACCCGAGCCTTCAGCGACAAAGCCATCTACATCCAGCAGCAGGGCTTCCTGGTAGCCGTCTTGTGCGGCTTCCTGATGCGCGAGGATAGAGTTCATGTAGTTGCCGTTGGCTTTGGCCTTGCACATGGTGATGTTCACGTGATGGCGCGCAAACGATGATGTCTTAACGCGGATGCCTTTGGTGATGGCTTCCTCGCCCATATAAGCGCCCCAGCTCCATGCTGCGCAAATCACATGTGTTGAAAGTGTTTTGGCGGCAATGCCCATCGCCTCTGCACCGTAAAACGCCATCGGGCGGATATAGGCGGATTCCAGCTTGTTCTCTCGCACCGCAGCGCGTTGCGCTTCAGAAATTGTAGCTTTATCAAACGGCATTTTCATGCCCAAGATATGCGCACTGCGGAACAGGCGGTCGGTATGGTCTTGCAGACGGAAAATCGCCGTGCCTTTGTCGGTTTTGTAGGCGCGCACGCCTTCAAATACGCCCATGCCGTAATGTAAGGTGTGAGTGAGTACGTGGGTGGTGGCGTCGCGCCAGTTCACCATAAGCTGTGAATTTAGTGCTTATGTTAGAATCAAATGCTGATTAATTAGGGTGCCTTGCCATGAAAAAACTGCTCGTTTTCATATTCTTTCTGCTGGTTTCTGCATGCGGACTCGCCGAGCCGCCAACCCCGTTTGTAGGCACTGACATTACCGGCGCGGATTTTCCGCAACCGCTGAAGTTGACCGACCATACCGGAAAGCTGCGTACCATGAGCGACTTTAAGGGCAAAGTAGTAACGCTATTTTTTGGCTATACGCATTGCCCGGATGTGTGCCCCACCACACTGAGCGATATGAAGCAGACCATGAAACTGCTGGGCGATAAGGCCGACCAGGTGCAGGTTTTGTTTGTAACGGTGGATCCGCAGCGCGATACGCAAGAAGTGCTGGCGCAGTTTGTGCCTCATTTTGACAAACGCTTTATTGGCTTGCGCGGCAGCTTGCAAGAAACCGCCGAAACATTGGGCAACTTCAAAATCTACTATTCAAAAATAGAAGGTAAGGGTCAAAATGACTATACCATTGACCATAGTGCCGGAACCTATGTGTTTGATAAAGAAGGAAAAATAAGGCTTTACATGCAGTACGGGCAAAAGCCGGCCGATATGGCGAGTGATATTAAAAAATTGATGTAATAAAGAAAAAGGGAGCAGTCGCTCCCTTTTTCAATTCAAGTTCTAATTAGTAGGTGCTGCGCCATATTGGTTATCGCCTGCATCCCCTTTTTGAACAAGCAGATAAATCATATAAAGCCAACCCAAAATTGGGATAATCCATATCAATTGTAACCAGCCAGATTTATTGATGTCGTGTAAGCGGCGTGCGCCCACTGCGAGTGATGGCAATAATGTAGCGATTGAAAATGCCCAGGAAATATAACTGCCAGCTACTTCTAACAACAAGGCACCACCAAAGCAGAATAGCGCAAACCACCAGAACTCAGGCAGTCCGGCACGGCCATTAAAATCTGCGTATTTAGCAAAGCAAAGCTTGATTGAATCTGTAAAAGACATCATTTTCCCCTTATGAATTAAGCCACAGATAACTGCAACGCTAACTTAGCATAAATTTCAAAGCGGGTGCAAAATAAGGGAAAGGCTACATGCGATGCAGGTGCGGCGATAAGGCTTTCAGTTCTTTTTCTGCCGCCTTGTAATTGGGGAACAAGCTTTCGAGCACCGCATAGAATTTGGCGGAATGGTTCATTTGCTTCAAGTGTGCCAGTTCGTGGCAGATCACGTAATTGATGATGTGCGGCGGCGCTTGCAGCAGGCGCCAGCTCAAGCGTACTTCACCGCGGCTGTTGCAGCTGCCCCAGCGCGATTGTGCATTGGAAAGCGTGAGCGGCGGTGTGGCGAAGCCCAGCTTCGCAGCCAGAATCTCCAGCCTGCGGCTAAAATCGGAGGCGGCTTGCTTTTTATACCACTGGATGACCTTGCGGCTGACAAGCGCATGGTTATTGGGCTGCAGGCATGCCATAGTTAAGGCGTTTTGGTCAAAAGTCAGTGCTTTATTGCTGCTGCCTTGTGTCACGTGCAACTGAATATCAGTGCCCAAATATAGCAAATGTTCACCGTGAGTCCATTGGATTTTTTCGATCTGATTCGCCTCGCGTGCTTGCAGCTTATTCAAAATCCAGTTCGATTTTTCCTGCAGAATCTGATTGAGCTGAAACTCGAAAATGCGTTTTGGCGCATGCACCACCAGACCATCCGCAGTGATTTTTAAGCCTATGGTGCGGCGCGGACGGCGTTCGAGCAGATAAGAAATCGTCTCGCCACTTCGCAGCGTGAGTGTTTGATGAGTCAAAGTTTAAGCAATCTCATTTGAGTTTGAGCATTTCGGATTCAATCCAGTCTTCTACTTGCTGGTTAAGTGCGTCTGCCTTTAAGCCGGCTGTTTCAATCGGTTTGCCGATACTGACTATAATTGTGCCTGGCCGTTTAATGAATGCGTTTTTGCGCCAAAATAATCCTGCGTTATGCGCGACAGGCACAACAGTAGTCTGCGTATGCGCGGCCAGCCAGGCACCGCCAATGTGGTATTTACCACGCTTGCCCGGCGCGATGCGCGTGCCTTCCGGGAATATGACTACCCACAAGCCTTTGGCTAGCCTGTCTTTACCATGCATCACCAGTTTTTTGAGCGCCTCGCGGCCTGCGCTGCGGTCAATCGGGATGGTAGAAAGTGCAATCCAAGCCCAACCCAGAAAAGGGATGAATAACAGTTCACGTTTTAACACCCAGATTTGCGGTGGAAAAATTACTTGCAGTGCAATGGTCTCCCATGCCGATTGATGTTTGCACAAGATGATAGACGGATGATCGGGGATGTTTTCACGGCCGCGCACTTCAAAACCGAGATTGCAAGTGAGTTTGAGCCAGAATAAGGCACAATGCGCCCAGTAGCTGGCCATGCGCGAGCGGGTAATGTTGCGGAGAGGGAACATTAAGATGACCAGCAAGGCAAAGATCGGCGTAATGATGAGCATGCCCAGAAAAAACAACAATGAGCGCAAAAACAACATCAATCATGCTCCGAAATGATATGTTGCGCCGCTTCATTCAAGTCGGCAAAAACCAAAGTGCCTTCCGGCAGGTTTCCTTGCAGCAAGGTTTCTTCTCCTTTGCCGGTCAGCACCAGCATGGGCTTGCAGCCGGCATTGGCAAAAGCCTGGATGTCGCGTTGCGCATCGCCCACGGCGTATACGTCACTCAAATCTATTGAAAACCTGCGACTGATATCTTCTATCATGCCGGTTTTTGGTTTGCGGCAAGTGCAATGGTCGTCGGCAGAGTGCGGACAATAAAACAACGCGTCTACGCGCCCGCCCACATGTGCCAAGGCGCGGCACATTTTGTCGTGAATGGCGTTAAGAGTTGCCATGTCAAACAATCCGCGCGCGATGCCGGATTGGTTGGTGGCAATCGCCACGCGAAAGCCGGACTGGTTGAGCAGGGCTATCGCTTCCAAACTGCCGGTGATAGGAATCCACTCATTCGGATTTTTGATGCAATTGACGGAATCCTGATTGATGACGCCGTCTCTATCAAGAATGACAAGTTTCACGTTAGCCCGCCAATTTGGATAAATCTGCCACGCGGTTCATTGCTTGGTGTAACTGGCTCAATAATGCCAAGCGGTTATTTTTTAAATCCGCGTTTTCAGCATTTACCATCACGTTGTCGAAGAAGTCATCCACTGGCGCTTTCAAAGCGGCCAATGCTTTGAGCGAGGCCGTGTAATCACCGTTTTCAAACAGCTTGTCGGCTTCTGGTTTTACTTTGCTTAAAGCCGCATTGAGTGCGATTTCGGCAGGTTCCTGCAGCAAGTCTGTTTTTACTTCCGCTTTTACTTCACCTTCCACTTTTTTCAGAATATTGCCAACGCGCTTGTTGGCGGCGGCGAGGGCAGGGGCTTCTGTTAAGGAGGCGAAAGAGCTTACAGCGGCTAGGCGTTGAGGCACTTCCCATAATAGTTGCGGTCTTAGCACAAGTACCGAATCAACTTCTTGAGACGTATAGCCTACTTCTTTTAACATGCCTTCGAATCGTTCGTATATAAAAGTCTCAAGCGCGTCCATAGGACCTCTGCCGCTTGGTAACTTAAACCGAGCCATAGCAATGGAGTGAAGTATGTAGTTAAGCTCAATCGGAAATTTGCATTCAATCAATATTCGAATTACGCCCAGCGCATGTCGGCGTAGTGCAAATGGATCTTTATCACCAGTGGGAATTTGACCAATGCCAAACATGCCTGCCAAAGTTTCTAATTTGTCTGCAAGTGCGACCATGAGACCTAGTTCACTACGTGGCAATGAGTCACCTGCAAAGCGTGGTTTGTAATGGTCTTCAATCGCATCGGCTATAGCTTCAGATTCACCATCGTGCCGTGCATAATATGCCCCCATAATGCCTTGCAGCTCAGGGAATTCGCCGACCATATCAGTGAGTAGATCGCATTTGCTTAGCAACGTGGCTCGCTCAGCCTGTGAAGCCAGCCCATCGCCTCCTAAGTATCGGGCGAGCATAGTTGCAATGCCCTGTACGCGCTCTGCTCGCTCGCCTTGTGAGCCTAGCTGATTGTGATAAGTTACTTTATAAAGACCAGCAGCACGCGATTCCAGTGATTTTTTACGGTCTTGATCGAAGAAGAATTTGGCATCAGCAAGGCGAGGGCGCACCACACGTTCGTTGCCGCCAATCACTGCGCTTGGGTCGGTTGGGCTAATGTTAGAAACAATCAAAAACTTGTTGGTAAGCTTGTTGTTGGCATCGAGCAGTGGAAAGTATTTTTGATTTGCCTTCATGGTCAGAATCAAACATTCTTGCGGCACTTCTAGGTAAGTCTCTTCAAACTGGCCAAGCAATACATTTGGGCACTCCACCAGCGCGGTTACTTCATCTAGCAGCGCATCATCATCAATGGGTTTTAGGTTTTGTTTGGCAGCGGCGGCATTAAGCTGGCGCACAATATCTGCGCGGCGTTCTGCAAAGCTGGCAATGACTGCGCCTTCTGTTTTCAATTGCTCGGCGTAAGTGTCAGCATTTTTAAGTGTGATAATTGGTTTTGCAGCCTCAAAACGATGGCCTTGTGTGGTGTTGCTGGCGGTTAAGCCTAGCGCAGTAATTGGTACAATATCGCTGCCATGCAAGGCTACCAAACCGTGCGCTGGACGAACAAAATTGACGCTTTCCCAACCATCCGCTAATTGATAAGTCATCACTTTTGGAATCGGAAGCTTGGCTAAAGCCTCATCTAGTGCGGTCTGTAGACCAATCTCAAGTGTGGCGCCAGTTTGATTGACGTCGAAAAACAACACATCCGTCTTGCCATCATTTTCTTTGCGTAAGCTTTTTACTGCAAGCTCGCTGGCACCCAAAGCTTGCAATCTTTTAATAAGCGCTGGCGTGGCTTTGCCATTCGCATCCAAGCCCACGCTGGCTGGCATGAGTTTTTGCGAGATTTGTTTATCAGCGCCCTTGGCTGCAACAGTGGTTATGTGTGTTGCCAAGCGGCGTGGTGTGGCAAAAGAGGTAACCGTTGAATTTTCTGTAGTTAAGCCTTGTATTTTTAGTGATTCAAATAGTGTGTTAGAAAATGCTTCGCCAAGTTTTTTTAATGCTTTTGGCGGCAGTTCTTCTACCAATAATTCGATGAGTAAATTTTGACTTGCCATTACTTAATTCCTGTCATTCTGACGAAAGTCAGAATCTGTTTTTGTTTAATTCGTTTGGATTCCGTGTCAAGCACGGAATGACAACGCTGGGTTTTGCTACTCACGCTGCCTTCTTTTCTTTTTCTAATTTTGCCAGTACTTCATCTGCCCAATCTTTGGGTGCAAGCGGGAAGCCAAGTCTGGCGCGGCTTTCCAGGTAGCTTGCAGCGACAGCGCGTGCGCTGTTGCGAATTTTTCCGATGTATGCTGCGCGTTCGGTCACCGAGATTGCACCACGCGCATCGAGCAAATTAAAGGTGTGCGCGGCTTTTAATACTTGCTCATAGGCAGGAAGCGCGAGTTTGTTCTCGACCAAGTGCTTCGCTTGTTTTTCGTGCGCGATGAAAGCTAGTGATAAAAACTCCACATCAGAATGTTCAAAATTGTAGGTGGATTGCTCAACCTCGTTTTGGTGGAACACGTCGCCGTATTTTACGTTTTCTGAGTACTGTAAATCGTACACGCTATCTACGCCTTGCAGGTACATGGCGAGGCGCTCTAAACCATAGGTGATTTCGCCAGTTATGGGCTTGCAATCAATGCCGCCGACTTGCTGAAAATAGGTAAATTGTGTGACTTCCATGCCGTTGAGCCATACCTCCCAACCCAAGCCCCATGCGCCTAAAGTCGGGTTTTCCCAGTCGTCTTCTACAAAGCGGATGTCGTTCTTTTTCAGGTCAAAGCCTAGCGCCTCAAGTGAGCCTAGATACAGTTCCAGAATGTTGGCGGGTGCGGGTTTAAGCACAACTTGATACTGGTAATAATGCTGCAACCGATTCGGATTTTCGCCGTAGCGGCCATCTTTAGGGCGGCGGCTGGGCTGCACATAAGCAGCTTTCCACGGCTCTGGGCCAAGTGAACGCAAAAAAGTGGCGGTGTGGCTAGTGCCTGCACCCACTTCCATGTCGTAAGGCTGCAATAAAGCACAGCCTTGTTTATCCCAATATTCTTGAAGCGTTAAAATGATTTGCTGAAATGTCTGCATTTGTTATAAAAATTCTATATTTTCTTAAGCTGGAATTTTACCTTAAAAACGTTATCCAAAATTATCTCGAATGAATTGTTCGATTTTAATCTAAAGGAAAAACCACAATTTTAATATGGGTATGATTTTTAAAGACAATTTGTCATCCTTATGATTTTTTGATAGAGTGCGTGCATGTTTATTCGCCGACATAAAAACCTGTTTTGGGTAATTTTAGTATGGTTTGCCTTATTGCAAGCCATATTGCCATTTATCCATGCACACATGTCAACAGGTTCTATGTGCGGTACTAGTGGCATGCATATCCATGATGAAGGTTTTGGTAATTTCGAGAATAGACTTGCAGGTGCCGCTAGTGTGAAGGTTATGGCTGCTGACTTGCAGGTGATTGGTGTGGATAAGGGAATTACAAACAACCAAGAGTTTCAATTAATCACATGCTTGATATTTTTGGCGCTGATCTTTCCCTATTTTGCCAAACAATCCCAATTTTTTAGACCAACACAACTATTCAATTTATCGCCTATCCGCAGGCGAAGTCGACTTAATCCACGCGCCCCTCCTTACTGCTGAAATCATTGAGTAAGCCTAAGTTTAAATTTTAGGCTCGGTTTTTAATGTTTTCAGGAGTTCAATATGAACAAAGCCCTACAGCATGCCTGTTTGCTAGCATGTTTGTTATTTCAATCTATCGCAATAGCTGAAACGTCCGAAGTAAGCCAGCATGAAGATGTGCTGGTGATTAGTCCGACGCTTACTCTGCATGAGGTGCTGCAGAAAACCATTGAGCGACAGCCCCAGCAGGCCAGTTTGCAATCGCAAGAATATAACGTGCGGTCAAAATATACGGTCGCAAAAGGCTTCTTGCCGCAGGCGCCAGCTGTTTCACTTTATCATCAAAATGACACTATAGGCAGCGGCCGTAATGAGCGCGACTGGCAAGCCGAGCTTGAGTTGCCCATATGGCTACCCAAGCAGCGCGGTGCGCGCGAAAAGGTCGCTGAGTTAAGCGCCCAGAACTTGGGTGCAGACCGTGCCAGTATGCAATTGCAGGCTGCCGGCGCGCTACGTGACGCGCTGTGGGATGTGGCAATGAATCGAAACGAAGTAGCGCTTTACCAACAGAAAATGGGTGACGCCAAACGGCTGGAGTTTGATGTTGAGAAGAAATTCAAGGCGGGAGAATCCGCCAAGACCGATTTGATGCTGATTCAACAAGAAACATTGCTGGCGGAAAAAAATAAGCTGCGTGCCGAAGCAGAACTGATGCATGCGCGTTTTCGCTATACCTTGCTGACAGGCCTAAAAGAAATTCCGGAAAACTTTGAGGAAAAGCAATCTGACCTGCAGGATTATCAGCAATCACCATTGTGGCTAGCAGCAGAATCCAAAGTGAACTTGGCGCAAGGCGAGCGCAGCCTTACACAGGTGGAAAAGCGCGAGAACATGCAAGTGATATTGAATGCGCGTAGCGCACAGGGTGCGTTTGATAATGCCTATAACCAAAGTGTAGGCGTGCGCGTGCGTATCCCGCTCGATAGCGCAGTGCGCAGTGCGCCACTACAGGCGACTTCGGAGCAGGCGGTAGGCCACGCTATGAGCCAGCGCGAGACATTGCGTTATGCTTTGGAAGCGGCCATGCACGAGGCCGAGCATAGTCTGGAAGTAAGCAAAAAGGAGCTGGAAATCGTTGCCAGACAACTGGAAATTGCCAGGGAAAGTGCCAGACTGGCTCAAAAAGCCTATACCTTAGGCGAGCTGGATTTAACCAGCTTGCTGCGCATTCAATCCCAAACATTCGAAACTGAACGCAGCTATACCCGTCGCCAGTTGCAGGTGGGGTGGGATGTTGCGCGCTATAACCAGGCTGTTGGAGTCCTGCCATGAGTGTCTCTATTGCTCAACAGAGCGTGCTTACTGCCATTGAGAAAACCCTATTTTTTGAGGTTATTATGAAAAAATTATTAGTCATTATTGTTTTGCTGTCATTACCTCAGGTTGCATCTGCAGATGACATCGTTTTAAGTAAATCGCAGTTGCAGGGCATGCACATCAATCTGGTTGCCCTTGATGCCTCAGCTGCTACGCTATCGCGCAAATACACGGCAGAAGTGGTTGTTCCACCCACGCAAGTTCGCATTATCAGCGCACCGCAGCAGGGGTTGATTGATGTAATGCATGTAGCAATGGGGCAGGAGGTAAAAAAAGGCCAGGTGATTGCACATTTAAGCAGCCCGGACTTGGTGGGTTTGCAAGGCGAATATTTACAAGTGCGAACTAAAAAGAAGCTTGCGGCTAGCGCATTAGCCAGAGATAGTGAATTGCTGAAAGATGGCATTATCGCGCAAAGACGTTATCTTGAAACACAAAGCGCACATGAAGAATTGAGCGCATCTTTAGCTGAGAAAAGACAGGCCCTGCGCTTGGCAGGCATGAATGACGCGGCAATTAATCACCTCAATAGCGCAAAAGGCTTGCAAAGCGGCATGGCAATTGTTTCACCTATTGACGGACAAATCATTGAGCAAATGGTAAGTGTTGGGCAGCGTGTAGATAGCGCAATGCCTTTATATAAAATTGCCAACTTAGACCCATTGTGGCTGGAAATTAACGTGCCAATTGATGCTGCGATGCAGCTTAAAAAGGGAATGTTAGTGAATGTGCCAAAATTGCATGCCAGCGGCAAGGTGATCACTGTTATGCGCAGCGTCAATAAAGCGAGCCAGACCATGCAAGTACGTGCTGAAGTGCAACAGGGTGCAGAAAATCTGGCTTTGGGACAATTTGTTGAGGCAGAAATTCAAATACAGGCGCAAGCACAAAGCTTTGCTTTGCCAAGTGCTGCAATCGTTCGAAATGGCAAGCAAACCGTCGTGTTTAAGCAAACAGCCAAAGGCTTTGAATCTGTGCCGGTGACTGTGGTTGCTGAACAAGGCGGTAATACACTGGTTCAAGGCGATTTTAGTGGACAAGAGAATATTGCGGTGACAGGTTTGGCTGCACTTAAAGGTAGCTGGTTAGGGTTGGGTGGCCAATAATGTTGGATAAACTCATCGAATTTTCGCTCAGACAGCGCATCATGGTGTCGTTAGCGGCACTTATTCTGTGCATTCTAGGCTATTTCGCCTATCAATCACTGCCGATTGATGCGTTCCCCGACGTATCCTCTACACAAGTCAAAATCATTATTAAATCGCCCGGCATGACGCCAGAAGAAGTGGAATCGCGCATCACTGCGCCGATTGAGGTGGAAATGCTAGGCATCCCCAAACAGGTGGGATTGCGGGCAGTGGCGAAATACGCGCTAACCGATATTACAGTGGATTTTGAAGATGGCACGGATATTTATTGGGCGCGCCAGCAGGTGTCGGAGCGTTTGAGCAGCGTTTGGGCAAGCTTGCCAGCCGATATTTCTGGCGGCATTGCGCCCATGACCACACCACTAGGTGAAATGTTTATGTTCACAGTGGAATCTGACAGCTTGAGTTTGCAAGAAAAACGCAGCTTGCTGGACTGGGTCATCCGGCCGCAGCTTAGAACTGTTCCAGGTGTGGCCGATGTCAATGCGCTGGGAGGGCTGGTACGCACGTTTGAAATCGTGCCGGATAATGCACGCATGTATGCGCGTGGGGTGTCGCTTAATTCGCTGCAGGAAGCCATTAGTCAGAATAACCGCAACGATGGTGCCGGACGACTAAGCGATGGTGAGGAATCGCTATTAGTGCGTTCAGAAGGCGCATTTAAGACGCTGGATGACGTGAAGGACACCGTGATTCGCAGCGATAACGGCGTGCCTGTGCGCATTGCCGATATTGCCGAAGTGCGCATCGGCGAGCTGACGCGTTATGGTGCAGTCACCAGTAACGGCAAAGGCGAGGCGGTGGAGGGTTTGGTATTAGGTTTGCGTGGCGCAAACGCACGTGCGGTGGTGGAAGGGGTGCGTACCAAATTGGAAGAAATCGCGCTTACACTGCCAAAAGGTGTGACGACCAAAATGTTTTACGACCGCGGTAATTTGGTTGAGAGCGCAGTGCATACGGTGAATAAGGCTTTGATGGAAGCCGTGGTGCTGGTGATTATTTTGCTGGTGCTGTTTTTAGGAAACATCCGTGCCGCCCTCACCATTGCTTGCATTTTGCCGTTCTCGGTGCTTAGCACATTTTTACTCATGAAGCACTTTGGCATGTCGGCCAATCTCATGAGCTTGGGCGGACTGGCCATTGCCATTGGCATGTTGGTGGACTCTGCCGTAGTGGTAGTGGAGAATATCGTCTCACACGTGGCACATGCGCCTAAAAAGCATGTGTCGTCGAAGCTCGGCATTATTTTAGCGGCCATGCGTGAGGTGAGTTTGCCAGTATCGGCAGGCATTGTCATTATTATCACGGTGTTTTTACCTTTGCTCACACTGGAAGGCTTGGAAGGCAAATTGTTTTCACCCGTTGCGATGACGATTATTTTCGCATTAACAGGTTCGCTGGCACTGTCGCTTACTGTTATCCCGGTCATAGCTTCTTTTCTGATTAAAGATCAGCATGAAGAAGAGCCTTGGCTGGTGCGTAAACTTGGCGCCATTTACGCGCCTGCGCTACAAAAAGCAATGCACCATAGTAAAAAAATGATTGTTGCCGCTTTGGTGCTTTTGGTGCTTACAGGTGTGGTGTATACACAGATTGGCAAAACCTTTATGCCGGTGATGGATGAAGGCGATATTATTATTGGTGTTGAAAAACTACCCTCAATTACGCTGAAACAAAGCACTGAAACCGACATGGCAGTGCAGCGCGCGATTATGAAGCAAGTGCCGGAAGTGAAAGGTATTTACTCACGTGTTGGTTCAGATGAGCTTGGGTTAGACCCGATGGGCTTAAATCAAACAGACAATTTTCTTGTCCTTAAGCCACGCACCGAATGGCGCATGAAAAGCAAGGATGCACTGCTGGAAGAGTTACGCAAGGTGATGGCGCAAATGCCAGGGCTGGATTATAGTTTTACGCAGCCAATTGATATGCGCGTAAATGAGATGCTGCTTGGTGTACGTGGCGATTTGGCGGTTAAATTGTACGGCAGTGATTTAACCGTGTTAGACGAAAAAGCGCAGCAAATCATTAAAGTATTAGAGTCGATCAAAGGTAATCAGGACGTTTATACGCCCAAAAATAGCGGCATTCAATACATGCAAATTAAAGTGGATAGACTGGCCGCAGGTAGGCTTGGCTTCAGCGTGAGCGACATTAACCAAATTTTACAAGCGCAACTCGAGGGAAAAGTGTTAGGCGTTGTTCAGGAAGGTGCGCGCAGAACTCCTGTGCTGTTGCGTGGAAGTCAAGAAGTGAGGTTGTCGCCAGCGGAGTTTGGTAGTTTATTGCTCACCCTGCCGAACGGCACAAATGTGCCACTGACTTCAGTCGCCAAATTAGAACGCATTGAAGGTCCAGTGAAAATCGATCGCGAACGTGGCGTTCGCATGGTAGTTGTTACCGCCAATGTGGAAGGGCGAGATTTGGTGAGCTTTGTAGAAGAAGCCAGGAAGAAGGTGCAGGCGCAAGTGAGCATGCCAGAAGGTTATTGGCTGAAGTGGGGAGGCCAGTTTGAAAACCAGCAGCGTGCCGCCGCGCGTTTGGGCATTGTGGTGCCGATTTCGATAGGTTTGGTATTTTTATTGCTATTTCTTACCTTTGGCTCAATTAAAGAGGCGTCGCTTATCTTGTCAAACATTCCATTTGCCATGATAGGCGGTGTGTTTGCTTTGTGGATTTCGGGCGAGTATCTTTCCGTGCCAGCCTCTGTTGGATTTATTGCGCTGCTGGGAATTGCTGTGTTGAACGGTGTAGTGATGATGAGTTATTTTAATCAGCTTGAATACGAAGGCGTGGATAAAGCACTGATTGCCTTTGAAGGTGCAAAACGGCGGCTGCGCCCCGTATTGATGACGGCCAGCATCACTGCTTTTGGCTTGATCCCACTGCTGTTTGCTACCGGGCCAGGTTCTGAAATCCAACGCCCGTTAGCGATTGTAGTCATTGGTGGCTTGGTGACAAGTACATTGCTGACGCTGATTGTATTGCCGATTTTGTATCAACGCTTTTTTGCTAAGACCTAGTTTTTTTATATAGCAAAAATCCTAATCCAGATAAGCAAAACAGCAAAAACAGCCAATTGCCCCAGCGAACATAAGGCGTGCTGCCACTGTAGCCTTGTGCCATCATATCCAGTGTGGTTTTTGTGAAATGCGGCGCGTGCGCCAGAACATGCCCATGCCGGTCAATTGCCGCGGTTGCGCCGGTGTTGGTGGCGCGCAGTATCATGCGGCCTGTTTCCAGTGCGCGTGCCTGTGAAAACTGCATGTGCTGATCTGCCGCATAGGAAGTGCCATACCAGGCGTCGTTGCTGATGTTGACGAGCAGGGTAGCTTCGGGCAACTGGCGAATGATTTCCTCGCCAAATACATCTTCATAGCAGATGTTGACGGCCACTTTCTGGTTGGCCAGTTGCATCGGTTTTTGATACTTGCCGCCACGCGACAAATCGCTGAGGGGCATATTGAGCCAGTCACGATACACCCAGCCAAACACCTGCTTGAGTGGAATAAATTCTCCAAATGGCACCAAATGATTTTTAGAATAAGTTTGTGTTGGTGCGCTGCCAAAACTCAGCGCACTATTAAAATATTCGCCAGTTTTGTCGTTGTATTCCACCATGCCCACCAGCAAGTCCCCGTTGTTTTGTTTGGCGTGGGTGCTCAGCGTATTTATTATGCCAGGGTCTAATTGGCTGGAAATCACCGGCAGCGCGGTCTCTGGCAGTATAATGAGTTCGGCCTTGCTGGCTTTTGCCATTTCGATATATTGGTTGATGGTGCTTTGTGCTGTTTCTGGCGACCATTTTTCACTTTGTGAAATATTGCCTTGCAACAGTGCAACCGAAATGGGTTTGCCGCTGGGCGTTGTCCATTCCACTGCTTTTAATACGCCGCCGGCAACAATGATCAGCACAAACGCCGCAATGGCATTGCGTTTCCATACCAGGTTTTGCCGCCGACTAGCCAGCCAATAAGCGATTAACGCAGCTATAAATACGGTAATGACTGAAACGCCATACACTCCGATAATCGGCATAAAGCCAGCCAGCGGGCTATGCGGCACCTGACTGTAACCCATTGTCAACCAGGGGAATCCCGTACAAATCCAGCTGCGGATCCAATCGCTCAAGCCCCAAAAAACGGGGATGCTGACTAAAGGCGACCCAACACGCTTGCTTAGCCAGCCCACTAAAGCGGGAAATAATGCCATAAATGCGCATAGGCAGAATGTGGAAAAGCCTGCGAACCACCAAGGCATGCCGCCAAAATCGTGTAGGCTGATGTAAATCCAGTAAATGCCTGTGATATAAAGCCCTAAACCAAACGCAAGCCCCAGCTTGAATGCTGTTTTCGGACTACGTGCTTTAATCCATAAATAACATAGCCCGCCGAGTGAAAGTATGGCCGCGGGAAACATATAAAAAGGTGCGAAACCTAAAACGGTTGCAGCGCCCAGCATCAATGCAATTAAAAACGGGGGGATGTTACTAATTATTTTTAGCATAGTCGTACATCAACAATTCATTAAGCGCGATTGTACGTGCTTGTAGCGCCTTTCTGCAAAAAATGCAGCAATAAGGTTGGATAACTTGTTGACAGCCGACAATGTAAAGTTCTATATTTCGTATGCGTATCGTATTTCCAACAAAATAATTTGAGGAGGATAAGAATGAGCATGATGTCGGAATTTAAGGAATTTGCCCTAAAAGGCAATGTGATGGACTTAGCAGTCGGTGTGATTATCGGCGGCGCGTTTGGCAAAATAGTTGATTCGTTGGTGGGCGATATCATCATGCCTGTCGTTGGCAAAATTATCGGCAATGTAGATTTCTCAAACATGTATGTGGCCTTAAGTGGACAACCTGCAGGCTTGGCGTTAGCAGAAGCCAAAAAAGCTGGCTCAGTATTGGCATACGGTAACTTTATTACGATTGCAATCAATTTTATTATCCTGGCTTTTGTTATTTTTCAATTGGTTAAAATGATGAACCGCATGAAAAAAGCAGAACCGCCTCCAGCACCAGCGCCAACTCCAGAAGATGTTGTTCTGTTGCGTGAAATTCGTGATTCTCTAAAAAAATAATTCAAGGATACATACAATAAAAAAGGCGCCTTAGGCGCCTTTTTTATTGCTAACGTGATTACAGGTCTGGTTTGACTTGATTTTGCTCGGTTTGAGGAAGCTCATATGCTGGATCTCTTTCAGCACTTTCTGAGCCGTCATGATTCATGAAAACAACCATGACCACTTTATCGTCAATAAAATCGAGTTCGGTAGTTGGATAATAAGTGCCATTGGCATCGGTATTAATGTTGTGGTAATACCAGATTGAAGCGACCACTTTGTCAGAACCTTTGATTCTTACATCGTCTGCTTTGGCGGGTTCTCCAAGCAGTTCAACGATTTTTGTTTTGTCGAACTTGTTGATGATATCGACAAAAGCTTTTTCTTCGGTAGGGATTTCATTAATCAACGGCATTGTCTGCGCTTGCTCTGCGTAGGCAATACTAGCCAACATGGTATTTGCTGTGAGTAAAACTGCTAATGACCAGATTTTCATTTGAATCTCCTCAAAGTATGCGAGATAAGAGATTTGATAATCAATTTAGTTCAATATTTCGCAGGTTGCAGTTATGGTCAGGTTGATTCAATCGGAAAAGGTTCCTCGGGAATCACTTCAACCAGAATGGAATGTAAGCGCCTGCTATCCGCGCGAAGCACACTGATACTCAAGTTGTCTATTATTATTGTATCCCCGCGTTTGGGCAGATGGCCGAACTTATTGACCACCAGGCCGCCAATGGTCGAGAACTCTTCATCGCTGAACTGGGTGCCCAGCGCTTCGTTAAAATCGGCAATTTCTGTCAGCGCTTTTACCCGGAAAAGGCCTTTGGCATCTTTTAGAATATTGTCTTCGTCTTCGTCGTAATCGTATTCATCTTCAATGTCGCCGACGATTTGCTCAAGCACGTCCTCAATCGTCACCATGCCAGCCACGCCGCCGTATTCATCCACCACGATGGCAATGTGGTTGCGGTTGCTGCGAAACTCTTTCAGCAACACATTCAAGCGTTTGGCTTCGGGGATAAATACCGCTGGACGCAGCATATCGCGCACATTGAAATCCTCGCCCGCGTAGTAACGCAGCAAGTCTTTGGCCAGCAAAATGCCGATGACGTCGTTCTTATCGTCTTCGATGACGGGAAAGCGCGAGTGTGCGGTCTCGATCACATGCGGAATAAAGGTTTCAGGCGGGTCGGTGATGTCGATGACATCCATTTGTGAGCGTGGAATCATAATATCGCGCACCTGCATCTCGCTCACTTGCAGCACGCCTTCTATCATGGCGAGCGAGTCAGCATCCATCAGATGGTTTTCATAAGCGCCATGCAAAAGCGCTACAAGCTGCTCGCGGTCTTCAGGTTCACGCAGCAAAAAATTGCTTAAGCGTTCTAATAAACTGGTTTTATTGTTCGGTTTTTCCGGTTCGGAGGCCATTGCGTGGCGTCCTATGTAATGAGATAGGGGTTAGCATACCCTAATTTTGCCAAAATAGAAATTTCCAGGCTTTCCATCAGTTCAGCCTGCGCTTCAGTTTCGTGGTCGTAGCCATGCAAATGCAGTATGCCGTGTACGGTTAAATGTGCATAATGTGCTTCAAGTGGTTTGTTCTGCGCTTTGGCTTCCGTTTCAACGACGGGTGCGCAAATGACAATATCGCCCATTAAATGCGGTTCTTCGGCGATTGGAAAAGTCAGTACATTGGTCGCATAATCTTTACCGCGGTAGGCGCTGTTGAGTATGCGAGCCTCATCCTCATCCACAATACGGATCGTGACTTCAGTATCCACACGCAATGCGGCTTTTGCCCATTTGCGAAATTGGCTTTTGCTTGGAAGCCGGGGCTGGCTGGAGGCGAATTGAATGCTTATATTTAGCTTTGGCATAATTTATTGCTGATGCGAAAAATTAACAACAAGTATTGCTGGGTATGCCGAGATTAACATAATACGCCGAATGAAAAGAGGTTCAAACGGCGTATTACATTTACCAATCTATCCTATGTGATTTATTTCGTTTGCGAAGGGCAATCCGTATAGGGAAAGCGCACATGCCCATAGCGAACAACTAAAATAGCCAATGAAATCAGCAGGATAGATCCGGAAAGCGCGAACATGCGCCAGGCGTCAATTTCTGCGATTTCCAGTACCAGATAACGCGCCAAAGCGATAATGCCAATATATAGCGGGTATCGGACAGGCAAGTTGCCAGACCCCAGATAGTGATCGAGCATGGACATCACTTCGAGATACAAGAACAGCAACAGCAAATCACCTACGCTAATTGTGCGTGCTTGCCAGATATGCATGATTGCCTGAAATACGGCAAAAACAGTGGCGATAGCGATAACAATGAGTACACCTTGGCCAATTAAACCAAGTGCTCGTTGTGTCGCCCGGCTGAATTTATTGGGTGTCATTTCTATCCTTAAGTCGTATAGCTAGGGATATAAATTATACACTGCAGAACGCTGAGTTATTAAAGCACTGGCTGGTTGTCGTGTTCACCACGTTCATACACGATATGCGCACGCCCGACCAAAAGCGGATCAAGCGGGCCGATTGCCGATAGATCCTTGTTGGTGTAGGGCAGTTTGTGCAGCACATAGCGCATGGCGTTAAGGCGGGCGCGCTTTTTGCAGTCCGACTTAACTACCGTCCAGGGTGAGTCAGCGGTATCTGTATGGAAAAACATGGCTTCTTTGGCTTTTGTATAATCGTCCCACCTGTCCAGCGAGGCGAGGTCAATCGGGCTCAATTTCCATTGTTTGAGCGGGTGCATTTTGCGTTCCTTGAAGCGGCGGCGTTGTTCCTCGCGGCTGACTGAGAACCAGAACTTGATCACGTGAATGCCACTACGGGTAAGGTTGCGCTCAAACTCAGGCGCCTGGCGCATGAATTCCAGATACTCATCATTGTTGCAGAACCCCATCACGCGCTCTACCCCGGCACGGTTATACCAGGAGCGGTCGAACAGGGTGATTTCACCAGCGGTAGGCAGTTGGGAAATATAGCGCTGGAAATACCACTGGCCGCGCTCGACATCGCTGGGCTTTTCCAAAGCCACCACGCGCGCGCCGCGAGGATTGAGATGCTCCATGAAGCGCCTGATGGTGCCTCCTTTACCAGCAGCATCGCGCCCTTCGAACAGGATGACCACGCGCTGGCCGGTTTCTTTGACCCAGGCCTGAAGTTTCAGCAACTCGACCTGGAGATGGTATTTTTGTTTTTCGTAAGATTTTCTGGATAACAGGTTTTTGTATGGGTAACCGCCATCGCGCCAATCTGCGGCAAGTTCCTCATCGGAGTGCACGCGTCTCTTTGTGCTTTCGACGCTGGGTATATTGGCAATGGCTTTGCTCAACGCCGCAGCGTCATCCGGGGAGGCGCCATCCAGAATCGCACGCAGTGCTTCTGGCAAGCTTGCAGCATCTTTGCCGGTTGCGATGCGATTGATAATATCCTGCACGGCAGTAGATTTTGATTCGCGCGCTGCCGAGATTTTTTCGTGGACTGAAAACTCCTCAATGCCTTGTGTGCTGTTGTCAGGTGGGATGTCGCCTTCAGATACACGACGTATGATGGGGGAAACGGTCGTTTTTTTTTCTGTTGCCATGCCTGCACCTCTTAATCTATAAGCAAAAAAGTATCTTTATCCTTAACCGTCTATATGTCAATCGGCTGGGGTTACAAAATAGGAATCTTTTGATTTAACGCAAGCCATCACCCTGGATTTGTAAGTTTAAGCACAGCGGTTACGCAAATCGATTTATATTAAACAATGCCATTATGGGATAGACTAAAGTCTTTAATGTGGGACTTAGTTATGGTGCAAAATATTACTCTGGCTGCATTTTTAATGCAGCACCTGCAAGGCGAGCACTGCATTGCGCTTATCAAGATGCTGGGCGATGTTGCAGAGGCCTGTAAAAAAATAGCTGGGGCGGTAGATCGCGGCGCATTGGCGGGAAATATGGGCAGTTTGGCGGCTGAGAATGTTCAGGGTGAGGTGCAAAAAGCGCTGGATGTGATTAGCAATGATATTTTTATTGAATGTACTCAGCAAAGCGGTTACGTGGCTGGCATGGTGTCGGAAGAATTGGATGATGCCGTTGAAATTGCAGAAAAACATCACATTAATGGTCAGTACCTGCTGTTGTTCGATCCGCTTGACGGTTCATCCAACGTGAATGTGAACATCTCGGTAGGCACCATATTTTCTATACTTAAGAGTGCGAATAAAACTCCAGCTCTGGCCGACTTTCTGCAGCCTGGCTCGGCTCAAATCTGCGCCGGTTATGCCTTGTACGGCACATCCACCATGCTGGTGCTAACAGCTGGCAACGGGGTAAATGGCTTTACGCTGGATGCTGAAACTGACGAGTTTTATCTTACCCATCCTGATATGCACATTGCTGCCGATACGCAGGAATTCGCGATCAATATGTCCAACTATCGTTTTTGGCAGAAGCCGGTGCAGCGCTATATCGACGAATGCCTGCAGGGCGAAGCCGGGTTGCGCAAAAAAGATTTTAATATGCGCTGGGTCGCCTCTATGGTGGCTGAAGTGCACCGCATATTGGTACGTGGCGGCGTGTTTATGTACCCCGCGGATGCCAAGTCAGTGAACGGCAAGCTTAGATTGATGTACGAGGCTAACCCCATGAGTTTTATTGTGGAGCAGGCAGGCGGCGCTGCGACGACGGGCGTACAACGCATTTTAGAAGTTAAGCCAAGCGGCATCCATCAACGCGTGCCCGTGATGATGGGCAGCAAAAGTGAAATTGAAAGATTGGTTGCCTATCATCAAGGCTGACCCGCACTAATTCGCCAGCCGGCAAATCGCCACAAATTCTTCCGCGTTGAGTGACGCACCGCCCACTAGCCCGCCATCTACATCCGGCATGGCAAATAATTCCTTTGCATTTTTGGAATTGACGCTGCCGCCATAAATAATGCGCACATGCGCTGCGGCATCGCTATTGCGCCGGTCGATACGGTGCCGGATAAACTCGTGCACCGCCTGTGCATGTGCAGGCGAGGCGGTTTTGCCCGTGCCAATCGCCCACACCGGCTCATAGGCAAACACCATGTTCAGTTGCATGGCTTTTGCAAACTCCTTGTCGCCAAGGGTTGCCATCACCGCATCCATCTGGCTGGCGACAATCACCTCGGTCAGGCCGGCCTCATGCTCTGCCAGGGTTTCGCCCACACATAATACCGGGGTCAAATCAGCCTTGATGGCTGCGTCGAATCTGGCGGCGGCCGTCAGGTTGGTTTCATGAAACAGGTTGCGCCGCTCGGAGTGGCCCAGCAGCACATATGTGCAGCCGAGATCGGTCAGCATGTGCGGCGCAACCGCGCCGGTAAAAGCGCCTTGCTCGTGCTGGTTCACGTTCTGCCCGCCCCAGGCTATATTGGTGTCTTTAAGCAGCTCCCTGGCCTGAAACAGGTAGGGGTTCGGCACGCACACAACATAATCGGCATTTTTATAGTCGCGCAGCCCGTTAATAATATCGGTGAGCAATAGCTGGTTGCTCTTGATGTCGCCATGCATTTTCCAGTTGCCTACCACCAGTTTACGACGCATATGGTTGTTCCTTTTATTCTATTGGCCATTCATGGTGTTATAGTGCCCTGACAACGGCCTGCAGTTCGCCAGCCTTGTAGCGCTCGGCCATGCGCTCACAGGGGATGGGCTTGATCTTGCCGGCTTGTCCGGCAGAGCCAAACGCCTCATAGCGTGCTTTGCAAATGTCGCGCATGGCCACGGTAGCGGCATTGAGGAATTTGCGCGGATCGAACTCTCTGCTGTTTTGTGCGAAATATCTGCGGATAGCGCCTGCCGAAGCCATGCGCAGGTCTGTATCGATGTTGACTTTGCGCACACCATGCCTGATGCCTTCGATGATTTCTTCCACCGGCACGCCATAGGTTTCACCCATGTCGCCGCCATATTCATTGATGATGTGCAGCCATTCCTGCGGCACTGAGGATGAGCCGTGCATGACCAGATGCGTATTGGGGATACGGTCGTGAATCTCTTTGATGCGGCTGATGGCCAGTGTTCTGCCGGTAGGAGGGTGCGTGAATTTGTACGCACCATGCGAGGTGCCGATAGCAATCGCCAGTGCATCGACACCCGTTTGCCGCACAAAATCAGCCGCCTCTTCTGGGTCGGTGAGTAGCTGCGCATGCGTTAATACGCCGCTTGCGCCAGCGCCGTCTTCCTCACCCGCCAGCCCGGATTCCAAAGAACCCAGTACGCCCAGTTCACCTTCTACGGATACGCCGATGGCATGTGCGATTTCAACCACCTTTCTGGTGACGTCAACGTTGTACTGATAGCTGGAAGGCGTTTTAGCGTCTTCCAGCAGCGAGCCATCCATCATCACGCTCGAAAAGCCGGAACGCATGGCTTGGATACACACTGCGGGCGACTGACCATGATCCTGATGCATGACCACGGGGATGTGCGGATAAGACTCAATGGCAGCCAGTACCAGATGGCGCAAAAAAGCTTCCCCGGCGTATTTGCGTGCACCGGCAGAGGCTTGCAGTATCACCGGGCTGTCAACTGCATCGGCAGCCTGCATAATGGCATGCACCTGCTCCATGTTATTGACATTAAATGCAGCTAGCCCGTAGTCGTTTTCGGCAGCATGGTCCAGCAATTGACGCAGTGATACAAGTGCCATGGTCTATTTCCAAGAAGTTTAAATAAATTATTTTTTTGCTAACAATACTCAGAGCTTATACATATTAACTTCGGTATCTATAGTTTAGTAGGCGTTGAAAAAGCATAAAAATTACTTAGTTTATCAAATTGAAGAGTGCTGACTCAGTTTGAAAAACCTAGCTTCAATTTACTAGTCTATTTTGCAAATAAGCTAAATGTATGGAGCTTTAGCATTCAACCGTTATTTGTCTTCAAGTTTTGATTCGTATTCTTCATAGGCATTCACTATCTTTTGCACCAACGGGTGACGTACCACATCGGCGGATAAAAAATGCGTCATGGCGATGCCTTTGATGTTTTTGAGGATTTTTTGCGCTTCTACCAAGCCGCTTTTTTGATGGCGTTGCAGGTCAATCTGCGTCACATCACCCGTAATGACGGCTTTAGTGCCAAACCCTATTCTGGTCAGGAACATTTTCATTTGCTCTGGCGTAGTGTTCTGCGCCTCATCCAGAATAATAAAACTCTGGTTGAGTGTGCGGCCGCGCATATAGGCGAGTGGCGCTACTTCAATCACGTTGCGTTCAAACATTTTATTGACCGTGTCGTAACCCGCCAGATCATACAGCGCGTCATAAAGCGGGCGTAAATAGGGATCCACTTTCTGGGTCAAATCACCGGGTAGAAAGCCCAGCCGCTCGCCCGCCTCAACTGCCGGGCGCACCAATACAATGCGTTTGACCCGGTCGCGGGTCATGGCGTCTACCGCGCAGGCCACTGCCAAGTAGGTTTTGCCAGTGCCTGCAGGGCCAATGCCAAACGTGATGTCGTGATCCTGAATCTGCTGCAGATATTCTACCTGGCGCGGCGTGCGGCCGTGCAGGTCGCCGCGGCGTGTCATCAGTATAGGCATGGCGGCGGTGTTGGTGACATCTTCCGGTTTGAGTTTGTCGATTTCCACCAGGCCTAGCTGCACTTCTTCCAGCTCAAGCGGTTTTTTGGCGCGAATATAAAAGTTTTCAATCAACTGTGCGGCAAGTCGCATGTTATCCTGCTTGCCGCTAATGTTGAACGTGCTGCCGCGACGATTGATATTGACCTCAAGCGCGGTTTCAATCTGCTTGATATTTTCATCCAGCACGCCGCAAAGATTGGCGAGGCGGGTGTTGTCTTCTGGGGTAAGCGTGATTTCCATATTAAATTATCTGGCCTTGCAAACGACGTGGGTTGGATACATCGGTGATTTTTACATTTACAAACTGATGAATCAAATCGGCATCACCCGCAATATCCACCACACGGTTGTTATCGGTTTTGCCTGCGAGCAGGGTACTGTCTTTCCAGGAAGCGCCTTCAATCAATACGCGTTGCATTGTGCCTAGCATGGCTTCAGAGATGGCTTTGGCCTGTGCTTCGTTTATCGCCTGCAGCTTGGCCAAACGGGTTAGCTTAACCGCTTCCCGCGTGCTGTCCTGAATAAACGCAGCAGGAGTGCCTGGGCGCGGGCTGTATAAGAAGCTGAAACTGGCATCAAAGCCGACATCGCTCATCAGTTTGACGGTGGCTTCAAAATCGGTTTCGGTTTCGCCAGGGAAGCCGATGATAAAGTCGGAAGTAAAGGTTAAATCGGGGTTGGCGGTTTTCAGTTTGCGGATAATCGATTTATATTGCAGCGTAGTGTAATTACGCTTCATTGCCATCAAAATACGGTCGGAACCGGCTTGCACCGGCAAATGGAGCTGCGCAGCCAGTTTTGGCACGTTGGCAAAGCAGTCAATCAGCCGCTGGTTCATTTCATTGGGGTGGCTGGTGGTAAAGCGGATGCGCCCGATTTGCGGGATTTCGGCAATGGTCTCAATCAGCATCGCCAGATCAGCTTCCACACCGTCGTATTCTGCGCGGTAGGCATTCACATTTTGCCCAAGCAGGGTGATTTCTTTGACGCCTTGCTCAGCCAGCTGAACAGCTTCGGTTAATATGTCTGCAAACGGGCGCGAGACTTCTTCGCCGCGCGTGTAGGGCACCACGCAAAAACTGCAATATTTGCTACAGCCTTCCATAATGCTCAGAAACGCACTCGCACCCTCGATGCGCGGCGGGGGTAAATGGTCAAACTTTTCGATTTCCGGGAACGTAATGTCCACCTGCGACTGGCCGCTGCTTTGGCGGTTTTTAATCATGTCGGGCAGGCGGTGCAGGGTTTGCGGGCCAAATACCACATCCACATAAGGCGCGCGTTTGATGATGTTGTCACCTTCCTGTGACGCCACACAACCACCCACGCCGATGATCAAATCAGGATTCTTTTCCTTAAGCGGAATAAAGCGCCCAAGGTGGCTGAACACTTTGTCTTCGGCTTTTTCGCGCACCGAACAGGTGTTGAGCAGAATGACATCGGCATCTTCCGGCGTCTGCGTTTCGACCATGCCTTCGCTTGAAGCAAGCATATCCGCCATGCGCGATGAATCATACTCATTCATCTGGCAGCCGAAGGTTTTAATGAATATTTTTTTGGGTGTAGTCAAAGGTTGAAAGCTTCATTGCAAAGTATGATTTTAGCGTATTTGGCCATTTGATTCACGCAAAGTTGCTGAGTGGAGGGTAAAATAGCCTCGAATATTCATCCAGGCCATTTATGCAAGCGCTACCCATTTTTTATAACATCAAACACCGTCATTGCGTCGTGGTTGGCGGCGGCGATGTTGCAACACGTAAAGTAACGATGCTGCTGAAGGTAGGCGCAGCGGTTACGCTTTTCTCGCCGGAAATTTGCCATGAGCTGCAGGCCTTGGTTGATGCAAAAAAAATAAAATATGTGCAGGCCAATTATGAACAGCATCAGCTGGCAGGCGCATGTCTGGTGATCGCTGCGACAGATGACCATGCGGTGAATGAGGCGGTTTCGGTCGCGGCAAAAGTGCGCAATATTCCTGTGAATGTGGTGGATGCGCCCGAATTGTGCACGTTCACTATGGGCTCGATTATCGACCGCAGCCCGGTGGTGATCGCGGTTTCCAGTGAAGGTAATGCGCCTGTGCTGGCGCGTTATATTCGCACCAAAATAGAAACCATGCTGCCGGCAAGCTACGGCCGTATCGCCGCCATTGCCGGTGAATTCAGGGACCAGGTCAAAGCCAAGTTCGCCACTACGCAAGCCAGGCGTCGCTTCTGGGAGGGTGTGCTGCAAGGCCCTATGGTGGAACGTGTGCTATCCGGGCAGGAGCAGGCGGCGCGCGAGTTGTTGCAGGATTTAATCAACGATGCGGATTCTGCCAGCAAAAAAGGTGAGGTGTTTCTGGTCGGCGGCGGCCCGGGCGATCCGGATTTGCTCACATTCCGGGCATTACGTCTCATGCAGCAATGCGATGTGTGCGTGTATGATAAACTGGTGAGTCATGAAGTGATGGAACTCGTGCGCCGCGATGCGGAACTGATTTATGTCGGCAAGGCGCGCGACCAGCACACCATGCCGCAGGAGGAAATCAACGAGCTGCTTGCCAGACTTGCACTTGAAGGCAAGCGGGTGCTGCGCCTGAAAGGCGGCGATCCGTTTATATTCGGGCGTGGCGGTGAGGAGATTGAAACGCTCATGCAGCATGGCGTGCCATTTCAGGTGGTGCCGGGGATTACCGCCGCCAATGGCGTTTCCAGCTACGCGGGCATTCCGCTTACGCATCGTGATTACGCGCAGGCTTGCCTGTTTATTACCGGGCATCTCAAAGATGGCACATTGGATCTGGATTGGCAGGCCATGGCGCGTCCCAACCAGACTGTGGTGGTGTATATGGGCTTGGTTGGGTTGGCGCAAATTTGTGAAAAGCTGATAGAGCACGGCGTTTCAGCCAGCATGCCGGTGGCGGTGGTACAGCAGGGGACAACTCCAAGGCAAAAAGTGGTGACAGCGACGTTAGCCGACCTGGCTGAAAAAGTAGCCGCTGCCGAAATGAAACCACCTTGCCTGACGATTATTGGCGAAGTGGTGAAACTGCGCGAGAAATTGAACTGGTTTGAGCCGACGGCCTGATTTAATGCTGGATTGGCAGAGTCAATCTGGCTTCCAGCCCACCTTCCGGGCGGTTGATAAGCTGCAGGCTGCCGCGATGCAATTTGGCAATGCGGTTGCAAATCGCCAAGCCTAAGCCGCTGCCGCCCTCGTTTTTGTTGCGTGCATTATCCAGGCGCTCAAACGGCCGCAGCAAGCGCTCGGCATGCTCTGGCGGAATACCGGGGCCATTATCCAGCACGCTGATAATGATATTGTCCGCAGTAATTTTACTTTCCACCGTCACTTCACCTTTGGAATAGGCGTAGGCATTGCCTACCAGATTATCCAGCAGACGCTGCATGGCAAGCGGGCGCAGCGGGATAAAGTAGGTTGACGAGAGTTTCAGCTTCAGATTGCGCCCTGCGCGTGCCTGACGTTCGGCGAGCGATTGCAGCAGCACGTTGATATCCATCATTTTGGTCGGTTCGCCTTCCACGCCGCGCACAAAATCCAGAAACTGATGGATGATATTATCCATGTCAGCAATATCTTCAATCATGCCCGCTTTCAAACTGCTGCAACTTTCGTCCGGCAACAATTCTACGGCCAGGCGCAGCCTTGCCAGTGGCGTGCGGATGTCATGCGAAACCCCGGCGAGCAGCAAGGTGCGTTCGTTATCAAGCCGCACCAGTGATTCCGCCATCTCGTTAAAGGTGCGGCTCACTTCGCGCAGCTCGTCTACGCTGTCTTCCGGCAGGCGCGGTGCCGGTTGGCCATGGCGTAGCCTGTCTGCCGCATGCGCCAATAAATTAAGCGGGCGATTGATGCGCGAGGCAATTAAATAGGCGCCCAGTAAAGACAGCAAACCTACCACTGCACCCCATCCCAGCCAATGCCACGGAAACGGCCTGTCCACCTGAATTTTGGGGATTAAAGCTGATCCATAAGCCGGCGATGCCATAGTGGTTGACGGTGATAATGGTTTCCTCGCCCAGGCGCTCGCGGATTTTATGCGCGATCAGGTTAATGAACGGATCGTTGGGAAGCGGCTCAATCTCCTCTAAAAAATCCGCGGCATATACGCGCACGCCTTCGCGGCCAGAGAGCTCTGAAAGCAATGCCAGGCGGCGATTTTCATGCGCGGCGATGAGTGAGGCGCGGGTGTAGTTGACGATAGTGATGGCCTGCAGCGCAGCCGTCGTGGCGCGCGGCTCACGGTCGAAGTAATCAAAAATCTTGAGCGAGGCGTAAATGCTGATCGCCAATAGCATGGCGATCAGCAACATCAAGCGCGATAGCAGGGTGCGGGGTAAGAATTTCAAAGTTATTGCTTATAAGGTGGCTTTAATGCGTTGTTTCGCCATCAGGAATAAACACATAGCCGAAGCCCCACATGGTCTGCAGATAGCGGGGATGCGAGGGATCAGGCTCGACAATGCGGCGCAGGCGCGACACTTGCACATCGATACTGCGGTCAAACACATCCAGCTCGCGGCCGCGTGCAAGCTGCATGAGCCGGTCGCGTGAGAGCGGCTGGCGCGGGTGCTCGGTAAACACTTTCAGCAGGGCAAACTCGCCGCTGGTGATGGTGATTGGCACGCCGTTGCGGCTGAGGCTGCGCGTAGAAGCATCGAA
>JBGANY010000014.1:0-46029 GCA_044222005.1 Methylotenera sp.
GAGCCAGGTACCACCGCGACATCGAATTTTTCAAGCAGATATTCAGCCAGCGCCATATCGGTTGCCGCGCTAATTTTGCCTGCTTTGTGTAAGGTGACAATGGCTATGCGCGCGTCGGGGAAGGCGTAAAACGCACCGCCCGCCATTAGGCAGCTTAAACCTGGCATGGCGTTAAAGCGGTCCACCACGTATTTGTGACGCTCTCTAAACGCCGCCACCATGGGTTGAATGCACTCTTGCGAGCCGCTGAGTGCGGCTTCGGCCGCGTATTGCGAGATGGAAGTCGCGTTGCTGGTGGATTGGCTTTGCAGGATCTCCATTGCTTTGATGATGTAAGCAGGGCCTGCCGCGTAACCAATACGCCAACCTGTCATGGAATAGGCCTTGGAAACGCCGTTAAGCACGATGCAGCGGCCTTTTAATGCCGGGGCAGCATTAAGGATGTTATTGAACTTATCGCCTGTTAAATTCACGTGTTCGTACATGTCGTCAGTCGCAACCAACACATGCGGATGTTTTAGCAGTACTTCGCCCAAGGCTTTGAGCTCATCCAGGCTGTACACTGCACCGGTAGGGTTGGAGGGGGAGTTGAACATTACCAGTTTGGTTTTGGGCGTAATCGCTGCTTCTAATTGCGCTGGCAGCAGCTTAAAACCTTGCTCGATACCGCAGTCGATAATCACCGGCACCGCTTCGGCCACCATGGCTATGTCGGCGTACGATACCCAGTAAGGTGCAGGGATAATCACTTCATCGCCCGCGTTGAGCACTGCCAGGCACAGGTTAAATATGGTTTGCTTGCCGCCCACGCCAACTATCACTTCATTGATAGTGTAGTCAAAGCCGTTTTCATTTTTGAATTTATTGACAATGGCTTTTTTAAGGCTAGGGATGCCGCTGACAGGTGTGTACTTGGTAAAGCCCGCGTCAATTGCCGCTTTTGCCGCATCTTTAATGTGCTGTGGCGTGTCAAAATCGGGTTCGCCCGCAGCCAAGCCTATGATAGGGCGTCCTTCTGCCTTGTATTTAGCCGCTTTTGCGGTAATCGCAAGGGTGGGGGATTCTTTAATCGATAAAACGCGGTGCGATAGCACGCCTGATGCGGGGTTGCTCAAAATAACGTCCTTGAATCTAGTCTTGAAACTGGGTTTTTTGTATTTAATACATTATTTTACGCAAAAAACCAAAATTTCGGAAACTAAAAGTAACGCGCCCGGTTTAACACTCCGCATTACAGCCCATCATCTGGCTGTATTCCGAGGCTACATCTTTATCGATACCGGTTAGTGCGATTTGTATGCGGTGCATTTCTGCAGCGTCTCCACGTGCCTTGGCCAAGGCGCCCAGCCTGATGAGCGCATCAAAATTCCCGGTATCGAGCATAACAGATTGCTTATAAGATTTTTCAGCAAGCTCGGCATTGCCCATATTTTCCAGTGCCAGGCCCAATGCATACCAGGCCTCGGTATTTTTTGGTTCTGCCTCGGTCCATTTTTCTGCCACCAGTGCCAGCTTTGGCCAGTCTTGACGCGATTCAGGCAACGCAGCCTGCATGTAGAACGGTTTTTTGTCTTCGTCTTCTTCCCACAGCGCTTTGCCGGAAATAGGGAAAGTGGAAATTTCAGTTTGTTTGTCTAGCCTGTCTAGCCATTCAATCGGCAAGGCAAAATGAATGCTGCCCACGCGTCCGGCAGTTTTAAAGGTATTGATGCCGACCAGCTTTCCTTCCATATCGAACAGGCCGCTGCCGCTGGCGCCCATGCTGAATTTGGCCGTGCTTCGGATAACTTTGCCTGTGACATCATCGTGCAGCGCCTTAACGCTGCCGCTAGAGGTAAGCGGGGCAGGCACACCGTTGGAATGCCCAAATGCGACAATCTCCTGGCCGCGTTTTAAGTCCGTACTTTTGCCAAGCTGAACAGGTTTAAACGGTAGCGGGCTGGTGGTAACCAAACATAAATCATGCCAGACATCGGCTTTCACAGAATTGATGGAGTAAATATCTTCACCACGCGAGATCCATGGCTCTTTAGTGGTGCGAAATACGTGGCAATTGGTTAGGACTTTATTTTCGCTTACCACCACGCCAGAGCCATACGCCAGGCCGCCTGTGGTGTTGTAACCGCGTATGAGCACCACGCTAAAATAGGCATTAAATAATTTTTCTTTGTCCATTGCAAAAACGGGTTGTATTGCAGATAGTAAAGCGATGATTACACCTATGGCACGCATGATGATCCCCGACAGAGTTGTGTTTATGATTTTATTGAAAGACTCGCGCTTGGCTACAAAGTTCGCGCAAAGTAATTTGCAAACCCTGTTAAAATCGTATTTTGCTAAATTTGCATCGAAATTAAAACGTGTTTGTAAACTTTCCCAATAGTAAATATCAGCTTTACCAGCCTTTTCCACCCGCTGGTGACCAGCCTGCGGCCATAGAGAAGCTGACGCAAGGGATTGAGCAGGGCATGAAGTTTCAGACGCTGCTCGGCGTGACCGGCTCCGGTAAGACATTCACCATGGCCAATGTCATTGCCAGGCTTGGTCGCCCAGCCATCGTGATGGCGCCCAATAAAACGCTTGCAGCTCAGCTGTACAGCGAGTTCCGCGAGTTTTTCCCCAATAATTCGGTGGAATATTTCGTCAGTTATTACGATTATTATCAGCCCGAGGCCTACGTGCCCTCGCGCGACCTGTTTATCGAAAAAGATTCCAGCATCAATGAGCATATCGAGCAGATGCGGCTTTCGGCCACCAAAGCGTTGTTAGAGCGCGAAGACAGTATTATCGTCGCCAGCGTATCGGCGATTTACGGTATCGGCGACCCGACGGATTATCACAGCATGGTGCTGCATCTGAAGCAGGGCGATAAACTCAGCCGGGAGGATGCCATACAGCGCCTGGTGGGCATGCAATACGACCGCAACGATTTTGATTTTAGCCGAGGCTGTTTTCGCGTGCGGGGTGACGTGATTGATATCTTTCCTGCGGAAAATAATGAAACCGCAGTGCGGCTTAGTTTGTTCGATGATGAGGTCGATTCCATCACTTTATTCGACCCTTTGACCGGACAAATATTTAATAAAATACAAAGGTTTACAATATATCCTTCAAGTCATTACGTAACATCTCGCGAAACCACGATCAAGGCAATAGAAAAGATTAAAACCGAGTTGCGCGACCGCGTAGCCTGGTACATTAAAGAAAATAAGCTGGTCGAAGCGCAGCGCATCGAGCAGCGTACGCGATTTGATCTGGAAATGTTGAATGAAATTGGCTTTTGCAAAGGCATTGAGAACTACTCAAGGCATTTATCTGGGCGCAATGCAGGCGATCCGCCACCCACCCTGATTGATTATTTGCCCGATAACGCGCTGATGATCATTGATGAAAGCCACGTCACCGTGCCGCAAATTGGCGGCATGTATAAAGGCGACTGGTCGCGTAAGACCAATTTGGTGGATTATGGCTGGCGGCTGCCTTCTGCGCTGGATAATCGTCCGCTCAAGTTTGAGGAATTTGAGCGCATTATGCGCCAATGCGTGTTTATCTCAGCCACGCCAGCGGAGTACGAAAAAAATCATCAACAACAAGTGGTGGAAATGATTGCACGGCCAACGGGTTTGATTGATCCGGAAATCACAGTAAAGCCTGCCGATACGCAAGTGGATGATTTGCTTGGTGAAATTAAGCAGCGCGTGGTGGTAGGCGAGCGTGTGCTGGCAACTACGCTCACCAAGCGCATGGCGGAGGATTTGACCGATTATCTGGCCGAGCATGGCGTGAAGGTGCGCTATCTGCATAGCGATATTGACACAGTAGAGCGGGTCGAGATTATCCGTGACTTAAGACTGGGTGAATTTGACGTGCTGGTTGGTATTAACCTGTTGCGTGAAGGGCTGGATATTCCGGAAGTGTCGCTGGTCGCGGTGCTGGATGCTGACAAAGAGGGCTTTTTGCGTTCCGAACGCAGCTTGATTCAAACAGCTGGCCGCGCGGCGCGTAACTTGAATGGCAAGGTGATTTTTTACGGCAACAGCATTACGCGTAGCATGAAGTTGGCGATCGATGAAACCAATCGCCGCCGTGGTGTGCAAATGGCGTTTAACGAGGCGCATGGTATTACGCCAAAAGGCATTATCAAGCGTGTAAAAGACATGATTGACGGCGTTTATGATGTGGAAGAGGGCAAGCGTGAGCGTAAGGCCGCGCAAGATCAAGCCAATTATGAGAGTTTGAGCGAAAAACAAATTGTGAAAGAAATGAAACGCCTGGAAAAAGCCATGCACGAGGCTGCTAAAAACCTGGAATTTGAAAAAGCGGCAGATTTTAGAGACCAGCTTAAAAAATTAAGGGTTAAGTTTTACGGTGCAGAAATGCCGGATTTAATAGCTTAGTTAGTATTAATAGATGCTCTGCAAAGCGCATGCATATTGCCCAGCAGGGCAGGTAATTTTTTAAAAAAAGGAATAGCATATGCAAAATGTCATTCATAGCGTTACTACCGCGTCAGAAGTGATACAGCTCGCCATTGCACCGGTGTTTTTATTGATGGGTGTGAGTACGCTGTTAGGTGTGCTGACCGGCCGCCTGGGGCGCCTGGTGGATCGTTTTCGAGCATTAAATGAAAAGTGCGAATCGCCGCAAGCGCAAGTCGAAAACCCAAGCTGCGCCAATTACAGCCAAGAGCTGCACATTCTGTCGTGTCGCGCAAAGTGGGTGCATTGGGCGATCACGCTGTGTACGTTATCGCTGTTATTGGTGGCCATTGTGATTGGCGTTTTGTTCTTGGGCTCAGCCATTCGCTGGCACTCGTCGTGGCTGGTTGCGCCGCTGTTTATTGCGACAATGTTAAGCCTCATCATCGGATTAGGATGCTTTTTGCGTGAGATTCACCTTTCAAAACACACATTTGAATTGCAGAGTAATAACAAGTCTTAGTTGAAATAAATGCTCTGGAATCCGCATGGATATTGGCTTGCAAGGCACGTGTTTTTAATTGGTTTAATGAGTTTTAATAAAAAGCATTTATTTAACTAAAAAATTGAAAAGCGTTTGATTAATCAACACTTTTTAACTATAATCGCGTCCTTTCAAACCTTGCTACACCGTCAGCATAACGGGTGGCTTTAACCACAAGGAGATTACATGCGACATTACGAAGTAGTTTTTATCGTCCATCCGGACCAGAGCGAGCAAGTGCCAGCGATGATTGAGCGTTACCGTTCGCTGATCACAGCCAGCGGCGGCACAATGCACCGTTTAGAAGACTGGGGTCGTCGTCAACTGGCTTACCCGATTCAAAAAATCCACAAAGCACATTACGTGTTAATGAACATTGAATGCAGCCTGGAAGCGCTGGCTGAGCTTGAGCACGGCTTTAAGTTTAACGATGCTGTTTTGCGTCACTTAACCATGAGCACCAAAACCGCTGTGACTGCGCCCAGCCCAATGATGAAGGAAGAAAAATCCAGATCAGTATTGAGCAAAGATGAAGCGCCAGTGGCGGCTGCAGCTGAGGTTGCGGCAGTATAATCATTGAACAGCCTGCTGTTAAGTGGCGTGGTGATCAGCTTAGAGCCAATACGCTACACACCGGCAGGCATCCCGTTGTTAAGTTTTGTGTTGCAGCATGCTTCTGAGCAAACAGAGGCGGGCTTGAAAAGAAAAGTGGAATGTGAAGTGAATGCGGTCGCCATCGGCGAGATTGCAAAGCAAAACATTCAACCAGGTTCAAATATTAAAGCCAAAGGCTTTTTAGCCAAACGCAGCGCAAAAAGTACACAACTGGTGTTTCATATTGAACAGTTACATATTGAAAAGTTAGAAATACAGAATATTTAGGAGTTTTATCATGGCAAGAGAAATGTACAAACGCCGCCGTTACTGCCGTTTTTCAGCAGAAGGCATTAAAGAAGTCGATTACAAAGATGTGGATCTGCTGAAAGATTTTATTTCAGAAAACGCAAAAATCATCCCAGCCCGTATGACTGGCACAAAAGCCAGATACCAACGCCAACTCACGACAGCAGTAAAACGTGCGCGCTTTTTGGCATTGTTACCATACACAGATAAGCACCCTGGTTAATTTTTAGGGCTAAGGAGAATAATATGCAAGTAATTTTATTAGAAAAAGTCGCTAACCTAGGTGTGTTGGGCGACATCGTTAAAGTAAAAGACGGTTTTGGCCGCAACTTTTTAATTCCACAAGGTAAAGCAAAACGCGCAACTGAGGCGAATAAAGCTGAATTTGCAGCTCGCCGTGCTGAACTTGAAAAACAACAGGCTGATATTTTAACCGTAGCAAAAGCACGCGGTGAAAAACTGGCTGGTTATGTATTAACAGTGACACAAAAAGCCGGTGTTGATGGCCGTTTGTTCGGCTCTGTCACCAATATCGACATTGCTGAAGGCTTAACAGCTGCAGGTTTTGAAGTGGTGAAATCAGAAGTACGCCTGCCAGCTGGACCATTAAAAACGATTGGGGATTTCCCGGTCAGCGTTGCATTGCATCACGATGTTGTGGTGGATATTACGGTTACAGTGGTTGGTGAAACTGCTTAGTTTTTCGCTTTATAACTAAATAAAAAGGCTACTTCGGTAGCCTTTTTTATTGGGTGTTGATATTCGCCATGTTTCTATGAAATTTTGGTTTACCTTAAGATTGCGTTAAGAATTTTAATCTATTGTTTGCATAAATCTATTACCAAAGGATGCAAGCAATGGAGATACTCACTTATCGTAGGGCGAAAGTTTATGACGCATTGCTCCGCCTGATTCACTTGTGGAATGGCTTGGCTATTCTGTTTCTGATGGCCACTATCTGGTTATCTGACTTGTTCGGCAAAGGTGCTAGCGAAGATGCCTTGTGGCAGTTACATATTTATCTCGGCTATGCGCTAGTGGTTGGACTTGTTGCGCGGCTTGCATGGGGTATCGTTGGGCCACGTTCAGCCAGATTTTCCAATATGTGGCATCCAGCCGCATGGTGGAATGCAGTGCGCCATCTCAACTTCCAAACGAAACCACGTTTTGGCCATGACACGCTGGCAAGCGGCGCTTATTTGCTGGTTTATGGGTTGCTTGCTGTAATGGCAATTACAGGTCTAGGTCTTGCGGCTATTGAGCACAGCATGGGTCCTTTCAATACTTGGATAGGAGACATGCCTTGGCTGAAAGAAGTATTTGAGGAGCCGCATGAGCTTATCTATTATTTACTGATGGGCTTCGTCGTTGTTCACATGGGTGCCTTAATTTGGCACGAATATAAAGATAAAGCCCCGCTCGCACAAGCCATGGTAACTGGCTATAAGTATGAGGTTGAGCCGAGCGGTGCTATCCAACCTGACAGTTCCAAAACTCAAGGAGAAAATCATGCGTAATTCAATCATCTTAGCAGTGCTGTTATTCAGCATCAATGCGTTTGCCACCACGCCGCAAGAACTACTCAAGCAGTATGAAGTTCAAGCTAAGCAAGAAAATCCTGCCTTTACTGGCTTTTCGGCAGAACGCGGTGCGAGCTTCTTTCGTGCCGAACGTACACATAGCGACGGCAAAAAAGTGAGCTGTTCAACCTGCCATACATCCGACCCACGCAACCAAGGCAAAACGCGCGCTAATAAGGTGATTGAGCCCTTGGCAACAGTAGCAAATCCGCAGCGCTTTACAGATGCAGCCAAGGTTGAAAAATGGTTTGGTCGTAACTGCAGGGACGTGCTGGAACGCGCCTGTACTGCGCAGGAAAAGGGCGATTACATACAATATTTAGTTGACCTGAAATAAGGAGAAAACTCATGAAAAAATGGATGCAATTTTTGGTGCTTATCACCAGCGTAACCTCAACAAGTGTTTTACTGGCCAGCGGCGGCGAAGGAGGCGGTAGTCAGATGCCTCCGGTAACGAATGCTAAATGGAAGGCAGAGTGCGGTAGCTGTCATATGCTCTATCATCCTGGTTTATTACCAGAAAGATCATGGAATAAAATGATGGCTGGGCTCGACAAGCATTTTGGCGAGAATGCCAGCCTTGATGTGGCGACGCGCGATGAGATTACCCGTTTCCTTGCCTTGAATAGCGCTGATAAGCAGGATAATCGCCGCTCCAGCCGTATCAATCAGTCTATTCCTGCCAGCGCAACACCTTTGCGTATTAGCGAAACTCGTTATTTTATAAGCAAGCACGACGAAGTTTCCGCCGCTACTTTCAAGCGTAAAAGCATAGGAAGTGCGGCTAACTGTGTTGCCTGTCATAAAAATGCTGAAAAAGGCGATTTTTCAGAGTCGCAGATAAAGATTCCGCGCTAATATTAGCGGATGCGAGTTTTATTAGTAGAAGATGATGTCCTGCTGGGCGATGGTGTTCGAGCTGGCTTGAAGCAAGCTGGGTTCGCAGTGGATTGGACGCAGGATGGTCAGGCTGCGAAACTGGCACTGGAAACTGAAGAGTATGCTGTAATGGTGCTTGATCTCGGTTTGCCCAAGTTAAGTGGCACCGACCTGCTTAAATGGTTGCGTGGACGTGAGTCAAAACTGCCAGTTCTGATTCTTACCGCACGCGACACAGTGTCTGACCGTGTTGCTGGGTTGAATGCCGGTGCTGATGATTACCTGATCAAACCTTTTGATCTGGATGAATTGATTGCGCGTTTGCATGCCCTGTTACGCCGTAGCGTCGGGCAGGTGATGCAAACATTACAGCATGGTGACATTCAACTCACGCCTTCTACGCATCAAGTGAGTAAAAACGGCCAGACGGTTGAGCTTTCCGCAAGAGAGTTTACTTTACTGCACGAGCTTTTGTTGCATGTCGGGCGCGTACAATCGCGCGAGCAGCTGGAACAGCATCTTTATGGTTGGGGCGAAGAGGTGGAAAGTAACTCGGTGGAAGTGCATGTCCATCATTTGCGCAAAAAACTGGGGGCCGAATTGATACGTACGCTACGTGGTGTGGGCTATGTGATTGACAAAGAGGCTTCTCGGTCATGAATTCACTACGTCTGCGCCTTGTTTTGTTATTGTTTGTCGGGCTGGGCATTGCTTGGCTAGTGGCTGCGTGGTTCACTCACGCTGAATCACGGCACGAGATTAATCGATTATTTGATGCTCAACTTGCTCAGTCTGCACAAGTACTACTAGGAACAACGCGCCATGAGTTGCACGAACGTGTTGAGCATGGCGAGGATGAAATCCCTGTATCCCACGAATATGAGCAAAAAATAGCATTCCAGATTTGGGATGAAAGCGATTTGCTGCTGCGCTCAACTTTGGCGCCAGTAACAGCCATGGCAAGCGGCAAGGAAGGTTATAGTGAAACTATTGTAAACGGTGAGCCATGGCGCGTGTTTACTCGGTGGGACGCTCGTCATGAGTTTATGATTCAGGTTGCCGAACCGCTGGCAGGACGAGAATCTTTGGCACGCCATATCACGCTTAAGATGTTGCTGCCTACCTTCATTGCCTTGCCAGTGTTGGCGCTGCTGATTTGGTTTGGCGTTGGTGCGGGTCTGCAGCCCTTAAAACTACTAAAGCAAGAGGTGAAGCAGCGAACTGCCAACCGATTAGAACCGCTTGCCATGACTGATGTGCCAGAAGAAGTCGCGCCTTTAGTAAAAGCATTGAATGATTTATTTGACCGTCTTCAATACGCTTTTGAGGGAGAACGGCGCTTTACTGCTGATGCCGCACACGAAATGCGTACGCCACTCGCTGCACTTAAGATTCAAGCGCAGGTAGCTTTACGCTCAACAGATGAGGCAGAACGTCGTGTCGCATTGGAAAATGTATTGCGAGGGGTTGATAGAACTACAAGGCTAGTTGAACAATTGCTTGCTTTGGCAAGAATTGACCCGGAAATGGCCGCAATAGGCTATAAACAGGTTGATTTGCGTGGATTGGCAGCAACTGTGATGGCGGATATGGAGCCACTAGCCCATGCAAAACAGATTGAAATGTTGCTGAATGAAGGCCTGGCATGCCATGTTTCGGGCGATGATGCTCAATTAAGTCTATTGTTGCGTAATTTGCTCGATAATGCCATTCGCTACACGCCGGCCGGAGGTCGTGTGACAGTGACTTTGCGCAATTCTAATGGTGTCACTTTAGAGGTGCGCGATACTGGCCCAGGCGTTCCTGAAACCGAGCGTGAGCAAGTCTTGCAGCGATTTTACCGAATTTCTGGCAGCGGCGGGGAAGGAAGTGGGCTAGGCTTGTCGATCGTGCGTCGCATTGCACAACTGCATGGCGCACTACTAGAACTGCATGATAACGATGCAGGGCCGGGACTATTGGTAAAAGTGTTATGGCCATCCACCTAAATTGTTATTTTGTCGTTAATTTTCTTGTACATTAAATTTTGTTGAAAATAAATGTCTTAAGTTTCATTTAAGCTTGACCAGTTAATCTCTTCTTTGAGTAAGCCTGCAAAGCTCGAACATTTTAGAGTTAAGGCGGAGTCGTTTTTTATCAAAGGAGGTATTACTTTTGAAACATCAAAATCTAAAGTCAGTCTTACAAATTTCACTGCTAATCACTGCATGTTTGGGAGTGCCTTCATTCGCCCAAGCCGGCAGCAAAGGGCTTGCTTATGTGTCAAACCAAAATGGAGCTGTGACAGTTATTGACCTTGATACCATGGAATTCTTAGGTAATTTAGACCTTGGCGCCAAGGGGCCACGTGGCATCGGCGTAACTGCCGATGGCAAGTGGTTGGTAACTGCCAATAAGGACGATGGCAATATCTCTATAGTCGATACGTCGCGTACTAATGTTCCTAAGTTAGTGAATATCGGCAAAAATCCCGAGTTCGTTCGTGTTATGGGCGATCGTGCTTACGTTACTTATGAACCTAGCGCTAAATCCGGCCCTCCGCCAAAACCTGGCGCTGAAGTTGCAAAAGGAGGCGATGATAAAGAGGAAAAAGTACCTGGCCGTATCGCCATAGTCGATCTAAAGATGGGCAAGGTCATCAGTGAAATTATCGGTAAACCAGAAACCGAAGGTGTCGAGTTCTCAAAGGATGGCAAGTTAATGTTTGTTACCAATGAATCCGACAATTCCATCACGGCACACGACATGAGTTCAGGCAAGTTAATCAAGAGCATCCCCGTTGGCAAATATGGCGAACGTCCGCGTGGTATCAAAACGTCACCCGACGGTAAGATGATCGTGACCACACTGGAATATGCTGACAAGATGCTTGTCCTCAACGACAAGTTCGAAGTTATCAAGGAAGTTGATACCGGCAAAACACCTTATGGCGTTTCTTTTGACCGTTCTGGCAACCGCATTTTTGTTGCGGCTAACAAGGAGAAGGCTCTGCAGGTATTCGATGCCAAAACTTTTGACAAGATCAAAGACATCCCTACAGGCGACCGTTGCTGGCATTTTAGTTTCACGCCAGACGATCAGCAGATATTGCTGGCTTGCGGCAAGTCAAATGAAATTATCGTTATCGATGCCAACAAGCTTGAAGTCACCAAGCGTATCACCGATAACGATATGCCTTGGGGTATTGTGACCTATCCAAAGTCGATGGGTAGCCTTGATAAGCCTTAGGTAAGTTCGGTCAAGTTTGAGAATGGATAAGTTGATGACTTTTTATCAATTTCCCAGAATATTCCATATAATCCGATAAATCTAATAAAGAATATACAAAATGAGCAGCCAAGACCAAGCTATTATTTCTTATGATGATCCACGCCGTTACGCTATGACTAATCGATCTACTTGGGTCAGTGTCGTTGTCAATATCATACTAACGCTTGTGCAGATTGTGGCAGGTTTTTTTGCTCATTCCCAAAGTTTGATTGCAGATGGTATGCACTCGCTGTCTGATCTTGTATGTGATTTTATGGTGCTGGTGGCGAGCTATCACAGCAAAAATCCTGCCGACGAAGGGCACCCTTACGGCCACGGCCGGGTAGAAACAGCGGCTTCGTTTGGATTGGGTGCAATCCTCGCAGCGACAGGTGGCGCTATCATGGTGGCCGCTGCGATGAAGCTTCAGAATATCGAACATCTACCCCCAGTTGCGCCGCTGGCGCTTTGGGTAGCGGGTATTGCGCTTATGGCTAAGGAGGGTTTGTTTCGCTATATGCTGCGTGTGGGGGAGCAATTGCGTTCGCCCATGCTTATCGCTAATGCTTGGCATGCTCGGTCGGATGCTGCTTCATCGCTGGTGGTGGCGGTAGGCATCGGGGGCAACTTACTGGGTTTTGTTTACGCGGACTCCTTAGCTGCGATTGTAGTCGGCTTCATGATCGTTCGCATGGGCATTGTATTTGCCTGGGATGCTTTCCAGGAGCTGATAGACGCAGGTCTATCAATTGAGGAAGTGGACAGTATCCGCCAGACACTCATCGATACATCGGGGGTAGTCAACCTGCACGAACTGCGTACCCGCCGCATGGCGCATCGTGCACTGGTGGATGCGCATATTCTAGTCGACCCGCGTATTAGTGTTTCAGAAGGGCACAGCATTGCAGAACATGCACGGGGACGCGTGTTAAAAAGCCATCCAGAGGTGGTCGATGTGTTAGTTCATACCGACCCAGAAGATGATCTTGAACATGATAGCAATGCCCAGCGCATGCCTGGACGTGAAATTTTGCTAACTCACTTGGCGCCACTGCTTGATGGGCTGCCGGAACCGGAGCGGGTAATGTTTCATTATCTTGGCGGTAAAGTTGAGGCTGAAGTCTATTTTCCGCACGATTTTTTTGAGAATGGTACCGCGTTAACTGAAGCCGAAACCAAAGTGGCTGATCGGTTGGTTGATAACCAGTATTTCAGCTCAGTTTCACTGTATTGTTTGGTGAAACGACCGTTATAAGGCGTTCAAAATACGCTTAAATAGAAACAAAATCCCCTTGCCTTGAAATGACAGAGAGTACTTTTGTTAGATATCTGACAAAGCATATAAAGTAGATTTTTCAGGTTTAACTTTTGAAGGTTAAGTTGGGTATAATCTCGGCATGGCTGATGAACAACTAGATTCCCTTAAACTCCCCCCACATTCTATCGAGGCCGAGCAATCGGTGATTGGCGGCTTGCTGCTTGAGAACGAGGCTTTAGACAAGATTGCCGATATTTTAAGCGCGCAAGATTTTTATCAGCACGATCACAAAACCATTTTTCAGCATATCAGCAAGCTCATTGAGCACAATCGTCCAGCCGATATTGTTACGGTGGCGGAATCGCTGGAAAGCACCGCAGAGCTTTCCAGCATAGGCGGAATTGCATATTTAGGCGCTTTGGCGCAAAACACACCAACCGCAGCCAATATTCGCCGTTATGCGGAGATTGTGCGTGAGCGCGCCATTATGCGTAAGCTGGTAGTGGTTGGCAGTGGCATTGCTGATAGCGCCTACAACCCCAACGGACGTGACGCGCAGCAACTGCTGGATGAAGCAGAAGCGAAAATATTCCAGATTGCCGAAGGCGGTCAGCGCAGCAGCCAGGGTTTTCAGGATATTAAAGAATTATTGCCGCAGGTGGCGGAACGCATCGACATGCTGTTCTCGCGCGACAACCAAAGCGACGTCACGGGCATTCCCACCGGATTTTCTGATTTGGATTCAATGACTTCCGGCTTTCAGGGCGGTGATTTAATCATCGTGGCCGGGCGGCCATCGATGGGTAAAACCGCATTCTCACTCAATATTGCTGAGAATGTAGCATTGGACACCGGCTTGCCGGTCGCTGTATTCTCGATGGAGATGGCCTCAACCCAGTTGGCCATGCGGATGATAGGCTCGGTAGGGCGACTGGATCAGCACCGCATGCGAACTGGCCGGTTAGAGGATGAGGATTGGGAAAAACTCACGACCGCGCTGGGCAGGCTTAATGAAGCCCCTATTTTTATTGATGAAGGCGCTGGGCTAAGCAGCTTTGATGTGCGTGCCAGGGCACGCAGATTGCACCGTCAAACCGGTAAGCTGGGTTTAATCGTGGTGGATTACCTGCAATTGATGGCAGCGCCTGCAGGCAAGCAGGGCGAGAACCGCGCGACGGAAATCTCAGAAATTTCACGCTCCCTCAAAGCGCTGGCCAAAGAGCTGGATGTGCCTGTGGTAGCGCTTTCGCAGCTTAACCGCAGTGTAGAGCAGCGCCCGGATAAACGTCCCGTGATGAGCGATTTACGTGAATCCGGCGCGATTGAGCAGGATGCTGATTTGATTTTGTTCATATATCGCGATGAGGTATATAACCCGGATAGCGCTGATAAAGGCACCGCGGAGATCATCATAGGCAAACAACGTAACGGCCCGATTGGCCGTGTGCGCCTCACTTTTATTGGCGAGAATACGCGCTTTGAGAACTTTGCCAATGCGGGCTACATGCCTGACAATTACTAACCCCTGAGCTGATCTGCATGGCAAAAGCCAAAACCGTTTATACTTGCACCGAATGCGGCGCCAGTGAGCCCAAATGGCAGGGCCAGTGCCCAAGCTGCATGGCTTGGAATACGCTGGTGGAAAGCATCGAAGAAGCCGCCACAACCAACCGCTACGCTAATAAGTTTCAGAGTTTGGCCGCTACAGGCCAATTGCAAAAACTCAGCACAATAAAAGCCGCAGATATTGCGCGCCAAACTACAGGCATCAGCGAGTTCGACCGTGTGCTGGGTGGCGGCTTGGTGGAAGGCGGCGTGGTGCTGATTGGTGGCGACCCTGGCATTGGTAAATCGACTTTACTGCTGCAAGTGCTGTGTCATTTAGGTAGATCTGCGCAAGCCATCTATGTAAGCGGTGAGGAGTCGCCGCAACAAATCGCCATGCGAGCGAAAAGACTGGGGCTGGATGCCAGCGAGGTTGAACTGCTGGCGGAAATTAACCTTGAGAAAATTCTGGCTACGCTGCAAACGCATAGACCCAATATCGCGGTTATCGATTCCATTCAGACTGTGTATTCGGAGGTGCTGCAATCTGCGCCGGGCTCGGTGGCGCAGGTGCGCGAATGCTCGGCGCAGCTCACGCGTTTAGCCAAGCAACTCGGCATCACCGTGATTCTGGTCGGGCATGTGACCAAAGAAGGTTCGCTGGCCGGGCCGCGTGTGCTGGAACATATTGTGGATACGGTATTGTATTTTGAAGGTGAACAGAATTCCAGTTTCCGCCTGATTCGTGCGTTCAAAAACAGATTTGGCGCGGTAAACGAGCTTGGCGTATTTGCCATGACCGAAAAAGGCCTGCGCGAAGTATCCAATCCATCCGCACTATTTTTATCGCACCATGAAAGCCAGGTGGCAGGCAGCTGCATCACCGTGACCATGGAAGGCACGCGACCGCTGCTGATAGAAATTCAGGCCCTGGTGGATGAAAGCCATGCGCCCAGTCCGAAAAGACTCTGTGTCGGTCTGGAACAAAACCGTTTGGCCATGCTACTTGCAGTTCTGCATCGTCATGCAGGCATTCCATGCTTTGACCAGGACGTGTTTATTAACGCTGTTGGTGGCGTAAAAATCAGCGAACCAGCAGTCGATTTGGCGGTGATATTATCAATCGTTTCTTCTTTAAAAAACAAACCATTAGAGAGTAAACTCATAGTATTTGGTGAGGTAGGTTTGGCGGGTGAAGTGCGCCCTGTGCAAGGGGGGCAAATACGCTTAAAAGAAGCCGCGAAACTAGGTTTTACCAAAGCGATTGTACCCAAAGCCAATGCGCCAAAAGCCAAGATTGCAGGCCTAGAAGTGATTGCGGTAGAACGCTTGGAACAGGCGTTGAGCCAGCTTAGAAATGGTTAGCGCCTACAGCTAATACGACAAATACTGATGCTCTGCAAGGCAATATCCATGCGGCCTGCAGGGCATCTTTTTTTGGTTTATGGATTTCATTTAAAAAACTCATGAATTACTCACCAAATCCGCACACGCAACTCCGCTTCTGACTGCGCCTTCTATAGTAGCGGGGTAGTCGGCAAAAGTGTAATCGCCCGCCAAATATAAACCAGGATAAGGCGTGACGTAGGCAGGCCTTGGCAAATCTACGTTGCACGAAAATGTGGCGCGTTTTTCAGCAATCACTTTATGCCAAACCGGCTTGGCAAGCTTTGGGAAGGCCGCTTGCAGTTCTTTTGCGACTGTTAGAGCCAGCTTCTCCTGTGTAAAGTTTTGGTGTTTGCCTTCTGCGCTGATAATCACCGCCATTAAGCCATGCTGCTTGCATAAAATGCCTCTATCGAACACCCATTGCGAAAGGCCTCCCGTCAAACCCAGCATCGGAGCAGAAAGCGTTGCGTTGCCGGGGTATTGCAGATAAATGGTATAGATGGGCTGATAGGAATAGCTTTCGGTTTGCTCCGCTACAAAATTCAGCTTGGGTAAATCGGCAATCACATTGCGCAGTCTTACCGGCGATGTCGCCACAATCACGTGGCTTGCTTCAAAAAACTCTTCTTTGGTAGAAATGGCGTAACCACTTGGGCTGACGGTAATGCTTTTGACGCGCTTATTATGCAGCACCCTAACTTGATGCGCCTTCAGGTAGCGGGTGATGGGTTGCGAAAATAGCCGCGACAAATCCTGTCTAGGCAGTAAAAAATCGGAGCTATTTTTATGTTGAAACGCATCACGCAGCACATTCAGAAATATTCTGCTGCTGGCCTTATTGATTGGCGTATTCAGCGCGGCCAGGCATAACGGCTCCCACAGCAGCGAGACGGTTTTGCCAGATTGTTGGTTTTTCTGCAAGAAATCAGCCAATGGTTCATCATTAGCGAGCTGATAGTTGGATTTTTTAAGCCGGGTTACCAGCTTAATGACTGACATGCGCTCGTGCCATTGCAGGCCAGAGCAGAACAGGAAGCCAATAAGCTGATTGAGCGGTGCGGGCAGATAGCCCGGGGTGGCGAGTCTAAAGGCAGATTTGTTTTCAGTGCGAACATCCAGCGCCAGCGGAACCCGCATCAGCACATCCTGCTCCTGTACGCCAACCTTGGCCAGCAGCTTCAGCGTTTCGCGATAAGCACCTAACAAAATGTGCTGGCCATTATCAAGCTGATGCACCCGGCTGTTCGCCTCAATCGCCACACTGCGCGTGCGTCCGCCGAATTGCGATCCTGCATCCAGCAGCGTGACTTGGATGTTTTGATCTGCCAGCGTGGCCGCGGCTGCCAGGCCGGCAATGCCGCCGCCGATCACCACCGCATGCTTAGGCATATTTGAAATAGGTTTGCATGGCGAGCATGAATTTTCTGAAAGGCGGTAGCGCGGTTTTGCTGTTAAGCACTTTTTCTGCACTGTCGGCTTTAATTTCACGGAGTAAAGTACGATAAATCGCTGCCATCATCAAACCAGTGCGCTGCTGTTTGGCATCTTCCGTCGGCAATTCGCGCAAGGCTTTGTCGTAATAGGTTTCCGCGCGCTCAATCTGATACTCCATGAGCTCTTTGACAGCGGCAGTTTCGCGGCTTTGCAAAATATCTTCTTCCGACACCTTCGCTTTTTTTAGCTCGTCCAGCGGCAAGTAAATACGGCCTCTGCGGGCATCTTCGCCCACGTCGCGGATGATGTTGGTGAGCTGAAACGCCATGCCCAGATCATGGGCATATTTAAGCGTCTTCCGGTTTTTAAACCCGAAAATCTGTGCCGAAAGCAGGCCAACTACACTGGCGACACGGTAACAATATAGCTGCAGTTGCTTAAAATCCGCATAGCGGTTGAATTTCAGATCCATTTCCATGCCGTCAATAATCTCTAGAAAATGTTCCTGCGCGAGATGGAATTGTGCAATAACAGGGTGCAGTGCTTTAGTGACAGGGTGTTGCGGCATGTTGGCGTATAAATTGGCAACTTCGCTTTTCCACCAGTTGAGTTTGGTCTGTGCGACGTTAAAATCGGTGCATTCATCTACCACGTCATCCACCTCGCGGCAAAATGCATAAAGCGCGGTCATGGCTTCGCGCTGGTTTTTTGGCAGGAATAGAAAGCTGACAGTAAAACTGGAGCCACTTTGCGCGGCTTTTTGTTTGCAGTATTGCTGGGGGGTCATTATTTATAAAGCTGGCTGCAAAGCGGTCATCTTAATAAAGCGTTCAGTAAAATAACTGGCCAATCCCACACCACCAACGTGGGTCGATGTTTGAACACGTCGCCGCGCACGTTTTTCAGCTTGTATATCACACGCTCGCCACCACCGATAATCATGCGCATCTCAAGGCCGATACGGCCAGGCAGAATATGCTCGAGTGGCTTACCTTCCTTAAGCATTTTTTCAGCACGTTCGATATTAAACATCATAAAATCTTCCCAATGCCGGTTCACATACTGACTGGCGATCTGCGCTTCGGTCACGCCGAATTGCTGCATTTCATCCTGGCATAAATAGATGCGGCTTTTATGGAACTCGTTTTCAAAGTCGATGGCCACATCCTGATAAAAATTGATGAGTTGCAGCGCCGTGCAGATTTTGTTGGAGTAAATGATATTCTCGGGTGTGGCTCTGCCGAATAGATGCAGGAGCAGGGCACCTATCGGGTTGGCCGAGCGGCGGCAATAGTCCAGCAATTCAAAGAAATTGGCATAACGGGTTTTGGTGACATCCTGGCTGAACGCATCCAGCAAATCGTAAAACGGAGCCAGTGGCAAATTGTGCTCGTGGATCATATTGCCAAGCTCGGTAAAAAAAGGTGATTTGGTCCGGCCGTTGCTGCCAATGAGATCCAGCTCGTTTTTAAAGCCTTGCAGCTTGGCCAGCCGCCAGGCGGGTTTGTGATAACCTTCATCCGCAAAATCATCCGCTTGACGCGCAAAGGTGTAGATTAATGCGATTGGATCACGCAAATGCTTGGGAATTACAATAGAAGCGACCGGAAAGTTTTCGTAATGCTGTTGCGATAAAGCGAGGCTATCCCGCAAGCTGTCTTTAGTTTCGGTATCTTCTTTGGTTACGTCAAAAATGTCTGAATCGGTTGCCATAATTGAAGTATGCCACAAAATACGTAAAGCCTACAGCGCGGGTGTCAGCCATGCGCTACAATAATCATAAAATATTTTCAGGAATACATATGTTAGGCATTATTGGCGGTACTGGGTTAGCGCAACTTGAAAACTTGAAAATCACCAGACGGCAAATCGCGCGTACGCCGTACGGCGAGGCGTCACAACCGCTGGTATTTGGCGACTTGGCTGGGCTGGAAGTGGTGTTTTTAGCGCGGCATGGCGGCGGCCATACCATTCCGCCGCACGCCGTGAACTATCGCGCCAATATTTGGGCATTGCAATCGGTAGGCGTAAAAAATCTGTTGGCTATTGCGACTACCGGCGGCATTGCAAGTGATATAAATCCGGGCGATATCGTGTTGCCGCATCAGATCATCGATTACACCCACGGCCGTAAAAATACCTATCACGATGGCATTGAGCTGCCCGTAAAACATATCGACTTTACCGAACCATATTCCAACAGTTTGCGTCAAATATGCAAACAGGCAGCTAGCAATATACAGCAGGAGCTGCAAGATGGTGGTGTATATGCCTGCGTGCAGGGCCCGAGACTGGAAACGGCAGCAGAGATCAACCGTCTGGAGCGCGACGGGGCAACGCTGGTGGGCATGACGGGGATGCCGGAAGCCGCACTGGCGCGCGAACTGGGTGTGCATTATGCAGCGCTATGCCCGGTAGCGAACCATGCGGCAGGGCGCGGCACAAGCAATCATGGCATTCAGTATGAAGAATTGATTATAAAGCTTGAGTTGACTATGCAAAAAGTGCGAGTATTGATTGAGGAAATCGCAAGTGTTTATCAGGCAACTAAATTTTAGACAACCAAACTTTTAGGCAATTTAACAGGAAGATCAAGGTGGCAGTTAAAACCGTATTACGCATGGGCGAGCCGCTTCTGTTAAAGAAAGCGCAGCCTGTTGCTGCTTTCGATACGCCCGAGTTGCATGCGCTCATTGAAGACATGCAGGATACCATGCGCGCGATGGACGGCGCCGGTATTGCCGCGCCGCAAATTGGCGTGAGCTTGCAGGTGGTGATGTTTGGCGTTGATAAGAATCCGCGTTATCCAGATGCTGTACAAGTGCCTTACACCGTACTGATTAACCCTACCTTAACCGCCGTGGGCGACGAAATCGAAGAAGATTGGGAAGGATGCCTGTCTGTGCCGGGGTTGCGTGGCTTAGTGCCACGATATACGCGTTTACACTACAAGGGATTCGATCAATACGGCAATGATATCGACAGGCTGGTAAGTGGCTTCCATGCTAGAGTGGTGCAGCATGAATGTGATCACTTAAATGGTATTTTGTACCCGATGCGCATTACTGATCTAAGCCAGTTTGGCTATACTGATGTACTTTTTCCTGGTCAGGATATTCAAGACGACTAATTGTTTGCTATAATGCTGCCTTCGCAAGTGATAGTAGCAAAACACGTTTGAAAGAATGTTCATGCTGCAGTCTTGCAAGACTGTGATGATTAAAATCGTTGCAGTTGAAATATATAAACAAATAAATATATGGAAGAGTGGCAGAGCGGTTTAATGCTACAGTCTTGAAAACTGTCGTGGGTTCACGCCCACCGTGAGTTCGAATCTCACCTCTTCCGCCAATTTTTAAATACTGCTTATTGAGCAGTATTTGCATTTAATGAGTCTGTACTTAAGGAAAAATATGAGCCAAATTATCATCGATCACAATCCATCAGAAGAAAAATTAAAGTCGCTAGGCGTTTCTAGCTGGGCAACTTGGGATTGCGCACCATCCAAGTTTCCGCTGGATTTCGGCATGACCGAAAGCGCGTATGTGCTGGAAGGCGAGTTTCATGTAACCCCGCAGGGCGGTGAAAAAGTGGTGATTAAAGCCGGTGATTTCGTGGTATTTCCAAAAGGCCTCAAAAGCAATTGGGAAGTTGTGAAACAGCTGAAAAAACACTACAAACATTCATAATTGATTTTTTGAATGTAAGGAATACAATAAGCCTTGATTCTTCAAGGCTTTTTTTGTTTTTAAAGGAGCATATCATGAATATTACTGTTGAAAAACCCGATGCAGCTAAACTGGCTTCACTTGGCGTCAAAGGCTGGCCAACCTGGTCTAAAGAGGTGTCTACTTTCCCCTGGAGTTATCAATCGCAGGAAATCGCTTATATCCTCGAAGGTGAAGTAACGGTAACGCCCAAAAATGGCGGCAGTCCGGTCAGTTTTGGCCCCGGGGATCTGGTTACTTTCCCGGCCGGGTTATCGTGCACCTGGGATGTAAAAAAACCGTTGCGCAAGCACTACCAGTTTAGCTAGTTTTTGTTACAAGTTAGCTAAATCGCTTTTTAATTGCTCAAGCTGCAAGGCATCTAACTGGCGACCTTGCTTGGCAGAAATCAAAAAGCTGTCTTCAGCGCGGTTGCCAAGCGTGTTGACTTTTGCGTTGTGCAAATCTACGCCATGCTGTAAAAATATGAATGCAATCTTGGCGAGCAGGCCAGGGCGATCACCTGCCATAATTTCGAGTGTGTGATTAATGCCTTGGACCTCTGCGCTGATATTCACTTGCGTGGCAAATGGCATGTGTTTTACCTGGCGGCTAACGCGGCCTTCCAGCGGTGCTTCCAGCGCGGTGGTGGCGAGGATTTTTTCGGTCAATTCAGCCTCGATGAATTTTAATAAACCACTATAACTTACCGATTTACCTGATTGATCTAAAACAATAAAACTATTCAGAGCATAGCCGTGATGGGTGGTGTAAATCTTCGCCTGCACGATGTTATAAGCCATGCGGTCAAAAAAGTTGCAAATGCGGGCGAATAAATCATCCTGATCGCGCATATAAATCATCACCTGAATGCCATCGCCACTCGGGCTTAAGCGCGCGCGAACTATAGGTTTGTCGCTATAGACATGCGGTGTGAGCAAGCGGCTTTGCCAGGCGATTTCGTCAGGCTCAAAGCGCGTAAAATAAGCGGCACCGACGTTATTCCATAATGCCTGGTAAGATTGCACGCTAAGCCCGTATCTATTGAGTTTGAGCGCGGCTTCCTGCTTTCTAGTTTCAATTGTTTGCTGTACGCTGAAAGTTTCATCGTTCAGTATGCGTTTTGTCGCATGGAATAAGCTTTCCAGCAAACGGGCTTTCCATGCGTTCCATACGATGGGGCTGGTGCCGCGAATATCCGCTACAGTCAATAAGTACAGGGCTTTCAGCCGTTTTTCAGTTTTCACGAAATGCGCGAATTGCTCGATGACATTGGGGTCGGACAAATCGGATTTTTGTGCGGTGCTGGACATTTTGAGATGTGATTCAACCAGCCAGGCCACCAAATTCGTATCTTCTTTGGGCAGGTTGTGTAATCTGCAAAAGCGTTTCGCGTCAATTGTGCCTAAAGTGGAGTGGTCGCCGCCACGGCCTTTTGCAATGTCATGGAACAGGGCTGCAAGATAGAGCAGATGCGGCTTTTCAAAGGCCTCAAACAATCGTGTGCATAACGGAAATTCGTGTTTTAGCTCAGGCTTGGCGAAACGGCGCAGGTTTGCCAGCACGTTTAGAATATGCTCATCCACGGTGTAAACGTGGAACAAATCGTGCTGCATCTGGCCAATGATCTTGCCAAAAGCGGGGATGTATTGACCCAGAATGCCATAACGATTCATGCGCCGCAGGCTGTGATTGACGCCATTGGGTTGCGATAAGATGCTTAGAAACAACTTTTTATTTTCGGCGGAATCACGAAAATCACGATTTACGATTTTCTTCACACGCTGCAGTTCACGCAGCAAGCTGGCGCTCATGCCCTTAAGTTCCGGGTATTGTTGCAGCAATAAAAAGCTTTCCAGAATCGCACTTGGCTGTTGCTGCAAGAGCTGTGCAGATTTAGCTTCCAGCAGGCCATTTCGCGACTCGAAGTGCGCATTAATTGGGGTAGCTTTTGGCTTGTTCTTTTTTAATGTAGATTCTAAAGTTTTAAGCAATATCTCATTGATTAAACTAATGAATTTAACGCTGCGATAATAGCTTTGCATGAGCTGTTCGCTGGCGCGTTTGTTTGGGGTGTTGACCAGGCCCAAGTTGGCGGCAAGCTCGTTCTGAAAATCAAACAGCAGCCTGTCTTCGCGACGTTTGGCCAGATAATGCAAACGGATACGCAGGGTTTGCAGATTGCACTCGTGCCGCTTAATCTGGCGCAATTCGCTACTGGTAATGATGTTGTTTTTAGCAAGTTCCAGCCAGGTTTTACCCAGATGCTGACTTTGTGCCAGCCACAAGATCATGTGCAAATCACGCAGTCCGCCTGGGCTTTCCTTGATATTAGGTTCTAGGCTGTAGGCGGTGTCGTTAAATTTGGCGTGGCGATTATCCTGCTCTTTGAATTTGGCCGCAAAAAACTCGGCTGGCTGCATCAACGCACGGATGGCCTCAATAAACAACTGATAATTGACCTTGCTGCCTACTAGCAGGCGCGCCTCGAGCAAATTGGTTTGCACGGTTACGTCTTGCGCTGCCTCATTCACGCATTCCTGCAGGCTGCGTACACTGTGCCCCACGCTCAGGCCAATATCCCACAGCTGGCCAATCAGGTTTTCAATTTGACCATTCAGCAGGTCGTCATGCTGATCCGGCAGTAATATAAGCAAGTCTATATCGGAATAGGGGAACAACGCGCTGCGCCCGTAGCCGCCCACGGCGATTAAAGCCACCCCCGCATGGATATTGGCTTGCAGCCATATCTGTTTTAACAGCACATCGATTAATTGCGCGTGTTTTCTGAGCAGCTGGGCAGTGTTCTTATGCTGGAAAAAACTGGCCTCCAGTGCATTTTGCTGCGCTTTTAGCGTGCTGCGCCAGGCTTGGATTGCTTGCTTTGCTTCTGACATTTAAGGTGCAGGAGGCGACCCGGCGGACAATGTCATCACTTCAAAATCGGTTTCGGTCACCAGTATGGTGTGTTCCCACTGCGCTGATAAACTGCGGTCTTTAGTGACAATGGTCCAGCCGTCAGGCAGTTGTTTGATTTCACGCTTACCTGCATTAATCATCGGCTCTATGGTAAACATCATGCCCGCTTTCAGCTTGAGCCCGGTACCGGGTTTGCCGTAATGCAGCACTTGCGGGTCTTCATGAAATTTTTTGCCAATGCCGTGCCCGCAAAACTCACGCACTACGCTGTAACCATTCTTTTCAGCAAAGCTTTGAATGGCGTGACCTATGTCGCCCAGAGTAGCATCCGGCTTCACCTGGCGTATGCCTAACCACATGGCCTGATAGGTGATTTCGCACAATCTTTTGGCTTGAATCGAAACCTCGCCCACCATAAACATGCGCGAAGTATCACCATGATAGCCATCTTTAATCACGGTAATGTCGATATTCACGATGTCACCGTTCTTTAGCACCTTGTCACCCGGTACACCATGGCAGATTTGATGATTCACTGAAGTGCAAATCGATTTGGGGTAGGGCGTGTGGCCGTCAGGCGCATAATTCAAAGGTGCGGGAATCGCTTGCTGCACGTTCACAATATAATCATGGCAAAGCTGGTCCAGCTTTTCTGTTGTAACACCATGTACCACAAACGGTGTAATGTAATCAAGCACTTCAGATGCAAGCCTGCCTGCAATGCGCATTTTTGCGATATCGTCCGCGTTGTTGATAGTGATGGCCATGAAATTGCTATGTGAGTGATGGAATGGCGCCATTTTAGCATAGTCGCTCTTGTCCCGTTTGCGATAAGCCAAAAAAGCAATCTAAAGGTAAGCACCATTTTTATGGTGTTTTTTTGCGAATTCGAATCCAGGCATCGCCTTTATGATGTGAAGCTGGTAAAGGAGAGTTTGAATGGCGTCGACACCCACAGACACAGCAGTAAAAGATATCAATGCCTGGGTTGGCTTTATCCGCACGGCTGAAATTCCCGTGCTTAAACAAACAGCGCGTGAAATTGCGCGATTGCAGGCGGACGAAGACAAGCTGAGCGCACGTGCGATTGCGGCAACGGTTTATAACGACCCGATGATGGTGTTCAGAGTGCTGAGTTATTCACAAAAGCACAAAGGCAAACACCAGTTGCAGGATCTGCTGCAGGTTGAACAGGCGATCCTGATGATGGGCACCACCACGTTTTTTCGAGATATTCCACCCAGTTTTCTGGTTGAGGACGCCCTCAAGAATAATCTGCCTGCATTGACGCATTTGCTTAAACTGATTCGGCGCGCACATCGTGCAGCTTATTTTGCGGCCGAATGGGCGACGCATCTGGCAGACTTGCATGCTGAAGAAGTGCGTATTGCCGCTTTGCTGCATGATTTATCTGAAATGCTGATGTGGTGTTTTGCGCCCGATAAAATGAACAGCATCTTTGCAATGCAGCAGTCTGATAAAACCTTGCGCAGCCATATTGTGCAGCAAGAAGTGCTGGGTTTTAGGCTGCATGATTTGCAAAAAGAGCTGGTTGAAGTGTTTCAATTGCCGCCATTGTTGTCCAAGCTGATGCAGGATGAGGCCTCTGGCGAGCAGCGTGTGAGAAACGTCATGCTGGCGGTGAATCTGGCACGCCATTCCGCAAACGGTTGGGATGATGCAGCCCTGCCGGATGATTATCATGATGTCGCTGAGTTTTTAAGGCTGGATATTGATAGAACCAAACGCATCATTGGTGTGCCTGCGGACGTCTTAAACATATAAGATTAAGCTGGCAAACTCGATCAGTTAATGGTATTATGCGGCCTCTGCAATTTAGCAGAAAAGCTGTTAGTAAAAAATAAGGCACCATCCCGTACAGGGTGTTCATTCAATTGAATATTGTGGATGTGTGTAAATTTAACCCTTACATGGAGTAATCAAATGTCTGTAACCATGCGTCAAATGCTGGAAGCCGGAGTTCACTTCGGCCATCAAACCCGTTACTGGAACCCAAAAATGGCAGAATATATTTTTGGCGACCGCAACAAAATTCATATTGTAAACCTTGAAAAAACCTTGCCATTGTTTGAAGATGCGCTTAAATACGTGCGCACATTGGCAGCTAACAAGGGTCGTATTTTATTCGTAGGCACTAAACGCCAGGCGCGCGACATCATCAAGGAAGAAGCCGTGCGTGCTGGTTGTGCGTATGTGAATCACCGTTGGTTGGGCGGCATGCTGACTAACTTTAAAACGGTCAAACAATCCATTAAGCGCTTGCATGATTTTGATGCGATGTTGCTGGATGGCAGCCTGGATAAATTCGGTAAAAAAGAAGCGCTTGGCTACAAACGCGAAATCGAAAAACTTGAGCGCTCCATTGGCGGCATTAAGGAAATGGGCGGCTTGCCGGATGCGATTTTCATTATCGACGTCGGCCACGAGAGCGGCGCGATTACTGAAGCGCAAAAACTGGGCATCCCGGTGATTGGCATTGTCGACACAAATAACTCACCTGACGGCGTTGCATATGTGATTCCGGGTAACGATGACTCTAGCCGCGCGATTCGCCTGTATGCGCGTGGCGTGGCCGATGCGGTGCTGGATGGCCGTGCCAATGCGATTACCGAGATTGTAAAATCTGCAAAAGAAGAAGAGTTTGTAGAAGTTGCGGCAGAAGCTGCAGCCGAGTAATTGATACATGCAAAAAAGGGGCGAGCAGCCCCTTTTTCTTTTTAGGAACTATTGGTTTTAGGAGCAAAAAATGGCTGAAATTACCGCAGGGATGGTAAAAGATTTACGTGAGCGTACCGATGCGCCAATGATGGATTGCAAGAAAGCACTTACCGAAGCCGAAGGCGACATGACGCGTGCAGAAGAAATTCTTCGTGTACGTTTTGGCAACAAGGCCAGCAAGGCTGCAGGCCGCGTGGCTGCTGAGGGTACGGTAGGTGTTTCGATTAGCGTGGATGGTAAAACCGGCGCGATGATTGAAGTGAACTCGGAAACGGATTTCTGCGCAAAAAATGAAGACTTTTTGAAGTTTGTGGGCGAGTTGGCAGGCATTGTTGCTAACAGCAACGCTGCTGATATCGCTGCAGTAGGCGCACTCGCAATGCGTGGCGCTACAGTAGAAGAAACACGCGCGCAACTGGTTGGTAAAATTGGCGAGAACATCACGCCGCGCCGTTTTGTGAAAATCAGCGCCAAAGGCAAACTGGCAAGTTATGTACACGGCAGCAAAATCGGCGTACTGGTGGACTTGGTTGGTGGTGATGACGCATTGGCTAAAGACATTGCAATGCACATTGCCGCAGCTAAACCCAAATCATTGGATGCTTCCGGCATTGATGCAAGTTTGATTGAAGCTGAACGTCGCGTGGCGATTGAAAAGGCCAAAGAAGCAGGCAAACCTGAAGCGATGCTGGAAAAGATTGCTGATGGCACCGTGCAAAAGTTCCTGAAAGAAGTGACTTTGCTCAGTCAGGTGTTTGTGAAAGATGACAAAATGACCATCGAGCAATTGTTGAAATCTAAAAACGCTTCTATCGCTTCGTTCACCATGTACACTGTGGGCGAGGGTATCGAAAAGGCAGTAGTGGATTATGCGGCTGAGGTTGCAGCTGCTGCCAAGGTTTAATAAGCTCAAATAAAAAAGTGGACATTCTGTCCACTTTTTTTTCGCCTTTTTTCGTCAGAGCGTAAGCAAATAAGCGTGGTTTGTGATTAAATAAGCAAACTCAAATTTCATGGGAATTTCTAGGTAAAATATGGTTAAACCTGCCTTTAAGCGCATTCTTCTTAAACTCTCTGGCGAAGCACTCATGGGTGATGACGCGTATGGCATCAACCGGGCAACCATTTCAAATATCGTTGAGCAAATCAAAGAAATTGTAGATTTGGGTGTAGAAGTTGGCGTTGTGATTGGCGGCGGCAATATTTTCCGCGGCGTAGCGCCGGCAGCGGCGGGGATGGACCGAGCTACGGCCGATTATATGGGCATGCTGGCTACCGTTATGAACGCGCTGGCATTGCAGGATGCGATGCGCCACATCGGCGTAGAGGCGCGTGTGCAAAGCGCGCTGGGTATAGAGTTCGTGGAACCTTACGTGCGCGCAAAAGCATTACGAGCGCTAGAGAAAGGCCGTGTGGTGATATTTGGCGCAGGTACAGGAAATCCGTTTTTTACCACGGACACCGCAGCCGCCTTGCGTGGGGCTGAAATTGATGCCGAAATAGTGCTCAAAGCCACCAAAGTCGATGGTATTTACAGTGCTGATCCAAAAAAAGACCCAAAAGCCAGCAAGTATGAAACAGTGACGTTTGATGAGGCTATTGCAAAGGATTTAAAAGTGATGGACGCTACAGCGTTTACACTTTGTCGCGACCAAAAACTGCCTATTGCTGTGTTTAATATTTTTAAAGCTGGCGCGCTAAAACGCGTGGTGATGGGCGAAAACGAAGGCACGCGCGTCGTAGTATAATTAAGCATTAAGTTGGAGAAGCAAATGTTAGAAGACATAAAAAAAACCGCGGATCTCAAAATGCAGAAGTCGCTTGAAGCGCTGAAGAACGATCTTGCGAAAGTGCGCACAGGCCGCGCCCATACAGGCTTGCTGGATCATGTGATGGTGGAATATTACGGTTCGATGGTAGCAGTGAATCAAGTCGCGAACGTCAATCTGGGCGACGCGCGTACGATCAATGTTCAACCATATGAAAAAAATATGATTTCTAAAGTTGAGAAAGCCATCCGCGATAGCGACCTGGGCTTGAATCCGGCCACCAACGGCGATGTGATCCGCGTGCCAATGCCAATGCTAACTGAAGAGCGTCGCCGCGATTTAACCAAAATCGTCCGCAACGAGGCGGAAGGCGCTAAAGTAGCGATTCGTAATGTGCGCCGCGATGCCAACGATGCACTGAAAAAACTGCTGAAGGACAAGGAAATCAGTGAGGATGACGAGCGTCGCGCACAAGACGAAGTGCAGAAACTGACGGATAAGGCAGTCGTAGAAGTGGATAAGCTGCTCCAGATCAAAGAAGCCGATTTAATGGCCGTCTAATGGCTTTATTTTCAAGTTCCACACAAACTATTCCAGCTTTGGCGGAAATTCCCCAGCACATTGCCGTGATTATGGATGGCAACGGCCGCTGGGCCAGAAAGCGCTTTTTGCCCCGCGTTGCCGGGCATAAGCGTGGCGTAGAAACTGTACGCGACTTAGTCAAGGAATGCGCAAAGCTTAATGTGAAATTTCTCACGCTATTTGCTTTTAGCAGTGAAAACTGGCGCAGACCTGATGATGAAGTTTCGTTTTTAATGGCTTTGTTTATGGATGCGCTCAAGCGTGAAGTGGCGAAACTGCATGAAAACAATATCCGTTTAATCCTGATAGGTGACCGTAGCCGGTTTAATGCGGATCTGGTGGCGCAAATTGAAGCCTCAGAGAAACTCACAGCAAATAACACAGGGCTTACATTGACCATTGCCGCCAATTACGGCGGGCGTTGGGATATTCTGCAAGCAACTAACCGCATGATTGCTGCAAACCCGGGAAAAACCGGACCGTTCACAGAAGATGACTTAACACCCCATTTGTCCATGTACTATGCCGCCGAGCCTGATTTGTTCATTCGCACTGGCGGCGAAAAACGCGTAAGCAACTTTTTGCTTTGGCAATTGGCGTATACCGAGTTTTATTTTACCGATACGTTATGGCCGGACTTTAATGCAAAAGCGTTTCAGGCGGCAATCGCCTCTTATCAGCAACGCGAGCGGCGCTTCGGGCGAACGAGCGAGCAGCTTTCAAACAGATAATCATGCTTAAAACACGCATTATTACTGCATTAATTTTAGTCGCAGGTTTTATTCCAGCGCTGTTTATGTTATCCAATAGTCTTTGGGCATATGGCATGCTGGCAATCTCGCTGCTTGCCTTATACGAGTGGGCTGGCATGATCAAACTCACACAAACGCAGCGCTATGTTTATCTACTGATTTCTGCCATTGCAGGTTTATTGATAGTGCCGCTCATTGAACAATATGGTTTTCATTTATTCTTCTTTAGATCATTGCTTGTGTTTTTTATTGCAGCCCTGTTTTGGTTGTTGATTGTGCCGATGTGGCTTAGAACAAGATATACCATAAATAACAAGTTTGTGATGGCAGTATTGGGGTTAATGTTAATGGCGCCATTATGGCTGGCATTAATATGCGCCAAAAGCGCATACCCATGGCTGTTGCTGGCACTATTGGCAACTATTTGGATTGCGGATAGCGCTGCGTATTTTGCAGGTAAAAATTTCGGCAAACACAAACTTGCACCGATGATCAGCCCTGGTAAAACATGGGAAGGCGTGTGGGGCGCACTGGTCGCTGTTACGCTATTTGGCGTAATTTTGTACTTTGCCTTTGATGCCCAGACGCTTGCGATTTTTCCCGGCCTATGGATTATCACTGCATTTGGCGTGATTGGCGACTTGTTTGAATCAATGATAAAACGCCAGGCCAATCTGAAAGACAGCGGCGATATGTTGCCTGGTCACGGCGGTATCTTAGATCGCATTGATGGCATTATTCCCAGCTTGCCCATCGCGATTTTGATGATTTACGTCTATAACTATTTTGTAGTGGTTGCCTAGGGACAAATTTGTGCAGAACGTCACCATTTTAGGCAGCACCGGCACCATAGGCCAGCAAACCCTGGATGTGATTGCCCGCCATGCCCATGAATATCAGGTTTATGCGCTTGCCGCCAATTCCAATGTAGATGCTTTATTAAAGCAGTGCATACAATTTAAACCTGAAGTCGCGGTGCTGCTGGATGATCAGGCAGCACAAACGTTACGCTCACAACTAAAATCCCACAGCAGTAAAACCGAAGTCATCTCTGGCATGGTAGGTTTAGAGCAAGTTTCAAGTGATGCAAAAGTAGATATTGTAATGGCGGCGATTGTCGGCGCGGCAGGTCTGAAACCTGCCATGGCGGCGGCGCGCGCAGGAAAGCGTATCTTGCTTGCCAACAAAGAGACGCTGGTGATGGCTGGCAGCTTGTTCATGCAGGCGGTTGCGCAGGGTGGCGCCACCTTGTTGCCGATTGATAGCGAGCATAACGCTATTTTTCAGGTCATGCCGCCACAGCAATGCAAGCAGCTGGCAGACGACTACCTGAACGCTATCGGGGTACGCAAAATCATTCTCACTGCTTCAGGCGGACCTTTTAGAAAATACTCGCAGGAACAGCTATCAACGGTTACACCTGAACTGGCGCTAAAACATCCAAACTGGGTGATGGGTGCCAAAATCACGATCGATTCCGCGACCCTGATGAACAAAGGGCTGGAGGTCATCGAAGCGCATTGGCTGTTTAATGCACAGCCTGATCAAATTGAAGTTGTCGTGCACCCGCAAAGCATCATCCATTCGATGGTGGAGTATGTGGATGGCAGTATTCTGGCACAACTGGGCAACCCAGACATGCGCACGCCAATTGCTTATGCGCTTGGCTACCCACAACGCATTGAATCGGGTGTAGCTTCGCTTAATTTGCTGGAAATCGCCAAACTGGAATTTGAAGCGCCGGATACCAAGCGCTTTCCTTGCCTGCAATTGGCTTATGACGCGCTGCGCCTAGGCGGCACCGCACCCGCCATTCTGAATGCAGTCAACGAGGTGGCGGTGGCAGCGTTTTTAAGCAAACAAATTCACTTTCTGGATATCCCTGCTGTAATCGCCAAAGCACTTGATACGATTAAAATCACACCTGTGACTTCACTTGAGCAGCTTATTACAGTGGATGCGGAAGCGAGACACTTCGCATCTGCCAGCCTTGCTAAAACAGGTGAGCAGCAGGCATTGACGGCATGCTGACACTCATTGCATTCATTGTCACCATTGGCATATTGGTGACGATCCATGAATACGGTCATTTCCAGGCGGCGCGCTGGTGCGGCGTGAGGGTGTTGCGCTTTTCAGTCGGGTTTGGCAAGCCGTTGTGGAAAAAAACGTTTGGCATGGACAATACAGAGTTTGTGCTGGCTGCAATTCCGTTTGGCGGGTTTGTCAAAATGCTGGACGAAAGAGAATTGAAAGCCGAAAGTGAATCCAGTCCGGAAGTGGCGCAAATCAACTATTCCGAGTCAGAACTACATCATGCGTTTAACCGGCAAAACGTATGGAAGCGCATTGCGATTGTGTCAGCAGGACCGGCCGCCAACCTGCTGCTGGCAATCGTGTTGTATTGGGGCCTGTTCATGTGGGGCGTGACGGGCATGCGGCCTATTATTGGCGCGGTTGCTGAAAATAGCCCGGCTGCACAAGCCAGCCTGAAAGCCGGAGAAATTATTCAAAAAATTGCAGGCAAGCCTGTACAAAGCTGGCAGGATGCGCGATGGATATTGCTGGAGCAGTCATTAGAAAATAAAACCGTCGAGATTGAAGCCGTCAATAACAACAATGAGTTATTTCAGCACACGCTTAGTTTTGAAGGAGCTAACCACGATGCGGATATCGACATACTCAAGAAAATTGGTCTGGAAATGGTCAAGCCCAGCATTCCTGCGGTTATTGGCGAGATATTGCCCGATAGTGCCGCAGAAAAGGCTGGTTTTATGGCAAATGATAAAATATTGCAGGTGGATGGAATCGGAATAAACGATTGGGAGCAGGTGGTGAATGTCATCAAAGATAATCCCAATAAAAAATTGTTATTTGAAATTGAACGCGAGCAAAAAGTATTGCGTATTGCCGCAACACCTGAAGCCGTTAAAGAGGGGAATCAAACCATTGGCAGGATGGGCGCAGCTGTCAAACTGGATAAAAAAGAACTTGATAAGCTGCTGATTGAGTTGAGTTATTCGCCATTTTCCAGTTTGCAGAAAGCTCTTGTCAAAACTTGGGACACTTCTTTGTTTAGCCTTAAAATGCTGGTTAAAATGGTAACGGGTGATGTGTCACTCAAAAGCATCGGCGGCCCGGTCACCATTGCCACATTTGCAGGCGAAAGCGCAACTTTAGGCATTAAAACGTTTTTAGGATTCCTGGCGTTGCTGAGTATCAGTATCGGCGTGCTTAACCTTTTGCCAATACCTGTGTTAGATGGCGGTCATTTGATGTATTATATGGCTGAGATTTTAAAAGGCTCGCCGGTTTCGGAACAAACGATGCTGATCGGGCAAAAAATAGGGTTTGTATTATTAGGTTTACTCATGACCATTGCCATTTTTAATGACTTCAATAGACTAATATCGGGTTAGCAATTTGTTTAAAGTCCGTTACATTCCAGCGCTTGTAGTCGCTCTGTTCAGCCATCATGCAATGGCACTAGAACCTTTTGTGATTAAAGATATCCGCGTAGAAGGCTTGCAGCGCACCGAGGCCGGCACGATATTCACCTACCTGCCTGTACAGGCTGGCGATGTGATGTCTGACGAAAAGGCCACACAAGCGATTAAATCACTTTATAACACCGGCTTTTTCAAGGATGTACGCATTGAAGCCGATGGCGACGTGCTGGTCGTGACCGTGCAGGAACGCTCCGCCATTGCCAAAATCGATTTTAGCGGCAACAAATCATTCCCCTCTGACAAAATGACCGAAGGCCTGAAGCAAATCGGTATTTCAGAGGGCCTGATTTTTGACAAATCCCAGCTTGACCGTGCCGAACAGGAAATTAAACGCCAATATCTGGCGCAGGGCAAATACGGCGCCACGGTTAAAACAGTGATTTCACCGCTGGAGCGCAACCGTGTTGCGGTACGTTTTGAAATCGAGGAGGGTGTAGTCGCCAAGATTCGCGATATCAATATTGTCGGCAATAATGCCTTTACGACAGAAGATCTACGTGCGGAGTTTTTACTTACCACGCCAAACTGGATGAGCTGGTGGAATAAGGATGATCAGTACTCCAAGCAAAAACTCACTGCGGATCTGGAAACACTCAAGTCGTTTTACATGAATCAAGGCTATCTGGAATTTTCGATTGATTCTACTCAGGTCTCTATTTCACCCGATAAGCAGGATATCTTCATTACCGTAAACGTAACAGAAGGTGAAAAGTATACGATCAGTGATGTGAAGATTGCAGGAGAACTGCAAGTACCTGAGGAGGATCTTAAGCCTCTGATTAAAATAAATAAAGGCGACATTTTTAACCGACAGTTTGTTACCGAGACCAGCAAGGCGATCAGCGACAGACTCAGCAATGACGGTTACGCTTTTTCTAATGTGAATGCTATTCCGGAAATTAACAAAGAAGAGCATACCGCCGCATTTACATTTTTTGTTGATCCGGGCAAGCGCGTTTATGTGCGCCGTATCAATTTGACGGGCAATACCCGTACCCGCGATTCTGTGCTGCGCCGCGAGATGCGGCAGCTTGAATCTGCCTGGTATGCCGGCGATAAAATCAATCGTTCTAAAGAACGCTTGGACCGTTTGCAGTACTTTGAATCGGTTGATGTCGAAACGCCAGCAGTTCCGGGCACTACCGACCAGGTTGACCTGAATATCAATGTCGTGGAAAAATCTACAGGCAGTATCCAGTTTGGTGCCGGCTTGTCCAGCAACGAAGGTGTCGTGCTGGGCGTTACGGTAAATCAGCAGAACTTCCTGGGCACAGGCAACCGCGTTGCAGCTCAGGTCAACACCGGCAAAGTTAACACCACCTATTCACTCTCGTTTACTGACCCTTATTTCACACCGGATGGCATCAGTCGTGGCTTTGATGTATACAGGCGCGATGTGGATACGCAGTCTTTAAATATCGGTACATATAATAGTAAATCTTACGGTGCCGGCGTCCGTTTTGGCTTGCCATTGAGCGAGAAAGACTTTTTATCGGCAGGCTTGACGGGTGACTTTACCAAGATTGATTTGTCCGACAAAAGCCCGAAACAGTATCTGGATTTCTGCGGAAACTCCAGAGGGTGCACAAGCGACTCATTGCAACTGGCATTGGCCTGGACGCATGATTCCCGCGACAATACACTGTTTCCAAACAAAGGCGTGCTGCAGCGCTTAAGTGCAGAAGTTTCGGTGCCGGTACTGGACTTGGAATACTACAAGCTGGAATATAAGCACACCTGGTTTAAGGACGTCACCAAAAACTTTACCTTCATGTTGAATGGCGAACTCGGTTATGCAGATAGTTACGGCAACAAAGCATACCCTTTCTTCAAAAACTTTTATGTGGGTGGTGTCAACTCGGTGCGGGGCTTTGATAATGGCTCAATCGGCCCGCATGATATCGATCCTGCAACTGGTCTGGACTTTGCTGTAGGCGGCACCACGCGTATTGTAGGCAACGCCGAAGTGTTTGCACCAGTACCATTTATTAAAAACTCGTCACAGTTTCGTTTGAGTGCGTTCGTTGATGCCGGTAGTGTTTATGGCAACAATCAGAGCATTAACCTGGGTGATCTCAGATACTCAACAGGGGTAGGGGTGAGCTGGTTCTCGCCATTTGGCCCGCTAAAACTGGTATTTGCAAAAGCGCTCAATGAGAAATCTGGTGATCAAACCCAAACCCTGCAGTTCCAGCTTGGATCGCAGTTCTAGTGATAATTATTTTAATGGGTTTGACTGGATTGATAGTAGAATTGACGGATAAGCTTTGTGGTCGAGGATGGTTAGGAGATTGGAATTGAGTCATATGTTAAAAACTTTAATTGTCGCTAGCTTTTTGGCTTTGTCCACAAGCCTTAATTTAAGTGCTGCTGAACTTAAAGTTGGCTATGTGCAGGTAGATAAGATTCTGCAGGAAGCGCCACAAACTGCAGAAAGCGGCAAAAAGCTGGAGCGCGAGTTCAGCCCACGCTCCCAGGAACTGGATCGGATGCAGAAGCAGATCCGCGATATTGAGGCAGCGCTGGATAAGGAAGGTGTAACGCTTTCCGAGACTGACCGCCGTAACAAAGAGCGTGACGCTTCAAACCTGAAAATCGAATTCCAGCGTAAGCAACGCGAACTTCGTGAGGATATTAATCTGCGTAAAAATGAAGAACTCGCCAGCCTGCAGGATCGTATTAACAAAGCTGTGCAGACCGTGTCTGAAACAGAAGGATATGATCTGGTCGTCTATGGTGGCGTGGCATACGCTAGCAAAAAAGTTGATATTACCGATAAAGTATTAAAGCTTCTCGGTAAAAAATAGGCTAAAAATACAAATTGTATGACTACTGTTTATGAGCTTCTTATCGATTCAGAAAATCGTCGAGCAATTGGGCGGCACAATATCAGGTAATCCAGAAACTCAGATTGTAAGGGTTGGTTCATTGGCGCTGGCGCAAGCTGGCGCCATTAGTTTTTTCAGCGATACCAAATATACCAGGCAATTGAATGACACGTCAGCCAGTGCGGTGATTATTAAACCAGAACACGTCGCGCTGACAGCCTTGCCAAAAATTATTACCGATAATCCTTATGCATATTTTGCCAAGGTATCGTCTTTGTTAAATCCAGTATATGCTGCAACAGTTGGCAAGCATGCAAGCGCAGTTATCGACAGCTCGGTCAAGGTGCCAGCAAGCTGCAGTGTTGGTGCCAACGCGGTCATAGAAGCCAATGTCACGCTTGGCAACAATGTGGTTATTGGCGCAGGCTGTGTCATCGAGCGCAATTCTAGCATTGCAGATCATACGATTTTAGAGGCCAATGTGACGATCAAGCATGACTGTCAGATTGGTAAGCATTGCCATCTGTTCTCTGGTTGTGTGATTGGCAACGACGGGTTTGGTTATGCTGAGGAATCTGGGCCGGATAATACAAAACATTGGGTAAAAATTCCCCAGGTAGGCCGTGTCGTGATTCATGACTATGTGGATATTGGTGCGAACACGACTGTTGATCGAGGTGCGATTGATGACACCGTGATAGAAGAAGGCGTTAAAATGGATAACCTTATTCAGATTGCGCACAACTGTCGTATCGGCGCGCATACGGTGATTGCAGGGTGCGTGGGCATCGCAGGCAGCGCGGTGATAGGCCGGCATTGCAGAATAGGCGGCGCTGCCATGATTTTAGGGCATTTGAATATTGCGGATCATGTCACGATCTCTCCTGGCAGCATGATGATGCGTTCAATCAGCAAAGCAGGCACTTATACCGCATTGATGCCGTCACAAGAACACGATGCATGGCTTAAAACGGCTGCAAATATTCGCCATTTAAACCAATTAACAGATAAAATAAAAACCTTGGAAGCAGCTGTTGCTCAATTAAGTGCACAGAGCTCAAGCAAACGCTCTAAAAATTAAAGATGGAGAAAATTATGTCAGACACCGCTGCGTCTAAGAATGAGAATCTAAGCATGGATATTCACGAAATCCTTGACCACCTTCCGCACCGCTATCCGTTTGTGCTCATAGATCGCGTGATTTCGATGGAAATAGGCAAAGAAATCACAGCACTGAAAAACGTCAGCGTCAATGAACCCTACTTTCCGGGGCATTTCCCATATCATCCCGTGATGCCGGGTGTGCTGATGGTTGAAGCAATGGCCCAGGCGGCTGCCATACTGTCTTTTAAGACCATGGGCAGCAAACCCACTGATGATTCTGTGTATTATTTTGCCGGGATTGATAATGCACGTTTTAAAAAGCCCGTATCGCCTGGCGACCAACTCATTTTAAACGTTAAGATAGATCGCATTCTAAAAGGCATATGGAAATACAACGGCGTTGCCACGGTCGATGGCAATGTGGTGGCCGAAGCAAGCATGATGTGTATTCTAAAAGCAATAGAAAAGTAATATAAAAAACAATAAATTAAAATACTTTATTAAAGTAAATAATTAAAAATAAAATGTCTGTAAAAATACACCCGACAGCAATTGTTGATCCCAAAGCAGAGCTCGATTCAAGCGTGGAAATCGGCCCTTATTCCATTATTGGCGCAGGCGTTAGAGTGGGAGCAGATACGCGCATCGCAAGCCACGTCGTGTTAAAAGGCCCAACCACAATTGGTAAAAATAACCAGATTTTTCAGTTTGCCTCACTGGGCGAGCAGCCACAAGATAAAAAATACAAAGATGAGCCGACCACATTAGAGATTGGTGACAACAATACCATTAGAGAGTTCTGCACCTTTAATCGCGGTACAGTGCAAGATAAAGGAGTTACCAAAATCGGTAACGACAACTGGATTATGGCTTATGTGCATATCGCACACGACTGCGCCATTGGCAATAACACCATTTTTGCAAATAATTCATCGCTTGCCGGCCATGTAGATGTACATGACTATGCTATTCTGGGCGGTTTCACGCTCGTACACCAATTTTGTAAAATCGGTGCGCATGTCATTACCGCAGTCAATTCCGTCGTTTTTAAAGACATTCCACCTTACATTACTGCCGCTGGCTACGATGCCAAGCCGCATGGCATCAACGCTGAAGGCCTTAAGCGGCGCGGCTTCAGTGCCGATAGCATTTTGCAGATCAAGCGCGCTTATAAAGCCTTGTATCGCAACAACCTAACATTAGAAGAAGCCAAGGCAGAATTGGCAAGCATGCAGAAGAACTGTAATGAAATAGCATTGCTCACGGATTTTCTAACCGTTTCGACTCGTGGCATCGTCCGCTAAATACCAGATATGCCAAAAATTGCGATTGTGGCCGGGGAGGCCTCTGGAGACCTGCTGGGGTGTCATTTGATGCGCGCCTTAAAAGCGCAGCGTAGCGATTTGTCTTTTATCGGCATTGCTGGTCCGAAAATGATGGGCGAAGGCGCCCAGTCGTTATTCCCCATCGAAAAGCTGTCTGTACGTGGTTATATCGAAGTGATTAAACATTTGTATGGCTTGCTCAAGTTGCGTCGTAACCTGCTCAAACAGCTGTTGGCAGAAAAACCTGATATTTTTATTGGAATCGACGCGCCGGACTTTAATTTCTGGCTGGAGCGCAAACTCAAAAAACGCGGTATCCCTGCCATTCATTACGTCAGCCCCTCCATCTGGGCATGGCGTGGTGGCCGCATGGGCAAAATCAAACGGTCTGTATCACACATGCTGGCGCTATTTCCGTTTGAGCCTGCTTTGTATGAAACTGCCAAAGTGCCTGTGACTTATGTGGGACATCCGTTGGCAGATGAATTGCCGTTAAAACCCAATCAGCAGGCCGCACGTGAGATGCTTAAGCTGGAGCCTAATGCACTTATTGTCGCTATGTTGCCTGGCAGCCGCCAGTCGGAAGTCAAACAGCATGCGGATTTGTTCGTAAAAACAGCGCAACGTATCGGCCTGGAAAATGAAAATGCACAGTTCCTGGTGCCGCTCATCACGCGCAAAACCCGTGAGATTTTTGAACATGCTATCCATCAGCATTATCTGCAGTATCCTGAACAAGTGCTGAACATGCAATTGCTGTTTGGCCATGCGCATGATGCGATGGAGGCGGCTGATGCCGTAATTGTCGCCTCAGGCACGGCTACATTAGAAGCTGCATTACTGAAGAAACCGATGGTCATTACCTACCGCATGTCGCGCCTGAGCTGGTGGATACTCAAGCGCATGAATTATCTTCCTTATGTTGGCTTGCCAAATATTTTAGCAGGCAGGTTTGTGGTGCCGGAATTGCTGCAGGATGCGGCTACACCGCAAAATTTGGCCGATACGACGATGAAACTACTCAATGATGCCGGCCAACTGCAGGAAATCAGGCAGGAGTTCACCAATATGCATCTAGCGCTTAAGCAGGATGCGGCAGAAAAAGCTGCACGGGCGGTTTTGGCCTACCTGTAGATGTCGCATTTCAATCTCATTTGCGGTGTGGATGAAGCAGGGCGCGGCCCTTTGGCAGGCAGCGTTTATGCGGCTGCGGTGATTCTGGATGTGAACAATCCGATTGACGGCCTGGCAGACTCCAAAAAACTCTCAGAAAAAAAACGTGATTTTTTAAGCGGTGAAATTAAAACAAAATCACTCGCTTGGGCGATTGCCAGCGCGAGTTGTCAAGAGATTGACGAAATCAATATTCTGCAGGCCAGCTTGCTGGCGATGCGGCGCGCCATTGAGGCCATGCAAGTGCAATTCAACATCACACCACACTTGGTTCAGATTGATGGCAACAAATGCCCGAGAATCAACTTGCCGTGCGAGGCGATTGTAAAGGGCGATAGTAAAGTGCAAGCCATTTCCGCCGCATCCATTTTGGCAAAAGTCGCGCGCGATGCAGAACTGTATGAATTAGATAAAATCTACCCACAATACGGTTTTGCCAAACACAAAGGCTACCCAAGCCCCGCACACCTGTTGGCTTTGCAGGCACATGGCATTTGCCCGCAACACCGCTTGAGTTATGCGCCAGTAAAAGCGTTAATTAAATAGTTAACATTTGCATTTTAGCAACCATACATTCTCTGTTGCTGCACATTTTCCTTTCATTCCGCCAGAAACATCTGCACTTGCAATGAGGGTTAACCCATAATTATCTGCGTAGTGCTGATTTACTTCCTCGTTACTGATTGAAAATGGAGGGCCGTCTATCGCACTTTGGTCGTACACATAACTAATGAGTAGCTGTGGCGCTATATCGGTAATTTGCATCAGGTGCTTTGTGTATTGTTTGCGCATTTCTAAGGGCAGAGCGACTAAAGCGGCCCTGTCATAAATTGCATCGACCTGACCAAGTGTATTGCCTGATAAATCGAATATGTCACCAGTAAATACATCAATATTAGTTGCGCTATAGTGTTCTAGTTTACCAATGCTTGATATTTTGGGTTCCACTCCAAGCTCCGCAAATAATTGCTTAATGGCTACTTTGCTCAATTCGGCGCCGGCAACACAATAGCCGTTAGTCAGCAGCCAGGCAATATCACGTGTTTTACCGCACAAAGGAATAAATATGCGGCTGCCTTTAGCTAAAGAAAGCCCGCTAAAATATTTAACCAGCAGTGGATTGGCTTCATTCTGGTGGAAACCAATCTCATTTTTTTCCCATTTTTGGTGCCAAAAACTTGCATCCATAAAAGTCTCTTTAAATAAGTCTAAGCCAGCAACAGAAACACGGTTGGTTTTTTATGTAAATCCGGCAGCGTGCTTTGCTTCCATTCACTGATGCGTTTCGTTACTATCGTTTCATCGGGCGAACTGACGTGGCAGGCAATACATAAGCGGGTATTAGCGTTGCAGGTGTTTAGCAACGCTTCCAGCATTTGCTGGTTGCGGTAGGGCGTTTCAATAAAAATCTGGGTCTCTTTATGTGTTTGTGCGCGTTTTTCGATTTCTTTGAGTTTTGCTGCACGCGCAGCCTTATCTACCGGCAAATAGCCTAAAAACGCAAATTGCTGTCCGTTAAGACCAGAGGCCATCAGCGCCAATAAAATCGCGCTAGGGCCCACCAGCGGCACAACATGGATGCCTTTTTGATGTGCTAGCGCGACTAGTTTCGCGCCCGGGTCGGCCACAGCAGGGCAGCCGGCTTCGCTCATTAGGCCAACATCATGTCCAGCCAGCAAAGGTTTGAGCAGGTTTGGCAATGTTTTGTCGTCAGTATGTTCGTTCAACAATTCAAGCTGCAATTCGCGAATGGGTTTGTGCGGCTTGATTAAGCTTAAAAACTGTCGTGCAGACTTTTCATTTTCCACCACAAAATGTTCCAGCTTTTGCGTTTGTGCAATAACATTCGGCGGCAGCGCCGCGTGGATATTGTCGTCACCGAGCGTGACGGGAATTAAGTAAAGTGTGCCGAATTTCACTGTAGTCGATTTATCCCGTTATAAAGTGCATGCCCTGCAAGCCAATATCCATGCGGCTTGCAGAGTATATAAAATTGCTTATAAAGCTGATATTAATACTTTACTTGCGCTCGGTAAGTCAGTGTGACGCTGCCTTCTGCTGGAACGTCTATTTTCCACACCACCAGATGACTGTTGGCCTTTGTGTGCGGATGGCTTTCGGATAAAATCTTCCAATCGCCGCCAATCGGCTCCTGTACGGTAACGGTCACTTTTTGTTTTTTTGCGTTCTTCAGCGTGAGTTCAAATGCGCTTTCGAATGCACTATTACCCTTGCTGGGGCGCGGTAGCGTCTTGAAATCTGTTTGTTTTTTGTCGGCGGTCACGTCAAATGCTTCACCCAATTTTAAGCGAACAGTTTCATTTTTTGGGGTATGGTCGATATTGTCTTCGCCGACAAATTGCGCATTACCTGCACTATCTTTCTTGTAGACGCGTAGTATGCCTTTAGGCAGAGGCAAGCCAAGCTTGCTGGATTCTTTGTTGTCGAACTCTACAAACACGCCGACTTTCATTTTTGTGCCGATTTCGCCATATTGGCCAGTGTAATAGTAGTCTGCACCTTTAAGCACTAACTCTTTACGTGCAGGGATCCCGCTTGCAGACAGTAGCGCAACCTGTTTGGTTTGGTTTTCAGCGATTGTCGTTGGGCGATCCAGGGTATACAAATGATATTCCAACAGCGATTCTTCAGCCACGGGTGCAGCTGCGTCGGCCATCATCACCTCGCCTCGCATCGCTTTTGCCATTGGATGCATTTGCTGCTGCACACGGTTTACATCGCCTGCCACCAATTGCAGCTTGGCGTTTTTATAACTGGCACCGCTGGTATTGGTAAGTGTGACCCAGCCTGACAAGTCCAGTTTGTCTTCCTTGTCATTCAATTCAGCCACATAATCGGCTTTCCAGCCCAATCCACCGCTGAGATAGCTCAATTCCACAGTTTGATCGGTTGCGCCTTTGTTGTTGATTTGTGTCACCAAAGTAGGGCGGTCACGCAGATTTGCCGGCACGTCATCATAGACGATTCGACCCGGCAAACCGGTTTCGATGCGGTTGCCCACCTTCAGCACCACGCCGTTATTGGCCGAGAGCACGGTCGCTTGTTCCGTAGTTTCTACGCCAGTTGTCGGATTGGTTTTCACGATCCAGACAGTTTTACCCACATATTTTTCCAGCATTTTTTGTGGCGTGAGTAAATCAAAATCGAAATTTTGTTCTAATAGCACCAGGCTGCCAGGCGCGCTTAGGCTTCTCAAAAGCGCAGTTTCTGGACGGATTTGCGCACTCACGTCACGCAGTGCAAGCGCATTTAATCCGGTCTTGATTTTGACCTTGCGCGTATCTTTCACCAATGCAAGATCACTGTTGTAAATAGTGACTGCAACACTTTGCTGGTCATTTAAGGTACTTCGGATTTCTTCTGATTGATTCTCCATAGCAATAGCTCCAAATGATATTAGCGAAGTAACGGCAAATCCGATCATGCGATGTTTAAACATGGACAACCTTCCCAAAAGATTAATTGAAGCCACTAAAACGACTGCTGCTATATTACGTTGACGCCCTCATTCTTTAGCATGGTAATTAGCCTGATCAACGGCAAGCCAATCAGGGCATTTGGATCTTCGCCCAGCATTCTGTCAATCAGCGCGATGCCCAAGCCTTCCGATTTTGCACTGCCAGCGCAATGGTAGGGCTGCTCCTTGGTCAAGTAGCTTTCGATTTGTTCGTCGCTGAGTTGACGGAATCGCACCAGATACGGCACGACCTCGGCCTGCATATCGCCTGTGGCTGCATTGTATAAACAAAGCGCGCTGTGGAAAGTCACTTCTCGGCCGCGCATTAATTGCAGCTGTCTGGTCGCGTTCTGATGGTTAAGTGGTTTGCCCAGTTGATCGCCATCCAAGGTGGCGACCTGATCGCAGCCAATCACGAGCGCATGTGCATATTCGCTGCCAATTTTCCTGGCCTTTTCCTGTGCGAGCCTTAAGGCGGTTTCGCGTGGCTTTTCGCCTGCAAGCGGCGTTTCATCGACGCGCGGTGAAATGCTGCTAAAAGGGATTTGCAGCTTTTGCAATAACTCGCGTCTGTAAACCGAGGATGAAGCCAGAATAAGGGTTTGTTTCATGTTCTAGTATGCTTAAATTTAGAGTACATAAATAAAAAGCCGACAGCTTGATTCTGTCGGCTTATCGTTCAAACTTCAACAGAAATTACTCGGGCTGGATTTCAAGTAATGACTCATCAGGCGTTACGCTGTCACCCTTGCTGACGTGTACAGCGACTACAGTACCAGTCGTTGCGGCCTGAATCTCATTCTCCATTTTCATGGCTTCGATCACCAGCACGCCGTCACCAGCTTTCACTTTATCACCCACTTTTGCTTTTACAGCCACAATCGTGCCCGGCATGGCGGTCGTCACGCAACCTGCATGGTGCGGGCGAGGGCGGCCGCTGGAGGTTGTCGCCGCTTTTTTCTTGCTGCTTTTGTTGCCATTGCTTGCAGCGCCGCCGGAAACTTCAATTTCGTCCAGGGTTTCTACAATGACTTCCTCTGCAATGCCGTCTACAGATACATAGAACGGGCGTTTTTCTTCACCCGCATGGCCGCTGCCGGTCAGCTTGATATGGAAAGTTTCGCCATGCAAAGTGACGTTAAACTCATTTGGCGCAAAGCGTGCCGCTGCAGCGCTCGCGCTCTCTTTAGTATGCAAGGCTTCAGGTTTCAGGCTGCCTGCATTGCGTTCTTGCAGGAAGGTTTGGCCAATATCGGGGAACATCGCATAAGTTAAGACGTCCTCTTCGCTTTTTGCAATGCGCTCAGATTCTGTTTGTAGTTTAGCCATTTCAGGCGCTAACAAATCAGCCGGGCGGCAGGTAATCACCTCCGCATCACCCACGGCCTGCTGTTTCACAGTTGCATTCACTGCTGCCGGTGCTTTGCCATACAGGCCTAGAAAGTAGTTTTTGACTTCGTTGGTCACCGATTTGTAACGCGAACCTGTCATTACATTCAATACGGCCTGGGTGCCTACAATTTGCGAAGTCGGGGTGACCAGCGGCGGAAAGCCCAGATCTTCGCGCACGCGCGGAATTTCTGCCAATACTTCATCCATGCGGTCCAGCGCGCCTTGTTCTTTCAGCTGATTGGAAAGGTTGGAAATCATGCCGCCAGGCACCTGGTTGACCAGCACACGGGTATCCACGCCGGTGAATTCGCTCTCATACTGCCAATATTTCCTGCGAACTTCGCGGAAATACGCTGTGATTTCTTGCAGCTTAGCCAAGTCCAGGCCGGTGTCGTATTCTGTGCCTTTTAATGCAGCTACCATGCTCTCTGTCGTTGGGTGGCTGGCGCCTTCTGAAAATGACGAGTTGCAAGTGTCAATAATGCTTGCGCCATTTTCAACGCCTTTTAACAGCGACATGCTGGCTAAGCCGGATGTGGCGTGACTGTGCACATGGATTGGCAGACTCACGGCTGATTTGATTGCGCGAACGAGTTCGCCGGTGGTTTGTGGCGTGAGCAGGCCCGCCATATCTTTAATGCCAATGCTGTCTGAACCCAATTCTTCCAGCTCTTTCGCCATGGCGACGAAATAGGCAATATCATGGACCGGACTGGTCGTGTAAGACAATGTGCCAATCGCATGTTTGCCTACTTTTTTAACGGCAGTGATTGCTTCACGCAGGTTGCGCACATCGTTCAAAGCATCAAAAATACGGAACACATCTACGCCGGCATTGGCTGCCTGTTTCACAAAAGCATGCACTACGTCATCTGAATAATGGCGGTAGCCAAGCAGGTTTTGTCCGCGCAGCAGCATATTAATCTGGCTGTTCGGCAAGGCTTTGCGCAGCTTGGCGAGGCGCTCCCAAGGGTCTTCTTTCAGAAAGCGCACGCAGGCATCAAATGTAGCGCCACCCCAGGCCTCGATCGACCAGAAGCCAATGGCGTCCAGCTTGGAGCAAATCGGCAGCATATCTTCGGTGCGCATGCGCGTTGCGATTAACGATTGGTGGCCGTCGCGTAAAACTAATTCAGTGATGTATATTTTGCTCATAGCTTTATTTCTTTATGGTAATTCTTAAAAAATTATATGCCTTCATGTGCCGCAATAGCCGCTGATATCGCCGCTGCAATCAACTCCGGTGGCAGCTCAGTTGCGTAATTGGTAAGCTCGGGATGCGTTTCTACAAAACTGGTATTAAAATCCGCATTCTTGAAATCGGGGTGCTTCATGATTTCCTGGTAATACGGAATCGTCGTTTTAACGCCGTATACCACCATGTCGCCCAAAGCGCGGCGACCGCGCTCCACGACACCATTCCAATCGAGTGCCCAAACCGTGAGTTTGGCGCACATGGAATCATAATAGGGCGGAATGACGTAGCCTGAGTAAATCGCTGCATCCATACGCACGCCGGGGCCGCCCGGCGAGTAATAGCGCGTAATTTTGCCAAA
>JBGANY010000015.1:0-42507 GCA_044222005.1 Methylotenera sp.
TACGAGTATATTTTTTTACACGAATATGTGGGAGAAGAGCCCTAAATCCATAAATCCTGCCATCAGGATGCGTTGTTAAGCATCTTCTTAATAACCTTAAAGCTTCTTGGGGGGATAGAGCGGTGTTTACCAATGTAGCTACATCATTTTTGATATAGGCTTTTACTGCATTAGATCTTCGAACAAATAGGTCTTGCTCGTCTTTCGGGAGGGAAAGATCGTCGGCGCCCGGCCAACTTCCAGTATTCAAAAGCCCTTGGTCAAGCTTGCTTAGAGAAAAGCGTTCTCTAATTTCAGAAAATGGCTTTACCATAATTCCTCCAGAGAGGACTTGGAAGCCTAAATTTATTCCCTTAAATTGCTCTTGTCAAACTCGTTGAAGATGCTGAGATAAACTTCACCTGAATTGAAGATCGTAATATAAACTTTACCTGAAACTTTGTCAGGGCAAAGATTTAACATATTTATGATAAGTATATGTTTTTTAAGGAATAAGTTATTATAACTTTTACCTGAATACACGTTCTTTTAACGAAGTTTCGATTTCGGATGCCAATTTGGTTTCACCGATATTTCTTGCAATGGTTAAGGCTTCAACCAAAATGGTTTTAGCACTTTCTGTATTGCCTGTAATAGCTTTTACTTTCCCTAAGGCGTAGCTAGCCTTTGCTTCATAATAAGCGCCGACATTATCCTTGCTGAATTGTAGTAGCTTTAAATAGGATTTTTCAGCATTGCCATACTCTTTGGCTTTTTCATATATTTGTCCCAGCGTATAGCTGGCGTTCGCGTAATCATCAAGCGTGCCCGCCTTTTGTTGCATGAGTACGGCTTTAAGCTGATATTCTATTGCTGCATCATGTTGTCCTAGTGCGCTGTAGGCGGATGCTAGATGCTCAAAACTATCCGCACGTTCATTATCATTCTTGGCTAGTTTGGAGCCTGCCAAATAGCTGGCTAGCGCGGCATTCAGGTTGTTGCTTTGTGTATGAGCTTCGCCAATTAAATTCAGATTAATGCGCTTAAATTTGTCATTTTTTTCTGCTTCACAGATTTTCAGGCTTTTTTCATAACTGGCGATTGCTTCCATGTTCTTGTTGTGATTTTTATGCAGATTTCCAATAAAAATATTCGAGAGAATCTCATCAAATCCAGATTTGGATTGCTTTGCAGCCATTTCCAGCGTAGTTAGTGCCGCATCATAATTATTTTGCGCGCCAAGCGCCCTGCCTTTGCATAGCAGGCCTTCGCGGTGATTAGGGGCTTGCTTTAAAATAGCTTCAGAGATTGTGATGGCGCTGGTCACTTCACCTTTATTTAATGCCGCGTTACATGCTGAAACCTTATCTGCGACTTCATCTGCACTCACATTGATACTTATAATAAACAATGAACTACATATTAAAGTTAAAGTAGTTTTTGATATTTTCATTCGTTTAAACCTGTTTAAAATAAAGTGGTTTGTACGCTGGAACTTATATCAGATGCATAATGGCTGGTATTGGTTGCACCATCTTTTAGCAATGTCAGCAATCCTGCTTCATCAATCACCGGCACGCCCAGTGTTTGCGCTTTTTCCAGTTTGCTGCCTGCTTCAGCGCCCGCCACTACAAAATCTGTCTTTTTAGAAACGCTGCTGCTCACCTTACCACCAGCCGCTTCAATTAAGGCTTGGGCGGCATCTCGCGATAAGTTGGGCAACGTGCCAGTCAATACCAATGTTTTTCCTAATAATGCGCCTGATGCTGTTTGTTTGCCTTGAGCCTCTGGCCATTGCACGCCTAGATTTTGCATGGAAGCAATTACCTGGCGATTGTGCGGCTCGCTCAAAAACTGCAAAATCGATTCAGCCACGATTGGCCCTACATCATTCACTTGTAGCAATGCCTCAAAGTCCGCATCCAGCAAGGCTTGCAGGCTGCCAAAGTGCGCGCTTAAATCCTTCGCCGTTGCTTCGCCCACGTTGCGGATGCCCAATCCGTAAATAAAGCGTGCCAGCGTGGTTTGCTTGCTTTGATTCAACGCATTCACCACGTTCTGCGCTGACTTCTGCGCCATGCGCTCCAGAGTAGCCAGCGTGGCTACATCCAGCTTATAAATGTCATCCAGGGAATGAACCAGATTGGCTTCAACCAGCTGTTCAGCCAGTTTTTCGCCCAGACCTTCAATATCCATGGCGCGGCGCGATGCAAAATGCGTAATGGCCTGCTTGCGCTGCGCCGGACAATATATTCCGCCGGTACAGCGCGCCACTGCTTCATCCTGAGGCCGCTCAATATGCGAGCCACACTCCGGGCATACTATTGGCATTATGAATAAGCGCGCATCGGCAGGCCGTTTTTCTGACACCACCGAAACTACTTCAGGGATGACGTCCCCTGCCCTGCGAACAATCACCGTATCGCCAATGCGGATGTCTTTGCGCCTTAATTCATCTTCGTTATGCAGTGTAGCGTTCGTCACAGTGACGCCGCCTACAAATACCGCTTTCAGGCGCGCGACAGGGGTAATTGCGCCAGTGCGTCCTACTTGCACGGTGATGTCTTCTACGACTGTTGTCGCTTCTTCCGCCGGATATTTATGCGCGATTGCCCAGCGCGGCGCGCGCGAAACATAGCCAAGCTCGTCTTGCTGGCTGAATTGATTGACCTTATACACCACGCCATCTATGTCAAATGGTAAGCCTGCACGCTTTGCACCGATCTCGCGAAAATAAGCAAGCAGGCCATTTACGCCATATCTCACGGCTCGCAAATCACTCACTGGGAACTGCAGGTTTGCCAGATAATCCATCGCTTCTGTATGCGAATGCAATGCAGGGGCGCCAACCGCTTCGCCCAGGCCGTAAGCAAAAAAATGCAACGGCCGTGAGGCGGTAATTTGTGGATGCAGCTGGCGCAGACTGCCTGCTGCCGCATTTCGTGGATTCGCGAACAACTTGGCGCCCAGTTTTTCTTGGGCGATGTTCAAGCGCTCGAAATCCTGTTTTAACATCAGCACTTCGCCGCGCACTTCAAGTAATGCAGGCGGGTTAGAAGTGGCTAAGCGTATAGGGATGGCGCGTATGGTACGCAGGTTGTGCGTGACGTTTTCACCTGTATAGCCATCGCCGCGTGTGGCGCCTTGTGTGAAAATGCCGTTCTCATAGGTCAAGGTAATGGCCAAGCCGTCGAACTTTGGTTCGACTGCATATTCAACAGATTCGACTCCCAAACCATCACGAACACGCTTGTCAAACGCCAGCAATTCATCATCACCAAACGCATTATTGAGCGACAGCATGGCCTGTCGGTGGGTCACGCTCTCGAATGCTTTCAGCGCGGTGCCACTCACGCGCTGGGTGGGTGAATCCGGGGTAACAAGTTCGGGAAACCGTTGTTCTAAATCGACCAGCTGACGATACAAGCCGTCGTATTCGTTATCGGAGATAGTAGGCGCATCCAGCACATAGTATCGATAATCATGCTGCGCTATCTCTGCAACAAGCTGGACAACCTGTTTGCGCGCCGCTTCTAAATCATCCATAGCCAGACTAGCTGAAAAGGCGCATGCTGCCTGGGCTGCCAGGCATAATGCCACGTGCGACCATGGTGGCATGGATCACTTTAAGCTGTTGCCGGATTTTTTCTAATTGCAAATCACCCAATGGCTTCTGGTTGTCATCAACCAGGCGCCCATTCAAGCTGGTCGTCATTTTCTGGGCTATCGCAATCATTTGATTGAACACCTGCTCACAATTGTTGACCTTGGGGATTTCTATCTGGAAGGTCACGCTTTTGAGCACATTGCTGCGCAGGCTTTCAGCGGTAAAGGGCTGATTGTCTGTATCTATCAGCACAAATAGCGGATCTTCTTTGCCATTTGCAAAGTAATAGAACTTACCATCATCCTTCAGCACCAATCCGTTTGCTTCCGCAAGACCTTTAAATTTGGTGCCATGAATGGGCGTATCCCCCTGGGCGATATGCACGCTGATCATTTGATCGACCTCAAGACAAAACTGATCCAGCTCAATTGCATGCTGCATTGCATCGCCATTGCCTTGCCATTCAACATGGGCGTTCAGTGCCAGGCCGCAATCCTCTACAGAAAACTGGAATTTATTCAGCAGCTGTTTGGATATCGGGCCGCCACGATCCGCAAGCTGCAGGCTGCATGCCACTTGCTTGAATTTGGTTTTAGATGCGCTTTCGTTTAAGACGTGCCATTTATTGTCGGCATCCAGGCCGTGCAGCTGCATTGGCAAGCCGATGTCGCTCTTTAAGGCGCTCAGCGCTGCAAAGTCACTACCGGCAATGTTTGGAGTAGCGTATAAAATCGCAGTCAAATCAATTTGTGGATGTGTAGCATCAGGCAAATCGGCTTGCAGGTTTTGGATTTGTTCATACAAATCTGCCTTAACAATAGGCTCAGTTTCAACGGGTTCAATTTGTAGTTTTTCTGATGTGGCAGGCTCATCAACAGGCGTTTCCATTGGCTGAGATGCCTTACTGTTTTTCTCTACTGTATCCTGAATGTCTTCTGTTTGCGTTTCGCTGATGGGCTTTGAGAATCGTGTATGTCCCGCCAGTTTGATTTTTTCGACCACTTCACCAAGCTCTTTCTCGACATAAGCGTCAGTGTCGATGTAAAAGTCTTCGGCCAGTACATCTTTTTGCGGAACGATGAATTCACTGGTGACTTGTTTGCGCAACTTTCTTTCCTGCATCCAGTTGTAGATCACAACCCCTGCAATAATAAAAGCGCCTAGAATAATAAGAGCTACTTGCAAATCTGACATGTTTTTATTTTACTTTGAATTGGTGCTAATTTTCGAATTAATTCAATAATATTTCAAGCATGCATTGTAAGCGCAGCCTCAATATCAACATCTACAATGCGTGAAACACCGGATTCCTGCATGGTCACCCCGATAAGCTGCTGCGCCATTTCCATGGTGATTTTGTTATGCGAAACAAACATGAACTGTGTTTTTTCGGCCATTTTCTTCACCATATTACAAAAACGTTCGGTATTGCTGTCATCCAGAGGCGCATCCACCTCGTCCATCAGGCAGAATGGCGCAGGATTCAACCTGAACAGCGCAAACACCAGTGCCAGCGCGGTCAATGCCTTCTCACCGCCGGATAGAAGCTGAATGGTGGTGTTTTTCTTGCCTGGCGGCTGTGCGAACACATGCAGGCCTGTATCAAGAATCTCGTCGCCCAATAACTCCAGCTTGGCCTGGCCGCCATCGAATAAGGTAGCGAAAAGCTCGCCAAAATGCTGATTGGCAGTATTGAAGGTTTGCATCAGCTTATCGCGCGTTTCACGGTCAATCTTGTGAATTGCATCCTCCAGCGTGGCCGTGGCCTGCGCCAGATCCTGCATCTGGCTATCCAGGTAGGTCTTGCGCTCGGTTTCGGTAGCCAGTTCCTGGATCGCTGCCAGATTCACGGCGCCCAGTTCAGTGATATTCTGCTGTAATTGGCTGGTTTTGCGTACCAGATCTGTGGTTTTGGCATTTTCCGCCAAACCTGTAGCCAACTCCTGCTCGTTGTGGCCATTTTCAACCAAACCGGCCTGACACTGTTCAAAATGCAGGCGCGCTTCCTGTTCATTTAAGCGGCTTTGCTCAAGACCGTCGCGCATGGGATGCAGCTTCTGCTCGTTTTGCATGCGCTGGCGTTCTAACGCTTGTAACTGCTGTTCCTGCCCCGCCAGGTGATTGCGCGCCTCTGCCAGTGCCGCTTCGCGCTGCTGCTTGAGGTTAATCGCCTCGCTTAAATTGACCTTCAGTGTTTCCATCGGAGTCAGCTTCAGAGTTTCTTCCGCTTCAGCCTGGCGCAATAAAAGCGCTGCTTTTTCTTCACTGTTTACATTAATTTTATTATTTAAATCATTAATATTATTGGTTATTAATTTTAAACTAAAAACAGTTTCCTGATGCAACTTTTCAGCTTGCTGAACTGAATCCCGCAGCACCAAATACGTCTGTTCGGCTTGCTGTTTTGCAACACCATCATTATTTTTTGCCTGCACCAATTGGCTTAATTGGCCTGAAATCACTTGTAAAGCTTCTTGTTTTTCAGCTTTATCCGCAGCCAATTGCGCGAGCTTTGCTTTCGCAGCTTCAATGTCCGCTTTAATATTTTTCTCGCGCTCAAGCGAAGTTTGGCGCGCATGCTGCAAACGGGAAAACTCAAGTTGTAACTGATGTAGCGTATGGGTAGCGGTTCTCAGGTGGTTATTTTCATGCTGCTGCTGCTGGCGCGCTTGTAATAGTTTGTTCTCAGTGGTTTTAAGCGACTCGGTCGCTTCCTGCTGTTGTTGCTGCAGGCTTGGCAAATTTGCCTGTAATTTTTCCAACTGCTGCTGACGTTCCAGCACGCCATGCAAGCTTGAGTTTTCGCCATGGTAGGCTACGCTATGACGGCCATGAATGTCGCCCTGCTGATTCACCAAGGTTTCACCCAAATTAAGCGCGGTGATGGCTCTTTGTACATCATCGCCAGAAGCCAGTAAATAAGCACCTGCCAGCCAATCGCTTAAAATGGGTTTTAAGTCTGCGTCACACGCTTTAATGATGCTGATAAGGGGTGTCAGACTTGAGTTCTGTTTAATGGATGTGGCATTTTCAGCTGCCCTGTAGCCCAGTACCAGTGCGCCAGGTGGCCGGTTTCCCAAGTCATGTTTCTCGGAGATCAGCGCATTCAGCTTTGTGCCCAATACAGCTTCCAAGGCAACGCTCCAAGTCTCGTCAATTTTAATCTTCTGCCATAACCTGGCATTATTTTTTAAGCCTTTACTGCTCAGCCATTCGCCCAGCTTACCTTCGGTATTGAGTGACTGCTGAATTTTCAGGAGTGAGTGAATCTCGGCTTCAGTCAGGTTTGCAGCGCGCTGCGCCTGATGTTGTCGCTCTCGCAGCTGATTTATTTCAGCATGCAGCGCCGCTTCATCCGCGCGCAGTTTTTGAACAGCTTGCTCTATATTGGCAATCTCCTGCTGTGCGTGCAGCAAAGCGGATTCGCTGTCTTTTAACCGTGATTCATCAGGCAGCACCAGATTGGACAATTCTGTTTCAAGTCTTTGAATACGCTGGTTATTCTCACCAATTGCCTGGTTCAAATAATGGATATGGCTATTCTCGATTTGTATACGCTGATTCGCTTCTGCCAGCGCTTGCAGGCTTTTTTGGGCAATGTCCGTGGCAGCTCTAAGCGCGGCCTCTTTTTCTGGAAGTGTTTGCTTAAGCGCATCCAAAGCCATTAGAGCCTGTTGTTCTCCTGCAGTTGCAGTTTTCAGTTCGGTATTTAATTGTGCCAGATTTTGCTGAAAAGCCTGGCTGGCGCTGGTATTCCGTTCCAGCGCATGTTGCAATTGCTGCAGTTGCTGTACCATGCGCTCGCGCGCCTCGGTATTTTGTTTCACCTGGTGTTCGAGGTTGGAAACTTCGGCATTCGCCTCATAATAGGCCGCCTGTGCAGTATTGATGCCCTCGCTGGCTGCGTAATGTGCCTGGCGGCTAGTTTCCAACTCGGCTTCGCTTTTTCTCAGCGCCGCGGTTTGCGCTTCAAGATGATTCACCAGTTGATCAACCCGCGCTTTGGCCTTTTCCCAGTCGCGGCTGGCATCGCGTTTTTTAAGCAGCCATAATTGCCCTTCCGCCAGCTTCAATGCGGCTCGCAACGCATGATATTGCTGGGTGACAACCGCTTGCGACTCCAGCTTGGTGATCTGTTTTTGCAGCTCGCGGCAGATGTCCTCTACCCTGGTAAGGTTCTCGCGCGTATCACGCAGGCGCAACTCAGTTTCGCGGCGGCGCTCCTTATATTTGCTGATGCCTGCAGCTTCTTCCAGAAACACCCGCAGTTCTTCAGGTTTGGCCTCTACAATGCGCGAGATGGTGTTCTGGCCGATAATCGCATAGGCACGGCCGCCCAGGCCTGTACCCAGAAACAAATCCGACACATCGCGACGGCGCACGGCTGTATTGTTGATATAGTAAGTTGAGCCTTTTTCGCGCTCAATGACACGCTTGACGCTGATTTCCGCATACTGGCTCCACTCGCCGCTTGCCCCACCCAGGCTGTTGTCAAACACCAGCTCGACACTGGCGCGCGAGATAGGCTTGCGGTTGGAGGATCCATTAAAAATCACGGCATCCATCGCGTCGGCGCGCATTTCTTTGGCAGACGACTCCCCCAATACCCAGCGCACCGATTCCATGACGTTGGATTTGCCGCAACCATTAGGCCCGACCACACCCACGCGCTGGCCGTGCAGGTGAATAGTGGTTGGGTCTACAAACGATTTGAAGCCGGCGAGTTTTAGGTGGGTTAAGCGCAAAATGAATGAGTCAATGAGATTTAATTTTAAGCGTTATAATAACGTTTTTTTAGCCCGAAATCCGCATTTTCTATGACGAGTGAACAAACTTTAGGCGCCAAGCCAACCGCGCAGCCGACAAAGCAACTGGAAACCTTTGCCAACCCCAATCCTGGCCGTGATTTTCATATCCATATGGAAATCCCCGAATTTACTTGCCTGTGCCCTAAAACAGGCCAGCCGGATTTTGCCGTGATTTATCTGGATTACATCCCGGACCAGCTTTGTGTCGAACTGAAAAGCCTAAAACTCTATATGTGGTCGTTCCGAGAAGAAGGCTGCTTTCACGAAGCGGTCACAAACCGCATTCTGGATGACCTGATTACGGCTACTCAGCCAAAGTTTATGCGCGTGACGGCCAAGTTTTATGTGCGCGGCGGCATATTTACCAACGTGGTGGCAGAGCATCGCAAGGCGGGCTGGCACCCACAGCCTTTCGTAGATTTATTAAAATTCGAGTCGCAATCCAACACACGTGGATAAGCTGCTCGACGCAGAAAATCATTCGCGAACTATAAATTAATTGACAATTAGCCCTCCCGTCTTTAATATTGCGCCTTCTTTGAATTGCAGCTAATTCAAAAGCCCGAATTTTGGTTATGTTTTGGTAGTAAGTTGGGGGTATAGCTCAGCTGGGAGAGCGCTTGCATGGCATGCAAGAGGTCAGCGGTTCGATCCCGCTTACCTCCACCAAATTAGTGGTAAATTCATTTTAGAAATTAAGTGAATTGTAGTAGAATAGCGGCGTTGTAATAAGTAGTAAATAATGAGTTAAATTCTTAGGTCCCCATCGTCTAGAGGCCTAGGACACCTCCCTTTCACGGAGGCGACCGGGGTTCGAATCCCCGTGGGGACGCCAATATAACCTTAACTGGTTGATTCGCAATAAATTACATAATCAAATAAATTACATAATCAATAAGTTATGCCGCCATTCCGGCATACATTGCCGGAAATATTTCAGCATAGCCACGACCACTCAAGCGGATAGCAAGCCTATTTCCTTTGGATTGCCGACAATGCCGTGAAATGTCGAAGCGGCAGACAGATATAAAAGTATGGGAAGCGTTGCGACTCCGTTGAATCTCAGATGCAGGGCAAGCAATGCAGCTCCCACCGCTCCCACCACCGTTGCGCAGGCATCAGGCAAATTCCATTATGCCCAGTCTTAATCCAGCTTTTCGATTCCCATCGCCTTAAGCACATACTTTTCATAAATCGGTTCCGTAGTGCCTTTTTTCATTTTGTAAATGAAGTATTTCTCGAAGGCAACTTTTGCATAATGTACCCATTTGCCCTTTTTGATCCAGTTTGTATTACGTGGCGGAATTTGTGGCAAGGCAACAAAAGCCGCCCCGGTATCGCCCATGTCGGCCAAGCAGATTGCATTCCAGGTGCCCTTTGCATCAGCTACTTGTCCAGCAAGATCGGCAGCGATATTGTGCACAATGGCGGTCACCATGGATTCAATCATATAACCAGTTTTCGGTGCGCCTGTCGGAATTGGTGTAACTTCCACCGGCGGAATGGCAACGCATACACCCGCAGCGAAAATGTTGCGATATTTCTTGCTGCGCTGGTGTTCATCAATCAGTACAAAGCCTCTAGGGTTACATAAGCCTTCCACGGCGGCAACCGGATCAACGCCCTTAAATGCCGGCAGCATCATGGAGAATTTGAATGGCAGCTCATGCTCTTTCACAACATTGCCATTCAGGTCGTGCTCGGACACAAACATCTTGCCAGCCTCAACTTTGGTCACCTTGGCATTGGTAATCCATTTAACGTCATTATTGCGATACTCGGATTCCAGCATGCCTTTGGAGTCGCCTACGCCGCCCAAGCCCAAATGCCCAATATAGGGCTCGCTGGTCACATAAGTCATGGGTACTTTGTTGCGTAATTTTTTCTTGCGCAGATCTCTATTCACAATAAACGTAAATTCGTAAGCGGGGCCGAAACAGCTTGCGCCAGGCATGGCTCCAATCACCACAGGGCCTGGATCTTTTAGAAATTCCTGATAGGCATCCCAGGTTTTTTCTGCGTGATCCACAGTACATATCGAATGCGTGTGGCCGCCATTTGGTCCGGATCCAGGCACTTCATCAAACGAGAGCTTAGGCCCGGTGGTAATCACCAGATACTCATAATTCAGATGCTCACCGTTGGCCAGTTGCAGTTTGTTATTGTCCGCATCAAGCTTGGTTACCGGCTGCGCAATGAAATTGATATCCTTCTTCTCGAGATAAGGGCGAATTGGAAAAGTAATCTTTTCGCGCTTGCTCCAGCCCACCGCCAGCCAAGGGTTGGATGGCACAAACTGAAAATAATCGACAGCGTTAACCACCGTAATCTGGTGTTTATTGCCAATTTTTGCTTTAAGCTCATAAGCAGTGGGCATTCCACCGATACCTGCGCCAATGATTACGATATGTGCCATTTTTTATCTCCCTGTAAACACCTTTGATTGATCGATATCTTATTTTGATACTACATCCAGCTTGCGCTTGATGGAAATCGCACCGCGGATTTCCCCAGCGCTGTAGCCTGTCGCCTTATCTTCCGGGTATTCCTTTATCAGCATGGCTTTCACCCCGGTTGAAATGTCAGCCGGTTTGCCGTGGCATTGCAGGCACATCGTCTGGGTGGGAATCGCTTTCATGTAGCGGAACCAGCGTCCGTCCGCATCATTACTCACCATGGATGCCTCTATGCTATCTACGGGCTTACCTTCGCGCTGGGCATTATCAAAGCCTTTTAACGACTCTTTTTCCCAAGCATCAGGCGTGCCCTGCACTTTATTTCGTGTTTTGAGTGATACGCGTTTGACGACCCGGCCATCTTTGGAATATTCTGCTGCCAGCTCAGGGGCAATTTGCTTGCATACCCCGATGGCACTTTCTGCACCGCCGGTTTGCAGTTGCTTTTTTAGCGTTCCGCCCAGTGTCTGCATGAACTCCTGCGCTGTCTGGCGGCTTTCTTCCAGATGCTGCATCTGTACTGCCTCATTTGAGGGTTTAGTGGCGCAGCCTGAAGCTGTAAGCGCCAGTACCACCAAACTGCCTTTTACGAAAATACGGTTCATTTTTTTGCCTCCTGAAGCTTAGACATTAATTAACTTACTGCGTGGTTTTCAGCCCGTCATTATTCCAAGCAACAATGCCGCCGGTCAGGTTGAGTACCTTGCTGAATCCTGCGGCTTGGAGCATGCCGGCGGCCTTTGCCGAGCGTTTGCCGCTACGGCATTGTGTGATAACGGTGCTGTTCTTATATTGTGCAAGCTCACTGAGCCGGCTTTCAACTTGCGCTAATGGAATATGTATCGCGCCAGCGATATGCCCCTCGTTCCATTCGCTGTCTTCGCGCACATCCACAATGATGGCTTTCTGCTCGGAAAACATAGTGGCTGCCTCTTTGGGGGTGACTGACGCAAGATTTGAAGGTTGACAGCCCGCCAGCAACAGCGTGACCGAGGCTGCCCCAACCAAAATCCAGTGAATAAATTTTTGATGAGCACCTTGTTGTTTTGCCATGACTTTTTTCCTATCCCGTAGTAAAAATTATATGGGGCAAAATTACTTGCTAATAAGCAACTTATTGATTTCCTGCAAACGCAGTTCATTCAATTCACCCGCTGCAGCTGAAAGATTAAGCAAAGCCAGCAATACCTGATAACGGCTGCGATAAAGGGCGAGACGCGTGTTGTAAAGCTCCTGCTCCGAATTCAGCACATCGAGTGTCGTCCGATCGCCCACATCACGCCCGAGGCGGGTGGAATCCAGTTTGATTTCTGCCGAATGTTCAGCCTGTTCCAGCGCCTTCACTTGTCCTTGCCCCACAGTCACTGCCATCCATGCAGACCTGGCATCACGCGCTGCCTGCAGGCGTGCAAATTCAGTTTGGTTGCGGGCTTTGTCTTCCAGTGCAATTGCTTCCTGGTATTTAGCGCCACGCATACCACCGCTATATAAGGGAATGGTCAACTGCACGCCAAGGCTCAGCTGGCGATTGGTCAAATCAGCATCATTGCCGCTTAAGCCCTGCAAGCGCTCGCCGCCCGCCTGGGCAACCAGATTAAGCACTGGGGAGTATTTGGTTTGGAATTTATCACTTTCGGCCTGAGCAATATCCTGCTGCAGCTGCTGTACCTGCACCAGTGGATGATTGCTTTGCGCACGGCCAAGCCAGCTCTGCAAATCTCCACCTACATAATGCTGCAAATCAGTCTTCCGGGGCAATTGCGCCAGTGCTGCATCCTGGTTGCCAGTCATATCAGCCAAGGCTGCGCGGGCAAGCTGCAGATTGCTTTCGGCTTCAAGCACCTGCGAAGCCAGCATATCGTAACGCGCCTGTGTTTCATGCGTATCGATAATCGCCACATCGCCCTCCCTGAACCGCTCTTTTGCGCTGGCCAGCGCCTCGGCTACCGCCGTTTGTTGAGACTTGAGCGTTGCCAGCGTATCTGCTGCCAGCAGCGTGTCAAAATAGCTCTGTGCCACGCGCTGCATGAGCTGCTGCTCATCGGCGGTCAATTGCACTTCGGCCAGTTGTGCCTGTTTATTGAGTTGAACCGCAGATTTATTGCGTGTGGCATCATAGAGCGGATATTCAGCACGCAGATTCAGGTTCAGATCGAGGCCGCCATCGGTTCTGGTGCGGAAGTCTGTTGTTCCTTTTGCACCCGCACCGCCTCCAGCGAATTGGGCATTAGAAAACTGCGCATCGGTGATCTTGTTATCGCTGTTTACACCCGCCATACCCGCATTAAGCGTCACTTGCGGGCTTTTCAGTGCCTGTGCCTGCAGGTTTTTGGTACGGCCTGCTTCAGCGCCTGCGCGGGCAGAGGCAAACTGCGGGTCATGCGTGCGTGCGGCTTGCCAGGCTTCCAATAGATCAAAAGCCTGCGCCTGGTTTGCCATCAGCATCAGCAATAGCAGTGAAGCCTTGACAGATTTGTTCATATGCATCATTAACAGCCTGCGCGCACGCCCAATTTGCGCAAAATATTTTCCATCAGACACCAGTTGGTCAAACCGCTTTGGAAGAGATTGACCCCAATAAAAACGGTAAAGTACAACCAGTATTTACTCACGAACAGCGGACTTTCTGGCACGCCCAACGCAAGCGACAGCAGTATCAATAGCCCGGCAATCACACGAACCAGTTTCCATGAAGTCATGTTTAATATCTCCTAATTAAATTTATGTTTGTAAGCAACAAAATACAGCAACGGAATCACGATCAGCGTCAGTAAAGTCGAAACAAAAATACCGAATATCAGCGAAATGGCCAGGCCATTGAAAATCGGATCATCCAGAATAAAGAACGCGCCCAGCATGGCGGATAATGCCGTCAGCATGATCGGCTGCGCACGCGTGATCGCTGAATTGATTACGGCCTCCTTGAACGGCCTGCCTGCCGCAACCTCCAGATTGATGAAGTCGACCAGCAGGATGGAGTTTCTGACGATGATCCCCGCCAATGCAATCATGCCGATCATCGAGGTGGCGGTAAATTGCGAGCCCAGCAGCGCATGCCCGGGCATCACGCCAATAATGGTGAGCGGAATCGGTGCCATGATGATCAGCGGCGTCAAATATGAGCCGAACTGTGCAACCACCAGCAGATAAATCAATATCAACCCAACAGCATAGGCAGCACCCATGTCGCGGAAGGTTTCATAGGTGACCTGCCATTCGCCATCCCATTTAAGCGCGTAGCCACGCTGGTTATCATCGGGCTGCCTGATAAAATACTCACCGAGCTTGCCGCCGCCGGGCACCTGTAATTCACCAACGGCCGCGCGCATGCCGAACATGCCGTACAGCGGGCTGTCCAGCTTGCCAGCCATATCGCCCACCACGTAATTCACGGGCAACAGGTCTTTGTGATATATCGGCTGCTCACGCAAGGATTCTTCTGTCGTCACCAGTTCGCGGATCGGCACCAGTTTGCCGCCGGATGTTGACACTGACAGCTTGAGGAGCTCCTCAATATCGCCTTGTGCGGATACTGGCAAGCGTAACCGCGTCCCGGCTGGATATTTAGTGGCATCGTGCAGATAGGTGACCTCTTCGCCGGCCAAGCCTGTGCGCAGGGTGCTGACAATTGCCGCCTGAGACACACCGAGCAGCGCAGCTTTTTTCTTGTCTACGACAAGTTCGATTTTTCTGGCATCGGCAATGCCGCTGTTATCGGTATCCACTATACCCTCTGTGCTATCAAACATATGTTGAACCTGTCGCGCCAGCTTCAACCTGTCAGCATCAACTGGGCCATAGATTTCAGCCACAATAGGAGAAAGCACTGGTGGTCCAGGTGGCACTTCTACCACTTTCAGTTTGGCACCCATTTCATGCGCAATCTTTTGCAATTCAGGCCTCACGCGGCTGGCAATGGCATGACTCTGTTCACTGCGATGGTGCTTGTCTACCAGATTCACTTGAATGTCGCCCACTTCGCCACCGCTACGCAAGTAATACTGGCGCACCAGTCCATTAAAGTTGATCGGCGCAGAAAGGCCCACATAAGCCTGATAATTGGTCACTTCCGGCACGGTAGACAGATAGGCTGTCATCGCATGTAGTACGCTGGCTGTTCTTTCTGGTGGAGTTCCGGCGGGCATATCCACCACTACCTGAAACTCGGATTTATTATCAAATGGCAGCATCTTCATGACTACCAGCTTTGCGACCGGCAACGCGAGCGAAACAATAATGAGTAGTAGCACGACCAAACCCAGTTTCCGCCTATTCTTTTTGCCATCGGCATCACGCAGCAATGGTGTGAACATGCGCGTAAACAAAGGTGCCATCCGAGCAGAAAGCACATCGCCATGCGGGGCATGCCGTAGCCAGATACGAGACAGCCAAGGCGTGATGGCAAAAGCCACCGCCAGCGAAATCAGCATACCCATGCTGGCGTTGATGGGAATCGGGCTCATATAAGGGCCCATCAGGCCGCTCACAAAAGCCATGGGCAACAGTGCAGCAATTACCGTCAGCGTGGCAAGGATGGTTGGTCCGCCAACTTCATCCACCGCAGCCGGAATGATTTCTGTCAGACTGGCTGATGGCTTGAGCTTCATGTGGCGATGAATGTTCTCGACGACAACAATCGCATCATCGACCAGAATGCCAATGGAAAAAATCAGCGCAAACAGGGAAACACGATTCAGCGTAAATCCCCATGCCCACGAGGCAAACAAAGTGGCGGTCAAGGTTAATATCACTGCTATACCAACGATTGCTGCCTCGCGACGACCCAGCGCAAAAAATACCAGTAAAATAACAGCAGAAGTGGCAAAAATCAGCTTCTGGATAAGTTTCTGCGCCTTATCATTCGCTGTCTCACCATAGTTTCTGGTAATGTTCACTTCGATTCCTGCAGGAATCAGCACATTCTTCAAACCGTCAATCTGTTTGATGACCGAATCTGAAACCGCAACGGCATTCTGACCTGGCTTCTTGGTGACGCTGATGGTCACGGCAGGATATTCAGCAATTTGATTAGCTGTATTTTTATTAGCCTCACCGTACCAGACATAACTCTCCGCCGGAGGCGGCCCGTCGCTGACTTGAGCAACCTCACCCAGATAAACCGGATGGCCTGCATGCAGACCGACTACCAGCTCGGCAATATCTTTGGCATCGGTGAAATACTTTCCAACCTCGACGGCAATAGACTGGTTGGCATTGACCACTTCCCCCAATGGCGCACCAAGGTTGGCGGATTGCAGTGCGCGCCGCATATCGACGATAGTAATTTTGGAGGTCGCCATTCGCACCGGGTCAATATCGATGTTCACCGCACGGCCAGGACCACCAAGCGTAACTACCTCGCGCGTGCCTTTCACATGCTTGATTTCGGCTTCCAGCGCATGCGCGACGCGCTCCAGCTCATAGGCACCCTGCTGATTGTTTTTGGTATATAAGGTCGCGGTCAGAATGGGAACATCGTCGATGCCCTTAGGTTTGACAATCGGGTCACCCACCCCAAGATTTTTAGGCAGCCAGTCCTGATTTGACTGTATCGTGTTGTAGAGGCGCACCAGTGCTTCGGTACGCGGCACGCCAACCTCAAACTGCACCGTAATCACCGCCATACCCGGGTGGGAAGCCGACATGACATGCTCCACATCTTCAATTTGCGACAACACCTGCTCGGCGGGCACGGCCACCATCTGCTCGACATTTTTGGCTGACGCCCCAGGAAAGGGAATCAATACGTTCGCCATCGTCACATTGATCTGCGGTTCTTCTTCGCGCGGCGTGACCAATACGGCAAATACGCCGAGCAGCAAAGCCACCAAGGCAATCAGCGGTGTGATTTGTGCTGACTGGAAGAACCTAGCAATGCGTCCGGAAACGCCTAAATTATCTGTATTTGTGATCACGGTGTTTTTTCTAAAAATTCACGCTACTTGAAGTTTGCCGCGGCGATTGGGTCGAGTGCCACTTTTTCACCGGCTTGCAAGCCAGCAAAGACTTCAATGTTTTCGCCCTGCTGCCGTCCCAGCCGCACTTGCCTCAGCTGCGGGCGGCCTTGCTTATCAACCACGTATACTGCCATCAGTTCGCTACGTTTGAGGACAGCTTTTGCCGGCACTAAAATCTGGCCCTTGCTGCCTGATTTGGCCACTGGCAACAGCGCGCGCGCAAACATACCAGGCGCGACACTAATCAGGTTTGATGGGAGTGACAAGCGCACTTTCGTCATGTTGCTGACCGCGTCCACAGTCGGTAACACCGTCATTTGCGCGCTGGTCAAACTGCCCTCTGTTTCATTTGCTGAGGTGATGAGCACCTTAACTTCAGCGTTTTGTTCTAGATTGGCAAGCTGGCTTTGCGGCACATTTACTACTACGCGCAAATTCCCTGGCTCATATATGGATAACAAGGGCTTGCCCGGCATGGCCATATCACCTACTTCGACCATCACCTCGGCAATGACGCCAGAATACGGCGCATTGATGGTATGCAAACCGGTCTGCACACTGGCAGCGCCAGTTTGCGCCAACTGGGCTTTGGTCTGTGCTTCAGCGGTTTTATATTCCGACTCGGCACGCTCCAGCGCGGCCTGGCTGATGTACTGCTTCTCATACAAACGGCGTTTGCGCTCATACTCCTTACGCGCAGCATTCAGTTGCGCCTGCGCAGCTGCTACCTGCGCCTGATTTGTCATAGCCTGTTGCGTAGCCAAGCGTGTATCAATACGCACCAGCAGTTGACCGGCTTTGACACGATCTCCCGCTTTTACTTGCAAAGCCGTGATGCTCCCCGCAACCTGCGGTGCAATCACGCTGGCTTTCACTGCCTCAACCACGCCTTCTGCGGTATAAGTGCGTTCATCATTTGATTGCATCACAGGCGCCGTTGCAAGGCTGCCAGCATGCGCCACATTTGATAAGCCAATATTTGCTATGGCAATTACCAGAACAAACTTCCATTGAAATTGTTTAATCAAGCGCATTTTCCTTAAAAAATCCTGGAGCCATTTCTAAAGCTGGCTGCTATTTAATTACTATATTACTATATGGTTATATAGTCAATAATTTAATATGATGTATAATTAGTCTTATCTAGGATATAGATGGTAAAAGATATGAGCAAACTTGATGAAAGAGCACTTCAATATGTCGCTAAATATTTTAAAGCACTAGCCGAGCCAATGCGGCTTAAAGTGTTGAATGCACTACAAGATGGTGAAAAGAATGTTAACCAGTTAACGGAAATATCAGGCAGCACGCAAGCAAATGTCTCCAAGCATCTTTCGCTACTCGCACAGTATGGCCTGGTTAAGCGAGAATCCCGTGGAAACTGCGTGTACTACAGCATTGCTGACCCCAGCGTATACGAACTTTGCGATCTGGTATGCGGTCAGATAAGCAATAAGATGGCTTTAGAAGCCGAGATTAGTAAAATATTTACAGCCACTCAACATGCTACCTCCCAATAAAAATAATGTGTTAAAAATGAGGGCGCCGGTTTTCTTCTCCAGCCTTATCGCTAAGGCATACTTGCCATAACCACTATGCCAAATCTTGTAACTTTTCGGGTTACAGCTATCAAGCCACACAAACTGCTGTTGGCATTGACGATGTCTGTAATCACAACAGCTGCATCTGCAGGAGACACCGCTAGCACTAGTATTTGGTCTCGCGCTCAAGAGTCATTATCCCAAACCTGGCAGTCAGAAAACTACGAGTTATACATTCCTGTAAACATATGGCACAACCGCAATTACTATAGCTCGGAAAAAATTGATGGGTTCAATGAACATCCTTGGGGGTTAGGTGTTGGCAAATACAGATTCGACGACGACGGTGACTGGAACGGTTTCTACGCAATGGCTTTTTCAGATTCGCATCGCAAATTAGAGCCTGTGGCTGGATTTGGGTTTCAAAAAATGTGGCACCCTACAGATCACTTTCGATTGGGGGTTGGATATACGCTTGGTTTGACCATACGTGAAGATTTCCACTACCTGCCCCTTCCCGTGATTGCTCCTCTTTTTTCGGTTGAATATAAGCAATTAGCAGTGCAATCCACTTATATTCCGGGTGGCGAGGGCAACGGCAATATCCTGTTTACCTGGTTGCGCTGGCAGCTGAGATAGCATTTCAAAGCCTGAAAAGCATCAACTTCAAGCGGTTTATTTGGCTTAATTGGTGCCTAACTGATTCCCTCCGTGAACCCTTTTCTCAGCCACCTGACCGCCTCAAACGCAATGCATTGCTGATCACTGAAACAGAACTCAAGCTCATGGCAAGTGCCGCAATCATCGGTGAAAGCAGCCAGCCCGTAAGGGAATACAGCACGCCTGCAGCCAACGGCACACCGAGTGAATTATAGACAAATGCGAAGGCAAGGTTTTGCTTCATATTGGCCACCGTATGCTCAGAGATCATTCTTGCATGGGCAATGCCACGTAAATCGCCTTTAACCAGCGTGACCTGTGCACTATTCATCGCCACATCTGTGCCTGTACCCATCGCCACGCCTACGTTTGCTTTGGCCAGTGCCGGGGCATCGTTAATACCATCACCTGCCATTGCCACAATGCGGCCTTCACGTTGCAACTTATCGACCAGAGCCAGCTTGTCGGCAGGCTTGACCTCGCCATAAACTTCATCGATGCCAAGCTTAGCTGCGACCGCTTTTGCAGTCGTCAGCCCATCCCCTGTCGCCATAATCACCCGCATGCCGGATGATCTGAGCGTGTTTAAAGCCTCCATCGTGCTGGCTTTTATTGGATCTGACACTGCCAGCAAGCCGGCAAGTTGGCCATCCACTGCCAGCAGCATCACGCTTGCACCTTCTGCACGCAACGTTTCAGCCTGAGGCTTTAAGTTTTCAACAGGTATATCTAATTGATGCATCAACGCGGTATTGCCAAGCGCTATGCGCTTGCCTGTCACACTGCCGCGCACGCCAATACCCGTGCTCGATTCAAAATGTGCAACCTTATCAAGCGCAAGCCCGCGTTCATGTGCCGCCTGCACGATAGCATCAGCCAAAGGATGTTCGCTGCCCTGATCAAGGCTCGCAGCAAGGCGCAACACCTCATCTTCAGTAAACCCTGTGTTGGCTATGATACGATCAAATCGCGGTTTACCTTCTGTCAGCGTGCCCGTCTTATCGACAATGAGCGTATCCACCTTGCAGAAGTTTTCAATCGCCGCTGCATCGCGAAATAGCACGCCTTGTGTAGCAGCTTTGCCAGTAGCCACCATAATCGACATTGGCGTAGCCAACCCCAGCGCGCATGGACAGGCAATGATGAGCACGGTCACTGCATTGATGAGCCCGTAGACCCAGCTTGGCTGTGGCCCAAACAATCCCCAGGCGAAAAAAGTCAGCAGCGCTATACAGACAACAGTCACCACAAAATAGCCGGCCACCCGGTCGGCCATGCGCTGCATCGGCGCCCTGGAGCGCTGCGCCTGCACTACCATTTGTACAATGCCGGCCAGCACAGTCTGCGAGCCAACCTTTTCCGTACGCATCACCAATGCGCCGGTGGTATTAAGCGTGGCTCCAAATAACTTATCGCCGATGCGCTTGGTCACAGGCACCGGTTCGCCAGTCAGCATGGATTCGTCCACCGCACTTCCACCTTCGACCACGACACCATCAACAGGTACTTTTTCACCCGGACGCACACGCAGCTTGTCACCAACATGCACGTGGGCAAGCGGGACATCCTCTTCGACGCCATCAGCATCGATGCGCCGCGCCATTTTTGGTGCCAGGCCAAGTAAAGACTTAATCGCTGCTGAGGTTTGTGAACGTGCCTTAAGCTCAAGAATCTGGCCAAGCAGGGTCAGCGAAATAATCACCGCTGCTGCCTCAAAGTAAACCGATACGCGCCCCATGGACATAAATGACGCAGGAAACACGCCGGGCACTACCGTGGCTACTACACTATAAACAAAAGCTGCGAAAGTGCCCAAGCCAATCAGTGTCCACATATTCGGGCTGCGATTGATTATTGACTGCACCCCTCGCTGAAAAAAAGGCATGCCTGCCCATAGCACTATAGGTAATGTGAGCACAAGCTCGATCCAGCTCTGCGTAGCCATGCTGAACCACTGCAAACGGTGACCTGCCATCGCAAGAACAGTGACGACGATGGTCAGTGGCAGCGTCCAGATAAACCTTTGTCTGAAATCCAGCAGCTCAGGATCTTCGCCCTCCTCCAGAGCTGGCATCTCAGGCTCCAGTGCCATGCCGCATTTTGGGCATGCTCCGGCATGGTCCTGACGCACTTCCGGATGCATCGGGCAAGTATATACTGTTCTAGTGTTATTAATATTAGCTGGCCCTGGGGTTGTTATCAGCTTTTTGATTTCAGCCGTGTCGTGGTCATGGTGATGGCTAAGGGATGCTTCGGTACTACCATCATACTTGGCTGGATTGGCTTCGAATGCACGCTGGCAATGTTTCGAGCAAAAGAAGTATCTTCTGCCTGCATAAACTGTGCTGGCAATGGCTGACTGCTCATCTACCGTCATTCCGCATACTGGATCAATAGCCATAATTTTTCCCTCAGTTATAGCGATTTTACTCTTAATCCATCAACACCATTACGAATTGACAAGTTCCCTTCTCATCGGATGTATGCTTCCGTCGCGTAGCGGCGCATCATGCGATGGCTGTTAAAGTAGGAAGCATTCTTGCTGATAGCGCCTTTCATTACTTTGATCCAGTTGCTCCGATCATTGCTGTAATAGAGAGGAAGCACGACTTGCTCAAGTTTATCGTATAATTCATGCCCGTTATTATCGGCTATTCCTGCCATTTCGCCGATCGACCAACCGGTAACGCCCTCGATGCACCCTTCGATCCACCAGCCATCAAGAACAGAGAGGCTGGGCACGCCATTGAGCGCGGCTTTCATGCCACTGGTGCCAGAAGCTTCGAGTGGCGGCAACGGGGTATTGAGCCACACATCCGCTCCCGCCGTCAGCAACTGCGCCAGATCAATGTTGTAGTCAGGAAGATAGGTGACTGAAATCGCCCCAGCCAAATCGCGGGCATGCGCATGTAACTGCTCAATCAGACGTTTGCCGTTTTCATCTTGTGGATGCGCCTTACCGGCCAGTACGATCTGAAACGGGTAATGGCGAGCGATTGCCTTCAGTCTTTCAATGTCGGAAAACAGCAGATCCGGACGTTTATAGGCAGTCATACGTCGCGCGAAGCCGATAATCGGCAGCTTTGGATCCAGCGAGACTCCAGTGAGAATCTGCACTTTCTCGATGAGATGCTGTTTCGCCTGAACATGCGATTCCCAGATCGCCGTATCAGGAATGCAACAATCGGCACGCATCAGCAACTGAGGTTCATGGCACCAGCCGGGAATGTAATGGTTGTATAACTGGCGGAAGCTTTCTGACGCCCAGGTGTACGGGTGCACGCCATTGGTGATGGCATGTACACGATAACCGGGAAACATGGCATTTGACACCTCTGCATGTTTTTTGGCGACGCCATTGACATATTCACTCAAGTTCAGCGCCAACCGCGTCATGTTCAGATTGTCTTCACCAGCCAGGTGCTTGATGCCATCAATGTCGACGCCGTTGTCGAGCACCCTCTTCACCAAGTCATAGGCAAAGCGGTCATGACCTGCTTCGATCGGGGTATGAGTGGTAAAACTGCACAGGTCACGTACTCTGGGGATGTCATAAAGAGACTCACCCGGCCTGACATCCTCGGTTGGATAGGTATAGCGGTGTAGCAACTCCAGCCCAAGCAGAGCGGAGTGTCCCTCATTCATGTGATAATGACGGACTGTAAAACCGAGGGCTTGCAACATTCGAACGCCGCCTATGCCGAGCACAATCTCCTGCTTGAGCCGGTAGGCAGCATCACCGCCGTACAAGTAATGCGTGATCTCACGATCCTCAGGAAGATTCTCGTTCAGGCTGGTATCCAGCAACAGCACTGGCTGGCGCCCGCCCATGTGACCCTCGACCACATACAGCCAGGCGCCTATCCATACAGTGCGTCCTTCAATTGACACCGCAATTTTGGCATCGAGCGCACGTGCCCAGCGCTCCGGCTCCCAGAAGACTGCCTGCTCGACCTGCCGGCCATGGGCATCAATCTGCTGCTGAAAATAGCCGGCACGGCTCACCAGGCTTACAGCCACAATGGGTATCATGAGATCAACCGCAGACCGTATCGTGTCTCCGGCAAGCACACCCAGACCACCAGCATAAGTCTGGATTTCGTTGCGTAGCGCAATTTCCATGGAAAAGTATGCAACGCGCGGTTCATGGATGAATTCGTCTAGCATGATTATTTTCTATGTGAGATGGTGGATAAATCAGGTCATCAAATTAAGGTTTTGTTGACGCTATTCTTCGCGCTCTGTTGGTGATAAATCATCAAGCACTACTTTTCATTATTCTCAACCATATGATTTAGCACATGCAATTTAGACTCTAGCGTTCGGATACGTTCCAGAAAACCAGCATTAAACCTAATGCGTTTGGCTCTAACTCGAAATCACGTTTGAGCCGCGAAAGTGTGCGAATTGAAACGATACATTGGCTACAGAATTGCCTGTCTTCAGGGGATCTTTTTTCTGTCGGGCTGTGGGAGCAAGTGCGTCACTATCCGCCAATAGCTGCAGTTATTCCAAGGAGAACCCTGACAGTGCTGCAAGTCCTTCCAAAGAAACTTCATGCTACTCATCAAGCCATATTAATTCAGAATCCTCTATGTTCATGGTGTTTCTCTATCACTGACAGATGCAAAGATCAGTGAGATAACAGCGAACAAAAATCTGCCCGCTGCAGCAGGTTGTTAGTCACGCCACCCAGTACCCATTCGCGTAGGCGACTATGTCCATAGGCACCAGCAATCACAATATCGATATCTCGTTTTTTAGCGATGGACATTAATTGCGTCGCATCATCATCTTTCGAAGGAGTAACTAGATATTCGGCTGAAACGCCATGCCGCTGAAGCCAGTCGATCACTTCTTTAAGGCGTTTCGTCACAGCCACTATCTCTTTCTCATCCGCAATCGCGACAACAGTCACATGCTCGGCCTGTTTTAATAGTGGCAAGGCATCCGCAATCGCCCGTCTGGCCTCACGCGTATCTTTCCATCCCACCAGCATCCGCTCCAGTTTCATTTTTTTTGCCGCGACCGGCACAACCAGGACGGGCCGTCCAGATTGCAGGATAAGCTCTCCGGCATTTACGCCAATGGGGCCTTCATAAAAATCGCTTGGTGCAATTTCCGTAATGATGATATCCGCACTGCAGGCCTCCCCCGCTATGCATGCGGATAAGGAGCCCATGGTCACCGTTGAACGCCACTCGATGGCTTTAGGATAATCCTTGAATGCCTTTCGAAACGCGGTTTCAGCATCGGCTATTTCTTTAGTGACCTTTTCATGTTCCTGATTAAGGAAGTCCAGAAGCGCATACCCCTGCCCATATATTGCCTGCGTTGGCTGGCCAGCTGCAATGCCAATCACATCTGCATGAAAGCGTTCTGCAAGCTCAGTGGCAATTTGTAAAGAAGCTGCATTTGAACGCCCAAGCTGTAAATGCACCATCAATGTCTGGTAAGTCATCATCTAATCCTTTTTCTTTTTATCCTTACGATCGTCATGTCTACGCTCCTCCCTACGCTCATCATAGCGATCATCTCTTCGGTCGCGACGATCGTCCCAGCGCTCGTCATAGCGATCACGGTGATATTCGCGATAGATCGGAACATATTCATGATGGTACCAGCTATCCCGCACAAAGTAGACCCGCTCGTCACAAGCATGATATCTATAACAATGTTTACGCCAATTTTTTGCATGACCAGGGGGTACGCGCATATAGATCGGTTCGCGCTCTACATATACACGCTCGACTATTCTTGGATAACGATAGATAACCACTGGCGGGGGGTAAGGATAATCGCCAATATCGATCCGGCCATAAAAGCCCGGCTGGCCAATAGTCACCGAAACCCCAACATCGGCGGCTAATGCCGGGGTGGTAAAAGCAGTAACAGACAGCGCTACCAGAATCAGAAGCCTTTTCATATTAAATCCCCATTTGTGGATATTGATTACCCATTATTGTAGTTTTATTTTTTTCTCGCCTTGCTGCTCTGCAATATATCAATCACTTCATCATCATTCACTTGCGGAAAGTATTGATAAAACTGCCCGACAGCCTGAAAATTATCAGGCGTTGCAAGACAGACCACTTCATCTGCAAGGCCGGCTATTTTTTTCAAGGTGTCCGGTGGCGCCACCGGCACTGCGCAAATGAGCTTGGCCGGGTTTTTGTTGCGCAGGGCGTGCAGGGCGCAAATCATGGTAGATCCGGTCGCAAGGCCGTCATCAATGACAATCACAATGCGCCCGGCTGGCTTGATCGAGGGATGCGCCGGTGTATATAATGCGCGGCGCTTATAGATAGTATCCAGCTGCGTCTGTCTTTCTGCCTCGATATATTCGCTGTCTGCACCTACAGATTCGGCATGATCGGCAACGTAGGTCCAGCCGCTTTCATCTATCGAGCCAATGGCAAGTTCCCCATATAAGGGCGCCCGCAGTTTGCGAACCAGCACAACGTCGTAATCACCACCCAGTTTTTCGGCAATGATTTTTGCCATAAAGACGGATCCCCGAGGAATAGCGAGAATCAATGGGTTCTTGTCGCGGTAGTCTTTGAGCTTTTCCGCTAGCTTTAATGCAGCCTCTTCACGATCATAAAACATGATTAGACCTCGCTTTAATTGATATTAGGTTTAAGCAGATCAATTTTAAATTCCGTCTCATAAGGCGGCACATTACATTCGATGATGTCAGGTGGCGCCACATCAAGCCGGACACCCGAGATATCAACCCTGACCGGCAGCTTGTTTGCGCCGCGATCCACCAATACAGCAGTGCGGATTTCGGCAGCCTGCTTTCTCGCCAGATATTCCACCGCGCGCAGCATGGAATGGCCGTGAAACATGACATCATCCACTACCAATATCGTCGTGTCTCTGAGGTCAAGCGAGGCCTGCATAGGGCTTTCAGTGAGTTTTGTTTCGGGGTGCAGCAGCGTTAAATCATCCGCATAGCGTTTAATCTGCAAATTCATCAGGGAAATGTTTGCCAAATCAAACTGGCTCATCAGTTTTTTATGCAGCATCTCAGCCAGCGGAGCACCGCGACGCAGTATACCCACAATCATGATGCGCTCTTTTGCTGTCAGAAAACCGGCGGCCTGCCACGCCATGTTGTCGAGTACGGCATCGAGTTGCACTGTTTGATAAAGACAGGTTCTTTCTCCTGATGGTGCAAAATCCAATTTTCGACTCCTGGCCTATAAAAACTTATTTTGCAGTTTACGTACCATCTGCCACGCAAACAAACCTCGGCCAAACCACTTCCCGATGCGGCTGGGCCGCAATACTTTCATTAAAACTGCACCACTGCCAGCCATTAACAGCGGATGCGCCTTGATATACCTTATTGCAGCAAGCCCCTTATCTGCTATTGCTAATGGTGCGCGCAATGTATCAACGGTCTGTGCCAACTGCATACGTTGCGCTTCAGCCTCGGAAATCAGGCGTTCACGCCGTTGTGCCAGCTTTAAGAGTTTTTTGTTCATGTTCTGTTTTTTTCTGCAGGAATCATCTCAATCGGAGTCAAGTTTTTCCTTATCTTTAAGCAACTCCAGCAGGCTTGAAGAAAAAAGTTTAGGCTTGGTTTTGGCCATGTGCATGGCAAAACCGCCTGCCAGCGCTCCCGCCAGCAGAAAAAGCCCAGCCAGCGAACCTAATGCAATCAGGCGGTGTGTTTCCCAGAAGGCAACCACAAGAAAAATTGCCGCCAGCACCAAACCCACCGCAAAGAAAAACATGGCGGCCAGATACAAGGCCACCAGTGAAAACAAGCGTTCTCTATCCTCCTCCAGGTCTGTGGACAATAGCTCAAGCCGCGTATATGCAACATCAACTAAAGTTGACGCGAACGCAGCCAAAGAGCCAAGCAAGCCTTTGCTCTCTTCAGCCATAATAAATTTATCTATCTAAATTTATTAACGGCGGCCTATAAGCAAGCCGACAATCAAGCCAACGCTAGCGGCAAAGCCAATCGATTTCCATGGGTTCTCATGCACAAACTCATCAGTCACCTTCGCAGCTTCTTTGGTCTTGGCAACCACAACTGATTGCGCCTCTGCTATTCTGGCTTTTGCAGCCTTCAGAGATTCCTCAGTCTTGACGCGCAACTCGGCAACCTTCTCTCCTCCCTGGTTGGCGGTTGCCTTGAGCAATGCCTCTGCATCTGCCACCACTACTTTAAAATCGTTGACTAACATCTCTTTACTAACATCACTTGGTAATATGTCCATGACTTTCTCCTTATTAATGTTTTATTAGCAGCATAATGCCATTTATTACTTGCGACTGACTTGCTACTGTAGAACAGGCGCTATAGCTCGAAGTTGCAACCATCATCCCCACTCCTCACTGCGGTGTATCCTCTTCAGGATCCGCTTCATGAGGTGGTTCCAGGATTGGCCACCAGAATACGATTTTCTGATGTTTTTTAATGTTAACACGTACCCATTGCCGTTTTGTGTCCCCATTATGCTCGGCAATAACCAAATACTTCCCTTGCGGCAAATTTGCTAACAGGTACGGGCCATCTGTAACAACATCCAGCACCACGTTTTTCTGTGAATCCTGGATTTGCACTTTTACGCTCGCTATAAATTCCTCATGCTGCTTTAGTTTTTGTACGAAAGCTATTTCTAATGGATAGTTTTTGGCGATACCTCTCATCGTTTCAGCTTCTGAATCACCAATGCCTCCGGTAATATAAGTAATATTACCAGCTTGCTGCTCCTGTGCGGCCAATGGGGCAGACATCAACGTACCCTCCGGCAATGCAATATTGAAAATTGCAGCGCCCAATGCAAGTGTGATCAAAAAATCTGCGGCTTTCATTTTTTATATCCTTATTATTACTTGATTATCTAGATGACCTTATATCGTTTCCCATTAATACGTCCTTAAGTGGCGTAACGTCGCCGCATGCTTAATTGGCCGCATTGTAATCTTCAGGCAGCGCCTGCCGACATCTTCTACCATGCTAAAAAACAACTCGCAGGCAAATTGCTTACCATTCACGGCTGTCACTTCATAGCGATGCCCTGCAATGGAGAGAAAGCGCAAATAAGGGTTAATTCTTTTATCCATTACCAGCAGCATATTGGCCAATTGCGGCAATACTCTGGCGATTGGCTGCCATTTCAGTTTTTCTGGCTCACAGCCCAACAGTTCGCCACTCGCTCTATTGCAGTCCAGAATCATGCCATTCTCAAGCAGTAGCAGCTCCGCCAGATTGCCCTGGCTGCCTTCAAGACCCATGCTATCAAGCTCCAGGCCATGGTCTCGTATGTAGTTTTCCTGACTGATCTCAGTCTGCCTTGCTTGAGTGTTACCTGATTGATCATTCATTTGCCCTGCCCCGCTTCCTCAGCTTCTGCTTCCAGCCAGTCTTGAATCTCATGGCCCGGCTCATAACCCCGCGCTTCCGCCTTGTAATAAGCGCGTACCGCAATGCGGGTGCATAAATCATTGTCATTCGATTCAGGAGCCTTCTTCATCCCAATCACCGGAACAGGATTCTTAGCCTTTTTCTGCGCCGTTTTTGAGAGTTCCACTACGATCTCCTTTCAATGAAAAAAGTCGACGGTACCAAGAGGAAGGGATCGCAACCAAACGCTGCATTGCTATACCGTCGATAACTGCAATCTACTTGACTGGTCAAGGCGAGTAAATTCGTGCAAGCACGTAAGGGCTTGCCCTTATATGGATACAGTTTTATAGACAGGTATGCGCTTTTTATCTAGACTGTGCTAACCATCAATCCAGATTCAAAAATTAGGATATTCTTGACAAGTCCGCTTGAAGAACTGAGTTTTCTGACCTTGTTTAATGCCGCCGCCGATGCCATGCTGCTGGTGGACGTGACTGGCCATGTCATTCAGGCAAATTCTGCCGCACTGGATTTGCTTGAATACACCGAAGATGCCATATGCGGCCTTGAAGTTGAAGCCTTGATGCCATTCAGGTTTCGTGAACCTCACCGTCAATACCGGCAGGTCTTTTACAGCAAGCCCGAAAAACGCTCGATGGGTCATGGACGGGACCTGTTTGCACTTAGTCGTAGCGGCAAGGAACTGGCTGTCGATATCGGTTTAAGCCCCATACAAACAAAACAGCAAAAATTCACCCTGATTACCTTTTACCCTGCTGATAAGCGCCACCAGGTAGAACAGGCATTGCGTACCAGCGAAGAACGGCTGCGCATGGCCAAGCAGGCGGCAGGGTTTGGGGTTTTTGATTTTGATGCTAAACGCGACGTGATTCACTGGGATGAAAGAATGTGCGAGCTATGGGGTGGAGATTCTGATGAATCAATCAGCTACGAAAAGTTTGTGGCGGCAATAAACCCGATGGATAATGAAATCAGGCGAGCAGCGCTTGAACGCGCGTCCGACCCTGCGGGAAATGGTGAATTTAAGGTGGAGTACCGCGTGACCAATCTTAAGGATGGCATTGAGCGCTGGATAGCCGTCTTGGGCCGTATGCACTTCGAGGATGGCCATGCCACCCGGCTGATAGGTGTAGCGCGAGATGTGACAGCACGCAAGACTTCTGAAAAAAGATTACAGGCGCAGCGCACCGAAACAGAAAATGTTTTTAAACAGCAGGTCGCGGTGCGTACGGCTTCAGCCATTGCACATGAGCTTAATCAGCCGCTAGGCGCAATATCAGCCTATAGCGAGGTGGCATTGCATGCGCTGCAAAGTGAATCTATTGACCAGGTAATACTGAAACGCGCGCTGCAAGGCTGTGTAGATCAGGCACATCGTGCCGGGCGAAGTTTGCACGAATTGCTGGCTTTTCTGTTAAAAGGCGAACTGGTCACTGAAAAACTGGATATCAATAAGATCGTCAAAGAAGCCTTGGATATTGTTCATAGCAACGGTTACGGCGATTTCCATTCAGTACTGGAGCTCGAACCTGATATACCTCCTGTTGAAGGCAATCAGGTTCAAATACAAAAAGTGCTGGTCAACCTGCTCAGAAACTCTGTCGAAGCCATGCAAAACGCAGGCATGCCCTCTTCATACATCACCATTAAGGCGTGCACCAGCCAGAACGGCAACCTGGCGCAAGTCACGGTGCAGGATAGTGGCCCGGGCCTTAATGCAGAAACAGCTCAACGTATTTTTGAGCCTTTTTTTACGACCAAGCCTTCGGGTATCGGCATGGGGCTTGCCATTAGCCGCGCACTGGTCGAGGCCAACGGCGGACAACTTTGGCTTGATCCTGACTTTAAGTCTGGCGCGACGTTTCACTTCACGCTACCATTCACGCAATGAACAATTCCACAGCCACCGTTTTTATCATTGATGACGACTCTGCCGTACGGGATGCTTTGTCGTTGATGATTGAGCAGGAACATTTTGCAGTCGCCACTTTTGAGAATGCCGAGGCATTTCTTGCCAGTTGCCAGTCTGAGTGCTATGGCTGTGCCATTATCGATATCCGCATGCCGGGCATGGACGGCATGCAGCTTCAGGAAGTGCTTTCGAAACGAAATATACATCTGCCGGTTATTTTCCTTACCGGGCATGGCGATATTCCCATGAGCGTCCAGGCGATGAAGGCCGGCGCGATGGATTTTCTCACCAAACCGGTCACACGTGAGAAACTCTTGGCCTCTGTCCGATTGGCCATTCAGAAATCTGAAAGAATAATGTCGGAAAACGCCCACCATCAGGAAGCGCTCTCGCGCCTTGCAGATTTAACCGACCGCGAGCGGGATGTGATGCTGCTCGCCATCCAAGGCCATCCCAACAAAGACATCGCACGCAAACTAGGAATTAGCCACCGCACTGTGGAAATCCATAAATCCAAAATCATGCATAAAACTGGCGCAGCCAATTTGCTTGATCTTGCCCGCATCGTTCATGAGGGCGAAACCAGCAGCTAACTCAAGCTTGCATCTACTGCCTTCGCCGCGCCAAAAAACCGTTACTTAACACTGGAATAATAAGTGGCAATGTCGTGTATATCCGCATCCGTCAAAGAATGCCCCAGCAATGGCTGTGGAGAATAAGCTTCACGTACGTTCTGCATTGCCTTGACCAGCTCCTCATATGACCTTCCGCCCAGCGGAGGCACTCCTTCCTTGCCGTTTTTCCCGTCAGGGCCGTGACAAGCAGTGCAAACCTGAACCTTTTCTGAGACTGCTGTACTTTTTGGGGCGGCATCAGTAGCGCTCTTCTGCGTAGTGCAACCTGCCAGCGAAAGAAGAGACATGCCAAGTATGATGAATTTCATAATAGCTCCTTAAATATTTTCAACAATCCAAAACATGCAAACTGATTGTAACCCTGACGTTTTGGCGATTGATATACGTGTCAGCGCGGATAACATGATGCTCGAATTCTTGTTACATTTAAAATCGATTTTAAGTGTACTTGACTTTGAGTGTACTTAAATCGAACAATGTTATTCAGATTAGGGGTGGATTCCATGTACTACATCGTTGAAACCAATAAATCATTCAGCCAGGCGGCGACTGATCTTGAGTCCGCGGTTAAACACCATGGCTTCGGCGTGCTGCATATCCATGATCTAGGTACCACGCTGCGCGGTAAAGGCATTGCATTTTCCGAAGAATGCAAGGTTTTTGAGGTTTGCAACCCGAGCCAGGCCGCAAAAGTGCTGTCGACCGACATGCGCCTCAACATGGCGCTGCCCTGCCGCATCTCCGTATTTACAGAGCAGGGCAAAACAAAAATCGGCCTGATTAAGCCAGTGCAGATGCTGTCTGCCTTATCCCAGGATGCCGCGCTGATTGAAGTGGCGAAAGAGGTTGAAGAAAAGACCATGCAAATGATTGATGAAGCAAGGTAAATATCTGTTACTTGAATTATCATGATTAACCGCCGACAATTTATTCAATCATGTGCCTTAATCGCAGCTTCTTATCCCGGAAGCCCTGCCTTGGCGGTTGATCACAGTTATCAGGTAACGACTGATCGCATCTGGCGCCCTTACAATACATTGACAAAAAGCATCTCTGAGCAGCGTCGCGAATGGATAAGAATGGCAACACTGGCTGCCTCCAGCCATAATTCACAGCCATGGAAGTTTTTAGTGCGTGATCATTCAATCACTATATTCCCTGACTATAAGCGACGCTGCCCGGCTGTTGATCCCGATGACAGTCATTTATTTAAAAGTTTAGGCTGTGCCGCTGAAAACCTCATCCATGCCGCAGCTGCTGACGGCTTTCATGCCGATGCGCATTTTGACCCTGTACAAGAAGCAGTAGTCATTGAAATTGAACGCGCAGTTATCGTTAAACATGATGCGCTATCCGCTGCAATTATCAATCGCCGCTGCAGCCGCACACCCTATGACGGCAAGCCGATTGCTGCATCTGCGCAAACTTCTTTAATAGCCGCTGCAACCTCAAAGGACATAACTCCACTGATTTTACAGGCACCCCAACAAATGGAGGCAATGCTCGAATATGTGCGTCAAGGAAACATTGCACAGTTTGGCGACCCTGCTTTTGTTAAAGAACTGCGGGACTGGGTTCGGTTCAATCCTGCCGATGCAATCGCCACTGGAGACGGCTTGGCAGGCGAAGTCAGTGGACAGCCTGCAATCCCCGGCTGGCTGGGCCGCAGGATTTTTGGTTTGATATCATCTGGTAAGAAACAGGCTGATATTGATGCCAAGGCGATCCGCAGTTCTTCTGGCATCATCGCTTTTGTCGGGGCGCGCGACGACAAAGCAAGCTGGGTTGCCGCAGGCCGCGCCTACGAGCGATTGGCATTACAGGCAACCGCACTCAATGTGCGCAATGCCTTCATTAACCAGCCTATCGAAGTGCATCATCTGCGACCGCAGCTACACACCTGGCTCGGCGTGCCACAACAGCATGTGCATTTAATTGTCCGCTACGGCAATGGGCAAATCACGCCGCACAGCCTGCGCCGACCGGTCGAAGATGTCATCATTATATGAACATTAAGCCTCTTATAGCGCCTGCGCTAGCTTACTTCGCGCTGGTATTCAGCGCGGGATTTTTGCTAGGCTCAGTACGTGTCATCTGGCTAGTGCAGCAATTAGGTGCACGAACTGCTGAACTCAGCGAGATCCCTGTCATGCTGATAGTCAGTTTTTTCACTGCAAATTGGGTATGCAGGCGCTTTGCCGTACCTCCCAAAACCACAGCAAGACTTATCATCGGGATAACGGCGCTTATCTGTCTGATCATTGTAGAGTTTACGTTTGTGCTCGGGCTGCAGGGAATTACAATTCGCGAATACATCGAAAACCGGGATCCTCTCTCAGGAGGCATCTACGCGCTCAGTCTGATTTTATTTGCGCTCATGCCTTTATTAGCGAATCGTTCTGGATAAGCATTTGTATGGACGTCAAATCTGGAGTTTATGCTGTTTTGCCATCAATATACGTGCTTGCGCGGATTACCTGATAATCAAATTCTTGCTAATGTGCAGAAAATGTTATGCAAAATAAGCAGCAAATTAGGGGTAATTAAATAATGCTATTACCTAAATTAGAAATGACTATTTTTGAGACGATACTGGCAAGACGCTCAGTGCGTAGCTACACAGCGCAGCAGGTCGACAGTGTGACCGTGCGCACCCTGCTGCAAGCGGCTGTGCGAGCACCTACCGCCATTCATCAGGAACCCTGGGCCTTTGTCATCATTCAGGACAGGAAACTGCTGCAGAATCTGTCAGACCAGGCCAAGCCGCTATTTCTTGTACAAATCGGCCAACATGCGCGCGAGCGTTCCGGGCATATATTGGATATGTTTGAAAAGCCGGATTTCAATATTTTTTATGATGCCGGTACGCTTATCCTGATCTGCGGCAGAACAACGGCTTCTTTTTACGAGGCGGACTGTTGGCTGGCCGCAGAAAACCTGATGCTGGCAGCCTGCGCCATGGGGCTTGGCACTTGCATTATTGGCAGCGCTCTGCCCGCTTTGAATATACCGGAGGTAAAAACCAGGCTGGGTATTCCGAAAGACTTTTCAGTAGTTGTGCCCATCATTCTGGGATACCCGATGGATGAAATAGCGCCAGTTTCGAGAAAGCCCCCGGTCGTGTTAACCAGCTTTCCTTCAGCCATAAGTAATTAAAGTGGGTTCCGTATCTACGCTAAAAATGAGTTCTTTGAGAGGAAATTAATATGTATAAACAGATTCTTTGCCCGGTAGATGGTAGTTCATCCTCCAACTGCGGCATGGCCGAAGCCATCAAGCTTGCAAAAGACCAGAATGCCAAACTCCGCTTTTTGCATGTGGTGGATATGTACTTTCCAGTTCTGGATGCAACAGGAGATTTCAATGTCGTCAATATTGACGATATTTTGCGTAAAAATGGCAAAAAAGTCCTGAAGAAAGCGGAAGCGGCCGCAATCAAAGCGGGCGTGGCTGCTGATTGTGAAATGGTTGAAGCCATTGGCGCACGTATTTCAAAATTTGTAGTAAACCAAGCCAAGGCATGGCCGGCGGATTTGATTGTAATGGGCACACATGGCTTGCGCGGGGTTGAACGCCTGGTGATGGGAAGCGATGCTGAAACCATCGTGCGGACGAGTCCCGTCCCCGTATTGCTGGTAAGAGACAGTCAGGCGGAGAGGAAACATTCATGATTGCACAACTTAACACGGCAACCGAACGTGAATGACGCCCTGACATCTTCTGCGCTTACTGAGCGGGAGCTCCAGGCTATTGATGCCTATTGGCGTGCCTGTAATTACCTGGCTGCCGGCATGATTTATCTGCGCGACAACCCATTATTAAAAGCGCCGCTCAAGCCCGAACATATCAAACAGCGTTTGCTGGGCCATTGGGGATCGAGTCCTGGGTTAAGCTTCGCCTACATCCACATTAACCGTCTGATCAACAAGTACGACTTGAATGCCATTTTTCTTGCAGGTCCCGGCCACGGTGCGCCGGGCGTACTAGGCCCTGTCTATCTGGAAGGCACCTACAGTGAGGTCTATCCAAACAAAGGCGAAGATGAGGAAGGTTTGCGCCAGTTTTTCAAGGAATTCTCGTTTCCTGGCGGAATCGGCAGCCATTGCACACCTGAGATGCCAGGCTCAATTCATGAAGGCGGCGAGCTGGGTTATAGCATTTCACACGCCTTCGGTGCCGCTTACGACAACCCTGACCTGCTGGTCACAGTGATGGTGGGCGATGGCGAGTCTGAAACCGGCCCGCTCGCGACTTCCTGGCATTCCAACAAGTTTTTAAACCCGATTCGCGACGGTGCGGTGCTGCCAATCCTGCATCTCAACGGCTACAAGATTAACAACCCGACTATTCTTTCGCGCATTTCGCACGAAGAACTTGAAAACCTGTTTATCGGTTATGGCTGGACGCCCTATTTCGTTGAGGGCAGCGACCCCGTAACCATGCATCAGGCGATGGCCGCAACGCTGGAAGCATGTATTGCAGTGATTAAAAGCATACAGGAAACCGCGCGTGACAGCGGCAAACCGACCCGCCCGCGCTGGCCCATGATTGTGCTGCGTAGTCCGAAAGGCTGGACTGGTCCCAAAGAAGTGGATGGTCACAAGGTTGAAGGCTTTTGGCGCGCCCATCAGGTGCCGTTGGGCAATGTAAAAGAAAACCCGGAACATTTGAAACAGCTGGAGGCTTGGCTACGCAGCTATAAGCCGGAGGAATTGTTTAACGAAAACGGACAGTTGCGGCCGGAACTCAAGGCACTTGCCCCGCAAGGCAACCGCCGCATGAGCGCCAACCCGCATGCCAACGGCGGCCTGTTACGCAAGGCTTTGCGCATGCCAAATTACCTTGACCATGCAATTAAATTGGACTCACCGGGTAAATTGTCAGCCCCCAATACAAAACCGCTAGGCAAGTTTCTACGTGACATCATGCGCCACAATATGCACAACTTCCGCGTATTCGGGCCGGATGAAAACAGCTCCAACAAGCTGGATGATATCTACGAAGTCAGTAAAAAAACCTGGCTGGCGGATCATACGGTGGAAGGCTGGCTGGAAGGTTACCTGCTGACTGGCCGCCATGGATTTTTTTCGACTTATGAGTCATTTGTGCATGTGATTGATTCTATGTTCAACCAGCATGCCAAGTGGCTCGCCATGTCCAAGGCAGTGCCTTGGCGCGCGCCGGTTTCCTCGCTCAACCTGCTGATTACCTCCACTGTCTGGCGGCAGGATCATAACGGGTTTACCCATCAGGACCCGGGCTTTCTTGATATCGTTGTGAACAAAAGCCCTGAGGTCACGCGCATCTACCTGCCGCCCGATGTAAATTGTCTGTTATCGGTAGCCAATCATTGCCTGAGCAGTACCGATTACATCAATGTCATTGTCTGCGACAAGCAGAAGCACCTGCAGTATCTGGATATGGATGCGGCCATCAAGCATTGCACCAAGGGCGTCGGCATCTGGGAATGGGCCAGCAGCGATGCGGGTGCCGAACCGGACCTAGTAATGGCTTGCGCTGGCGACATCCCCACCAAGGAAGCCTTGGCAGCGACTTTGTTACTGCGCGAACACTTTCCGCAACTTAAGATACGTTTCGTCAATGTCGTGGATCTGTACAAGCTGACGCCGAATAGTGAGCATCCGCACGGCCTTTCAGATCGCGATTTCGATAGTCTGTTTACGACAGATAAGCCGATCATTTTCAATTTTCACGGCTACCCTTACCTGATTCACCGCATGACTTACCGCCGCACCAATCATGACAATCTGCATGTGCGTGGCTACAAGGAAAAAGGCAGCATCAACACGCCGCTGGAACTGGCGATTCAGAACGAAATTGACCGTTTCAGTCTGGCCATTACGGCGATCAACCGCATTCCCGCTTTGCAGGCCATTGGTGCGCATGTACAGGAGAAACTGCGCAACCGGCAGATTGAATGCCGCAACTATGCCTATGAATACGGTGTGGATTTGCCGGAAGAAGATAATTGGACATGGCCGAGCTAAATATACTCACTATCAACAGCGGCTCGTCCAGCCTCAAGGCGAGTCTATTTTTGCCCGATGGCGAGCAGCGAGTCTTTCGCTATGTAAGTCATAGTGACTATCAGCATGCACAGGCTTTTGATGCATTACTACATGATTTAGGCAACGCGCGACCAACGGTCGTCGGACATCGCTTTGTGCATGGCGGAGAAATTACCGATGCCGCGCGCCTGATCGATGCAGATGAACGGGCGCGGCTGGAGGGTATCACTTGTCTTGCACCATTGCACATGCCTGGCAATCTGCTAGGCGTGGATTTGTGTGCCGCACGATTCAACGTACCGCAGATCGCATGCTTCGACACCGCCTTTCACGCCTCCTTGCCGGAAATGGCCTACCGCCTGCCGATTCCGCAGGCACTTAAACTCCGCCGTTACGGCTTCCATGGACTTAATTATGCCTATGTCGCGCAGCAGCTGCTCGAGATCCTTGGCACTGCAGCACAAGGCCGCATCGTGGTGGCACATCTCGGCAACGGCGCCAGCCTTTGTTTACTGGAAAACCTGCGTTCAGTGGATACCAGCATGGGCTACACGCCAGCCGGTGGCATCCCCATGGCAACCCGCAGCGGCGACCTCGATCCCGGCGTCATGCTGGAACTCGCCAAACGCTATGACGATACTGAGCTATCCACGCTGGTGTATGAACAGATGGGCTTGTTAGCGCTGTCAGACGGCGAAGATAGCGACATGTCCGCGCTGGTGAAAAGCAGCAGCAAGAGCGCCCGGTTTGCGGTGGAATATTTCGCGCGTCAGGTGTGTGGCGGAATTGGCAGCTATGCTGCTAAGTCCGGCGGCATCGACGCCTTGGTCTTTACAGGCGGTATCGGCGAGCATTCAGCTCAAGTACGCGCACTGATTTGCGAGCCGCTGGGGTTTCTTGGATTCAGCCTGAATAAAGAGGCCAATCAGGCACATTCAACAAGATTAAATACGCCCTCTTCCAAACCGGTTTTGCTGATACCCGCCGACGAAGAAGCCGAGATTGCAAGGCTAGCCGCAGGCCTGATGGCGACTGTTCGCCCAAATAAAAACGACATGGAAATGCTAAAAAATACACAGGCGGTGATGTCATAAACAACGAGAAATCTGAGGAGATGAACGATGACAGCGCAAGTGATGCATAACAGGCATAAACAAAAGAGAGAAAGCAGGAATACGGCGCACCTTATCCTGCGCAGGATATTTAAGGGATATGAAGGTGCGTTTACGATTAAACTTTGGGATAACAGTGTGCTGCAAATCGGTAATGGCGCTTCTGCATTTACGCTGACCTTTCACGCTTCTCATGTTTTGCGCGATCTGGTGCTGTTTCACGACCCGATTCGCCTGGCTGAAGCCTATTTTGACGGTGCCGTTGAAGTGGCTGGGGATTTCAACACCGCGATGGGCTTGCGCTATTATCTGGAAGATTTAAAGTTACCCTTGCAGGAAAAATTATTGCTGGTTTTCCGTGCGCTCTCACTCGGCAATCAAAAATCCAAGCCTCGAAAAAAGACGAGAAAGCCAGCCAATACCATGCGTCAGAATGATATTGAATCGATCGCGTTTCATTACGATGTTTCCAATGAATTCTACAGGCTTTGGCTGGGTGATCGCATGGTGTACTCCTGCGCCTATTTTGAAACCCCCGGACAGGATTTGGAGGCTGCACAATGCAATAAACTGGATTACATCTGTCGCAAATTGCGGTTACAGAAAGGCGAATCCTATCTTGATATCGGTTGCGGCTGGGGGGCGCTAGTCTGTTGGGCTGCCAAACATTACGGTGTTCGTGCGCACGGCATCACCCTGAGTCGCAATCAATTTGAGTATGCAAACGAGGAAGTGAAAAGACAAGGGCTGGAAGGCCAGGTCACGATTGAGATGCGCAATTACCGCGACCTTCTCCGTGAAGCGACCTATGACAAAGTATCCAGCATCGGCATGTTTGAACATGTCGGCCTGAAAAATTTACCGGAATATTTTTCAATCGTACATCAGGTATTAAAGCCTGGTGGCCTGTTTCTGAATCATGGCATTACTTCAGCCGAGCCTGACTGGGGCCATAGCACTTCAACCCAGTTCATCAACCGTCATGTTTTCCCTGATGGCGAACTGGATATCGTAAGCAATATTCAGCGCCGCATGGAGGATGCAAAATTTGAAATTTTTGATGTGGAAGGCTTACGGCCACACTATGCTTTTACATTGCGCCATTGGGTAAACCGTCTTGATGCAAAGAGTGAAGAGGCCATTCACCTGGTTGGCGAACGGACTTATCGTGTTTGGCGGCTATATATGACGGGCAGCGCCTTGCAGTTTGAGCAGGGCGCGACGGGCATTTACCAGATATTGGCCGAACGCAAAGTGGACGGAATGCCGAATCTGCCACTGACCCGGCGCGATCTATATGTGTCAAAAAAATCAACTGAATAACAAGGAGAACCATCATGACAATAGGAGCAATTTGTAATCGTGAAGTGATCACTGTACAGCGAGATGCGACCGTGCTGCATGCCGCCATGCTGATGCGTCAGTACCATGTAGGCGATGTGGTTGTGATTGAAAACCGCAAAGATGTGACGGTTCCTATCGGCATCGTAACCGACCGTGACGTGGTTGTAGAAGTGGTTGCAACAGAGCTTGATACTGCCGTCATTACTGTCGGCGACATCATGGTAGCCAGCCTTGCCGTGGTAAAGGATAGCGCAGGCGTGCTAGAGGCTATCCAGCTCATGACCAGTAAAGGGGTAAGGCGCTTACCTGTTGTTGATGACGGCGGAAGCCTGATGGGCATTGTGACACTGGATGATTTGTTGCTTTTACTGGCAAAAGAGTTTGGCGCGCTTAGTAAACTAGTGGCTCGTGAACAGAAAAATGAAGTTAGCAAAAGACGTTAGAGAATGAAAATATACCCAAACCGAAAGGAAACACACCATGAGTATCAATAAAACACCATCAGGCGTACACGCAGTTAGCCACGACCGCCCGCTTTTTGAGCAGGATATCGATGCCTACAAAAGTAAAGGTAAATTATCCGAGCCAACGATCTGCCCGCAATGTGGCGCCGTATATCATGAGGGACGCTGGCAATGGATAGAAACCTCTGCCGATGCAGAAAAAGAATCTTGCCCAGCCTGCCGTCGTGTGCATGACAACCAACCTGCAGGATTTATCACTTTACAAGGACCATTTTTTAATAGCCATTGTGAAGAAATCAGGCGCTTAATCCAGCATCATGCAGAACATGAGCGTGCTGAACACCCGCTCAAACGTATCATGGCGATAGAAAATAAAGGTGGTGCCATGTTAGTAACGACGACAGACACCCACCTTGCGCGCGGCATCGGTGAAGCCGTGCGTCATGCTTACCAGGGCGAGTTGAAAGTAGATCACGTTTCAGGCGAGAATCTGGTGCGCGTTCACTGGAGCCGCTGATGTTAAACAAGCAAGGCACACGGCGTTTTCTGGTAGCACTGCTTGTGCTATTAGGGGCAGCCTTGATTTTTCTGGCAACCGAAGCCTGGACCGGCGTGATACTGATTACGCTTGGTATTTTGATTGAGGCAATTGGTATTGCCATGAGGCATAAATGAAGGCAATGGTTCTGGATTCGGCAAACAGCCCTTTGCGGCTGGCCGAATTGCCGATTCCAGTACCGAATGAAAATGAAGTATTACTAAAAGTGCACGCTTGCGGTGTTTGCCGTACCGACCTGCATGTGCTGGATGGTGAGCTTGCAAACCCCAAATATCCGCTTATCTTAGGCCATGAAATCGTGGGGGTCGTCGTGGATAAAGGGCAAAATGTAGAGCGATTTACGATTGGCCAGCGTCTGGGGGTGCCATGGCTAGGCCATACCTGCGGGCAGTGCCGTTATTGCACAACTAACCATGAGAACCTGTGTGACAACGCGCTGTTTACGGGCTATACCCTGAATGGCGGTTATGCCGAATATACAGTGGCGGACCAGCGTTACTGTTTCCCCATTCCGGAAAACTACTCTGACGCGGAAGCCGCGCCGTTGTTATGCGCCGGACTGATCGGTTACCGCGCTTTGATAGCCGTTGGTGACGCTCAGCTTCTGGGCATTTATGGCTTTGGCGCAGCTGCCCATATCATTGCCCAGGCCGCGCATTATCAAGGCCGTAAAGTCTTTGCCTTTACCAAGCCTGGAGATGTCGCCGGTCAGCAGTTTGCCATTGCACTCGGTGCGACCTGGGCGGGTGATTCGAACACGCCTCCACCTGAAGAAATGGACGCCGCCATTATTTTTGCCCCAGTGGGAGCATTGATTCCGCAGGCGCTACGCCATACTGCCAAAGGCGGCATCGTGGTGTGCGCTGGCATTCACATGAGCGATATCCCGCCCTTCCCTTACTCCATACTTTGGGGCGAACGCACGGTGCGCTCCATCGCCAACCTGACCCGCCAAGATGGCGAAGAATTTCTGGCACTGGCGCCAACAATCGGAATACATACCGAAGTGGAAACGTTTCCATTAACTTCCGCTAACGAAGCCCTTGAGCGATTGAGGCAAGGGAAAATACATGGAGCTGCAGTTTTAGTGCCATAGTTTTGCAAATGACTAGGTAATGTCATCAAATTGTAGATGCCGGCCTGTTCGCACGCGTTTTTTCGCGCCTGCCTTGGCACGTGATGCAGCGCTTCGCCGTGGGATACGCGGTGAGCCGCTCAAAGGAAATCTCATCACCACAATCAATACATACGCCATAAGTACCGGTTTGAATGCGGTCCAGGGCTGTGTTTAGGTCACGTGCTTTTTGTAAATGCAGGCCAATAATCGCATTGTCAACATCTACGATAGTGTCGGCAACCGCTTCATCATCAACATCGGCAGCACCCCCGTCTATCTCATTAATGGTAGCCTTTAATTGAGGATTCATCTCCTGCTGCGTTTCATCGACTAAGCTTTCAAGCTCCAGTTCCATTATTTTCTGCAATACATCAATTTGCTGCTTGGTAATTTTTGTCATAATATTTCCCCGATCATTAGTTTTTGCATTAAAGTTTTTACTTATTTAGTCGCTTGCAAATGAAACGCAATATTCACTAAAGTCACTTCAAACTAGGCGCTGGAACTCTCATCTGCACCTTCAACTGACTCTTCAGTTTCAGGTAAACGTTTTGGTTCATGCTGTTTTATTTCGCCTCGCAGCTTGTGCGCATAATCTTTAAGCTGGCGTATTGCCGCATCAAAGGCATCGCGCAAGGCCACGTAAACATCTTCGGCGTGGTTCCGGGTCACGATAATCTCGTTGCCCGGCACCCCGATATCAATGCGCACACTAAATTGTTTACCCTGCTGGCTATGTTTGTGCGGCATTTCTACCGCAACCCGGCAGGAGGTAATATGGTCGAAAAATTCCTCAAGTTTTTCCACCTTGGCGCGAATCCGCGCTTCCAGCGCTTCCGAGTGGTCGACGCCATGAACTGTCAGCTTTAACGGGCTTTGCATGTTTTTCTCCTCATAATTCGAATCGGATTAACAAAGGTTTTTTGTTTACTTTCT